>DFGA01000031.1 GCA_002371615.1 Lachnospiraceae bacterium UBA3762 | reverse complement strand
ATGTGTATGTGACTGAGGAACCGGATCAGACCGGGGAGAGCATAAGGGTTTACGATGTAGAGCCGGATAAGCTAAGCGACCGCAGGGAAAGCCTTCCGAGGAGAAGTAGATACTACGGAGGCCTCATCGATACACAGTTGTTAAACACCGGTATTGATTACGAGAAGCTTCCGGATCTTGTATCAATCTTTATTCTGTCGTATGACCCGTTTGGAGAGAACGCGCTGTACTACGAGGCAGGTACCGTGGTCAAGACGCATCCGAATGTGGAGTATGATGACGGTGTTAAGAGAATCTTCCTGTATGTTAAAGGGAAACTTCCGGAGGACGCAGGGGACGATGAGAGACGCCTTCAAAATCTGCTCAGGTATATAAACGACAGTAAAGACGAGAACGTTACAGACGACAACACGGATAAACTGAACAATATAGTCAGGCATACAAAGAACAAGCCTGGGATGGGGATTAAGTATATGAAGAGCTGGGAACGGGACAGAGAATTGATCAGGGAAGAGCGAAGGCGTACAGAGGAAGCGGAGCAGCGTGCAGAGGAAGAGAAGCAACGTGCGGAGAAAGAGAAGCATCGGGCAGAAGAAGAGAAGCAGCGTGCTGACAGCCTTCAAGCTGAGTTGGATGCTGCGAAGGCAGAATTAGCCAGACTTAAGAACAACCGGGTTTGATGGGCCTGTTTCCAATCTGAAAAAAGATAAGTATCATGAAGACAAGAGAACAAGCACTTAACTACGGACTTTCTTTTCCGGATACATACAAGGATGCTCCGTTTCACGATAACAACTGGCAACTGGTCAGGTATAGGGGAAACAAGAAGGCATTCCTTTGGACATATGAGAGAGAAGGGTTCATTAATCTTAATGTTAAGGTGGACCCGGGTAAGGCATTTTTCTGGCGGGACATTTACGAATCGGTCATACCCGGATATCACCAGAACAAGGAACATTGGAATACAATTATTTTGGACGGGACCATTCCGGATCGTGATATCAAGTGTATGATAGCTGAGAGTTACGACCTGATCGCTGATAGTCCGACAAAAAGGATTTATGAAGCGGTTAAAAAGATTCCGAAAGGAAAGGTTGCAACATATGCTCAGATAGCGGAGCTTGCCGGGGATAAAAGGATGGCACGAGCGGTAGGAAATGCATTACACAAGAACCCTGATCCTGATAATATACCATGTTTCAGAGTGGTCAATTCTAAGGGTGAACTTGCCGGAGAATTTGCCTTCGGAGGTGCCGGAGAGCAGGAAAAGCTTCTTATGGCTGACGGTATCGAGGTAACGGATGGAAGGGTGAATCTTAAGGAGTATCAGTGGTAAGAATGTATCGTATTCCCACTGCGTGCGAATGAAAAGACACAGTCAATTCCGGCACGGTTTTTCGCTTTCCAATCCTCCCAGCCGGTAAACTCTTCCTTACTGCATTTGCCATCAAACATATTGAAAAGAAAAAAGACGCATATTATGATGCTTTTATAAAAACACATGCAGTAGAGGAGGTTAAAATGGTAAAACACGTAATATTATGGACACTTAAGGAAGAGTATTCGGATGATCAGATAGCCGGGATCAAGGCAGGTATCAAGAGCGGCCTTGAGGGACTCAAGGGAGTTGTTCCGGGACTGATCGATATAAAGGTCAATATCAATCCCCTTGCCAGTTCCAACTGCGACCTGATGTTAGATTCAACATTCGAAAATGAAGAAGCGCTGAAAGGTTATGCAGTACATCCGAGTCATGTAGATGTTGCAAATACCAAGGTCAGACCATTTACCGCAAGCAGGGTTTGTATGGATTATACAGTTTAAGCAGACCGGGGAAGCAGAACAGGTATTGAAGTAAATGGATGAGAGAATAAAAAAACAGATCGATTTTTCCCTTGAGATAGACAAAGAGAAGAACATATTCCGTCAAACCCATCTTACGGATCACGGAAGGAATGAGAACGATGCGGAGCATGCATGGCATATGGCCATAATGTCATATCTGTTCAGGGAATATGCAAATGAAGATGTGGACATATCAAAGGTAATGCTTATGTGCCTCATACATGACATAGTGGAGATAGATGCGGGGGATACTTATGCTTATGACGATGAGGCCATTAAGAGTCAGAAAGAGCGGGAAGAAAAAGCAAAGCAGAGGATCTTCTCTATCCTTCCGGATGATCAGAAAGAAGAGCTGATGTCTTTGTTTGAAGAATTTGAAGAAAATGTAAGCCCTGAGGCCAGATATGCTCACGCCATGGATAACCTGCAGCCGCTTATCTTAAATAACAGTAATGACGGCGCCGACTGGAAAGAGCACGGAATAAAAGCTGACCGTGTATATGAGAGGCAGTCCAAAACACGTCTTGGTTCCGAAAAACTGTATGAGATCACGGACCGGATAATCCGGGAAAATATAAGAAAGGGAAACCTTTAATTGAAAACGGGCATCCTTAGGATGCCCGCCTTTGTAATAAGAGATAAGATATTGCAGCTATCTTATGACCACTTCTCTGAGTGCGAAAACTCTTCGTAATACTCTTCGATAAACTCCATAAATTTCTTCAACATAATAATCGCCTCCTTATTATTCTTACCTTCAACCTGTTGCTTTGAGGAATCATTTCCTCTTTCTGAGCTTATAATAAACCCGAATGTTTACATAGTAAAATACATATAATATAATAGTGACGATACCTTTTTGGTATGGTTGGTGGTGTAAAGTTTTCTATGAAAACTTTGCAGCACGTAGGCCACGCCCGAGCGAAGCGAGCTTCCAATGGCGTGGCTCTCAAAAGATCGGGGAGGTGTGTTATGGAACTTCGGCATTTAAGATATTTTCTTGCAGTATGTGAAGAGATGAACTTTACCCGTGCTGCCGAAAGGCTTATGATTGCGCAGCCGCCTCTTAGCCGTCAGATCAAGGATCTTGAAGATGAGGTTGGAACAAAACTGTTTGTAAGAGAGCATCATACCCTGCAGCTTACGGAAGAAGGAATCAGGTTCAGAACCTATGCCAACCGTATCGTAGCACTGGCTGACGCTTCAGTTGAAGATATAAGGGAAATGCATACGGGCTTAAAAGGCACTGTCTATATTGCGCAGGTGGAAGGAAAAGCACCGAGACTTACGGCAGGGTTCATATCATCGTTTACGGAGAAGTATCCGCAGGTTCAGTATAATATCTGGAACGGAAACTCCGATGAGGTCACACAGCGTGTCAGGAACGGGCTTGCTGATGTCGGTATTATAATGGAGCCTTATGATCCGCAGGGACTGCACGGTATGCCGGTATATACGGAAGCGTGGGTCGCGATTTTCTCCCGCGCACATCCGCTTGCGAAGATGAAGGGCAAGACCATACCTCTTGAAAAGCTTGCGGGATACGACCTTATTATCCCCTCAAGAGGCTCGCGACTGCAGGAGATAGAAGACTGGTTCGCGCCTACGGGGGTTACGCCTTCGATCCGGGCAAGGATCGCAAATGCAACAAGCGCATATGAACTTTGCGAGAAGAATGTCGGGGTTGCGATATACCCGGCGGCAGTAGCCGATCTGGTTCACGATGATTCGGTATTTATTAAGGAAATATCTCATCCCGGGAGAACGACAACATATGTGCTCATATATCCGGAAGACCATTCGCCATCCCCGGCAGCCGGAAGATATGTGGAGCATATAAGAGAGAATATCGAAAAAAACTGAGATCATTTCAAGACCTGCACAAGTGTGGTATAATATGTCACGATTCAAGAATCGTGACAGCCCGAGCGGCGTCTGAGCGGACTAAAGGAGCCAAGTACTTGAGCGGACTAAAGGCGTCTGAGCGTACTTAATGCGTAATAATATTTTAGGAGTATATATTCTAACATGAGCAAAGAACTGGCAAAAACTTACGATCCTTCCTCAATGGAAGGAAGATTATACGAAAAATGGGAGAAAAACGGGTATTTTCACGCCGAAGTGGACAGATCGAAGAAACCCTTTACTATAGTGATGCCGCCTCCGAACATTACGGGGCAGCTTCATATGGGACATGCCCTTGACAATACGATGCAGGATATCCTTATCAGATTTAAGAGAATGCAGGGGTATAATGCGCTCTGGCAACCGGGAACAGACCATGCGAGTATTGCCACCGAAGTAAGGGTCATGTCTGAACTCAAGAAGCAGGGCATAGACAAGCACGATCTCGGACGCGAGAAATTCCTCGACAGAGTGTGGGAATGGAGAGAAGAGTACGGCGGCAGGATCACAAAGCAGCTCCGCAAGATGGGGAGCTCGTGTGACTGGGAGCGTGAGCGCTTCACGATGGATGAAGGCTGTAACAAGGCTGTTACGGAAGTCTTTGTCAACCTGTACAACAAGGGCCTTATATACAAAGGCGCAAGGATAATCAACTGGTGCCCGGTATGTAATACATCGATATCCGATGCGGAAGTTGAATATGTTGAGCAGCCCTCGCATTTGTGGCATATCAAATACCCGCTTGTTGATGAAAACGGTAAACCTTCAACTACGGAATTCCTGACATTTGCCACAACACGTCCCGAAACGATGCTCGGCGATACAGCTGTTGCGGTTCACCCCGATGATGAGCGCTACACCAAACTTCACGGCAGAAGTGTATGGCTTCCTATCGTTAACAAAGCGATACCGGTTGTCGAGGATACATACGTTGACATGGAATTCGGAACCGGTGTTGTTAAGATAACTCCGGGACATGACCCTAACGACTTCGAAGTAGGAAAGCGTCATGACCTTCCTATCGTTAACGTCATGAATGATGACGGAACGATAAACGAAAACGGCGGTAAATATGAGGGGATGACCGATCTTGATGCAAGAGCGGCGATCGTGGAAGAACTGAAAGAGGAAGGGCTTCTTGTCAAGATCGAGGACTATGCCCATAATGTCGGCACTCATGACAGGTGCGGCGCAACGATCCAGCCTCTTGTTAAACAGCAGTGGTTCGTGAAGATGGACGAGCTTATCAAGCCCGCCAGGCGTGCCGTTGAAAACGGTGATATTAAGCTTGTTCCGCCGAGAATGGACAGGACATATTATAACTGGACTGATAACATCCGTGACTGGTGCATAAGCCGCCAGCTTTGGTGGGGACACAGGATTCCTGCTTATTACTGTGCGGACTGCGGCAAGATGCATGTATCCAAAACACCGGTAACAAAGTGTCCCGACTGCGGAAGTACTAACATCAGTCAGGATGAAGATACTCTTGATACGTGGTTCTCATCAGCACTCTGGCCGTTCTCTACACTCGGATGGCCCGAGAAAACGGAGGAGCTTGACTATTTTTACCCTACGGATGTTCTTGTAACGGGTTACGATATCATCTTCTTCTGGGTTATCAGGATGATTTTCTCGGGATATGAGCATATGGGCGAGAAGCCTTTCTCTACTGTTCTGTTCCATGGTCTTGTGCGTGACGGACAGGGTCGTAAGATGAGTAAGTCTCTCGGAAATGGTATAGATCCGCTTGAAGTAATAGAGAAGTATGGTGCCGATGCACTTCGTTTTACTCTTGTTACAGGCAACGCACCCGGTAATGATATGCGCTTTACCGATGAGAGAGTCGAAGCGAGCAGGAATTTTGCCAACAAGGTATGGAACGCGTCAAGATTTATCATGATGAACATGGAAGGTAAGAATATTACGAAACCTTCAGATGATGAACTTCACGCCGAAGACAGATGGGTGCTTTCAAAACTTAATAAAGTCATCCGCGAAGTAACCGATAACATGGAGAAGTTTGAACTCGGTATCGCAGTACAGAAAGTATATGATTTTATCTATGATGTTCTGTGCGACTGGTACATTGAGATGATCAAGCCGAGACTGTATAATACCTCCGATGAAAAATCATCAAATGCAGCACTTTATACATTAAAGAGTGTACTTATCGATTCACTCAAACTCCTGCATCCATACATGCCGTTTATTACGGAGGAGATATACTGCACGCTGACTGAAACTGATGAAAAGCGTGAAGCCGAATCTATCATGATCTGCTCATGGCCGGAATATAAGAGCGAGCGTGAATATGAGCAGGATGAGGATATGATCGAGCTTATCAAGGAGGCGGTACGCGGGATCAGAAATGTCAGAAGCAGCATGAATGTGGCTCCATCCAAGAAGGCGAATGTATTTATCGTTACCGAAGATGACAAGGTAAAGGATGCGTTCGAAAAAGGAAAGCTGTTCTTTGAGAGCCTTGCCGGAGCTTCTTCGAGCCTTATCCAAAGCGATAAGAAAGGAATAGATGACGATGCTGTTTCCGTTATGATCGCTAATGCGACACTCTACATTCCGTTTGCGGAACTTGTTGATATATCGGCTGAAATAGAGCGACTTAAAAAGGAGAAAGACCGTCTTGACGGTGAGATAAAACGCTGCCGGGGAATGCTCTCAAATGAGAAGTTCATAAGTAAAGCGCCGGAAGTTAAAGTTAACGAGGAAAAGGAAAAACTCGAAAAATACACACAACTCCTTGACCAGGTTAAGGAGAGACTTGATACTCTTGAATCCAAATAACTGACTCGAAAGCAGGAACGCTATGGCTGTTTCGACCGAAAAATGGAGATGCAACATATCGGATGATTCGATGACCGCAACGGTTTTTCTGACCGAACCCAAGGAAGGTGAGACATTAACCGTTGAGGATGTCATTCATTATCTGCGTGCAAACGGCGTTTTGTACGGATTGATATATTCAGAGATCGAAAAAGCAGTCAGGGACAGGATCTATCTGAAAGATATTGTTGTGGCAAGAGGGAAAAGTCTTGTTGAATCACAGAACGGATATTATGATTTTCTGTTCAGTTTAGGTGAGATAAAACATCCGACGATACGTTCGGACGGGTCTGTGGATTACCAGAGCATGAGTGTTATTCAGTCGGTAACGCCCGGACAGACGCTTGCCGTATATCATCCGGCTGTTTCCGGAAGTTCGGGAATGGATGTCAGGAACCGTGAGATAAGGTGTAAACCTGCCAAGGAACAACCGCCGCTTAAGGGAAGCGGATTTGACGTTTCGTTTGACGGTAACACATATACCGCCAATATGGAAGGCCGTGTTGAATACAGTAATTTTAAACTTCAGGTCCGCGACCTGTATGAGCTTCGCAAAGATCTGGATCTTGTCACGGGAAGGATAGATTTTCGCGGCGACGTTATTGTACACGGGAATGTCAGCACGGGGACATATATACGGGCAACCAAATCCGTAACTGTTGACGGCACCGTCGAAGGAGCAACAATAATCGCAGAGGGAGATATTGTCCTCAAGAAAGGCATACAGGGCGGAGGAAAAGCCAGACTTATATCCGGATCAAACGTATACGCTGATTTTATAGAATTCTCGGAAGTAAAAGCAAAAGGGAATGTTGAAGCAAATATAATACTCAATTCGGTTGTTTCCGCAGGTAAATCCGTGCGGGTCAAAGGCAAGCGCGGTGCAATAATAGGCGGGACAAATTACAGCGTAGGAGAAATGTCGACGAGCCATGCAGGAAATAAGGCGGAGCTCAAGACAGTCATAGCTTCGGGAATAAGCGATGACTACGATAAGAGACATCATCTTCTCTCATCCAAGGCCGAAAGCGCAAGGGAAAGTATCAAAAAGATTCAAAAAGAGATAGAAATGATAAGGGATGTCCGGATATCAAATGATCCCAAAGACGTTAAGGATGCTAAGATCAGCCTGCTTCAAAGAAAAATGAAAAGGGATGAGAGAATGCTTGAGCATGTCGAAAAGGAGCTGACGGATATTGAGGAGACTATTAATGTCGGATCGGAAGCGGCGGTTGAAGTTGAGGATACCGTCAATCCGGGAGTTATAGTAAGGATAGACAACAAAGAACTCAGGATAAGCAACACATTACAGCATGTAAAGTTTTTCAGACCTGCTGGGAGCAGTAATATAGAGGTTAAAACGTTATGATTAATTTTGAAGAGGAACTTAAAAAGTTTCATCCGAGTATGGAAATAGAAGAAGTTGAAAATGCCGTAAGAGAACATGAACTTACGGATATGACCGATATAATGGCAGAGATGCTAAGACGTGAAAAAGAGAATAAAGAATTATGAGGTGTTTCGTTTGCCAAAATCGTCTCGGCAGTGAGGACTATTGTCCCTCGTGCGGAACCGATATAAGGATATACAGGCATATTATGTGTATGTCCAATATGCTTTATAATGACGGCCTGGCCAAGGCAAATGTACGCGATATTTCCGGGGCGATTGTATCTCTTAACGAGAGTCTTAAATACAATAAAAGAAATACGGATGCCAGAAATCTGCTTGGGCTGTGCTATTTTGAAAGAGGGGAAGTTGTCCCGGCGCTTTCGGAGTGGATAATAAGCAAGAATTATGAGAGCAAGAAAAACATTGCCGATGAGTATATCAATTTTCTGCAGAGCAATCCCTCCCGTCTTGATACTATAAACCAGACGATCAAAAAGTATAACCAGGCGCTTAATTTCTGTTATCAGAACAGCCAGGATCTTGCAATGGTTCAGCTTAAAAAGGTTTTGTCCATTAACGAAAACCTTATAAGCGGCTATCAGCTTCTGGCTCTTTTGTATATTGAATCAAATGATTACGAAAAAGCCAGGCGGACGCTTCTTCGTGCGCTTCGGATCGACAGGAACGATACAACTACCCAGCGGTATTTGAAGGAAATCAATAACCTGATAATACAGCAGTCCGAAAATAAAGATCCGAAATCAAAGAATAATAATCTTCCCGTACAGGATATTATCACTTACCAGAACGGAAACGATACGATAATACAGCCTGTCGGCACGAAAGAAAAACGCGGGTTTTCCAGTATTATTAATATAGTGATCGGACTTGTGATCGGAATTGCCATAAGCTGGTATCTGATACTTCCGGGCAAAATCAGTATGGCAACAAAAGAGACCGATGAAAAATTCATGGCGGTAAGTGAGGAACTCGCTTCCGAGAAAGCCTCCCATCAGGAGGCTGTAAAAAAAGCCGAGACCATTGAAAATGAAAATAAGGAACTCGCACGGCAGATTGACGAACTGACCGGAACAAACGGGGCAACAAGTGAAAACGACAGACTTCTGCGTGCAGTACTGCTGTACCTCGAGGATCCGGTTAATTCCGGGAAAGTCATGGAAGAACTTGGCGACATTGGACCGGACTATCTGATGGATTCATCGGAGAGCTTTAAAACCCTGTATGCCAAAATGCAGGAGATTGCATCCGATTCGGCGCTCAAGGATTATATTGATACCGCGAAAGAGGCTCTTAAGACCAAAGATTACAATACAGCCATAGAGTATTATTCGAAAGTCACCGAACTGGCACCGGATAATTCCGATTATCTCATGGAACTGGCATATGCGTACAGGGAGTCGGGTGATACCGAAAAAGCGAATGAGATCTACAGACGGGTCATGAGTGATTTTTCCGAGACACAGAATGCTATAGATGCTGCCGAAAATATTACCGAGTAAGGCAATAGAATGAAAAATAACACTGTTATTAAATCCATTACGGCTATTTTCATATTTGCGCTTTTTCTTGCGTTTTGCTTCGATCTTTCCACGCAGACCGTTAAGAATTCCGAGTACTGTTTTTTGATAATATGCACGATAATTGTTATTGTATTTTTTCGTGATTCATTCCCGAAAACATTGGTTTTTTACACAATGCTTTCCGGAATTCTTCTTAAGTTTACTTATGTTCTGTATACTCCTGTTTGGTGCCGTCAGCATGACGTTGTCGACTTCGGCGCCGGAGAGGGCCATGCGGCATACATGGAGTATATCCTTTCCAATAAATCATTACCCGATTTTGATCCGAGAAGCGTGTGGGCATTTTTCCAGCCCCCGCTTCATCATTTTATTTCGGCAGTCTGGATGTGGTTTAACATACGTATGGGCGTTTCGGAAAATCGCATGCACAAGAATGTTCAGATCCTTCCGCTTTGCTATATGTGCATACTGATGATCGTGGTATATGCGATGTGCAAAGAGCTTAATATGAGGCGCGGAGGAATGCTTGTTACCATGCTTGCGATATCATTTCATCCGATATATATTCTCATGTCGGGGAGTATTAATAACGATGCGCTTGCCGTTCTCCTGACGGTTATTTCAATCTACATAGCCATACTATGGTATATGTACCCGACTACAGGAAAAATCATTCTGCTTGCCATTTCGATCGGACTTGCCATGTCGGCAAAGCTTTCATCAGCGCTTGTTGCACCTCCCGTTGCATTATTGATGATATGCAAATGTACGAAAGATACCGGGAAATTTAAAGAAAAAGCGAAGCTCATATCATATTTGCTAGAGTTTATTCCTTTTGCTCTTATTGTTTTTCCGCTGGGATTATGGTGGACCGTCAGAAACAAAGTGCTTTTTGACATGCCTGCAAACTATATTCCCGAGGTCGGAGAGCAGGTGTCAAAGCGAGGGCTGGTTCCGACAATACTTGATGTAAGAACGGCATCCCCTTTTTTGTATATGAAATCGAACGGATTTGCATATGATGAGTATAATCTTATTCTTGCAACTATAAAATCATCCTTATTCGGCGAAGGTGATTTTGCAAGGATATCCGCGGCTGTTAACGTTTTGGGATGGATACTGTTTGCACTTGCCGTAATCATACTGATACTTCATGTAACAGCGATGATACGCACCTGTATATCAAAAGAAGCGGGACCTGACCCGATGATAAAGATGTTTTTGTGCGCCGTGTTTTTAACATTTCTTGCCGGATACATTCTTTTTGCGGTCAGAGGAGCCAATCTTTCAGCGATGGATTACAGATACTCGGCGGCCTCAATTGTACCCCTGGCGGTATTTGCGGGACTTATGTACGACCGTGAAGAGGCACTGGGGAATAGATTATTGCGATACGTACTGCTGGGCACATCCGCAGCTTTCGCAGTGACAGCATGTTTGTTTTATGTGACGATCGGATTTTACGCGCAGTGAACACGGCGTCTATTTTTCAGAGGCCATCCCGGGCTGCTTCAGCACAGCCTTTAAGGGTATTAAGTAAAGACAACAAGGAGACATATTATGGGAGGATTTTTTGGTGTAGCTTCAAAGAAAGACTGCGTATGGGATCTGTTCTTCGGAACCGATTATCATTCGCATCTGGGCACTCGTCGTGCCGGCATGACTGTGTTTGGAGAAAAAGGTTTTGACAGGGCGATACATAACATAACCAATTCGCCTTTTCGAACGAAATTTGACAGGGATGTTACCGAACTGAAAGGAAATCTCGGAATAGGCTGTATATCCGATTATGAACCCCAGCCGCTTCTTATCAGATCACATCTTGGAACTTTTGCGATCACTACCGTAGGACGTATAGACAATCTGAGTGAACTTGTTGACGAAGTTTCCACAAACCGCACGCAGTTTCTTGCAATGAGCGGAAGCAATATCAACCCGACGGAACTCGTAGCATGTCTTGTTAATCAGAAGGATTCTTTTGAAGAGGGAATAAGGTATGTCCAGGAGAAAGTAAAAGGATCCGTGACCCTCATGATAATGACCGAAAAGGGAATATATGCCGCGAGGGATATGTACGGCAGAACACCGGTTATGATAGGCAAAAAGCAGGACGGGTTCTGTGTATCGTTTGAAAGTTTTGCATACATTAACCTTGGTTACTCCGACGAGAAGGAGCTGGGTCCGGGAGAAGTGGTTTACATAACACCGGAAGGATATGAAACCGTTGCCCCTCCCGGCGAGGCAATGAAAATATGTACTTTCCTGTGGATCTATTACGGATATCCGACATCAACATACGAAGGTGTGAATGTGGAGGAGATGCGCTATAACTGCGGAGCCATGCTGGCCCAGCGAGATGATGCCAGACCGGATATAGTAGCAGGGGTTCCGGACTCCGGAATTGCTCATGCCATAGGATATGCAAACAAATCCGGTATTCCGTTTGCGCGGCCGTTTATCAAATACACGCCTACCTGGCCAAGATCCTTCATGCCGACGGACCAGAGCATGAGAAATCTCATTGCGCATATGAAATTAATACCGGTTGATGCCCTCATAAGAAACAAATCGCTCCTTCTTATCGATGACTCAATCGTCCGGGGAACGCAGCTTCGTGAAACGACCGAATTTTTGTACAACAGCGGTGCAAAAGAGGTACATATCAGACCGGCCTGTCCGCCTCTTCTGTATGGATGTAAATTCCTTAATTTTTCAAGGTCCAATTCAGAATATGATCTGATTACGAGAAGGATAATCCGGGAGAGAGAAGGTGAGGATGTATCCGATGAAGTACTTGCCCGCTACGCCGATCCTGACAGTACCGATTATAAAGAAATGCTTGAAGCTATCAGGAAACAGCTGGGATTTACCTCACTTCGGTTCCACCGGCTTGATGATATGGTACGATCGGTAGGAATAGACAAGTCGAAGTTGTGTACATACTGCTGGGACAAACAGGGTGACTGTTCTAACTGCAGCGGATGCGGGGGATGTTCCGAGTAAGGGGGATAAGATGGGGTTTAAGTATGTAAGGATACAGGGAAATGAACTTGCCGAGAATACTCTTTATCCTAAGGGTATCTTCAGTATGTGCTGGGGACTTATCCAGAATAATGTCATGGAGAAGGAAGATGCTGACCTGTTCCGCGAAATAGATGCGTGGTTTGCGGATATACTTCCGTGGCCGCCGCAATGTATGAGAAGGGAAAACGTTGTATGTTTTTTCAAGACCGAGAATACGGATATGATGATGAAACTTATAAAGCCCGCAATGTGGCTTCTTGAGAAATACAACCATCCGTATTTTGTAGTCTATACCAATATGCCCGGTGAGATAGTTTACGAAGATGATTTTCAGATCGTTGTAAAAGCCGGAGAGCCGCTTAAAATTGAAAAGATACAACCGTCGTGGAGTGATTACGTTGAACCCGAAAAGCAGGCAAAAGAGGAGTTTTACTGACATATAGGCAATTATTTTTATGATTTGTATTTCACAGGGTAATATCATATAATATAAAAACGGGTTTTTTAATGCTTCAGGGGGATAAAATGCCTGATTTTTCAGATTCATGTAACAATATTCTCAAATACGGCGGTATAGCCGATGCGGATATAGCAAAGATATCTTCCAGGATAAACCAGTTTGCCGCGATGTCCGATCAGGGGGCATCAGGTGACGATGCGAGAAGACTTCGTAAAGAACTTACCGCTTATTATTATGAGATTTATAAAAGAGTTTTCTTTAAGTCGCTCGAGGATTCGCGTATACCGGATGAAGTGTTGATGTTTCTGTATTTCGGATATATTGATGAGAAGCTGGCCGGTGCAGATAATACCCGGATACTGTATGAAGCGACAAGGTCTATGGGGCTTGATGAGGAGCTTAGGATCTTTACTTTTTACCAGTGGCTGCGGCTTGTGTATATGTGCAAGAAAGACCCTTCCGTAAATGATTTTTCAACTGACTACATTACGACTATACGTAAGCAGAAAAGAGAAGGATCGCTTACGGATGCCCAGGAAAAAGAGGCACTTGTTAACGGCAGGGCAAGAGTAGAGTTCGAAATAGACAATATGTTTAAAAGCGCTAACAGAATGATGAGTTCGCGTATAACGACATTCGTCCCCTTTTTTTCGGGGCAGACCCTGACAAAACCGCTTGACAAATCTCTGTTGAATTTTGATATTATCCATAAAACGATCGGCGTAATAAGAGCGGTGGATTATTCGCTGTTCTACAGACAGACGGTATACAGCGCTCCGGAACTGGGACTTGATAAAGCGTTTATTCAGGTTGAAGTGCTTCCCGACATTATTCTTATGCCTGTTGTAGGAACAAGAGCTGCAATGTGGCAGGAAATAACCGGTGCCAAAAGAACGACTCCGGGAAGGTTTCTCCTTCCGATAGGGCAGGAGGAAGAACTAACCGGAATACTTATCAAGACATGTGCGGAATTTCGCTGGGAACTGTGCAAGAGGATCCAGGGTGCAAGGTGGAATGATCTGACAGAGAGGTCACTTACGAGTGACTATGTGGATTATATAGATACATACAGAAAAAACAGAGATCTGTCACAGGAAGCAAAGGAACGGATCAAAGCCTCATTGGCAAAACACAGGAACAGTTATAAGGAAATGTTTGTTGCGGATTATGCAACATACATACAGTATGAAAGCTCCGGTGCACTTAGGCATAACAAGGTTGTAAGAGCCATATTGTTTAATTACTGTCCCTTCTCGAAAGTGATAAGGGAGGGTGCCATTGCGACCAATCCCCAATACACACAGCTTATAGAAAGGCACAATCACAAAGCTGCCCATGATATACATTTGTTTGATATAGCGACCGGAAGGATCGAAAAAGCGGGTCACGAGGTTCCCAGGGAACTTCTTAACCACAGCGTTTTTTTACATTCATAGATAATAGTGTAAGCAACGGAAAAGGA
The DNA here is from genome assembly GCA_002371615.1 of Lachnospiraceae bacterium UBA3762. Lineage (GTDB taxonomy): Bacteria > Bacillota > Clostridia > Lachnospirales > Lachnospiraceae > UBA2868. Next base: position 46,518 of record DFGA01000031.1, on the reverse strand, counting down.
AAAATAATGAGCGAAGAGACAACTTCAAAAAATTTTATCGAGATGATAATTGACAAGGATCTTGAGGAGGGAAAATATGATGAGATACATACCCGTTTTCCTCCCGAGCCCAACGGCTATCTGCATATCGGGCACGCCAAGGCAATACTTGTCAATTACGGACTTGCCAAAGAGTATGGCGGAAAGTTCAATCTGAGATTTGACGATACAAACCCCACCAAGGAAAAGACGGAATTCGTTGATTCGATAAAGGCGGATGTCGAGTGGCTCGGGGCCGATTGGGAAGACAGACTCTTTTTTGCATCGGATTATTTTGACCAGATGTATGAAGCGGCTGTTAAACTTATCAAAAAAGGAAAAGCTTTCGTATGCGATCTGTCGGCTGACGAGATCAAAGAGTATCGCGGGACTTTTGAAACCCCGGGAAAGAACAGCCCGTACAGAGACCGGTCGGTTGAAGAAAACCTTGAGCTGTTTGAGAACATGAAAAACGGCGTATATGCTGACGGTGAAAAAGTGCTTCGCGCCAAAATAGATATGGCAAGCCCTAATATCAATATGAGAGATCCGGTTATATACAGGGTTGCTCATATGAGTCATCATAATACCGGCGATAAATGGTGCATCTATCCGATGTACGATTTTGCGCATCCTATAGAGGATGCGATAGAAGGTGTTACGCATTCGTGCTGTACACTTGAGTTTGAAGATCACAGACCGCTTTATGACTGGGTCGTAAGAGAACTCGAATATCCGCACCCTCCAAAGCAGATAGAGTTTGCCAAGATGTATCTTACAAATGTTGTTACCGGTAAGAGATATATCAAAAAACTTGTTGAAGACGGAATTGTTGACGGCTGGGACGATCCGAGACTGGTGTCGATCGCGGCTCTCCGCAGAAGAGGTTTTACGCCTTCTTCTATTCAGAAATTTGTCGATCTGTGCGGGGTTTCCAAGAGTCAGTCATCGGTAGATTACGGAATGCTTGAATACTGCATAAGGGAAGATTTGAAAATGTCACGCCCCCGTGTTATGGCTGTTCTCGATCCGATAAAACTCATTATTGACAACTACCCCGAGGGTGAAACCGAGTATTTCGAGGTTCCCAACAATTTGGAGAATGAGTCACTCGGGACAAGAAAGGTTCCTTTCTCGAGAGAATTATACATTGAACGGGATGATTTTATGGCTGAGCCTGTTAAGAAATACTTCAGACTGTATCCCGGAAATGAAGTTCGTCTTATGAATGCGTATTTTGTTACGTGTACATCATTTGAAACGGATGAGAGCGGAAATGTTACATGCGTGCACTGCACATATGATCAGAAGACACGGCAGGACGGAAGAGAAGTAGGCAGAAAAGTCAAGGGAACGATTCATTGGGTCAATGTTCCCACAGCGGTCAGTGCAACGGTAAGACTGTATGAGAACCTGATCGATGAGGAAAAGGGTGTATATAATGAGGACGGAAGTCTTAATCTTAACCCGAATTCACGTACAGTCATCGAGAACTGCATGCTGGAGCCTTCGCTTGCTGATGCCAAGGCATATGAGTCATTCCAGTTTGTAAGGAACGGATTCTTCTGTGTGGACTATAAGGATTCCAAAGAAGGAAGTCTTGTTTTTAACAGGGTCGTATCGCTAAAGAGCAGTTTTAAAATAAACTGACAGGAGGAAATTAACAGATGGGTTTATTATCAGGGTTGTCGGATCTCGGCCTTGGAAAGCTTGAGGGCGCCGATATTTTCGAGGAGGAAAAAAAGCCCGAACCGAAACCGGTTGAAAAACCGAAAGAGGAAGTTGCCTTTGACGAAAGAGATGTTCTGTTTGATAAGTCGGCGGAATGTCCGGTGTGCGGTAAGAAGTTTACTTACAGAGCCGTAAGGACAGGTAAAGCAAGACCAATAGGTCAGGATCCGGATCTTAGAACAAAATATGAAAAGTTTGATCCTGCCAAATATGATGTTGTTGTATGCCCATATTGCGGATATGCGGTTCTGACCAAGTATTTCACATCTCTTCCCCAGGCTCAGGTCAAACTGATCCGGGCAGGTATCGGCGGAAAAGTGCATGGGGTCGCCAATAATCCGGTGTTGTCATATGATGATGCGATACAGAGATACCAGCTGGCACTTGCTTCGTCTATAGTTAAGCATGCCAAGGACAGTGAGAAAGCTCTTGTTTGTTTGAAAATGGCATGGGTAATAAGAGGCAAGAAGGAATCGGTTACCGAGGATGAACCTGATTACGACAATGTAATGGCACAGCTTAGGGACGATGAGAACGAAGCGTTGAAAGCAGCCTATGAAGGCTTTACGAATGCGAGACAGAAGGAATCTTTCCCGATTGCCGGAATGGATGAGATGACGATAGATTATCTGCTTGCTGTATTATCTGCAAGATTTGAAAAATATGATGTGGCTCAGAAACTTATTGCGGGAATACTGCTTAACAGAACTGCAAACAACAGGATCAAAGAACGCACGAGGGATCTAAAAGATCAGGTCCTTATGGAAATGAAGACGAAAGGAGAATTCTCATGAAAGGTTTAGGAAAATTTGTTACTTTTGTAGGTGTTACAGGTGCCGCACTTGCCGGATTGTGGTACTTCTTTGAAGTGAATAAGGATAAGTCATATGCGGAAGCTGACGGGGTTTCCGATCCGGATGAAGGCACAAGTGAGAGATCGTACGTATCTCTTGATCCGGAGATCAAGGAAGAGCTTAAGGAAGATGCCCAGAAGGCAGCTGAAAATGCCAAGAAAGCTGCAGAGGATGTCAAGAAAGCCGCAGATGATATCAAGGAGAATATCACAGGAAACAAAGATACTCTCAAGAAAGCGGTTAAGAGCGCAGCTCAGGACATCATAGCCAAAGCGGAAGATGCGGCAAAGGGAGTCGGACTCGTAAAGGAAGAAAAGAAAACGAGTGATTTTGAATTCGAAGATTTTGACAAAGCATCTCATATCGATATCGAATAAATTATTTCTTCTTGTTGCGGCTTGTTTGGTGTGCCTTCCTGTCGCAGGGTGCAGAAGCGGCAAGCTTCCTACCGAGGTCGTTCTTACTTCCGATTTTATCGAAGGAGAGGTATTCAGACTCGAGGGACATCCGTGCATGAAGAACGAGATAATGCTATATCTTGCCAACTCGGAAAACGGATACAGTGAGGTTTTCGGAGAGGGGATATGGTCTGTCCGGGTCGGTGAAGGAACACTCGAGGATTCCTACAAGGATAATATTCTCGCAAGAATTGCCCAGATCAAAACAATGAATCTTCTTGCCGAGAAAATGGATGTTGTTCTTGAAGAGGATGAGGAGGCCAAAGTTAAAGCGGCCGCAAGGGAGTATTTCGAGTCATTGTCCGATGCCGAAAAGAGTTATCTTGATGTTGATATGGAAACGGTTACCAGACTGTACAGAGAGTTTGCCGTTGCAAATAAACTGTATGAGGCAGTGACATGCGACGTTAATCCGGAGATCAGTGATGACGAGGCAAGAACTATAACTGTCAGGACCATACTTGTTAAAACATACAAGCTCGATCATGCCGGTAACAAGATCGAATATAGCAGTGAAGAGAAGAAAAGCGCACTTATGCGTATAGCCAATGCGCTCCAGCGGATCAACGAAGGAGAGGCATTTGAAGTTGTTGCCGCCGACTATAACGAGGATACAGGATCGGAGTACAGTTTCGGAAGAGGGGTTATGCCGGAAGAGTTTGAAGAAGCGGCATTCAATCTCGGAGTCGGGGAAGTCAGCGATATAGTCGAAACCGAATACGGATACCACCTTATATACTGTGTTTCGACATTTAATCCGGAAGAGACGGATGCCAATAAGGTCAAGATCGTGGAAAAACGTAAACAGGAAGCGTTTAACGAAGTGTATGACAATTTCGTTGCCACCCTGACGTCCAATCTGAACAAACCGTTATGGGACAGCATCCATTATGATCCCGGAGGAATAGTCAAAACAACGGGATTTTTTGAAGTATATGATAAATATTTTACAGTTGTTAGCACTCAATCTGATTGAGTGCTAATTTTTTCTTGACTTTGGATTTTTGTGGGTTTATCATATTTAAGAAAAAGGGGGATCATTAAAGAAAAGAGGTAGTATTTATGGCAAAAACAGGAAGTTTAACGATCAACAGTGAGAATATTTTTCCGATAATCAAGAAATGGATGTACAGCGATCACGATATTTTTGCACGTGAGCTCGTAAGTAACGGATGTGACGCTATCACAAAGCTCAAAAAACTTGATGTAATCGGACAATACAGCATTCCCGAAGGGCATGATATGCAGATCCGGATCGTAGTTGATCCCGAAAACAAGAAAGTTACGTTTTCCGATACGGGACTTGGAATGGATGCCGATGAGGTAGAGGAATATATTACGCAGATCGCATTTTCGGGTGCTACTGCGTTTCTTGACAAATACAAGGACAAGACTAACGATGACCAGATAATAGGTCATTTCGGACTCGGCTTTTATTCCGCATTCATGGTCGCTGACGAGGTACACATCGATACACTTTCATACAAAGAGGGTGCAAAGGCTGTTCACTGGGAGTGCGATGGCGGAACGGAATATACAATGGATGATGGTGACCGCAAAGAAGTTGGTACAACGATCACGCTTTTCCTTAACGAGGATTCCCTCGAATTCTGTAACGAATACAGAATGAGGGAAGTGCTCAAGAAGTACTGCTCGTTCATGCCTACACCGATATTCCTGGTGAAGGAGGGTGCCGATACCCAGTATGATAACATTCCTGCCGATGAAGTAACGGACAAGGATACGGTTATCGAAAAGTACACTGAGGATGCCAAGTACGAGGAGCAGGAGAAGGATGGCAAGAAGGAAAAAGTTGAGATCAGCCCGAAGCGGGAAATGGCCAAAATCGTCCGCCGCGAAGTGCCGATCAACGATCCCAATCCTCTTTGGGCAAAGCATCCGAGCGACTGCACCAAAGAAGAATATCTTGAGTTCTACCGTAAGGTGTTTATGGATTACAAGGAGCCGCTGTTCTGGATACATCTGAACATGGATTACCCGTTCAACTTAAAGGGTATACTGTACTTCCCGAAGATCAATATGGAGTACGAGTCTATTGAGGGTGTTATCAAGCTTTACAACAATCAGGTATTTATCGCTGACAACATCAAAGAGGTCATACCGGAGTTTCTGATGCTGCTTAAAGGTGTTATCGACTGCCCGGATCTTCCTCTTAATGTATCAAGGTCAGCGCTGCAGAATGACGGATTTGTTCAGAAGATCAGCGATTATATCTCCAAGAAGGTTGCCGATAAACTTGCAGGAATGTGCAAGACCGAAAAGGAAGAATACGAGAAATACTGGGATGATATCAGTCCCTTTATCAAGTATGGGTGTCTTAAGGATGACAAGTTCTGCGAGAAGATGACAGACTACATACTGTTCAAGGATATAGACGGTAAGTACATGACACTTCCCGAGTGTCTGGAACTTCCGGAGAAGAAGGAATCCTCAGAGGCTACCGGTGAGGACGGCGAGAAGGTAGAGGCAGAAGTCGTAGACGAACAGTCACAGGATGATTCCGAACAATCACAGGATTCCGAAGAAAAGGATAAAATCAGAAAAACTGTTTATTACGTTACTGATATGCAGCAGCAGAGCCAGTATATCAATATGTTCCGTGAACAGGGACTTGATGCGGTAGTTCTTACACATAACATCGACCAGCCGTTCATCAACCAGCTTGAATCCAAGATGGAAGATGTCAAATTCAAGAGGATTGATGCTGACATAACAGATTCTTCCAGGGAAGATAGCGAAGAAGACAAGAAGCAGATCGAGAAGGATGAAAAAGCGCTTACAAAACTGTTCCACAAGGCTCTGTCGAATGACAAGCTTACCGTTAAGGTGGAAGCACTCAAGAATGAGAGTATTTCATCGGTGCTTACGATATCCGAGGAGTCACGCCGTATGCAGGATATGATGAAGATGTATTCGGTCGGCGGAATGGATATGGGTATGTTCGGATCAGAGGGTGAGACGCTGGTACTTAACAGCAAGAATACTCTCGTCAAATATCTTCTTGAGCACAAAACAACAAAGGAAGCGCAGATGTTCGCATCACAGCTGTATGACCTTGCGGTTCTTGCAAACAGACCGCTTAGTGCCGATGCAATGACGAAATTTGTTGCAAGAAGCAATGAGATAATGCTCAAACTTGCGGAAAAATAAAGATTATCCGGTTACAAAAGGGCGTGACATCTGTCACGCCCTTTTATTGTGTGGTTTATTGTGGTTTTGCGTAACATTTGGTGCTATAATTTACTCTGTATAACTTTGTGAAAGCACCCTACGGAGTGATATATGGAGACCAGTATTCTATATCTGCAGGCAAATGAAGGGATAGCATCCAATCTGAAGGAAAGGTTTAATGCCGAGGGCATTGAGTTTATTAATGCCGCATCCGCTGCCCAGGCATTTGAACTCCTTGCCGAAAGAGAGTTTTATCTGACGCTTAGTGACGGGTATATTCCGGATATGAGAGTTCATGATTTTGTGGACAGATGTGCCCGCGAATACCCGGATATGATCCTTGATGTCTGCATGGATCTAACCGATCCGAAATATGTTCCAATGATCGTAAACGAAGATTGTGTGCGTAAAGTTTTCCTTCCGCCGTGGAATATAGAAGATATCGTAGAAGGTGTCAAAGCTTCGATAGATGAAGCGCATATTCATATGGATCTTGTAAGAAGGATCAACGAACTGAAAAATGATGAGAAGACATTTGCGGAAACGATCGACAGATTAAGAAAATCACTGCTTCGCCAGCAATACAGTTACAATAAGATCGCTCCTTTTTTTAACGGGGTCCTTGATGCGTTTCTAAAGCGCAGGGATCTTGGCAGTACATACAGCAGTTTTGTGAAAAAATCCTGTGATAAGATGCTCCGGCTGCAGACAACAGCATACTTTAAAATATCGGAACTGCGAAACATCATATATGATAACATGACCGAGGCTGTCAAGAACAAAGAAAACGTTAACATCGGAGATGTCAAAAGCTGTCTGTACGGTGAGGTTCCAAGATCCGCGATGGCGGATCTGACCTTTGCACTGTGGATACTTGCCATTGTAGAGGGGTTCAAGTGTGAGAAGGCTACTCTTAATGTGGACAGCCGCTATGTTACGAGTAAAAAATGCGAATACAAACTGTCGGTAATCGGTGAAAAGAAGACGGATGTGCCGGTTGATATTCAGGTCTATATAGCCAATATCCTTGGAAATATAGTGGACGAATACCAGAAATACGACACGGCCGACGGATGGGCTTATGAATTGCGAATAACCATATAATTTGATAAAATAAAGATTTGATTGATAAAGTACCAGAGGTTATAACATGAACTACGGAAGAAGAGGAATAAAAAAGCGACAGAAATCCATGAACTCTCCCGCTACCAAAGTCGGAAAGTTCTGCGGTGTCAGTCTGTTTGCTGTAGTGACTTTTGCTGCCGTAACCGTAGCAGTTGCCGGATTATGCGCCGGAGTCGGATTGTTTATGGGTGTTGTTGATACAGCTCCCGATATTTCGAATGTTGACGTAGCTCCGGCAGGTTATTCGACGACTGTATATGACAGTGAGGGAAATCAGATAACTAAACTTGTCGCGGAGAATTCAAACCGTGTCTATGTCAAACTTGATAAGATCCCGATCGATATGCAGCATGCATTTGTTGCGATAGAGGATGAAAGATTCTATACCCATAACGGTATTGATATAAAAGGTATCATGAGAGCGGGTGTCAAAGCTCTTAGCGGAAATCTCCATCAGGGTGCTTCGACCATCACCCAGCAGCTGCTCAAGAACAATGTGTTTACATCATGGACCGAGGAAAGCAGTCTGGTTGACAAGTTCAAGCGTAAGTTTCAGGAGCAGTACTGCGCGATCCAGCTTGAGAAGAGAATGTCCAAGGACCAGATCCTTGAGAATTACTTAAATACCATAAACCTCGGACAGGGTACGCTCGGGGTTCAGGCGGCCTCCCAGAGATATTTCGGAAAAAACGTACAGGATCTGAATCTGTCGGAGAGTGCGGTTATCGCCTGTATCACGCAGAACCCTTCCAAGTGGAATCCTATATCCCATCCTGAGAACAACGTAATCAGAAGAGAAGAAGTCCTTAAAAAGATGAAGGCCCAGGGATACATCAATGAAGCCCAGTTCAACGAAGCGATGGCGGATGATGTATACTCGCGCATACAGGTCGTAAATGAAAAAGTTGAGAAGAAGACGATATATACATATTTTGTGGATGAACTTACCGAGCAGGTATTAAGCGATCTTCAGGAAAGTCTCGGATATTCGTATACGCAGGCATACAACTCTCTGTACAGTGGCGGGTTATCTATTTTCACGACCCAGGATCCCCACATACAGAGTATCTGCGATGAGCAGTTCGCCAATGAGGAGAACTATCCTCCGAACACAAGGTATTATCTGAAATACGAAGCTTCGTATACGGATTCTGAAAATGATGCGGTTAATTTTTCCACGCAGTATTTTGAAAAGCATTTCAAGGAAAAGCGCGGAAACGGGTTTAACTGTATTTTTAATACCGAAGAAGAAGCATACGAGGCTATTGAGGAATTCAAACAGGATGTGGAAGAACCGGGATACACATTTATTACGGAATCAATATCACTAACTCCACAGCCGCAGGCAAGCGTAACGATAATCGACCAGTACACAGGAGAAGTTAAGGCCATTGTCGGCGGAAGAGGTGAAAAAAAGGCATCTCTGACCCTTAACCGTGCAACGGATACAAAACGTCAGCCCGGATCATGTTTCAAGGTTCTTGCGGCATATGCTCCGGCTATTGATGCGGCGGGCAAATCACTTGCCTCCACCCAGGTCGACGAGCCATACAATTATGCGAACGGACGTCCCGTCAAAAACTGGTACAACGGTTATAAGGGTATATGTACATACAGATATGGTATTGAACAGTCGCTCAATATCGTTGCGGTCAAGACTATTACCGAGATCACTCCGCAACTCGGCTTTGATTACCTTCTTAATTTCGGATTTACTACCCTTGTTGACAGAAGAACCGAAAGTAACGGCACTGTATCTTCCGACATAACGCAGGCTCTTGCACTCGGCGGTCTTACCGACGGCGTCACCAATCTCGAGCTTACGGCAGCATTCGCTACGATCGCCAACGGCGGAACATACATTAAGCCTATGTTCTACACCAAGATAATAGATCATGACGGAAACGTTCTCATTGAGAATACGCCAAAGAGCCGCCGCGTGTTAAAAGAGACGACAGCATTCCTCCTTACGGATGCGATGGAGGATGTTGTAACGCAGGGTACAGGTGCAAGAGTCAAGTTCGATAATATGGCAATTGCCGGCAAGACGGGTACAACAACGAGTAACGTTGATGTCTGGTTTTCCGGTTATACACCTTACTATACATGTTGTACATGGAGTGGCTATGATAACAACGTTCATATGAACGGAAGCGGAGAGACCAACACGGCCAAGACCTTGTGGAAGGCAGTTATGAGCCGGATCCATGAGGGACTCGAATACAAGTCATTTACCATGCCGGAAGGAATAACCACGGCTACGGTTTGTAAGAAGACCGGAGGACTTGTGACAGATGTCTGCCGCGCAGACGGAAGCGCGATCACAGAGTATTTTGCCACGGGAACGGTTCCGACGGAGCCTTGTACCAACCACTACGGTAATATATTTGATACGGGACTTGTATGTGCAATGACCGGACAGAAAGCGACGGCTACATGTCCGTATGCATATGAGGGCGAGGCTACTGCGGAAGGATTCTGTCCGCACAGTACGATAAACGGAGTGGCTGCCCAGGATTACTACAACCTGCTTCAGATGCAGGCAGCAGGTCTCGTCCCGGGACTTGACGGAACAACTCCGGCTGATCCGAATGCCACAGTCGTTGATCCGAATGCGGCGGCTGCCGCCCAAGCCCAGCAGGATTGGCTTAACGCTCTTAATGCGTTAAATGCACAGAACGCACTAAATGCAGGCCAGTAAATAAAGCAAGCGTCTTGTGCATTTGCGCAAAAGACGCTTGCGCTCATCTTTCCGTGCGTTACGTTACTAAGCTCGCAAAAACCTCGCTAAGTAACGACGCACTCCAAAGCTTTTGCCACAAATGACAAGACGCTTGCTGTAGATTATTATGTGTACGTAATGGAATGGTTAACTCTATATAAAGGCGGGACGGGAGAAATTGAAGAAAAGAAGTCCCGCTTCATAGCTACTATCGAACCTGTCTCTTCCGAAGAGGAAGCGGCGGATTTTATTGCGCGTATTAAGAAGCAGTATTGGGATGCCAGACATAACTGCAGTGCGTTCATAATAGGTGAAAATGGTGAAAAATCACGATGCTCCGATGACGGTGAGCCTTCGGGGACGGCGGGAAGGCCGATGCTGGATGTTCTGACAAAAGAGGGCATAACGAATATCTGTGTTGTCGTGACAAGGTATTTCGGAGGAACACTCCTAGGCACCGGTGGACTTGTAAGAGCCTATTCGTCCGCTGTTAAAACGGGACTTGATAATTGCGAACTGATCAGAAAAATACAGGGCTACAGTATTAATGTAAAATGCGATTACAATGACTGGGGCAAGGTTCAGAACCTGTGTGCACGCAAAGAATACGTCATTAAGGATACTGTATATACGAGTAATGTGGAGGCTGTTATCGTTGCCGAGAATGCGAAGGACCTGATGGCTGACATTACGGACATAACTGCAGGCAAAGCCTGTTATTCCGAACCCGAAAGCGTTGTGATCATCAAAGACCGGGACGGGTCAGTTAAGTAACGGCAGGACTGTCGGCAAAAGGAGGTACTGAATTGGAAGATAAAATGACAATGGAAGAGATACTCAAACTCGTCGAAGAAAAACAGTATACCCGCCTCAGACAGGAACTTGCTGAATGGAATGAAGCCGATATTGCATCGGTGCTTGAAGAACTGCCGTTTGAAGAGCAGATCAAAGTATTCAGGATCCTGCCGAAGGGGATAGCAGCAGATGTATTTGCATTCCTTCCGGTTGAGATAGAACAGAAGATCATAACGACACTAACCGACCGTGAGGCAGCCAACATCATTAATAATCTGATGGCTGATGATGCGGCGGATCTTATGGAAGAGATGCCGGCGGGGCTTGTCAAAAAGCTTCTTGCTAATGCCGATCCGGAAGCAAGAAGAGATATCAATCACCTGCTTCGGTATCCCGAGGATTCGGCGGGAAGTCTTATGACTGTCGAGTTTGTTGACCTGAAGGAAAACCTTACGGTTTCCGAATGCATAGACAGGATCAGGACAACGGGCGTTGATAAAGAGACAATAGATACGTGTTATGTACTTGATCTTGGACGTCATCTGATCGGAACGGTATCGCTTCGGGATCTTCTGCTTAACCAACCGGATGTTCATGTTGTCGAATTCATGAATGAAAATGTGATATCGACAAATACGATGACCGACCAGGAAGAAGTTGCCAGAATGTTCCAGAAATACGACCTTACGACAATGCCTGTCGTTGATAATGAAGGTCGTCTCGTCGGTATCATCACCATCGATGACGTTGTCGATATCCTGCAGGAAGAGGTTACGGAGGATATCGAAAAGATGGCAGCTATCCTGCCGACCGATAAGCCGTATATGAAGACGAACACTTTTGAGACATGGAAGAAGCGTATTCCGTGGCTTTTGCTCCTCATGATAAGTGCGACGGTTACAGGCAAGATAATCACGCATTATGAACAGGCACTCGGTGCATATGTAGTCCTTACAAGTTTTATCCCGATGCTTATGGATACGGGCGGTAATGCCGGCGGACAGGCTTCTGTTACGATCATCCGCGGACTTTCTCTTGATGAAATAGAATGGTCCGATATATTCAAGGTTATATGGAAGGAGATAAGGGTAGCGGTCGTATGCGGAATCACTCTTGCAGTTGTCGGATTTGCGAAGATAATGATAATCGACAGAGTATCCGTTGTGGTTGCTCTTGTTGTATGTCTGACGCTCGTGGTTACGGTTTTCTTTGCTAAGATCGTGGGGTGTTCACTTCCTATGATCGCACAGAAGATAGGGTTTGACCCGGCAGTAATGGCAAGCCCGTTCATTACTACGATCGTGGATGCGCTCTCGCTCCTTATTTACTTCCAGTTTGCGACGCGTATCCTGGGGATTTAATATAATCGCTGCTTCGGGCATCACTTCCAATACTTATGCAGTGATGCATTGATGACCGAAGTATGAAAGGAAATAATATATGATTACAAAACGAGAAGACATCAGAAACATTGCGATAATCGCACACGTTGATCACGGCAAGACTACCCTTGTTGATGAACTGCTAAAGCAAAGCGGGGTATTCCGTGACAATCAGGAAGTTGCCGAGCGCGTGATGGATTCGAATGATATCGAAAGAGAAAGAGGCATCACGATCCTGTCAAAGAACACAGCGGTTTCATACAAGAACGTCAAGATAAATATTGTCGACACTCCGGGACATGCCGATTTCGGAGGAGAGGTTGAGCGTGTTCTTAAGATGGTTGACGGTGCGGTTCTTGTAGTTGATGCATTCGAAGGTGTAATGCCCCAGACAAAGTTTGTTCTCAAAAAGGCGATGAGCCTGAAACTTCCGGTGCTTGTATGTGTTAATAAAGTTGACAGGCCGGAAGCAAGATGTGGGGAAGTTGTCGATGAAGTATTAGAACTGTTCATGGATCTTGATGCAAGTGACGAGCAGTTGGACTGCCCGTTCATATATGCTTCGGCCAAGATGGGTATGAGCGGGAGAGAGCCTGACAAGCTTGAGAAAACCATGATCCCGCTGTTTGATGCGATCGTCAATTATATTCCGGCTCCGCAGGGTGACTTCGATGCGGGCTGTCAGGTGCTGATCAGTACAATAGACTATAATGAGTATGTCGGCAGGATCGGTGTCGGAAAAGTCAGCAACGGATCAATTAAGATCAATCAGGACGTTACGATCGTCAATCATCATGAACCCGATAAACAAAGAAAAGTAAAGGTTTCCGCACTGTATGAATATGACGGACTGAACAAGGTTAACGTCAAGGAAGCTACTGTAGGTTCAATAGTGGCCATATCAGGTATTTCCGATATTCATATCGGGGATACGATATGTGATCCGGAATTTCCCGAGCCTATTCCTTTCCAGAAAATCTCGGAGCCTACCATCTCGATGAATTTCATGGTAAACGACTCACCTCTTGCAGGACAGGAAGGCAAGTTTGTGACATCAAGGCACCTGCGTGAGAGACTGATGCGTGAACTTAACACCGACGTTTCTCTTCGCGTTGAAGAAACCGATTCAACGGATTGTTTTAAGGTTTCGGGAAGAGGAGAACTTCATCTGTCGGTCCTTATAGAGAACATGCGGCGTGAAGGCTATGAGTTTGCGGTAAGCAAGGCGGAGGTTTTGTACCGTCAGGACTCAAAAGGACGTAAATGTGAGCCGATGGAGATCGCCTACATAGATGTCCCGGAAAGCTATGCGGGAAATGTCATAGAAAAACTCGGATCACGTAAGGGAGAACTTCAAAACATGATGCCGATAACCGGAGGCTACCAGAGACTAGAGTTTTCAATACCGGCAAGAGGCCTTATCGGATACCGCGGGGAGTTTATGACCGATACGAAAGGTGAAGGGATAATTAATACTATCTTTGACGAATATGCTCCGTATAAGGGGGATATACAGTTCAGAAAACAGGGCAGTATCATAGCGTTTGAATCCGGGGAATCAGTTACTTACGGACTGTTCCAGGCGCAGGAGAGAGGAGTATTGTTTATCGGGGCAGGAGAGAAGGTATATGCCGGTATGGTAATAGGCCAGACCGGGAAACCTGAGGATGTGGAGATCAATGTTTGCAAGAGCAAGCATTTGACAAATACCCGTGCATCGGGTTCAGACGATGCCTTAAGGCTTTCGCCGCCCAAAATCCTTTCGCTTGAACAGGCACTTGAATTTATTGATACCGATGAACTTCTGGAGATCACTCCAATGACACTGCGTATACGTAAAAAGATACTTGACCCGACGCTTAGAAAGCGCGCCGCTTTTGCCCAGAAGAATAATCAATAATTATAAAGACATTTTCAGCAGTTTTTTGTATAATATAATTTAGGGTTAAAGCGAGCTCTTAAAAAGGAGACGATATGTTTACTAATATTTTTGGAAATTATCTTGTAAGGAAAAATATCATTACCGATGATGAATTCCTCAGCATTAAGATGCAGATCGACAAGACAAGGGTCAAGCTTGGTCTTATTGCTGTTTCAGAGAAACTGATGACTGAGAAGCAGGCTGAAGAGGTAAACCTTAAACAGCAGATGATGGACAAAAAATTCGGTGATATCGCGATCTCGCTCGGATACCTTAACGAAGTTCAGGTGGAACGGCTCCTTGCTCTGCAGGGCAATGAATATATGAGATTTTGCCAGAGCGCGGTAGACAAGAACATATTGACGCTTGAGCAGATCGAAGGTGCACTCGATTATTACAAGAAGGAAAACGGCTTTACGTTTTCGGATATGGAAGATATCAAATCCGGAGATGTTGACAGAGTGCTTCCGTTGTTTTTGCCTGAGCTACCGGACGGTCCGTTTGTTGATCTTCTTGCGGTTACGTTCAGATGCATTAACCGTCTTGCATCGGATGACATATCAATAAGGCGCGGGTATACAACGAGTGATTACAGGACCGGAGCTGTTGCGATGCAGGAGATAGTCGGTGATTATAACGTATTAACAGCTTTTTCCGGAGACGACAAGGGAATACTTGCCATAGCCGAAGCATTTGCCAAGCAGTTCTTTGATGAGGTCGATGTCAATGCCCTTGATTCGGTCGGAGAGTTTATTAATATCAGTGACGGGCTGTTTGCAACCGCAAAGAGTCAGGAAGGAATGGAACTGAATCTGTTACCGCCGAGACTGTCAAAGGATCCGATTGAGATAAAAGGTTCAACTATAGTTGTTATTCCGATTTTTATCAATCAACAGCCACTTGACTGGATCGTTTCACTCGGTGGGACATCGGAGCAGTCATAGAGATTATACATAAATAACATGATTAGACGGAGGTTATGAAAATGTCGGTATTTAAAGGAGCGGCCGTAGCAATCTGCACACCTTTTCTTGCAAACGGGGAAGTTGACTACGACAAATTCAGAGAGCAGATAGAATATCAGATCGATAACGGAACGGATGCGATAGTTGTATGCGGAACAACGGGTGAGGCTTCCTGCTTGTCACATGAAGAACATCTTGACTGCATCAAGTTCTGTACCGAGGTTGTGGATCACAGAATACCCGTTATAGCCGGAACAGGATCCAATTGTACGGAAACCGCTGTTTACCTGTCTCAGGAAGCGGAAAAGTACGGGGTGGATGCACTTCTGGTTGTAACGCCGTACTATAACAAGTCAACGCAGAAGGGCCTTATCGAACACTTTACGATAGTTGCCAACAGCGTTAATATCCCGATGATCCTTTATAATGTTCCGGGAAGGACCGGATGCAATATTCTGCCACAGACCGCTGCGACTCTTGTTAATGACGTTCCGAATATCGTAGGTATCAAAGAGGCGAGCGGAAACATATCACAGATTGCGAAACTTATGAGTCTTTGCGGAGATAAGATTGAATTGTATTCGGGCAATGATGACCAGATAGTTCCGATACTGGCGCTGGGCGGACTCGGCGTTATTTCAGTACTTTCAAATGTTGCACCGAGAAAGACCCATGACATCTGCCAGGCATTTTTCGACAATGATCCTGCTCTTGCCGCAAAGAGACAGCTTGATGCCATTCCGCTTTGCAACGCCTTGTTCTGCGAGGTTAATCCGATACCGGTCAAGAAGGCTTTGGAACTTCAGGGAAGAGACCGCGGAGTACTTCGCCGACCTCTTTGTGAGATGGAGAGCGATAACGCAGAAGTCCTCAAAAAGGCTATGGAAGAGTACGGGGTGCTGTAGAAATGGTCAGAATGATTTTACACGGCTGTAACGGCCGTATGGGAAAAATGATAGCGGATATCGTTAGGGAAGACAGCGGTATCGAGATTGCAGAAGGAGTAGATATCAATACGGCAGCGGCTGATTTTCCGGTAGTCGACAGTATTGACAAAGTAAGCGCTGATGCCGATGTAGTTGTGGATTTCGGAAATGCGGCGGCGGTAGACGGAGTCATTAAGTGGTGCGTATCACATAAGATCCCGCTTGTTGAGTGTACTACAGGACTTACCGATGAAACTGTTGAACTGCTCAAGCAATCATCTGCTACCGTAGCAATGTTCAAATCAGCGAATATGTCGCTTGGTATCAACCTGATATCCAAGATACTCAAGGAAAATGCCGCCAAACTTACAGAGGCCGGTTTTGATGTTGAGATAGTCGAGAAGCATCACAGAAACAAACTGGATGCTCCGTCGGGAACAGCACTTGCGCTTGCAGATGCTGTTAATGACGGACTTGACAAGAAAAAAGACTATGTGTTCGACAGATCTTCCAGGCGCATGGTAAGACCGGATACAGAGATAGGGATAAGTGCGGTTCGTGGCGGTTCGATAGTGGGAGATCATGATGTGATCTTTGCCGGACGCGACGAGGTGATCACATTTTCACACAGTGCCTATTCAAGAGGGGTATTCGCCAAAGGTGCCGTGGAGGCCGCAAAGTTTGTTGCCTCAAAAGGACCGGGACTGTACGATATGTCCGATGTGATAGGTTGATCCTATGGAATTTCGTCCCTGCATTGATATTCATAACGGAGCCGTTAAGCAGATAGTCGGGGCAACTCTTGATGATGCAAGCGGAAAAGCTTTGGAAAACTACGTTTCCGAAAAGGGCGGAGAGTATTACGCAAAGCTTTACCGTAGACTCGGATTGCCGGGCGGACATGTGATAATACTTAACCGCAGGGAAAGCGAATATTATGAGGCATCCAGGCAGCAGGCACTTAAGGCTCTTGAGGCATATCCGGGCGGACTTATGATCGGAGGCGGGATCAACGATAAGAATGCCGAAGAGTTTATAGAGGCAGGAGCCAGCCACGTTATCGTGACAAGTTTTGTTTTTTCAAACGGGCGGATAGATGAGGATAATCTCAGAAAACTTGTTAAAGCCGTAGGATCTGACAGAATAGTTCTCGATATGAGCTGCAAGAATATAGAAGGCACTTACCGGGTTGCTACAGACAGATGGCATAAGATCGCGGATGAGATTGTGGACCTTCAGCTGTTTGAAAGGCTGTCGGAGTACTGCGACGAGTTTCTTGTTCATGCAGTCGATTCCGAGGGACTGCAAAACGGCATTGATGAAGAACTGGTAAGGATCCTGGCCACATCCGGCAAGCCGTGCACTTATGCCGGCGGGATATCTTCTTACGATGACATATACAGGATCAAAACAGCAGGAAGAGGACTCGTTAATTTTACAGTCGGGTCGAAGCTTGATATTTTCGGAGGCAGTCTGAGCATAGAGGAGATTATTAAATGTATACGGTAATGATCATTGATGACAACGAAACGGAACTGCTCGTTGCCAAGAAAGCCTTGGAGAGACAATTCCGCGTAATTGATATTAACAGTCCGAAAGCCGCCCTGCAGCGTCTTGCCAAATCAACGATTATGCCTGATTTTATTCTGCTTGACATTGCGATGCCCGGTGTCAACGGATTCGATTTGATAATGCGTCTGAAGACGAATGAGAAGACAAAGGGAATTCCGGTATTGTTCTTATCGGGTGATAAGGAAAATACAACCGAGATGGAGGCATACAGGCTTGGCGGTGTTGATTTTATCCGTAAACCCATCATCCCGGATCTGCTTCGTAAGAGAATGGAGCTTCAGGCGAATATTCTCGATTACAAATCCCAAATGGATTCATATAATACCCAGCTTCAGCAGACGGCCAATTTCCAGGCAAGAAACGCTATGAATCTGGAGTATTTTATTATCGGAATAATAACAGACCTCATTTCCCAAAAGGATCCGTACACCGGAATGCACAGTATCTGTGTCAGTAAGTATATGGAGATCCTGCTTAAGGAGATGCTGCTTTCGGGTGTTAACTACGGAATAGATCCCAATGATTTTGAACTGATACTGCTTAGTTCACGTCTTCATGATATGGGTAAGATCGGGGTTCCCGATGCTGTTCTTACCAAGACGGGAAAATATACCGATGAAGAATTCGCACTTATGAAAGCTCATACAACTATGGCGGCAGCTGCCATTCAGAAATATGCGTATCTTCTTCCGAACAACAAATTCCTGTATTATACATTCCAGATGGCAAAGTATCATCACGAGAGAGTGGACGGGAACGGATATCCCGACAGACTGGCAGGTGCCAATATTCCGATCCTTGCAAGAATACTTGCCGTTGCGGATGTTTATGACGGACTTGTTGCCGAGAGAAGTTACAAAAAGGCCAAGACTCACGAAGAAGCATACAATATCATAACCCAGGGCGCGGGTGTCCAGTTTGACCCCCAGGTTGTGGCAGCGTTCCAGCGTGTACATAATGATATAAGGGATGCGGCGATCCAGATCGAGAAACAGATGCAGCAGAATATGGCAATGTCCAGACAGGTTATGAATCAGCAGAATAATACGTAATAAAAAAGGAACCGCATAACGGTTCCTTTTTTATAATCCCATAAAATAACCTTATAAATACTTATACAGTAAATGAGGCACAAGTTACGGAGATTATAACTTTGTTACGTTTGTTGCCTGAGGGCCTTTTTCACCGTTAACCACATCGAATTCAACAGCAGCACCTTCGTCAAGAGACTTGAAGCCTTCTGCGCTGATTCCTGAGTAGTGTACGAATACATCATTACCCTGTTCGTCACAAATAAATCCGTAACCTTTCTGGTTGTTGAACCACTTAACTGTACCTTTCATTGAGATACCTCCGAAAAAATAAAATGAAACAAGTGCACAATGCACTTTCAAATACTAGCATATCAGCGTTAAATTGTAAATAAAAAAGTTTGAAAAATCGCTGTTATGATAGTACACTATGTTTATATGTTATTCTACTGATGTAACAGGAGATTATTATGAAGAAAATACTAAATTATATTTTCATTGACGGATTGTCCGGAATGGCACTCGGTCTTTTTGCTACGCTTATCATCGGAACGATCATCAAACAGGTTGGATCGTATATTCCGGGATTTGTCGGAACATACCTTGTAGTCGTAGGTCAGATTGCGAGCAGCATTACCGGTGCGGGTATAGGATGCGGGGTGGCTGTCAAATTCAAGGAAAAGCCACTTGTCATTTTTTCCGCTGCAGTATGCGGCATGATCGGTGCGTTTGCAAGCAGCATAATCGCCGGAACGGTTTTTGTTGACGGAGTTATTGCATACAAAGGTCCGGGGGAACCTCTTGGTGCGTATATCGCTGCACTTGTCGGGATCACACTCGGCCGTATGGTTGCAGGCAAGACCAAACTTGATATTCTTGTAACGCCATCTGTTACGATCCTATCGGGAGCTTTTGCCGGGATCCTTCTCGGACCTCCGATATCGGGCTTTATGACATGGCTTGGTGGAATAGTAAACTGGAGTACCGAAAGGCAGCCACTGCTTATGGGTATTCTTGTGTCCGTGATAATGGGAATGGTATTGACACTCCCGATCAGTTCGGCTGCGCTCGGACTGATACTTAATCTGTCCGGACTTGCGGCGGGTGCCGCAACAGTTGGATGCTGTGCCAATATGATAGGATTTGCTGTCGCTTCATTCAAGGAAAACGGATGGGGCGGTCTCTTTGCCCAGGGACTCGGAACAAGCATGCTTCAGGTACCGAATATTATGAAAAAACCGGTCATCTGGCTTCCGGCAATAATAAGTTCGGCGATCCTCGGGCCTGTAGGAACACTTGTATTCAAAATGACTAATAATGCAACAGGTTCCGGAATGGGGACGAGCGGGCTGGTGGGCCAGCTTATGACATATCAGGATATGACCGCCGCCGGGTTTAGCCCGGTTGCCGTTACGGTCAAAATCGTTGTACTGCACTTTGTGCTTCCCGCGGTGCTTTCTTTTGGTATTTCGGAATTAATGAGACGCCGCGGATGGATCAAACCGGGAGATATGAAACTTGATCTGGAATAAGGAGAAAACCAAAAAAACAAAACGTGCGGATACAAAGCGTCAGCCTACGGGTTTTACGATGCTTCTGATACCGAATTCTTCCGATGCCGCCAAGACTGTAGAAATATCCTATGACAGACTGCTCCAGCTGTTTACATGCGCACTTGCCATAGGAATTATAGTATTCGGCCTCATGGGTTCGATGATATATCATAACCACAAGCTTAAGAACTCTCTTGAGGCAGCGGAGCAATCGGTTGGAGAACTTAAAGAGAGCAATACGGCTCTTGAAGGTACCGTTGCTGCTCTTAATGATCAGATAGAGGCAGACAAAGAGGTGTTTTCCAAGATAGAAGACACGATCTCCAAACGGGAGGAAGAAGAGGCCCTTGAAGCTGAGGAATCGGCTGTGCCTGATGAGATCCCCGTCAAAAACGCAAAGGCTATTCTTATAGACGATCCTTACAAAGACTCGACGGGAGGACAGACAAACGGAATCGTATTTTCAACCACAAAGGGTGCGGTAGTTGCTGCAGCGGCCGAAGGATTGGTTACTCACGTCGATTCGGACGACCAGAACCCGTATTACAACAGAGGAATCGTTATAGACCATGAAAACGGGTATGTAACGTATTACAGAATGAATGGTGATGTTTCTATCGAGGAAGGCATGAGGGTCATGAAAAATGACGTTCTTGCGGTGCTTACCGATGACGGATATGTTGCATATGAGATCAAGCAGGAAGGCAGTTTTATTGACCCGAGATCATTGATAAAGCAGGAGTAGACTTGGGATCATGGAGTGGCTCTTAAAAAATGCGGAGGAATGAAAATGTTTTTTAAGGATGACAATAAGGTTAGGATCAATCAGACTTCAATTTCCACTTTTATCGGATCGGATACGAAAGTTGAAGGGACACTGATCACACATTCATCGGTAAGGATCGACGGAAGTGTTGTCGGCGGCGTATGCGCTGACGGCACGGTTGTGTTATCGCAAAGCGGCCAGATCGAAGGAAATGTTATGGCTGAAAATATAATAATTGCAGGTGTCGTGGATGGTAATCTTACGATCAAAGACAAGACTAATATTGAACCTACCGGAGAAGTGTACGGTGATATTACAACATCAAAGATACTTATAGACGAACAGTCCGTTTTCCAGGGCAAATGCAATATGAACATCGATCGTACCAAGAACAAGAAGGGCAGAAGATTCCGTGTTAAGGAAGCGCCGGGGATCAGCGATAATGTCAAGCCAGAGGAAAAGATAAAGAACGAAGACAAAACCAAGACCGAAGAGAAAACCAAAGCGGAAGAAAAGCCTAAAACGGTAGAAAAGCCTAAAACAGAAGAAAAGCCCAAGACGGAAAAGACAGAATAAGGTCGCGTAATAAGGAGCAGCAGGATGTCGGATCTTCGCATTGTTGTTATTGATGATGACCGCAATCGGCGGGATAAAATTTCAAATATTCTTCCCGATTACATTGAAGTAAATGAATCAGCATCAGGAGAGGAAGCGCTCAGGTTCATAAAAAGAGACGCTAACGGGATGCTTCCCAATGCTGTCATACTAAACGGAAATGACTCCAAAAGTTTCGGGTTATATGCATTTGACTGGATGGTAAACAAATCCGGTGATGAAGAGATAGGATCCATTCCGGTCATTGTCCTGACCGATGATGAATTCTCGGACAAGAGTCTGGAGTTTTTTGAGATCGGTGATGTGATCTTCTATGAGGGAGAGGTAGATGATGACAGGTTATTCTCACTGATTACGGAGGCTATTGAGAGCGCGGAGTTTGCAGAAGAGGTTGTTCCGTTATCATATGAAGAGACCAGGAGTATAGACAGACTGATGGGACATACAGTCAAGGCTCCGGGCGGGGATGGCAGGCAGCGTGCAGTTGTTCTTGATATGGACACGCGGGTCAAAAACCTTGAGTCGGCTCTCGAACGCGGACAAAAAAGAGTCCGTGATATTAGGCATCTGCTTGACGCGGCGCAAAAACTCAAAGAGCAGGAAGACGATGATCTTCTCCTGAGACGGAGGAGAAGAAATGACAATAAGCATAAAGAGAATCAGCAACAGAGCTTCCTGCAAAAGGCGCTGATCAAGGCGGAGGAGAAAGACGCAGGGGTTGGAAAGATCGTCAGAGATATGCAAAGAGAGGCGAACCTGTCACAGCATCATCCCTCAAAACGTCTTGAAGGCAATGCCGGGAAAGATGTTGCCAGAACCATGGATATGCTTAAGCAAAAGGCAGTGAGTAATCCATTCGGAGCGATGGGTGCCCAGGGCAATATCAAGATCGATGACAGCCGGCTAAGCAGGCGGCCGGCACCGGAAGTGGATAATGATAAGAAGACCGTCGTTATCGTTGATGCGGATACCAAATCAACAAAGCTTTATGCCCTGTTTCTGACACAGAAGTATAATGTCGTAACGCTGGACAGCGGAATAAAAACAATAGATTATGCGATAAGAAATCCGGTCGATCTGCTGATAATCAATCCCGTACTGCCGGGAATGAGCGGACTGGCAACGGTAGCTTCAATACGTATGCAGCCCGGCGGATCCGGAATTCCGCTTATGTATCTTGTGGGCGATGATTACCCGGAACCGCGTTCCAACCTGCTTGGCCCAAAGGTGTATGGGATACTCAGCAAGCCGTTAAAAAAGGCAACGCTTGTGCAGTCGGTCGACGGATTTTTCGGAAATTGACAGGATGTGTTACGAATGAAAAAGAGAATCCTAATTGTTGATGATGATATTATGACACTCAAGATCCTGAAGGAATATCTTGAGGATACGTATGATGTTGTTACCGAAAATGCAGGTTACCGGTTTGTCGAAAAAATGGACAGCTATAATGCCGATCTCATACTGCTCGATATTGAGATGCCGGTTGTGAACGGTCTGCAGGCATTTGATGAAATACTTAAAAATCCGGAATTAAAAGATACACCGGTTGTCTTCTTCTCGGGTCTTTCCGATCCGAATCTTGTTCGCAGTCTTTTGGCTAAAGGAGCCGCAGGTTATCTGACCAAGGCAATTCCGAAAGAAGAGCTTTGTGTAAGACTTGCGAAGATATTTGAAGAGTCTCAAATGAGGGCATCCGTCAAGGAGGTGCTCATACTGGACTGTGATGTGGCTCATTTAAAGATGATGAGAGACAGCCTGCTTGCAAATGATTATAAGGTTAAAGTGACTAAAACCACTGTTGAAGCGTTTGAATATATAAAGGAACATCATCCCGATCTGTTTATAATCGGGAGAGATGCGTCCGGGGTCGAACCGCAACAGGTATATGACTCGTTAGCACCCACCTTGAGAGGAAAAGGGGTTGTTATGATGATCATGGAAGAGGCATTCTTTACTCCGGAACTCATTGACCGTGTAAAGAAGGCTCTCGGAGAAAACCGGTAATAAGGGGATATTAGTGGGAGAGGGACAGATATACAATCAGGGCACTCCGGTGCCGGCCAAAAGAAAAAAGCGAAGGCGCAGCAGCAGCACGGGCACAACACTTCTTGTCATATTTATCAGTATGATAATAGGTGTTGTGATCGGAATGGTTGTGATCCATATAAAGAGTTCGCGGGAGATAGCAGCTGTCCGCGAGGAACTTAATACTGTTATCGAGGAACAGAGCCACATTAACGTAACAAACGTATATGTACCCGAGCGGCCGTTAACCGAAGGAAAGATATTCATGAACTCCTACAAGAAGGAGAATTTCCGGATCGATAACGGATTCATGGCATATTTTAATGATGAAGGAGAGAAGATAAGTCATCTGGGATGCGATCTTTCATATCATAACAGTAGTGTTAATTTTGATGAGCTTGCCGCGTCGGGATGTGAATTTGTCATGCTAAGATGCGGGTATCGCGGATACTCCGCTGGCGGACTGATGGAAGACGAGAAATTTGAAAGATACGCACAGGAAGCCGAGCGTGTGGGGCTTAATCTCGGTGTATATTTCTTTACGCAGGCGATTACGGTTGAAGAGGCGGAGGACGAAGCGGAATATGTCATCCGTCTTATAGAAGATCATAAAATATCATATCCTGTTGCGTTTGATACCGAGTATATCGAAGATGAAGAGGCAAGAACCAATAAGACGGAGATCTCGGATGAACTCAGAAGCGATATATGCAAGGCGTTTTGTGAGAGGATCAAAGAAGAAGGATATTATCCCATGATTTATGCCTCGGAAAACTGGATGAGAAGGTATCTTAATGTTGAGGCTCTCAAAGATTACGACCTGTGGGCACCCCAGTACCTGGACGAGAATGATTTTCTCTATGATTTTACGATGTGGCAGTATACGGATTCAGGCAATATTCCCGGAGTAAGGGGTGAAGTGGATCTTGATATCTCAATGGTTGACTATGCATCCTTTGTACCGGCTCTGCGCGAGGCATATTTGTCAGAGGGACAGATAGAGACCGTTCCGGCACAGATACCGGTTACGGATGCGGATGCGGATGCAGGGCTTGATGTGGAGATTTCCGCCGGGGAATGATATGATATAATCAGGATAGGAAGTTTGGTATATGGCAATAATTCGAAAAAAAGTCCGTATCGGCGACCTGATGATAAGTGAAGGTCTGATAACGGCAGCACAACTTGAAACAGCTCTTAAGGAGCAGAAGATAAGGGGAGCCAAGCTCGGTGAAACGCTCATCGCGCTCGGTTATGTTTCGCAGGAAGATTTTTCGAATGTACTGTCCAGCCAGCTCGGTATTGACACGGTTGATCTGCGTCATGTCGGAATCGATGACAATGCAGTCAAACTCGTATCAGAGGAGCTGATGAAGAAAAATCAGCTGATGCCGTTTGGCTTCGACGAGAAGAATCCCAACATCCTGAAAGTGGCGATGGCAGATCCCATGAATATTATGGCGATCGATGATGTCACTATCATGACCAATATGGAAGTCATTCCATTTTTCTGTCCGAGTGCACAGATATCTCTCCAGCTCGACAGAAGGTACGGTAAAGAGCAGGCGAGGGCGGCAGCGGCACAGTTCCAGGAAGAGCATGCCGCGGAGATCGCTTTTGATACATCGGCTTCCGATATCGAATACGAAAACATAGACGATGCTCCTATTGTAAAGCTTGTTAAGACGATGCTTGAGACAGCAGTGCGTCAGGGCGCATCGGACATACATATCGAGGCACTTGACCGGGAGGTAAGGGTCAGATTCAGGATCGACGGTGTACTTGTTGAAAACATGGATTACGATAAGTCACTTCTTCCGGCGCTTGTAGCGCGTATCAAGATCATTTCCAATCTGGATATTTCCGAAAAGAGAAAACCGCAGGACGGCCGTCTGACGGTTGTTGTCGACAGTAAGGAATACGATGTCCGTGTATCTATTCTTCCGACGGTATTCGGCGAGAAAGTCGTTATGCGACTGACTTCAAAGGACGGACTGACAAGGGATAAAAAGTATCTGGGACTTAATGATAGAGAGCTGCCGAGGTTCGACGCTATCATGTCGAACCCGCACGGGATCATACTTGTTACAGGACCTACCGGTTCAGGTAAATCCACAACGTGTTATACGGTTTTGTCGGAACTTAATTCCGATGAAGTTAATATAATTACGGTTGAAGATCCTGTCGAAGCAAATGTTAACGGTATCAACCAGGTGCAGGTCAATGTCAAGGCAGATCTGACTTTCGCATCGGCGCTTCGTTCAATCCTGCGTCAGGATCCCGATATCATTATGATCGGTGAGATAAGAGATACCGAGACCGCAGAGATCGCCGTTAAGGCATCGATCACGGGTCACCTTGTTATTTCGACGCTTCATACCAATTCAACCGCAAGTTCTATTACGAGACTTCTTGATATGGGAATCGAACCGTACCTTATCGGAGATTCCGTTGTAGGTATAATCGCTCAGCGACTGGTAAGGAAACTCTGTCCGAAATGCCGCAGACAAAAGGCTGCAACAGCGGAGGAGAAGAGGGCACTTCGTATTCCGGAGGATCAGGAGTGCATTATCTACGAGCCGGTAGGCTGCAGGGAGTGTTCGAAAGGTTATAAGGGCAGAATAGGTGTGTATGAGATAATGCCCATCTCCCATAAGATCGCAGGGATGATATCAAGAGGTGCGAACGCCGATGAGATAGAGCAGCAGGCGATAACCGAAGGCATGACTACACTGCGTCGCGGAGCGGCAGAGTATGTTCTGCAGGGAATAACCACAATAAGCGAAATGCGTAAGGTCGCCTACGAAGATGAGTAAAGAGGGATACTATGGAATTACAGAGTGCAGCATCAACGGTTACAATTGAACAGATACTGACTGTTGCCAATCAGGCGGGGGCAAGTGACGTGCATATCACAGTCGGCATACCTCCGAAGATGAGGGTATCAGGGCATCTGCAGGAAATGACTTTTCCAAGGTTGATGCCTGATGATACTCACAGACTCCTGTACGGCATTATGAATGAGAAGCAGACAAAAGCGTTTGATGAGAAAGGCGAGTGGGACTTCTCATACTCCATTTCACAGCTCGGCAGATACCGTGTAAATGCGTTCAGACAGCGCGGAACATGCGCAATGGTATTCCGTCTTGTGGGAAACAAGATACCGCGTCCGGAAGAACTGGGAGTTCCCGAATCGGTTGTGGAATTATATGACAAGAAGAGAGGACTGGTACTTGTTACGGGGCCTACAGGTTCGGGTAAGTCAACAACCCTTGCCTCGATAATAGGCAAGATTAACCGTGAACTTGATGCACATATAATAACTCTTGAAGATCCTATAGAGTACCTTCACCGACACGACAAATCGATAGTCAACCAGCGTGAGGTCGGAATAGATACAGATGATTATTCGATCGCACTGCGCTCGGCACTTCGTGAAGATCCCGATGTAATACTTGTCGGTGAGATGCGTGATCTTGAAACGATAAGTACAGCAATAACAGCTGCCGAGACAGGCCATCTTGTATTCTCGACATTACACACGATAGGAGCGGCATCGACAGTTGACCGTATCATAGATGTATTTCCGCCGCATCAGCAGCAACAGATCAGGACCCAGCTTGCAAACGTGCTTGAAGCCGTTGTTTCACAGCAGCTTATACCGAGAGTCGGTGGGGGAAGATGTGCTGCGTTTGAAGTTATGCATGCAAATTCAGCGATTAGAAATCTGATACGTGAGAACAAGAGTCATCAGATCACTTCTACGATACAGACAAACCGCAAGGTTGGAATGATGACTATGGATGATGCTATAATGGAACTGTATATGCGAGGCGAGATCAACAGGGATGACGCACTTTTGTTCGCACAGGACAAAACAACAATGAGCAATAGAATCTGAGCGATAACTTTTGAAGCGTAGCGGAATGCGAATAGTCTGCTTCAGGATAGACAGAATAAAAAAAGGGGCGAAAATCATATGCCGGGTTATATCTACAGGGCCATGGGTCCTGACGGAAAAGAAAAGAAGGGAAGCGTTACAGCGACTAATGCGGAACAGGCTGCCAGCAAACTTAAAGCCGACGGCCTGATCGTTATGAAACTTGAGCCGGAAAGTGCGCTTAACAAAGAGATCACTCTTGGAACCCCGAGGGTCAAGGCAAGAGAATATGCCGTATTCTGCCGCCAGTTCGTTGCAATATTAAAAGCAGGTGTCAGTGTTATAAATGCATTACAGATGATGAGCGAGCAGACCGAGAACAAAGCGCTCAAAAGTGCAACGGTCAGGCTTGTTGATGACCTCGGAAAAGGTGAAACATTATCATCAGCAATGCGCAAAGAAAAAGTATTTCCTTCAATCTTCGTAAACCTTGTGGCAGCAGGCGAAGCGACCGGTTCACTTGAGACGGCATTTGAGAGAATGGCGCTCCAGTTCGAGAAAGAAGCGCAGTTAAAAGCGATCATCAAGAAAGCGACGATATACCCGATCATAGTTCTGATTGTCGCCATCGGTGTTATAGTTGCGATGATGACTTTTGTTATCCCGAACTTTATGTCGATGTTTGAGGATATGGATGTCGAAATGCCGGCTATGACAAAAATGGTAATAGCCATGTCCGATTTCTTTGTGGGATACTGGTGGCTGATAGCTATAGTTGTTATTGCACTCGCGGTGTTCCTGAAGATTTATTCGCAGACCATAAGCGGACGTGTATTGTTCGGAACGCTCAAATTAAAGCTTCCGGGAGTAGGACAGCTTCAGACCAAGACAAATTGCGCAACATTTTCGAGAACACTTTCGACGCTCTTACGTGCCGGCGTTCCGATGATGGAAGCGCTTGAGATAACAGGTAATTCAATGGACGGAAACATTCTGTTCCAGCGTGCCGTATATCAGGCAAGAGATCAGGTAGGAAACGGTGTGTCATTATCAAAACCGATCAAGATGTCCGGATTGTTCCCGCCGATGGTCGTTCATATGGTGTCGATCGGTGAGGAGACCGGTGAACTTGAAGACATGCTTGAGAATATTGCCGAGTACTACGAAGAAGAAGTAGCCGAGGCAACGGAACAGATGATGGCTGTTATGGAACCTCTTATCATCGTTGTTCTGGCAGTTATTGTCGGAGTTATTATTATGGCTATCCTGCAGCCGATGCTTACGCTGTACGATTCAATAGATAAACTGTAATCAAAAGGAGGAACTATATGGGAAAATCAAGAACACAAGGGGATATCGTCAACAGAACCGCAATGATTTTGTTTACGATTCTTACAAGTATCATCAGTATTGCGTATATAATCCAGTTTATCAAGGGTGAAGCGGGATGGGGCTTATTCCTTCCGGTTGAGATTCTTGATCTTGTCCCTATGATCCTCGGATGGATATTCTATAAACGTGATCCCGAAACCCCGCTTGTAAAGCATGTAATCGGTATCGGCTACGGAATATTCTATCTGGTCCTTTGCATGATATCGACCAATACTGTACTGGTATTCGTATATGCAATTCCCACGTTGATCCTTACGGGAATGTTTAATGACCTCAGACTTTCCATAACATCTTCAGTCGGAGTATCGATCATTGCAACCATTCATGCTATTAAGTTTGCTTCAATGAGACAATGGGAAGGCGGAGCGGTAGCTGATCTCGAGATCGAAGTTCTTATCATGATCATATGTTCATTGTTCTCCTTTACGGTAAACAGGGTCATTGCCAGAAACAATGATGCCAAGGTCGAAGAGATCAATGAGGCCGGAGAGAAGACCAATGTAATGATGGATAGCATTATGAGTATTTCCGGAGAACTCATTGACGATGTGGCTCAGGTTTCCGACAAGATGAACCAGCTTGCAGAGTCAAGCAGTAACACACTTACCGCCATGAAAGAAATACAGAGCGGAACGGGAGACACAGCAGAGTCAGTACAGAATCAGCTTCACAAGACGGAAGAGATCCAGGATCAGATTGATCAGGTTACGGCAGCGGCAAACAATATAAGCGAAAATGTCAGCGTTACTGTTGATGCGGCCCACGCAGGACGTGAGAATATCGGCAAACTCATGGATCAGGTAAGCCTTTCCGAGCAGGCAGGCGCAGATGTTATGAAAGAGGTTGAGGAATTACAGGCAACCACAACCAAGATGCATTCCATCGTTGAACTGATCCAGAATGTTGCTTCACAGACAAGCCTCCTGGCGCTTAACGCTTCAATCGAGGCGGCAAGAGCCGGTGAAGCCGGAAGAGGATTCGCTGTTGTTGCAACCGAGATATCAAGTCTTGCAGACCAGACACAGACTGCAACAGGAAATATCAATCAGTTAATAGACGGAATATCATCGGAAATGAATGATGTTGTCTCATCCATCGACTCTCTTGTTGAGAGCAACAGAAGCCAGAACGAGAGTGCACACGTTACATCGGAAAGCTTTGAGAAGATCGTTGAGAGCATCAGACTTATCAGAAGCAGTTCCGATGATCTGTCGGGTATCGTTACCGGACTTAAGAGTGCCAATCAGGAGATCGTTGACAGTATTCAGACCATATCGGCCATTACCGAGGAGGTTTCGGCACACTCGGATAACACATTTGCCACAACGGGACAGAACGAGACTATCGTCGAAGAGGTTCAGACGCTTGTTGACGGCATGAGCCGGAAGGCTGAGAAGTTGAAGGCGATAAGATAAATCCTTTTAAAAATGACAATAACTAATATAGAAGACCGTAATAATCTGTATTGAAAATCACTGCTTACGTGTTATAATTTGCACGTAAGCAGTTTTTTTCGTTTATGACACATCAGTCATCTAATATTCAATTCTTGAGTATCTTCTGAAATTCCTGCTTATAATCCAACAAACAATAGGCAGGAGAAATAATTATCATCCATAGCATACTCCTGCCGGCTATAATCGAAAGGAGAGATGAATATGGAAAATGTAAGAGAAGTTCATAGCATGAAGCCGCTGGAGGAGATGAATGTCATTGACGATTTTCTGTTTACAGAGATTATGGCAGATGAGGATAGTGGGCTTGAAGCTTGCAGAATAATACTTAGCTGTGTGCTGAAGCGAAAGATCGAAAACCTTTGTTTTACCGCACAGAAGGTGGTTCCGGGAATATCCGAAAAATCACATGGCATCAGACTTGACGCTTATGTGACGGAAAATAAGGGTGACAATGCGGATGATATCAGCGTATATGATGTAGAACCGGAAAAACGTGTCCAGAAGAAAGCTGGACTTCCGAAAAGGAGCAGATACTATGCAGACCTTATTGATGTACAGCTGCTTGAGAAGGGTACGGAATATGAGGAACTGCCGGAACTCGTGACGATATTTATACTTTCATACGATCCTTTCGGGGATAATGCAATGTATTATGAGGCAGGGACGACACTAAAGACACACTCTCATTTACAGTATAATGATGGGATTAGAAGGATCTTCCTGTATGTTGGCGGAGATCTTCCAAAAGATGCGGGAGAAGACGAGAAGAAAATCCAGAACCTCTTGCGATATATCAGCGAGAGTAAGGAAGAAAATGCAACTGACGAATCTACGCAGAGGCTTGACGGCATAGTCAGAAGTACGAAGGCAAAGAAGGATGTAAATAAAAGATATATGAAGAGTTGGGAACGAGAAAGAGAACTGATAGAAGAGGGTCGCGACAAAGAGCGTGCCAACACCGAGCGTGAGAAGAGACGCGCGGATGAAGCAACCAGGCGTGCGGACGAAGCTGAGAAGCGTATAGCAGAACTTGAGGCGCAGCTCGCTGAGACACTAAATGAGAGTCCGGAGAAGAATACGACTGACGCCGGGCGGCGTATAACTGAAGAAACTGCAAAACTTACCAAGTATCTCATGGAGCAGAATTCTTCAATGTCGAAAACTGATGCAGAAGCACTTGCCAGAAATATTCTTGAGTAGGTGATCAAACTTATAATAAACAGTAATAAAATAATCAAGGCGAATCCTTAGGGATTCGCCTTTAGTCTCTCTCAGGCTATTACAAGTTCTTGATTTGAAGGATTATTAGCCATGCCTAATTCGCTAATCATATATTCTAAAACGTCACTGGAATTAGCGCGTGGATGGGATACGATATAATCCCGGATCAAAATGTCTTTTGATGAATTTTCGGGAATTTTCACGAAACTAACTACCAGGCTCACAAAGTCGTCATATGATCTGTCAACACTATAAAGCATTTCTTTTAATTCATTGATATTCATGTCAGCCCTCCTCGTCATCTCTGTTATCTTATCGGGTGATAGTATTATCTTGAAAATATGATATGACCATATCATTAGGCTTCATTTTTGTGAATATCGGAATTATCAACAAAAATCATGCCGATTGATACTTCAGGAAGGTCGAATAATTGCGCGTAATGCTTAAAGAGCATTTCTGAACTATTATTGAAGGAGGACCTGTCCTGTTGACTGTAATATTCAGTATTGAAAATCACTGCTTACGTGTTATAATTTGCACGTAAGCAGTTTTTTCGTTTATGACACATCAGTCATCTAATATTCAATTCTTGAGTATCTTCTGAAATTCCTGCTTATATTCCAACAAAACTACTGGCAGGGGTTAATTTCCGATGAACGGGTATTCCGGTACTTGGTGGGGTTCGGAAAAACAGACAGATACACAGAATGGATTTGCCATATCAAACTCCTGCGAAATACAGCTGAAAGGAGTGTGCATATGGCAGACAAAGTTAACGTTAAGGAAAAGGACAGACTGTTTTGTTTTATCTTCGGAAGAGAAGAAAACAAGGCATGGACATTATCACTGTACAATGCGGTGAATGGAACAAATCACAGTAATCTTGAAGATATAGAGATTACAACGATGGGTGATTATATCTATATGGGGATGAAAAATGATGTATCCTTCATCATAGGGAGCGATATAAGCCTATACGAGCACCAGAGCACATATAATCCTAATATGCCGGTAAGGCAGCTTATGTATCTTGGAAGACAGTATGACAAGTACATTAAGCAGACTGATCAGAATGAGTATGGCTCAAAGCAGATGATTTTACCGATGCCAAGATTAGCGGTGTTCTATAACGGAGAGTTGGATAAAGGCGACAGAGTGCTAAAACTTAGTGATTCGTTTCCCAGAGATGCTGATATAACAAAATCAGATATTGAGGTACGAGTACATATGTACAACATCCGGCCCCAATATAAGAGCAGATTGCTTATTGCTTGTAAGGCGCTGTCTGAATATTCATGGTTTGTTGAGGAAGTTAGAAAGAATAAGAAATGTATGGAAATAGAGCCGGCTGTTGATAAAGCTATCAAAGATATGCCAGAGGATTTTGAGATAAAGAAGTTCTTGATAGGAAATCAGAGCGAGGTAAAGAATATGTGCATCACAGAATATAATGAAGCCGAAACGATGGCAAAATTCAAACGGGATGGTATTGAAGAGGGAATAGAGCTTGAGCATGCCAATACCGAGCGCGAGAGCATGCGGGCTGATGCTGCTGAGAAACGTGCAGCCGAAGCTGAGAAGCGTATAGCAGAACTTGAGGCGCAGCTCGCTGTACCACTAAATGAGAGTCCGGAGAAGAATACGACTGACGCCGGGCGGCGTATAACTGAAGAAACTGCAAAACTTACCAAGTATCTCATGGAGCAGAATTCTTCAATTTCGAAAGAAGATGCAGAAACGCTTGCCAAGAGTATCCTTAAGTAGGTTATTAAGCTTATAATAAACAGTAATAATAAAAACAGGGCAAATCAGTGATGATTTGCCTTGTTTGCTGTTGGATTTTAGGTGGTTATCAGCGTGAATTTGAGCCTTTTTACCGAGTTTAAAAGTCTTTAATAGTATAGAAAGTGAAATTTGGTATCACAAATATGATGTATTGTGATAAATTGTGTAATAAAAAAGCTTTAATTATGTTATAATACTATAGATGGGGAAAAATCGTAAGATGGGGCTTGTTATTAAGGGAAACGGTTAATGATTGGTTATTAAATGCCGATATACATTAGTAGGGCAAAATAATGATATATGCCATGGTGGGGAGCAGACACTGTGGATATATGATGTAGATAGGAGGAGCCCATGAGTTATCTTGCACGGAGTGCGAGATGCCACCCGGCGAGGGTGGGAAGAACTTATCTACACCTATAAATAATATTCATATAAGAAAAGGAGAAAGAGTATGAATAAGAAAGAAATGAATAACAAAGGTTTCTCGCTTGTCGAGCTGATCATCGTTATTGCCATCATGGCAATCCTTGTAGGTGTGCTTGCACCGCAGTTTATTAAGTATGTAGAGTCCTCTAGACAGTCAACGGATATTCAGAATGCATCTGAGCTTAAAGCTGCAATAGAAGCTTATGTGGCTGAAAATGATCCAGCAAGCGCAACAACAATCACCATTGGCACAGATTCTACGGGTGCTAACCTTACTGTGGGCGGTTTGGATGCCACTGGGATCGCTGCTGCATTAACGAGTGTAGGACTTAGCCAAAATACACCTTGTAGATCAACGGGATGGCCTAAAGACAAGACATTTGGCTCTTATAGTTGTTCAACCTACAAGTGGACGCCTGGAGCAACAGCTGATTGCACTAACGGCAAAGATCCGAAGAAAACGATGGAGACAGTATTCAAGTAATTCCAATATCTAAGGCTTGAATATAAGATAGCATGATTTTGGCAATCATCATCTTCCTTGTTGGCATCCTCGTCGGCAGCTTCCTGAATGTCTGCATCTACAGGATACCGAAGGGTGAAAACATAACCACAACACGTTCCCACTGCATGGTCTGTGGGAACGTGATTAAGTGGTACGACCTGATTCCTGTAATTAGTTACATTCTGCTCAGAGGGAAATGCAGGTTCTGCAAGACTAAGCTTTCCGTTCAATATCCTATAATTGAAATACTGAATGGGCTTCTGTACTTGCTTATCGCCGCTGTAGCGGGGATCAATATAAAAAGTATGCTTACGATGTTTCTTACATCGGCACTCATAGTGATAGCTGTAATAGACTGGCGGACATATGAAATACCGTTCGGTCTTAATGTGTTTATTGGATTGCTTGGTGTGGCGGCTACCGTTCTTGATCTGGCAAAGACTAATGGAATGTGGGATTACAGCCGTGAAACAAATAGCGCAAGAGGAGCATTTTTTTCGTGGATGCCATTATCACTTAGCGATCATCTGATAGGAGCGGTTGCGGTTTCCGGTTTTCTACTGATCCTGTACTTTGCCACAAAAGGACGGGGTATAGGCGGAGGAGACATTAAGCTTATGGCAGCCGCAGGGTTATTCCTCGGATGGAAGAACTGCATACTTGCATTTGTTATCGGATGTATACTTGGCTCAATAATACACTTGATCAGAATGAAAGTATCAAAACAGGACCACGTGCTTGCGTTCGGTCCGTACCTTGCAGCAGGTATCTTCATCGCAAGCTTATGGGGAGAGAGAATTGTAAATGCTTACCTCGGAACATTTACAGGTTAACATAACATGGGTCGGATGATTTTGACTCAAGAGGGTAATAAGGGACAGTAGACAACAAATAGGAGACTTACATGGCGACTAAAGTATTGTCGATCTCACTGGGGAGTGAGATCGTAAAGGTCTGCGAGGTAAAGCTTGCGGGCAAAAGGAAAGTACAGGTATTTAATGCGATAGACCTCATAGTTCCAGAGGGCTTATGCGAAGACGGTGTTATTCTTGATGCCGAATCTCTTGCGGAGGCGATCAAACAGGGACTTAAGGGCGAGGGATTTTCTGCGAAGAAGATTGTATTTACGATCAACTCCAAGCGTATCGCCAACAAAGAGGCGATCATTCCCTTCTGTAAAGAGAACCGTATCAAGGACATAGTTCAGATAAACGCATCAGAGTATTTTCCTATAACCAATCTGGATAGTTACACCTTTAATCACTCGATCATAGAGATCGTACAGAATGAGGGAGTCAAGAATTACAGATTGTCGGTAACGGCAACACCGAATGAGCTGATCGAACAGTACTATGAGCTTGCAAAAGCAATGGGAATGAGCGTCGAAGCAATTGACTACTCAGGTAATTCCATTCTGCAGCTCTTAAAATTTCAGACCGCAGGTGAAGGCGTTGATGCTGTGTTCCAGGTCGGAGCAGAGAATACTGTTGTAAATATAATGAACGGATCGACGATGGTCATGCAGCGAAGCGTGCCATACGGACGCCTGTCGCTCGTTGATGCCATAAAATCATCTGCGAACGTATCTGATGAAGAAGCGGACGAGATGCTGATGCAGGATGATATCGGAGATCTTGCGGCAAAATACGGGGATGTAGCGGATGCGGTTCGAACGATGCTCTCAAGCATCGGGCGTATCCTTGAATTCTATCGGGCCAGAAATGCTGAGAATCCTGTTGAGCGTGCATTTGTTATCGGTGATATATCATCAATAGCGGGACTACCGGATCTGATCAACAATGAAATGGACTACGAGGTTCAGGTTGTTGAGCGGCTCCGTGGTGTTGAGATCAAGAACCATAAGGTTCTAAGCGATGAGATAGTAGCCAACTATCTTGCAAACATCGGTGCCGTTATTGCTCCGTTAAGGATTGCGATCGATGAGGCACGCCAAAGAGGCGAGAAGGTAAAGAGTGATAAACTTCCGTGGTGGATACTGATATTTGCTGCAGTTATCTCCATTGCAATGTGCGGTGGGATTTTATTCGTGTATTACACGAACAAGCAGGAGAATGAAAGCCTTAAAGCACAGATAGAAGCACTTGGGGATGTGGAGAATCTTCAGGCTGAATATGACAGGGCACAGGCTGATCTTCAGACGATGCAGAACTGGTATGACACAACGAAAGGCGGAAACGAGACACTTGCAAGATTTGTTGATGATCTTGAGAAGGTGCAGCCGAGTGCGGTGGCGATCACGAAGCTGACGTCTAGTGCCGGTGAAGTTACTATACAGGGAAATAGTTACGGAAAGCCTGCTACAGCGGAGTTCGTAATTCAGTTAAAGCGTCTTCCCTACATCCAGAATGTTAAGGTTGATTATATTAATGAGAGTATAAAGGATTACTCGGCTGACGATTCTTTCCAGTTGACATTAACATTGCTGTATCAGGATCCTAAACAGTCTGACTCGGATGATAGTGAGGCAGCCGAAACGGTTGCTGAGGAGAGTTCGTTGCCCGAGAATTCTGACGAGATTACAGAAATTCCGGTATCGGAAGAGCCGGAAAACTCCGAAACTGACGTGAATGAGGAAGGTAATGTTGCGGAGGGATCGGTTGAAATAGATGAGACTTCGGAAGAAGGCGGGGAAAGAGCTGTTGAAGGAGGTGTTGAGTAATGTCGGATAGAGATAAGAAATTACTTGTATACCTCGGAGCGCTTATCATAGTAGCTGCAGCATATTTTCTCGTAGGAAAGCCCTTCCTTGATAAGATAGACCAGCAAACTGCTGAGAAGACTCAGCTTACACAGGAACTTAATGAGAAGCGCAAGGCCTTCGAAAACAAGGAGATGTATGAACAGGGGATAATCGATGCAACTGATAAGATAAATGCGATAATCGAAGAGTTTCCGGAAGACAATTCAGATGAAAAATCAATCATGTTTGCATCACACGCCGAAGCAGACGTACCGATCTGGTTTAACCAGATGAAGTTCGCAGAAGAGACCCGAAGCATGATAAACGGTGAGGAAACGGAAAGTGCATCGGATGTTGAACAACAACAGCTTGAAGAGAATGTAGCCGCTGCCGAAGGTGAAAGTGAGGGCGGCGATGGTGGAAGAGGCGAAGGAGAAGCCGCTTCCGAGGCAGGAGAATCGGGAGGAGGCACCGGAATCGGTGACCTGATGTACAGAAACACCGAACTTGGACTTAATTTTGAAACCCAGTATAACGGATTCAAGAATCTCCTTGCATACATTCGTGATTACGAAGATCGTATGGTTATTAAGGATATAGATATTTCGTACAATGCCCAGTCGGGCATGGTAACAGGAAGCATGGTTCTGTCGCAGTATGCAATACTTTCACCGGAGAGAGAACTTCCCGATGTTATTACCGATGTTGATAATCTTGGAACAGAAAATATATTCTTGAACGCAAATTACGGCGGCACGATTTTGGATTTGATCGCAGAAGTTTACTCCGATTTTGTAAACATGCTGCTTGGCGATCTGCCCGAAGAGGCACTTGATGAACTTGGAACAGATTACTTCGTCAAGGTCAATGCGGTTACCGACAATACAAACGGCAAGACCATAGGTCGTGCAGATGATACTACTGAATCGACATATATCACAAGTGCGTCGAATAAAAAAGAAGATGTTTCATTCAGAGTATCCGGTTCGGGCGGCAGCTATTCAGTTACCTATAAGGTGGGAGAATCCGAGTATACGGATACTATTGAGAAGGCGTCTGATGGGAAGGTTTACATCCGTGTTGTGTCAACGTCAAGAATGGGCGGCGATGATGAAAGTGCTGTAAGCCTGCGTGTTTCAAATGAATCGGATATTCCGGTCATAGTCAATATAGAGGGTGACGATTCCGAGAACCCGAGAGTAAGTGTTGTTGAAAGATCCGGAAATGTGACAGTAAACGGTGGACAGTAAGAGATACTTATGGTAAGAGCACAGGTTACGAGAAAACTGAATAACAATAAAGGATTCTCACTGGTTGAGCTTATCATTGTCGTGAGTATATTAGCAATCGCGGCTGTTCCGCTTATGAAATCCATGGGCATGGCTGCCAAGACAAATGCTAAGGCACAGTCTATCCAGAATGCGACCAGCCTGGGGGAATCCATAATGGAGGAGATGAAGAGCACTCCTATCGATACTCTAAGGGCGGATACGGATTGGACATTTACCGATAACACCAGCAATTATGTTCTGACTCGGTCAGGAGTTACGGCAACTCAGGGTGAAAAATTTGATGTAAAGGTTACGATCGATAAGGCATCATATTCGGGAAATACAACACCTGTCGCAAATAAGGCCGATAATGTTAAATCTGCCAATACGTTACTGCTTCCGAGGATCGATGAAATTGACACGCTGTCGCAGGCAGTTCTGTCTTCTGAAAAAGAACTTAATAAGTATGATACCGAAGCTAAGAATTATTTTAACCAGAAGCGTGCAAAGTATCCAACGGAAACAGCGACCATAACTTCCAAAACAATAGATATTGTTAAGAAAGATGTTGCTTATCCAACGGGAGTTACAGTGAAAGCTACTGTGACTTATATGGATGATGCAGTGGACCCTGAAGGCAACCCGAAGCCCAACAAATATGTCAGGGAATTGTATACTGGTTCGTTTGTTCCGGTTCTGAAGGATGGTTCGTCGACGGATTATAAGCCCCTCGATAGCAATATCTATATCTTTTACAAGAGAAATTCTGATACAACTATCATTCCTGCGGGTCTTGTCGAGACCATAAATATTACGGATGGTTCCTTGTATAAGAATACGCTCGCTCCGGA
This sequence comes from Lachnospiraceae bacterium UBA3762, assembly GCA_002371615.1. GTDB lineage: Bacteria > Bacillota > Clostridia > Lachnospirales > Lachnospiraceae > UBA2868. The sequence continues at coordinate 7,369 of DFGA01000031.1, read as the reverse complement.
GGATAAGGATTCTCACAGGATATACTTTATCAGACAGGACAAAAATGATACTACAGGACCGAAGATCGTAATTAATGGCAATTCTTTTACATATGCCACTATGAGCGGAATACTTGATGATAACGGAAAGAAAGATTTCGGAGATGTCAGATTTGTTACCAACCTTGACAGGGATAACGTAAGTAATGATGGACATATTTATACGGAAGATGCAAGAACAAGAGTGTATGAAATAACGGTTGAACTATCTAAAGGTAGCGAGGTTTACTCGACTCTTAACTCGACGGTTTCGGCAAGTGACACACCTACACCTACGCCAACTCCCACACCGGGTTCGTGACAGGTGGTAATGATTTTTGCATTAAGATGCGAAGAGAGATGTAATTATGAGATTATTTCGCGGAAGGAAAAATCATAATTTAATACATGATAATAACGGCTCCACTTTGATTACCGTAATAGTGGCAATAGCGTTTGTCACTATACTTGTAACCATTATTCTTGGTACTACTGTCGTGAATGTGAGAATGAAAGGCATTGACAGACGTACAAAGGATGACTTTTATTATGCGGAGCGTTCATTAAATGACATTTATACCGGATTGGGGCAGGAACTTGCTGTTATTGCCGGTGACGAATATGAGGCGGCATTCAAGAAAGTCGGGACGGTAGAGGGACTTGATGATTTCAATATGGCTGAGACTGCAGAGAAAGACTTTCGCAAGAAATTTATGAAAAAGGTTCATGATACTTTAATCGGTCTTGATGAAGCAACTCTTCAACAATATGTGCTTACATCTTCAAAGGGTCATGTTGATAAGATCGGTGCCAAGGAGTATCAGAAAAAAAACGGGGAAAGTGCACTTGGCGAGGAAGATGCATACAGATTTGTATTGAAGGATGTTCAGGTATCAGTTACGGATGCGTCTGGATACAGGTCGGTTATTTCAACTGATATTGTTATTACCATTCCGACTGTTGATTTTCTGGGAACTAACGCCGATGTTTCGGATTATGGCTTGATAGCGAATAAAGGTCTCTACATAGAAGGCAACAGTGAGATAACAGGAAATGTTTATGCCGGAGTTCATTCCACAGCTATTTCACAAGATGCTGATTATGATGAGCGTATTGATGAGTTTTCCAGAACGCCCGTTTATGGTGGAATTAATATTAAAAATGGTAAGGCTATATTTGACGGAAACTATATTATATCGAAAGGCGATATTAATCTTGCGGGAACCAATCCGCAGATAAAAGTCAATTCTCCCGCGGCAGGAGCAGATGTAAACCTGGCAAACCTATGGTTTACATCAATTAGAACAATATCTGATGCAAACATTACTCCGATTCCGACACCGACACCGTCTCCACTGGAGCCAACTATTGATATCAACGCGAACATTTTTGCACTTAATGATATGACGCTTAATGCAAACAATTCAAGTGTTGTTATAAAGGGAAATTATTATGGATATAATGACGGCGGAAGCGGAATTACGGATGTCCTGGGGAAAAAGAGCGGAAGAGATGATGCCGTCAATTCCGCTATCATAATTAACGGTTCTAAGGCATACCTTGATATGAGGAATATTAATAACTTCGTATTGATGGGAAAAGCATACGTTGACTTCACAAGTGATACTGAAACGAACGCTGCCGGAACGGCAACACAGGTTGTTCCTACAGCAGAAAGTGTTGCCTTAAAGACCAATCAGCAGTTATATCTTGTACCACCTGATTTTCTCGACGGCCCGAACCCGGTTCAGGGAGGCTCCGGTGTATTTACGCTGATTCCTACGGCAGATCTTCAAAAGTGGTTCGGGTACGATTATCTAGATGCATCGAAAATACATGAGAAATACAAAGTATCTACATCCGGAGGGGATGTTTATTATGATTACCTTGTATTTAATGATTCCGTAAATTGGAAACCTTCGGATTCATCGACTCTGGGGAACGATACTGTAGATGAAAAGTATATCGTAAACAAAAATACTACTGATGGTACTTATAAAATTGTTAAATATACTAGATCAACGGAATCCCTTGGTACAGGTGGATCAATCTCTTCAAAGGCAATGTTTTTCCTGAAAATTATGACGGCTAGAAATGAGTACGAATACAGACATACTCATGGAGATCCGGATGCAACAGGAAGAAGTGAATCCCAGTTTATTGAGTATAAGGAATCCTTGATAGAGCAGCATCCAAGTGCATACAGGCTGAATGAACGTATCAACTTGTCCATGGGGTATGAATACTTTGATCTGTCTCAGTGTGTTGTAGGTAATCTTACGGCACCGGCAGATGCACACTACTACGCTAAGAATGCTGTTGTTAATTATGAAAGAGATGCCTCAGATAAGATACAGAGTAATGTCCTTAATAATACCGATGGAATGCTCAGATATTCAGGTTATACACAGAATCTTTACAACAGATATATTTTCTTATGTACGGAACTTGACGGAAAAGAAGATAAGCTATTAGAGGCATCGGATCTGGGAACTCCCAAGATGAGTGAGTGGGTGGTTGATTCTCCGGCACCGATCATCCATTTTGTGAAACTTGACAATATAGGGACAATGGCCATAACCAATAGTATTGACGCTGCAACTGATGAAGGATTAAAACCCGGAGCGTTCGGAGTCTGCATCGCGCAGAATACTGACTTGGATCTGGGAAGTGTTCCTGCCGCCGCGCTTACTTCGGGAACCTTCAAAGGTGTTGCAATAGTTGACGGTAATATAACAGTTCCGACCAACATGAAGGTAGACGGACTATTAATGGCTACAGGAACGATAACGCTAAAAGGCAATAACAAGATCAATTACAACAAGGGTCTGATCCAGTCAAGGATCGAGAAAGAAATGAACATTGTCAAGAACAAGGATGCCGGAGTGTCAGATGCCTATAAGAATTATTATCTTATAAACTATTTATCAAAAGATAATGAGTCAGGAAACCCTGAGCTGATCTATCAGGTCGATGCCGGATCAAAGATAAAAAGAGACAGAATAGAAGCTGACTATAATGATTTTGTGCACTATGAGAACTGGCAAAAAGGTGAAAAATAGAATAGGAAATACAGGATATTCGCTTGTCGAACTGATTGTTGTCATAGCAATAATGGCAGTTATGGTTGGTGTAATGTCACTCGGTATCGGGATGATGTTTACAAGAGATGCCAATTATGTTGCGGTAAGAATTGATGATGAGCTTACGGAAGCAAGAACTCTTGCTATGTCACGAGAAGGAGTGTTTACTTATGAGCTTAATATTGATTCTTCTGATCCAAAAGGAAGTTACGTTACAATTATGCAGAGCATAGGTGGTGCGACACCTGTCGAATACAAGAAGGTTCTGCTTGATAAGAGCGTGTCGATTGTTGTTGATGGGGACGGTACAGCGATCTCACCGGTATCCGGAAAGATTACATTTGAGTTTGATAAAGCAAAGGGAAATGTAAAGAAAGTTAACGGCTCCGATTCTGATATAAAAGGTGTCTATACGATTAAGGTAACATCTACTAAGAATTCATCAAAGATTAGAGATGTTGTATTGGCTTCTGCTACAGGCAGACATTATACAGAGAAGTAAGAAGTGAACAGTAAAAATGAATTGAGCTATAAACTGAATGATAGGGGATTATCACTTGTGGAACTGATTGTTGCCATTTCAATCGGCGTAATCGTATCGGCTTCCATTGCGGCTTTGTTAACGTTTTCGATTAGAATGTATCGTAATGAAAGTGTTAACACTTCAATGCAATATGAACTCCAGACGAACCTGAATATGATGATGGATGAGATTATGGGTGCGTCTACGATGGTGGTTGAGCAAAATACGGGAGTTGCGCTGACAGACACCGGCAAGCCCTATACAAAATTTGCGATGTTTGGCAAGGTGACCGGATCGTCGACTAAAAAGTTTACCGGCGTGATATTTGTATCATCACCTGCTGATTCGGATAATAAGTTTAAGATTTATATGAACAGAATTAAAGATAAAGATGTTACAAGTACAATCAGTGCTTTGGCCAATGCTGAATATAGTACTGTTTCCGGCGCATTTGCAACCAATCCGAATCCTTATCTTTTGGGTGAAAATGCAACACAGTTTATAATTCAGCCGGACCCTGATGCACATAGTTTTGATGCGACGGAAAAGACTTATACTAATCCTATTGAGGTAAAGGTTGAACTTCTGTTTGAGAGAAATGGATGGGGAACGAAGAAATACAGTAAGCATGTGGATGATATAACGTATTTGAGGAATAAGGTTACGGATTCGATTTATATCGATGGAGTTCCTTACAATATTAAGAAGAAGGATGATTAGGTAATAGGGATACAACCTATAATTCTTAGGATGGTTTTTTTGCAAAGAGCGCATAAGAGGTGAATCATATGGATAGAATCTCTCGTTTTTATAGAAAATACAATAAAGGAATGCGTATAACGGCGGCACTGCTGATAGGGTGCATGCTATTTGCCGACGCGTCATTATATTTATCCGTTACTTCCGATAATTTACCTTATAGGAATGTGAATAGATATGATAGCAATAAATCAGATTCTCTTTATGTGATTAATGAAAATCATGAGATGGAAAGATATCTTGCGGATGGCGAATATAAAGGGGATAATTCTGATTCTGAGAACCCTAATGGAAACTTAATTGTATCAAACACAGGTAAGAGTATTTTTAATATACTGGAAATACTCCCAAGCGAGAGTAAGGGAGTTATCGGGTACATGATTAGTGGCTGTATGCCCTTTGAAAACGCTAAGGGAATAACAAGTGGCGGCGACTATATTGTGACCCCGGCGCAGATGAAAGAAGCGTATATGGATGCACTTGCTAACAAAACCCCGGGAAAAGACAACGAATCCATGGGTGTTAACGGGATAAATAATGATTTCAAGCAGTTAAAGGAGCAATTGTATAACGGGGGGGGAATTAAGCCATATGATTTTATAGGCGGATACTACGATGGGTATTACAAGTATGTCGGAAAGAACAATGGAGTATTTGCCAAGGGAGAAGAAACAACATATTGGGATAACGGAAATAAAACAGATATTGTAATGTATTCTAGATTCTATGACTATAGTTCAAGTAGGAGTTATGACTACATCTTCGTTTATGATGAATCACCTTCGGCATCTGTTCAAATAGGGACGCCCATTCCGGTTACAAGGCACAGAAGAAATAAATGTGTTAATTATGAGAAATTTATAAGAGAATACCTAGGGGTCAGCGATGCGGATACGTGGAGAAGGAACCACATTTGCGAGGTTACGACAAAAACTCCGTCCAGTGTATCATTGGATGATATTGAAAGGGCAGATCTCATATTTTTAAGAGACGCCGGTGATGAGGTATATTATCAGCATTCCCGCCCACTTAATAATTTGGTTAATGGAAAAGCCAGTAATTATGGATCGGGGGAAAGGTTTGCTACAAATGATTTTGATGATTTTGAGAAAGTGATTAAGATATATGAGCGGATAGTTATCAGGAAGGATGCGGCAATTGTTGTGGAGAAGATGCCGGCATATCGAACAACAAAAAGCATAGAAAGCAATATTCATAAGCTTATAGCCATGCTATTTTATGTTAAAATAGGGGTAAATGGTGAGTATGGCTCCGGGCGTGAGTTCTTTACGGATTTTATGAAGAGATATACCAGTAATCCGGGCGATTATACGAGTAAAGTCGGTGATAATAACTATACTTATGCGGAGTTAAGGAGACAACATGATGAGCACATGACAAGTAGTGATGCCAAGCTTTATCCGGATTATCGAGCCATGTCGCTAAGAACCACAGAGGATAAAACTAGTCCCGCTTATTATTATATGCACTATAGTACACCGAACCATGTTGGACATCCGCTTGTCTTAAATGAGTCAGATGCAGTAGTGGGTGGCTCTTTTGATGAAAAAGGTAATCTAAAGCCAATAACAGCTGGAGAATCAGGTATAAGCGCCCCAAAGGAACGCCTGATAAGAAAGAACGATTTTATGTTTATAGATGCTGGTATCAGTTATGAAACAGGAACTGTAAAGGATGGCAATGATACTATAACTGCATTTTATCATGATTATGCCTACGACTCCATGTCCAATACCACGGATTATGCATATATTGATGATAATGGTAATTTTGTAATCGATGATAAGTATTCTTCCAAGAACGGCTATTGGTTTAAGATTGATTATGATGGTGGTATTAATGGTGAATATGCATACAGAAGAATTCTATGGGATAAGGAAGAATTAAGAATATGGCCTTGGGATAGCGATGGTGATTTGCCATATTGGCTTCATGCGAGGAGAACAAGTGGTGATGATTACGATTCATATTATGCCAATCTTCATATGTGGTATGATTATAATGCATTCAGGGGTGATTCAGAGAAGATTAAGGCATTAGGAACTAATACCAGTGAAGATTTTGGTACTGTTTATACTTATGAGAACGAATGTCTGGTTCAGGAGAACCATCTGTTCAAAACTGCTGATCAAAACTTTATTAAGAAGGTTCTTGATAAAAGACAAGTAAAACGTGAAGAAGAAGATGATCGACATGTTGATGAAAGGGATGTTATTGATTATTACATTTCTATGAATATTATTAATGGTGACGGTTTTAATAAGAAGTCGATGCCTGGACAGAATAACAAAACACTTTACTATAATCAGTATGAGGTAAAGAGGGATCCCGATACCGGAGCAATAACCGAGTATCCCCCAATTCCTCTTCGCATCAAGGTAAGGTCTACTTGTCCAATAGTCAGAATATCAGTTAAGACGGAGACACCTGCTGGTACGCTGGTTGATTTTCCACTGAATTATGATGTGTCGCAAAAGAAAGAGGAAGTAACAAGTTCAAGTGGTTTGTATACTTTAAAATTGAACAGTGATACAGATGATGGTCATGCTTCGAAGAATACTGATCCACCATATAATACTCCTATATACACATTTATAGGTGAGGTACCGAAAGAGGTGGTAGCACTTACTCATTTCTATGAAAAGCGAAATGTTAAGCTAAAGGTTGAGATGACTGCAAAACTTCCGAATGACACTGAATTATCGTGGGATGACACTATAACTATAGTTAGACGTGATTTCTTCATGCTTGATTGAGTTATTGCATTTGCGAGTTCCTATTATTACAAAAAACGGAGCTGTCGCGTTACATAGTGCGACAGCTCTTAAACGTAAGCGTCTCATACAGAGCACACTGGTTACAATGTCTGTACCGTGTTAATCTTTACTGGGAGACTTACAGTACTCCGGTATAGATTCGGACCATGGGTAAGCCCTCAATCGGTTCTTTCCATAGATGGTTGATA
>DFGA01000012.1:75703-76268 GCA_002371615.1 Lachnospiraceae bacterium UBA3762 | reverse complement strand
CTAAGGGATGATCCGGCATTCGTGAGGGAACTGGATTTTGTTATGGAACAGGACGGAAGGCTGATAGGTCAGAATATGTTTGTGAAGACGATTATTGAGTCGGATAACGGGAGAACGATCCCTGTCTTAACGATGGGTCCGATAGGAATCACGCCTGAGTTGAAACGCAAGGGTTATGGAAAGGCTTTGCTGGATTATTCTTTGGAAAAAGCGACAGAAATGGGATTCGGCGCTGTTTTGTTTGAAGGAAACATTGACTTCTATGGCAAAAGCGGTTTTACCTATGCCAGAGAGTTTGGCATCCGGTATCACGATCTTCCGGAAGGCGCGGATGACTCATTCTTCCTCTGTAAAGAACTGATTCCGGGATATCTGCATGATGTGACCGGAGTATATCAGACTCCGCAGGGGTACTATGTGAAGGACGAGGATGTGGATGAGTTTGATAAAGGCTTTCCGCCCAAAGAAAAACTGAAGCTACCGGGACAAATATTCGGATAAACGCTAGTAATGATGGTGACCGCTGATGGAACTTTTTAGTCTGTCGGCGGTCTTTTCTCTTGGT
>DFGA01000012.1:0-75631 GCA_002371615.1 Lachnospiraceae bacterium UBA3762 | reverse complement strand
TTTTCTCTTGGTGAAAAAAAGTTTCACTGCTATAATAAACATGACATACAGTTGTCGTGTTGGATTTGATATGATACATACGGAGCGTGAGAGGGAGGAACCATCATGTCGAAGACATGATATTCATTGTTCCGACCGACATGCCGCCGAACGAAGTGAGGGGGCGTTACCCGGGAATGAAGATAGACAGGCTGATCGGGATTCTGTCAGTACTACTGCAGGAAGAGAAAACTACGGCACCGGAACTTGCGGAAAAGTTTGAGGTATCAAGAAGGACAATCAATCGGGATATCGAGGATCTTTGCAAAGCAGGGATTCCCATAAGAACGGCGCAGGGAACCGGCGGCGGAATAAGCATTATGGATGGGTACCGAATGGACAGAACAATACTGACGTCGAAGGATATGCAGATGATCCTTGCCGGACTTCGGAGCCTGGATAGCGTGAGCGGAAGCAGCTACTACAGTCAGCTGATGGAAAAGATTCAGGCAGGTTCCTCTGAGTTTATCACCGGCAGAGATTCCATTTTGATAGATTTGTCATCATGGTATCGGGAATCGCTGGCTCCGAAGATAGAGACCATACAGGATGCAATCGGTAATAGACATTTGATCAGGTTCCGGTATTATGCTCCATCTGGAGAGAGCGAGCGGACGATTGAACCTTATTATCTGGTGTTTCGATGGTCAAGCTGGTATTTGTGGGGATGGTGTGCAGACCGTAGGGACTACAGATTATTTAAGCTGAACCGTATGGATAAGGTTGCAGAAATTGACAAAGAGTTTATTTGTCGGAATGCACCTATGCCGGATCTATCAACTGAAAAGATATTCCCGGGCGGAATTAAAGTAAAGGCTCTTTTTACACCGGATATGAAGTGGCGGCTGGTTGAAGAATTCGGATCCCATTGTTTTACTGAAACCGATGACGGAAGGCTGCTCTTTTCGGCAGATTATACGGATATGGAAAACCTTGTTACATGGCTCATGACCTTTGGGGCAAAGGCAGAGGTGTTAGAGCCTGCAGAAGTGCGGGGAATTATCCGCAGGAATGCTGAAGAAACATTAAAAATTTATGGAGGATTAGCATAATGAGATTAGATGGCTTTGGGCTACTTGTTGAGGACATGGGAAAGATGATCCGTTTTTACAGAGATGTGCTTGGATTCGAAATTAAAGAAGAAGAGAACACGTCTAATGTTTACCTTGTGAAGGACGGAACATTATTTCTGCTTTATGGCAGGAATGATTTTGAGAAGATGACAAACCGGAGATATGAGTATATCAAGGGACTGAACGGTCATTTTGAAATGTCGCTGTATGTGGATTCATTCGAAGAGGTGGATGAGGCATTCAGGAAGGCTGTTGAAAATGGTGCGACATCTGTGCTTGAGCCGGAGCTTGAGCCCTGGGGACAGAGAACCTGTTATATCGCCGATCCGGAAGGAAATCTGATTGAGATCGGTTCCTGGAATAAGCCTTATGAAGAGAAGGATCTGACGGAGGGGCGCTGATCGTCCGGTGGACGATCGTTTAGCGCCGACAGGAACGAAGTGGAGAAAAGGGTATGGCATTTGATTTTAAGAAGGAATACAAAGAATTCTATATGCCGAAGGGCACGCCATCAATCGTCACCGTTCCGAAGATGAATTATATTGCGGTACGTGGCAGCGGTAATCCAAATGATGAAAATGGAGAATACAAACAGGCCATAGGTCTTTTGTATGGGATTGCTTTTACAATCAAGATGAGTAAGAAGGGTAATCATCAGATCGATGGATACTTTGATTATGTGGTGCCTCCGCTGGAGGGGTTCTGGTGGCAGGACGGTGTAACCGGTGTGGATTATACACGTAAGGATTCTTTTCAGTGGATCTCCGTCATCCGCCTGCCTGACTTTGTAACGAAAGAAGATTTTGACTGGGCTGTTATAGAAGCAACGGAAAAGAAGAAACAGGATTTTTCTAAAGTCGAGTTCTTTACCTATAATGAAGGCCTGTGTGTTCAATGCATGCATATCGGCTCTTATGATGATGAGCCCGCTACGGTTGCCAGAATGCATGAGTTCATGGAACAGCAGGGTTATGAGCTGGATATTACGGATAAGCGCCTTCATCATGAGATTTATTTGAGCGATGCCAGGAAGGTTGCTCCTGAGAAGCTGAGGACCGTGGTCAGGCATCCGATAAAAGTGAAGGGCGCAAATCGTCCGGTGGACGATTGCTCTGCGCCGACCGGAGTGAAACGGAGAAGCAGATAATATGCATTTTGTTAATGCAAAAGGAATACTGACCGGTAGTGGCGGATACTTTGGAATGAATATTTACCGTGGATGTACTCACGGTTGTATTTACTGTGACAGTAGGAGCAGGTGTTATCAGTTCACGCATCCCTTTGAAGATATTGAGGTAAAACAGAATGCACCTGAGCTCCTGGAAAAGTCACTGAAGGCGAAGAGGAAAAAGTGCATGATCGGAACAGGCGCGATGTCAGATCCGTATATGCACTGTGAAGAAAACTTAAGGCTGACAAGGCGATGCCTGGAGATTATTTTGGATAATGGTTTTGGAGTAGCTATTCAGACCAAATCTGACCGTATACTTCGGGATATTGATTTACTATCAGAGATTAACAAGTCTACAAAATGTGTGGTGCAGATGACTCTTACCACTTACGATGATGACCTGTGCCGGATATTGGAACCGAATGTCTGCAATACAAAAAGACGGATTGAAGTGCTGGAAGAAATGCGTAAGAATGATATTCCAACGATTGTCTGGATTACGCCGATTCTGCCATTTATCAATGATACAGAGGATAATATTACGGCGATACTGAATGAATGCGTTCGGGTTGGAGTAAAAGGAATTATAGATTTTGGAATGGGGCTGACGCTTAGAGACGGCGACCGGGAATATTATTATGCAGCGCTTGATAAGTATTTTCCGGGAATGAAAGAACGCTACATCAGACGGTATGGAAATGCGTATGAACTGCCAAGCCCGAATGCAAAAGAATTGATGGGTCTATTCCAGAGAATCTGTAAGGACAATGGAATCCTGTCAACTCCGGATGAGTGCTTCGGATTTATGCAGGAACTGCCGGATAAGTATCCGCAGATGAGTATATTTGACTTATAAAAAGGGAGGCTGAACATATGGAGTATATCAGAGTCACTAAGGATAATCTGGAAGAGGAACACATTTGCTGCGCTATTTCCAACAATAAGGATGTACAGGTGTCTTCAAAGAAAGCCTGGCTGGCTGACAGGTTTGATGAAGGTCTTGTTTTTCTGAAGAGTGTGGAGCGAGGAAAGTGCTTTATCGAATATATCCCTGCGGAATACGCCTGGGTTCCTATAGAGGCGGAAGGGTATATGTACATTGATTGTTTGTGGGTGTCCGGATCTTTCAAAGGGCATGGCTATTCCACGGATCTGCTTACTGCCTGTATCGAGGATAGTAAAGGAAAAGGCAAGAAGGGGCTTTGCATTTTATGTGCAGCTAAGAAAAAGCCGTTCCTGGCTGATCCGAAATTTCTGAAATATAAGGGCTTTGCCGTCTCTGATGAGGCAGATAACGGTATCGGGCTCTGGTATTTGCCGTTTGATAAGAAAGCGGACACACCACGATTCAAAGAATGTGCCAAACATCCGCATATAGAAGAAAAGGGATATGTTTTGTATTATACGAGCCAATGTCCTTTTAATGCAAAGTATGTTCCGATTCTGGAACAGACGGCTAAAGAGAATGCTATTCCGTTCCGGGCGATTCATATAGAAAGCAGGGATGAAGCACAGAATGCTCCTACTCCGATCACGAATTATGCTCTGTTTCATGATGGGCAATATGTTACAAATGAGCAGATGAACGATAAGAAGTTCTTAAAGCTGGTCAATGGATAGGAGGAATCGACATGGCATCAACGAAAGAGTATCTGGACTTTGTCCTGGAGCAATTATCAGAATTGGATGAAGTCAGCAGTAGGGCGATGATGGGAGAATACATCCTTTATTATCGAGGAAAGGTGTTTGGTGGAATACATGATGACAGGCTTCTTGTAAAGCCAGTTCAGGCGGCGGTGAAGCTGATGCCGGATGCAGAGCTGGAATTGCCTTATGACGGGGTGCTGCGTGCCAGTGGCACGCGTTTAGCACCGACCGGAGCGGAGCGTAGACCGAAGGAGATGCTTATGGTCGATGATGTTGATAATCGGGAGTTCCTGTGTGAGCTGGTTCAGAGTATGTGGGAAGAATTGCAGGAGAAGAAATAGAAGAAGTAAGATTGAAGTAGGCATTTATACAAGAGACTATGAGAATGAGTTTATATCATTAACCGACATAGCGAAGAAAAGGGAAGGAGAGTATCCGGGATATGTTATACAAAACTGGATGCGAAACAGAAGTGTAATATCCTTTATTGGCCTATGGGAGGCATTGCATAATCAGTATTTTAATTGCCTCGAATTCGAGGCAATTAAAAAAGAGGCTGGTGATAACGGATTCGTTATGACTCCAAAGAGATTGATTGAATCGACGGGAGAGGAAATTTTGGAGGCCATCAGTTTTCAGGAACAGTATTTTATGGGAGAGTTGTACACACTATGATCCGTGAAGCGAAAAGAGAAGATTTAACCGAGCTGCTTGAATTGTATCTGTATTTACATGAAGACAGCATTCCGGAAATGAATAGTCACCTTGAAGAAACGTGGGAGCGGATAATTGGAGATCAGAATCATCATCTGATTGTTTGTGAAGTTGAGGGAAAGATAGTTTCATCATGCGTGTGCGTGATCATACCAAATCTGACCAGAAACATGAGACCGTACGCATTTGTCGAGAATGTGGTGACACATGCAGATCATCGTGGAAAAGGTTATGCGACGGAATGTCTGGATTTTGCTAAGAAAATAGCTGAGCAGGAGAATTGTTATAAAATGATGCTCCTTACCGGGTCAAAGAAACCTGAGACGCTGCATTTTTATGAGCATGCCGGATATAACAGCAGTGATAAGACAGCTTTCATACAGTGGATAGGGATGGATAAGTAATCAATGAAACCAAGAATGCCTTAGGCTGGGGACTCAACCAGAGGTAGAGTTGTATGAAATCAACCTGTAGTTCGTGTCAAACCACAGTATTTTTGGTTATGCTGGGCTATGAAAGGAGGTGCCCGATATGGATCAAAACAAAATCGGAAAATTCATAGCAACCTGTCGTAAGGAACAGGGCATGACGCAGGCTGTCCTTGCGGAGAGACTCGGAATCAGTGACCGGGCTGTTTCGAAGTGGGAGACCGGAAAGTCGCTGCCGGATTCCGGGATTATGCTGGAATTGTGCAGGCTTCTGAAAATTAATGTCAACGAGCTCCTGTCGGGCGAAAGAATCATGGCAGAATCTTATGATAAGCGGGCAGAAGAAAACCTGCTGGCAATGAAACGAGAGGTTGAAGAAAAGAACAGACAGATGCTTAGGACGGAATACTGGATTTCGTTTCCGACCGTAATTGCCGGGCTGGTCATGGCGTTTGTAGCTTCATATATAGAGATGCCGGTTTGGCTGCGAATCGTACTTATCGTATTCGTTTTTGTGATGATATTTACGGTCGCTTTTATCGCTGTTGGCATTGAGCAAAAGGCTGGATATTATGAATGTCAGCATTGTCATCACAGGTATGTACCCACCTATTGGCAGACAAATCTTGCTATGCATATGGGAAGGACAAGATACATGAAATGTCCTGAGTGTGGGAAAAGAAGCTGGCAGAAAAAAGTTTTAACAAAAGAAGATTAATCCAGCGTAGGGGATAGAAGGGAATAGCGTATGGATGCAAAGCTGTTTTGTCAGGCAATCACTAAGTTTATAATCGGACTCGTTATGGTGGGAGTTCTGATTTTTCTTCCGGCAGGTTCATTTATGTATTGGCAGGGCTGGCTGTTAATAGGGATATTGTTTGTCCCCATGTTTATAGCCGGGCTTATTATGATGAAGAAGAGTCCGGAACTATTGCGTAAGAGACTCAATGTAAAGGAAGAAGAAACAGAGCAGAAAACCGTGATTATGCTGAGCGGAATTATGTTTCTTGCGGCATTTGTGGTTGCGGGACTTAATTTCCGGTTTGGCTGGATCGTGCTTCCGGAGTGGGTCTCATATGCGGGTGCCATCATCTTTCTTGCAGCGTATGCACTTTATGCTGAGGTATTGAGAGAAAATGCATATCTTTCAAGGACGGTTGAGGTGCAGAAGGATCAGAAGGTGATAGATACGGGGTTATACGGAGTTGTACGACATCCGATGTATATGAGCACCTTGCTTCTGTTTTTGGCGATGCCTTTAGTACTCGGTTCCATCATCTCATTTGTTATAACGCTTGCATACATTCCTATCATTGCCAAGCGGATAGGAAACGAAGAAAAGGTGTTGGAGGACGGCCTCCCCGGTTATGCAGAGTACAAGAATAAAGTAAAGCGGAAGGTAGTGCCGTTTATATGGTAGTTATACACGATATTTACGATATCTTCCGTATAGGATACCATCGTCCAGATACTGGTCGGTTTCCGATACCCACATAGGGAACTTTCCGGTGGAAAGAGCGGTCTGTCCGTTTAGCATACCGGTATGGAAGGACAGGTGTCTGTATTGTCGAAGCACAAGTTCTAAACGGGTGTATTTACACTTTGGCGGCTTTTCGTAAAGCATTTGGTCTGTCAGGGTATCCAGGTAATCAAGAGTCTTTTTTTCGATCGAATCAAGATAAGAAAGCAGCTCCTCATCCGAAAGTATAACATTGCACGGATTATCGGGATTATCCAATCCTTCTACATGGAAGGGAGGTTCTTCATAATCAAAAGGGTTGATAAACCATTTGTCAGCAGAGTGCAGTGCGTGATATGCCCAGCGCCAGCAAGGCGCACCAAGGCAATCGGCATCACGGTCGTATGCCCGTATAGAAGTTCTGATATTCAGGAAATTCGGCAATACCGTATCTTTGATGATCATACATAACTCATTCATTTGTGATTCCTCCTATTGCATCATATTGTTTCTAAACGTATAATAACCTCAAAATCAATATCAGTAAAATTGAAATAAATGATATTAACATTCGAAATTTCTGAATAATAATCTTTGTGTGTTGAAGGAACCGTAGTATGACGATCACACAGTTAAATACATTTTTGAAAATCACGGAACAAGGCAGCTTCTCGGCGGCAGCTAACAGTCTTGGGTATGCGCAGTCTACGGTAACAACCCAGATTAAGCAATTGGAAGATGAACTTGACTGTCAGCTTTTTGACAGACTGGGTAAGACGATCATACCTACTCCGCAGGGGAAAAGACTTATTGCGTATGCAGAAAAAATTCTTCAACTGGAAAGGGAAATCCATCTTGAGGTATCAGATGAGGAAGAACCGACAGGCGTTTTGAAGATAGGTGTATCCGAGTCGTTATGTTACAATCGCATTCCTGAGTTTCTGATGGAATATAATAAAAGAGTTCCGGGTATAGAGATTCAGCTTACATTTATCACACATGATACATTCCCGGATATGCTGCAAAAAGGTGAGTTGGATTTGGTATACACACTGAATCCCGAAATGGAAGATGAAAGACTCACTATGCTGTATAAGAAAGAAGAAGCACTTAGCTTCTTTGTCTCTCCGGATCATCCGCTGGTTGGGAAAAAAATTAAAGAAAAGGATTTGGAGGGTTATCCTTTGCTTTTAACAGATCACAATTGCAGCTTCAGACAGATGCTTCTTTCCGATCTGTCAAAATGCGGTGTTGATCCCAATACATTTCTTGAAACAAGCAGCAAGGAAGTGCTGAAGCAATTTGCGTCTAACGGCCTGGGAGTTGCTTTTATTCCGGATATGACTGCAGATAAGGAAATGAAAAACGGAATGCTAAAAAAACTGGATTGGAAAGGAAAGAACTTCCAGATCTATTCACAGATATTCATACACAAAGATAAGCATATAGGTAAAGCAATCAGCAGCCTGGTGGATATTATAAAAATTTCCTGAAGTTGAGACTGATCTATGATCATTAATACCGGACAAAGAACTGACATACCGGCATTTTATGCCGAGTGGTTCGCGGGCAGAATTAAAGAAGGCTTTGTCTGTGTCCGCAACCCTTACAATCCAAGCCAAGTGAGTAAATACAGACTGGACCCTTCTCTTGTGGATGTGATAGGATTTTGTACCAAAAATCCCTCACCCATTTTTCCGTACATGGATTTAATAAAAGATTTCGGGCAATACTGGTTTGTAACTCTTACGCCTTACGGACGGGATATTGAACCGAATGTTCCGGACAAGCACGGAATTATAGAGGATTTTAAAACATTATCCGGAATGGTCGGTGCAGATGCAATCGTATGGAGATATGATCCGATTTTCCTGTCCGACAAATATACGGCAGACTATCATTTAAGGGCCTTTAGGCAGATAGCGGAAAATCTGAAGGGATATACGAAAGCGGTAGTGATAAGCTTTATTGATCTATACCCGAAAGTAAGAAAGAATTTTCCCGATGCAAGAGAGGTTTCGCAAGCCGACCGCTTAATGATCGGGAAAGAGATCATAAATATTGCAAAGGAATGCCAAATGACCGTGAAGCCTTGTGCGGAAGGCAATGAACTTGCAGTGTATGGGGCTGACTGCAGCGGATGTATGAAGATCAGTGATTACGAGAAGGCAATCGGAAAGAAATTGATCGTTCCCAAGAAGAAGGAAGCAAGATCGGAGTGCGCCTGTTATCTTGCCTGTGATATAGGAGCATATAATTCCTGTATGCACCTTTGTAAGTATTGCTATGCAAATGCAGAGCCGGCGGTTATATATGCCCAGAACAGACTCCACGATCCTGCCTCTCCGTTTCTTATAGGTAATTACATGGATGGGGATAAAGTGCATGAGGTTCCGCAGAAATCATGGATAGACCCCCAGGAGAGTCTCTTGATTTGTATGTAATGATTCTATATAATATAAGGACTTATCGAATCAAGAGGATCCCTGAATGAACGTTGAACTGCAATGTTGTGCATTGTTTATCATATTTACGATCACAGTCATGTTCCTGCGAGAAAAGAAACTTGACCTGATGAATCGCAGACTTTTCTTTCGCGCGATTTGTGCGTGCTTTGCATGTCTTATATTTGATATCCTGTCGGTTATTCTGATCAATATGTCCGTTTTTCACGGATTCAGTCCTTTCATAACAGGTATTGTCTGTAAATTCTATATAATGCTTCTTGTACTGCAGGGATATTTCGGATATGTATATGCCTCCACAAGTTTGCTTCCGCAAGACAGAACATGGGCGAATGTTGCAAGAGTATTCTCGCATCTGATATTCGGAGTCGGTGAAGTGTTGATGCTCGTATTCCCGATCGGGTTTACGGCATACGGACGTATAGTGTATTCTTACGGTCCATCCACATCCGTTGCCTATGCACTGTCAGCCATATATATTCTTGCTACGATTACCATAACGATAGCATACAGAAAACAGATGCCCGGCAGAAGATTCATGGCAATGCTTCTGTGGCAGGGTATATGGCTTCTTGCTGCTGTCATACAGTTTATTGATCCGGAGCTTCTGCTTGTTGGATTTGCATCTTCTTTCGGTATGGTGATCCTATACATCCAGCTTGAAAATCCCAGTGAATTCATTGACTCATCCACAGGCCTGTTCACTACAAACGCACTTTCGGCATATGTTCATGACAAATACAGATTCGGCAAACGATTTTCTATGTTCACCGCCAAGATACACTTTCTGACCAATTATGTTGATTACAACATGGAGCAGGATGCGGTTATACGTACTGCCCGTGCACTTGTTGCGCTCGGTCCGGAACCGGCGTTTCGTATTGACGATGACACGTTCTGTGTGCTCTACGATGACAAGGACAGAATGTTTGAAAGAGCCGCAAACATCAAAATGCAAAAAGACGGTGTTACTGATATTCCTGCAAAAGGAACATATCTGCTGATTCCTGACAGCCTTGAGATGAGCGGACCGGATGAGTTCTTTCGTTTCCTTCATACATATCTTGAATGTGAGCAGGAAATTGTTATTGCCAATGAAGAATTGGTACTAAAACTCAGAAGACAGAACAGGACTAAAGAACTGATCGAAGATGCACTCAAAAACGACAGGGTTGAGGTATTCTACCAGCCTTTTTACAATGTCAAGGAATCGCGTTTTAATGTGGCCGAAGCTCTTGTGCGTATAAGGCGTGAGAATGGAGATATTGTGCCGCCGGGGGAATTTATACCGGTTGCGGAAGAAAGCGGACAGATCATTCCTCTCGGAATAAGAGTATTTGAAAAAGTTTGTAAGTTTCTTGCAAGGGGTGAAGCTCAGAAGTATGGTCTCGATCAGATAGAGATCAATGTTTCCGCCGCACAGTTTGACTACGAAAATCCCGCTAAGTTTATCTTTGACTATATGGAGAAGTATAAGATAGATCCCAAGTGGATAAATCTTGAGATAACGGAAACAGCTGCGGCTCAGAACAGGGACATTATGATCCGTAATATGATGCGCCTTATCGAAAAAGAAGTAAGCTTTTCGCTTGATGATTTCGGGACAGGCCGTTCCAACATAGATTATTTTGTAAACATGCCTGTTAAAACTATCAAGTTTGACTATACATTTACCAGAAGTTTCTTCAACAATGAAAAGACCAAACATATGCTGACAGGTATGGTTGACATTCTCCATAAGATCGGTATGGATGTTGTTGCCGAAGGAATCGAGACAAAAGAGCAGATGATGGTTATGCAGGATATGGGAGTTGAGTATATACAAGGCTTTTACTATTCGAAGCCGATTCCTGAAGAAGATTTTCTCTCTTTCCTTGCCGGTAAAAACTGATAAATTCCGGATACGGCTATAAAGGATGACTAAATGATAATAAGACGAATAAAAAAACTAATCGGAGTAATTGTACTTATATCGGCTGCGATCCTTGGCGGATGCTCGCATGAAGATGACAGTCTTTTGCAGCAAGAGTCCGTGGAATCAAACGAGACTGGGGAAACAGAAATAAGCGAGACAAAAGTAGACGGATCAGAGGATACAAATGACGAAATAAACGCTGAAACAGACAAATCAGATGATGAGGTAACCGACGGAATTTATGACAGCAGTCTGACCGATAAGCATGTCAGATTTCGCCTCGAAGGAAGCGGTGAAGATGTGTTTGCCCTGTGGGGAAACGGAAGGGCTGATTACAGATACGGTCCCTCAATCATCCAAAATGAGGATGGAAGTATTGATGCATGGTTTGCTTCCCCCGGAGACAGCAGAAAAGAGTATGACTGGATAACATACAGGCATTCGGATGACGGAGGTGATACATGGGGTGAAGAAAAAGTGGTTCTTTCTCCGACCCCGGAAACGGCTGATTATCAGTCGGTGTGTGATCCGGATGTTTTTTATTATAACGGATACTATTATCTTGGGTACACAGGAACAGTTAACAAAGAAGGACTTTGTAACAATGTGTTCCTCGCAAGATCACAAAATCCAGACGGTCCTTATGAAAAATGGGACGGCAAAGGCTGGGGCGGACAACCTGTTCCGATAGTATATTATCAGGGTATAGATATTGGCTGGGGAGTCGGAGAACCGAGCTTTGTTGTTGTAGGTAAAAAAGTATATGTATATAACACCCTTGACTCTTTTTCGGATGTTTACGGATGGGTCAGAGCTACACAGGTACGTACAGCTGATATTACAGATCCATTATGGCCGTCAAAGCTTCATTTTGAAGGAACATCCGTATACAGAAATGACAGCCCGGATACGGCGGATTACATGTATGAAGATTCGGATTCATGGGATGTGGCATATCTTGATGACAGCCATAAATTTGTTGCAATTACGACAAACAGAAGATTTAAAGAGGACAGTTGTCTGCTTTACTATGAATCCTATGACGGAATCAGTTATGACCGTGTTTCCGAACTAAATACAGGGGTAATATCCGGGTGCCATAATTGTGGGCTTATGACTGACAAAAGCGGGCACATCGGGGAAGATGACAGATCTATTATCGGTTATGCTTATGCAGGAACAGGACAGGCAAGATGGGGCGCCTGGGCAACCAGATTTGTTCCCGTAAAAATAGATTATACAGATGAAGTGGATAATTCCGAGGATGGTAAAGAAAACCTTAAACAAAAGATTGATATCGATGAGTCACTGATCTCGGAAGAACCGATAATGCTTGTTACTGACCGGCTTACTTACACTGTTTCTGCAGGTGAAACGGTAAATATCAAGTATTATATGATGAACAGCCGCCGTAAGAGAGACAGAATAGATTCGGACAAAGTCAGAATTGAAAAATATGATGATACTTATTTGGAGTTATCCGATGATAACAAGCTTGTTGCCCGCAGAGAAGGTATAGCAACGGTCAGGGTCGAGTATAACGGGCTTAGAAGAGATATTTGCGTAAAAATATTATCTGATAATTATGATGACTCACATATCAGAAGATTTTACCCTGTATGCAACAGATATGATATCAGTATTAATGAGCCGGTTATACTTAAAATCAGACCCATGGCGGTATTTGATGATTATGAAATACATGAATTATCAGGTTATGAGATCAATTCCAACAATATCACGTTCAGGTCATCTAACCCGTATGTATGCACTGTTGAAAAGGATGGCAGAATAACTCCGATTCAGGAAGGAACAAGTGTAATAACAATAGAAGCCGAAGATTGTAAATACACATTGGAAATATATGTGGTCCAATAGTTTTATTAGTTGTTACCCTCAGTGCTATCCGACTCTGAATTGCTTTCATCGGTAGAAACGGGGGTGACTGTGGGTGTCGGAATCAAATCAGAATCTTCGTTCGGATCTTCGGTCGGATCCGGAGTCGAGGTTGTTTCCTCAACAGGGGTTGGTGCCGCCTCTTCGGTTGGAGTCGGAGCTTCGACAGGGGTTGAAGTAGGATTATCAGCAGGTGCAGCTGTGGGGGTCGGGGCTTCGGTAACTACCTGAGTCTGCGTCGGAACAGGTGTAGGAGTCACACTCTGTGTCGGTATTGAAGTCACATCAGGAGTCGGAGCAGGGGTTGATGTATTTACAGACTCAGGAGTCGGGGACGGTGTAGGAGTCCTGGTTGCTTCCGGTGTCACGGTCGGGTCCTGAGGAGTAGTAGATGTCAGAACAGGTGTGGCTGTAGGAGTCGGTGTGATTGTTGCCGTTGGATTCTGAGGAGTCTCCTCCATCATCATATTCATAAGTTCGGTAAGTTTGGATTCATCAATTCCCGATCCTTCATCCATTGTGATCTTTGTATTATTGGGATTCGGTTTAACATAGTGAACAACATATTCTCCTTCATCCGAAATACCCGGCACGGGATGACTGACTATATAATCGAATATAGCTTTGCATCCACTGCTGTTATAATGAAGTCCGTCACCTGCGTTGTATTCACTCTTGACTTGTCCGTCATCTCCTGTCAGGATTTCCGAAATATCCAGATAGAATAAGTGCCTGCTTTTTGCCGTATTTAGCAGAAAATCATTGTAGTAGACTATATTGGAGTTCTGCACGGTTTTTTTGTATGCACCGTTATCGTTTACAGGTCCGATCGACATGAGAACTATATTGGAATCGGGAGATAATTCGGCAACGGTGGAAATAAGATCTTCAAATGTACTTTTGTAGTGCTCTTTGCTGGGGTCATTGATTCCGTTAACTCCAAGAGCAATGTAAATAACGGGAGCCTGATGTGAAGAAAGGTATGATTTTAAAGTGTACTGCTTTCCTGCATTGTTTATGAAAGTGTTGCTTTTGAACGAAGGATGGGAAATTCCTATTTGGGCAAGGGCGGAATCGTCGTTGATCAGTCCGTAGTTGACCATAGCGACGGTTCTTGAATCACCGAGAAAGACACATCTGTTAAGGTATCCTTTTCCTGCCCCCTCCTTAGCTGCCAGCACAGTGGTTTCTTCAGTACTTTCGATTTTTGTCGCTGAAGATGCTCTCTCAACTATATCGGAATCGTTATTGTCCGAGTCTTCATCTCCATCATTTTGCGAACTGCCTTCAATTGAAATATCAAGACCTGATCCGCCCTCCGGATCATTGCGATGAGTGCTGATTTTAAGCACAATAATGATAGAAGCTGCTATTACAACTCCTGCAATAAACACGACGAGTATTAGTAATTCTTTCTTACTTAGAGCCCTTCGGATCTTTCTGATGACTCTCCTGAAAAAGCTCCTAAGTGATCTTAGAATATCCATAAACACCGTTATTATAACATATCTTCATCATCAGGGGATTCAATGGCGTTTATATCTGTGGTTTTGAATGAAAAAAGTCTCATAGCATTTACTATTACAAAAATGCTTGAAATACTCATGGCGGCCGCACAGAACATAGGATTTAAGAGCCATCCGAATGCTTTATAAAAGCATCCGGCAGCAAGAGGAATGCCCACCAGATTATATGAAAAAGCCCAGAAAAGGTTTTGATGTATTATTCTGAGAGTATCTTTTGACAGTCTTATGGAATCTACTGCCGCTACAAGACTGTTCTTGATAAGAACAACATCGGCAGCATCTATTGCCACATCCGTTCCTGCGCCTATTGCAATTCCGGTATCAGCAGCAGTCAGGGCAGGTGCATCGTTAACTCCGTCACCGATCATGGCAACCTTGCCGGTTTCTTTGAGTTTATCGACTATTGCAGCTTTTTCACCGGGCATAACTTCCGAAATAACATCATCAGCTTCTATGCCAAGCTGAATACCGACCGATTCCGAGGTGGCAAGCCGGTCTCCGGTTACCATACAAACGTGTATGTCCTCCTGCCGCAGTGCTTCAATAGCCTCGAAGCTTCCTTCTTTAATTTCATCGGCAACGGCAATCACTCCCAGCATTCCGAAATCGGATGCAAACAATACAGGTGTTTTCCCTTCGGCGACAAGCTGATGAATCTTGGATGAAAAATCATTGTTAAACTGCGAAGATCTCCCTCCAAGCAATGTTTCTGCTATAAATGATTCATTTCCGGCATACACGGTATGTCTTTCTCCCGAGAGAATAAGGTCGGCTTTGACACCTTTTCCCGGAATGGCCTCAAAATCAGTTGTATCCATTACGGGAACAAAACGCTTTGTTGCAAACGAACAGATTGCCTTTGCGACCGGATGTTCACTCTTGCTCTCAAGAGCATAGGCAATAGACAGAAGAAGATCCCGGTGTTCTATATCTCCTGCCGTACTGATTATATCCGTCACTTTCGGGTTGCCGGTCGTAAGCGTACCTGTTTTATCGACTACTACTATCTGGGTCCTTCCTGTCGATTCAAGCGACTGTGCCGTTTTGTACAGTATACCGTGTCTGCTTCCTACACTGCTTCCGGTCATAATGGCTACGGGAGCCGCAAGGGAAAGAGCACAGGGACAGCTGACTATAAGAACCGAGATTGCTCTTGAAAGAGAAAATCCGAAACCGTACCCGCAAAACATCCATATTGCAAAAGTGATGACCGACAAAAATATCACGGCAACAATAAAACATGAGGATATTTTTTCAGCGGCTTTCGAAATGGGAGCCTGACCCGATGAACTGTCGGAGACCATCTGTACGATCTTGGAAAATGCCGTATCACTGCCGACGTTTGTTGCCCGGCATGTAAGGTATCCGGACATATTGATCGTCGAAGCACTGACGCTCATGCCTGCCGATTTATCCACAGGCATTGATTCTCCCGTAAGGGAAGATTCGTTTACGGCGCTTGTTCCGGATTCAATTACCCCGTCAACGGGAATATTCATTCCCGGTTTGAGAATAAAAACATCGCCGACTTTAACATCTTCTATCGGTACTTCCTTCTCCTGCCCATCCACAAGAAGAAGTGCGGTTTTCGGTGACATATCCGAAAGATCTTTAAGGGCATTGGAAGTTTTTCCTTTTGCAACTTCTTCGAGAAGTTTTCCTACCGCAACAAGGGTCAGGATCATCGCACAAGATTCGAAATACAGCTCGGATTCGCCTATGTACTCGTCAGCATTCTTATAGTAAATAACGTTTATGAGTGATATTACTGTGCTGTATATAAAAGCAGCAGATGCTCCGATCACAACAAGAGAATCAATATTGGGAGCAAGATGTATGAATGAAATAATTCCTCCGGCAAACAGACGTCTGTTAATAAAAATAACCGAAAGTGATAAAAATATCTGAAGAATATACAGAAGAACAGGGTTATCTCTTAATACTTCGGGAAACGGAAGATCAAGCAGAGCATGTCCTGTTGACAGATAAAACAATATAAGAGTCAGGACCGCAGAGATGATCAGATCCTTTAACATTTTTCTTTGATCAGACATAACGAATCCTTTCGGGTATCTAATACAATATTTTCCAAACACAAGAATTATACTACAAAATATGGTAGTATAGGTAGTAAGAAATTGCGAAGCAATTGCTTACTACGTAGGCCACGCCCCTGCGAAGCAGACTCAAAATGGCGTGGCTCTCTATATAGGTAGTAAGAAACTGGAGGTCCTATGGTTACTTTAAAAGGAACAAAAGTCGTAGCGGGGATCGTTATAGGCAGACTGTTTGTATATATGCATCCTGATAAGCATGTCTCAAGAGCAACTGTGGAGGATACGGATGCCCAGATCAGATTGTTTAACGATGCAAGACAGAAGGCTATAGAGCAGCTTGAAGAGATCCATGAATCGTCTTTACCGTACCTGGGGGAATTGAATGCTTCAATCTTTGTTGCACAGGAGATGCTGCTTGAAGACAAACAATATATTGATTATGTCTGTAAACAGATCACAGAATCAAAATACAACGCGGCATACGCTATTGCGCTTGCATCTGACGAGTTTTCCAGACTGTTCACATCAATAGAAGACAAATATATGCAAAGTCACGTAGCAGATGTCAGGGATGTTTCGGAGAGGCTTCTTCGGATACTGTGCGGTGCCGAAGGAGAGATGATACAGCCGCTGGAGCCTTGTATATTTGCATCGGATGATTTCAGTGCAGGAGATATTGTGGGGTTTAAGAGGGAAAACATTCTCGGACTGGCAACAATGTTCGGATCCCAGGTGAGCCATGCCTCAATACTTGCGGGAACTATGGGTATTCCTTCAATCATAGGTCTCGGACAGGAGATGTTATCGATATATGACGGAAGATGCGCAATCCTTGACGGTATTAAGGGAGAACTGATTATCGATCCCGATAAACGGACGCTTGACCGGATGAAGAGAAAACAGAAGGAATATGATGAACATCAGCGTATGCTTCTTCTTTTGAAGGGTAAGAATAATATCACAAAAAGCGGGGAATACATCAATGTATATGCTAATATAGGAAGTGCTGAAGGTGTTGAGACGGCTTTGTTGTATGATGCAGGAGGTATCGGGCTTTTCAGGAGTGAGTTTATATATATCGAATCTCCGACATATCCTACCGAAGAAGAGCAGTTTAATATATACAAAGAAGTTCTTGAAAAAATGCGCGGAAGAAAGGTCATAATCAGGACTCTTGATCTGGGAACAGACAAGCAGGCCTCTTATTTCAGACCTGAAAAGGAGAATAATCCCGCCCTCGGATACAGAGCGATAAGGATAAGCCTTGCACAGCCGGGAATATTCAAAACCCAGCTCAGAGCCCTTTATCGGGCATCTGTGTACGGGAACCTTGATATAATGTTTCCGCTTATTATTTCTGTTGATGAGGTTAAACAGATCAAAGAGATCATAAACGAAGTTACAAGCGAACTGGACAGTGAAGATATTGAATACAGTAAAGACATCAGGATCGGTATTATGATCGAAACACCGGCTGCGGTTATGATAAGTGAACAACTTGCGGCGGAGGTTGATTTTTTCAGTATAGGAACTAATGATCTGACACAGTACACACTTGCCATTGACCGCCAGAATCCTAAACTTGAGTCGTATTTCAGCGAGGTTCATCCTGCGGTAATGAGAATGATAGAGATTACCGTGGACAATGCGCATAAAGCCGGAATACCGGTTGATATATGCGGCGAAGCGGCTGCTGATCTTAATCTTACACAGGCTTTTATTAATATGGGTATAGACGCATTGTCTGTCTCTCCCAATATGGTGCTGCCTCTTCGGAAAAAGATAAGAGAGTGTGACTGATATCTTGAAGGCTTCCTGTCAGATGTGTTAGTATTTATTGGTTGTTTGGTCAGATTAGTATAATTGTATAAACAGGCAGAGGATTATATGAAGATCGGATTTGATAATGAGAAATATCTGAAAATGCAGTCGGAGCATATCCGGGAGAGGATCGGAGAATTCGGAGACAAGCTTTATCTCGAGTTTGGAGGTAAGCTTTACGATGATTACCATGCGTCCAGGGTGCTTCCGGGTTTTGAACCCGACAGTAAGCTTAGAATGCTGATGCAGCTTTCGGATCAGGCGGAGATTGTCATCGTGATATCCGCAATGGATATTGACCGCAAGAAGGTAAGAGGTGACATCGGGATAACATATGATGAGGATGTTCTCAGACTCAAGCAGCTTTTTGAGGATAAAGGGCTGTATGTCTCTTCGGTTGTGGTAACACATTTTGCCGGACAGGAGACAGCCCTGCAGTTCAAAGAGCGCATGAGAAGAAGAAATATCAATGTTTATATGCACTATCTGATTGAGGGATATCCTTCCAATATTCCGCTTATAGTAAGTGATGACGGTTTCGGAAAGAATGATTATGTTATTACTACCAGACCGCTTGTTGTTGTAACCGCACCGGGACCGGGGAGCGGCAAAATGGCAACCTGTCTTTCTCAGCTTTACCATGAAAACAAGAGGGGAATCAAAGCCGGATATGCCAAGTTTGAGACATTCCCGATATGGAATATTCCACTTAAACATCCTATTAATCTTGCGTATGAGGCTGCAACGGCTGATCTTGATGATGTCAATATGATCGATCCGTTTCACCTGGATGCATACGGTGTGACAACGGTTAATTATAACAGGGATATAGAGATATTCCCTGTACTTAATGCCATCTTCGAGGAGATATACGGAAAGAGCCCGTACAAGTCACCTACGGATATGGGAGTGAATATGGTCGGAAACTGTATAGTGGATGACGAGGTATGTTGTGAAGCATCAAAACAGGAGATTATCAGAAGATATTACACTACACTGAACAGGGTAGTTGAGGAAAAAGCAAACGAGAGTGAAGTTCTCAAGATAGAACTTCTTATGAAGCAGGCGGAAATAACAACGGATGACAGAAAGGTTACCGTAGCGGCCAACGATCGTGCCGAGAAACTCGGAGTTCCGACGGCTGCCATAGAACTTGAAGACGGAACGATTATTACAAGCAAGACAACGGATCTGCTTGGTGCATCGGCAGCACTTTTGCTGAATGCACTCAAATATCTCGGTGGTGTCGATCATGACACACATCTTATCTCTCCTGAGGCAATCGAGCCTATTGCGGAGCTTAAAGTTAAGTTCCTTGGAGGGAAGAATCCAAGACTTCATACGGATGAAGTTCTGATAGCCCTTTCCATAGCATCGATCTCCGATGAAAATGCCAAGGTTTCGTTGTCTCAAATCCCGAAACTTAAAGGGCTTCAGGCGCATACATCTGTTATGCTTTCTCCCGCGGATTTACGCACTTTTAAACGACTGGGAATTGATGTTACAAGTGACCCGGTAAGGGTAGTTAAGAAGAAAGAACGGTAGGTGACAAGATGAACGAACCTGTACTGGTAATAATGGCAGCGGGCATGGGCTCACGTTACGGAGGTCTTAAGCAGATAGATTCCGTTGATGACGAAAATGATAAGATAATTGATTTTTCCATATTTGATGCCAGGCGTGCCGGATTTAAGAAAGTCATATTTATCATCAAGAAAGAAAACTATGAGCTTTTTAAAGAGGCGATAGGAGATGCTGTCTCAAACCATATAGAAGTTGAATATGTATTTCAGGAACTGACGGACATTCCGGAAGGTGAAAGACTGTATGAGAATCGAACCAAACCGTATGGTACCGCACATGCTGTCAGAAGTGTCAGAAACGTCGTGCATGGACCTTTTGCGGTGATCAATGCGGATGATTTTTACGGAAGGGAAGCGTTTGAGAAAATATATAATTATCTGGTAAACACAAAGGGAGAGCGTGGCAATTACTGTATGGTTGGATTCAAGCTCGGGAATACTCTTACCGAAAACGGATCTGTAAGCCGCGGCATCTGCTCTGTGGATGATGACGGAAATCTTGTTGATATAACCGAGCGGACAAAGATAATCAGCACTGAAGACGGAGCGGCCTATACCGAGAATGACAAAGACTATATTCCGATTTCGGCCGATACAATGACCAGCATGAATATTTGGGGATTTAACGAGGATTTCCTTAAGGAGATCGATGATGCGTTTGTAAAGTTTTACAAGGAAGAACTGCCGCAAAATATTGAAAAAGCGGAGTGTTATCTGCCTTTTGTTGTTGACCGGATGATCAAGTCAAACAGAGCTACGGTTAAAGTGCTCTCGTCATCCGACAAATGGTTTGGTGTCACATATAAAGAAGACAAAGAGTATGTTAAGGATAAGATAGCACAGTTAAAATCACAGGGTGTATATCCCAAATATCTGTGGCAGTCTTAGTGAAATGATATTTCGTGGTCGTAATCTGCCACGTCTTCGGAAAACTTCAACAGAGTGTCAAAAGAAGTTTCTTTTGTCACCTCACATTTTCCGTCACGAATACACTCATAGATGTAGTGACTGATGTCGCGTGAAAAATGTGAGTAGTCTTTGTAGTTGTTCAGATCGGTTATAATGTCCCAGTTGTCCTGGAAATAGAATATCCTGACATTATCATATTCGAGGAGAGCGTTGAACACCTCATTCTGTGCACATATCTCGGCCGTCAGTCTTCCGCGCAGTATACAGTCATCCCAATACAAAATACTGTACGGAGGTGCATAAAAGATGAAGTTTACATCGGGACGTGCTTCTATGTAGGGAGTCATTCCGTTAAGAAATGAATCTACGTATTCATAATAAGCATTGAAAACCTCCTCATCTTTTTGCTGCATTATTCTGTAGGGAAGGTAGGTTGCTCTTGCAACATATTTGTCAAAAGTATATCTGTCTGCCCAGCTGTATGCGCTGTCAGCCGAAAAATCATGGGTTATGTTATTGATAATAAACTGCGGGAGAAAAACGAAGGCGACAGATTTGTTCCATAAATAATATATGTCATCGGAATAATCATCATTTTCGAGATACTCGGGAATTGTTGTCGGATGTTCTTTCGGATTATGAAGGAGCAGATAATTGTCGAGTGAAATGATGACGGTTTTGGTTTCCTGCTTTGAAAGCACTACATTAAGAAGTCTGGAATAATCGTCAAAATGCGCACCCTGCATAGAAAGTTTGACGGTTTTATCTCCGATGATACCATCGTTAAACCAGCCGGCTTCAAAGTTTTCACTCATTGACGATCCCACGATCGCGGTGTCATAATGCATATTTTTGGCAACACCGATCTGCTGTCCCCTCTCTTCTGTTTCAACTGCCGCTAATCCGAAAAAAGGAGCATGATAATGCACAAAAGGATCTATGATCACCGTAAGCGCTGCGATGACCAGAAGAAGGCCGAAAGAATATGCTATTGATCTGATAAAGTATTGTTTGCCTGTCATAATCAGAAATTAACGTAAATGAATTCAGCTACCTCGGAAAGTGATAATACCGACCATACAAACAGTATTACGGTAATGGCGACTTTTTTGGCGGATGGCGAAAAATGATCACACCTTTGCCGCACTGTCTTTGAAACGGCTGAAAAATACAGTGCGATCAAAATAAGACAGATCCATATAATACAACCGCTGTAATATGTAAAATCAGGTGCGATCTTCAGTATCATCCATTGCAGTAACTGGCATTCTGTTGGGATGCATGCAGCAATCAGCGCACTGTTGAGCGGAACAAATCCGCCGGTAAAGAGTTGGCGGAGCATTTCAAAAGCCATAGTCGTATCGGCTGCTCTGAAGAATACCCATGCCAGGTTAACAAAAGCAAATGTAACTGCCCACCGGATGATTTTCGGGGCCTTAATACTTACCGGGCTTATCAGCTTGCTGATTATGATACCGATACCGTGTATTAATCCCCAAATAACAAAATGTGTAGCGGCACCGTGCCATAGTCCGCTTACAAGAAAGATAAAAAGGTTATTCAGATAGGTACGCACTTTTCCCTTTCGGTTTCCGCCCATCGGAATATACAGATAGTTTCTGAAAAAACGCGTCAGCGTTATATGCCATCTTTTCCAGAATTCGGATATTGAAAGTGAGCGGTACGGGCCGTCAAAATTTTCGCACAGATCCAGATTCAGCATCAGACATATTCCCGAAGCAAGATCACAGTAGCCGGAAAAATCAAAGTATATCTGGAGTGTATATGAGAGTATAACGAGAATGGCATTGCTTGTTCCGAGATTGGGAATGTTCACATAACCGACATCAACGAATTTCCCCAGATTGTCGGCAATCAGGAGCTTTTTGGAAAGTCCCAGGGTAAACCTGTAGAACCCTTTTGCCATATTGTCAAAGTTTATCTGCTTTCTTGAAACGTCATTAAACTGGGGGATCATTTCGCTTGTAAGAGCAATAGGTCCGACGGTTATTTTCGGGAAAAAACTGATAAACAGCAGATAATCAATGGCCGAATATGATATTTGAGGATCACGGTAGGAATCAACAATATACGCAATTTGTGAAAAAGTAAAATAACTGATACCGACGGGAACAACTATTGCTTCAAAAGTAAAAGAAGGACCACCCGCATATACCGTCAGCTGCTCGATATAGGAAAGGTATCTGCAATAAACAAGGAAAGCGATATTTAATACAACTCCGGTGATCATGAATAATTTTCGCAGAGATTGTGATCTGCCGGGACTAAGCCCGATATTTGCGATCAGAAAGCTTACGGCAGCGGAAATCATAAGAGCGCACAACCCCTTTATCCCGGGAGATAAAAAAGCATAAAATAACAGTGAAGATATCAGCAGAATAAGCTTTCCGGCTGTGTACAGATTACGCGAGGTGGCGATCCAATACAGGATAAGCGTAATCGGCAGAAATATGAAAATAAACGAATACGAGGGAAGAACCATTCGAAGACACCTTATAAGCTTAATCCGCTCAAGCGCCGCTCGGGCTGTCACGATCAAAGATCGCGACATATTATATCATATTCACAGAAAAATCACACCTTATAAGTTGATTTTGCGTACTTTTATAACTATAATAAACCGACAACCCTTAAAAGGAGTTTTCGAAGGAGACTATTATGGATAACCAGAATAATAATTCGGGAAACAACAATAAGAATAAAAAACAGAACCAGCAGATGCTTTTGATAATCATTGTCGTGTCCGTTGTTTTGTTTGTAATTCTTTCGTATATGAGAACGTTGTTTTCAAGTGCAACAAACCAGAAGATCACATATGATGCGTTTATCGAGAAAGTTGAAAACGGAGAGGTTGAAAGTGTTGTCATAGGAAGTGAAGAGATAACAATTATTCCAAAGGGACAGGAAAACATGTACGTTCCTATGAAATACTATACAATTCCGGTGTATGATGAGTCGCTTCCTGACAGACTTCTTAAAGCAGGAGTTAAATTTGAGCAGAAAGAATCGGATTCATCTTCAATGATCCTTTCTTTTGTGTTGTCGTACATATTGCCTATATTGATATTCTGGCTTATTATCAGCTTTTTTATGAGAAGAATGGGCGGCGGCGGAATAATGGGAGTCGGAAAAAGCAACGCCAAGATGTATGTCCAGAAAGAGACGGGCGTTACATTCAAGGATGTTGCCGGACAGGATGAGGCCAAAGAGTCACTTCAGGAAGTAGTTGACTTTCTTCATAATCCGGGCAAATACGTTAAGATCGGTGCCAAGCTGCCTAAAGGTGCGCTTCTTGTCGGACCTCCCGGAACAGGTAAAACGCTTCTTGCCAAGGCCGTTGCCGGCGAAGCTCATGTTCCGTTCTTTTCACTTGCAGGTTCGGATTTTGTCGAGATGTATGTAGGTGTAGGAGCATCCAGAGTAAGAGATTTGTTCAGGGATGCACAGAAGAATGCGCCTTGTATCATATTTATAGATGAGATAGATGCAATAGGAAAATCAAGAGATTCTCGTTACGGTGGCGGTAATGATGAAAGAGAGCAGACTTTAAACCAGCTGCTTTCGGAGATGGACGGATTTGACAGCGCAAAGGGTATAATGATACTTGCAGCGACAAACAGACCTGAAATACTTGATAAAGCACTTCTTCGTCCCGGACGTTTTGACAGAAGGATCATCGTGGATAAGCCTGATCTTAAAGGACGTAAGGAGACTCTTAAGGTTCACTCGAGAGATGTCCTTCTTGACGATTCGGTGGACTTTGATGAGATCGCCCTTGCTACAGCCGGAGCCGTTGGTTCGGATCTTGCCAATATGGTAAACGAAGCTGCCATAAATGCTGTAAAGAGCGGAAGAGAGGCGGTTAACCAGAAAGACCTTCTTGAAGCTATAGAAGTTGTTATGATGGGTAAGGAGAAAAAAGACCGCATAATGACCAAGAAAGAGCGCAAGATCGTCTCTTATCATGAGATCGGACATGCACTTGCCTCTGCGCTTCAGAAGAATACAGACCCGATACAGAAGATTACCATAGTTCCGAGGACAATGGGTGCACTGGGTTATGCATGGTATGTTCCGGAAGAAGAAAAACACTTAGAGTCCAAAGATGAACTGTATGAGCAGATAGTTACCGCTCTTGCGGGCCGTGCAGCGGAAGAACTCATTTTTGCATCGATCACGAACGGTGCAAGCAATGATATAGAAAAAGCGACATCCCTTGCAAGAGCGATGGTCACAAGATTCGGTATGTCCGAGCGCTTTGGTCTTATCAAACTTGAAAGCGTTGAGGACAGATATCTAAGCGGACGCCTTGTCATGGAGTGTGCTGATGAGACTGCTGCGGGCGTAGACGAGGAAGTTATGAGGATCCTTTCGGAAGCATACGAGGAAGCTAAGCGTCTACTTAACGAAAACAGGGATCTTCTTGACAGGATGGCAGCATATCTGCTTGAGAAGGAAAGCATTACCGGCAAACAGTTTATGGAAATATTCAGGACCAAGTACCCTGAAGAAGAGAAAACGGAAGATGAATCAGACGTTGATGCAGGTTTAACGGACGAAACGCTTAGTGCAGAGACGGACAACTCTTATAAAGGTACGGTAGTAGACACAACAATATGATTTTTAACAATAAAGAATCAAATCGGGAAAGATACTCCAACAGGTCATACCGATTTATGATAGTGGGAACTGTGATAATGATAGTTGCTGCTATAGTTACGGGGATCACTTTTCGTGTTATCACAAAGATGATCAATAATGTGGAGCAGGAAATGACTATGGAGTATGATCTTCATTATGCATTTGTTGCGGAAGATTCGGATGGCGACTTCTGGCAGGAGGTATTTGATGCGGCCGATGAGCAGGCTAAGGAATATAACATTTACCTTGAAGATATAAGTGCCAACCTCGGAAGAGACTATTCAACAGAAGATTTGTTACGAATCGCGGTCAATTCCAAAATGGACGGGATAGTATATTCAGGAGGAGCAAGCGATAAAGTTGCCGGGCTTATTGACAAAGCGGCAGATGCAGGGATCGGTGTCGTAGTCCTTCAGAACGATGTCGAAAAATCAAAGCGTCAGTGCTATGTAGGTCTTAATTATTATGAACTGGGACAGATATATGCTACCCAGATAGAAAAGCTCGCCGGAATAGGGGACATGGCTGATACATCGGTTGATATACTTGTTGATGCGGATTTGTCGGAAGGAGCATCGAACCTTATAGTAATGGCGATTGAGGATTATCTTCGCGAGAAGGGCTTTGGGGATTCACTCCCCGAGATCGTTGTGACAAGGATTGAAGCGGAAGATATATTCAGTGCCGAAGAGAGAATCAGAAATATTTTCCTTGAGAAGGAAACACTTCCCAATATAATGCTTTGTGTCAACAGCGTTTATACCAGATGTGCATATCAGGCGGTTGTTGATTACAATCTTGTCGGACAGATCCAGATAATCGGGTATTTTGCAAATGACACGATAATAGATGCGGTTGACAAACAGGTCATCTTTTCGACGATATCGGTTGACACACAGGAAATGGGAAAATCATGCATACAGGCTTTGTATGAGTATAACAATATGGGTTATACCAATTCATATCTGCCGGTCGGGGTCGAAGTAGTTAATCAGGAAAAGGCTCACCGGATTATAAGTGAAAAATCGGACAAGGTGGAACAGTAATGACCGGAGCAATCAGGAAAAAATGGAATAATGCTTCGGTAAGATCCAAGATGCTGGTCGTATTTATCATTCCGGTCATACTTATTCTTGCGGTCAATATTTATATGTATATAAGCGTTAATACCATGATCGCAAGGGTTGATGAGATCTATGTGGTAAATGTAAGCCTTAACGAGTTATCCGACAATCTGACTTCTTTGCAGAATTCCATGAAGGAGTATCTGGAAAGTAAGGGAACAAGTGCACTTAACGATTACTACAAGGCTGAGCAGGATTACAGAAACGGTCTGTCTTTGCTTGACCTTAAAAGTTCCGGTACCGCTGTGTATGCAATGCAGGAAAACATAGTGCATCAGTCGGAGAAATATCTTCAGATAGCCGGTGAGACCATAACCGCAAAAAGAGGAAGAAATATAGAAAAATACAAGGCTTCCTATGAAGAGTCGGTGGAAATGTATTCCGACCTTCAAACGTGTATATATTCTCTTAACAACAACCAGTTCAAGAAAAATACATCCGATTACAGTATTCTGCTGTCCTCTCTTCGCTATATGGAGATGATAACGATCCTTATCCTGTTTTTTATAGGGGTTGTTAATGTTATAGTTGTTTTCCTTATGACAAAGAGTATGACACTTCCGCTTATTGACCTGTCTCAGGCGGCAAATGAAGTTGCCGAAGGTAATTTTGATGTAAACGTGGAATTTGCCGAAGGGGAAGACGAGATCAGCGTCGTATCCAAGGCATTCAAACAAATGCTGGCGAGCATCCAGAAATACATTGCCGAGATCAAAGACAGCGTTATGCGTGAAAGCATGCTCAAAGAGCATGAGCTCGTAATGGAAAACAGGATGAAAGAGGTACAGCTTCGATCACTTCAGGCACAGATCAATCCGCATTTTCTGTTTAATACATTAAATGCAGGGGAACAGCTTGCCATGATGGAGGGTGCGGACAAGACCACTGAATTCATAGAGAATATGGCTGATTTTTTCAGGTATAATATCAAAAAGATCAACAATGATGCTACTATTGCGGAAGAAGTTGCTCTTGTTGACAGGTATGTTTACATTTTGAATGTAAGATTTACAGGAGAGATCCATTACTCCAAAGATATTGACGAAGCTGTAACGCATGTACGTGTACCGAGCATGATCTTACAGCCGATAGTTGAGAATGCGGTGAATTACGGAATACGTGATATCGATTGGGAAGGACACATCGACCTTAAAGTTTATAAAGAAAACGGATATGTTATGCTTTCGATAAAGGATAACGGAATAGGGATGGAGCAGGATCAGATCGACAGAATTCTTTCGGGAGAAGCTGTCGGAGAGGTTTCGACAGATCATGCGGCCTCAAACGGAATAGGACTCGGAAATGTTATAGAAAGACTCCAGATATTTACCGGAAGAAGTGATGTTATGGAGATCTCCAGTGAAGGACGGAACAAAGGAACGGAATTTGTCATAAAGGTGCCACAACATGTATAGAATTCTACTTGCGGATGATGAAGGAATTGTTATTAATTCCCTGTCAATGATAATATCCAAAAATTATGAATCACAGTTTGAGATAGAGACGGCCAAGTCCGGAAGAATGGCGATAGAAGTTGCGGATCGTTTCAGACCGGACATCATTTTCATGGATATACAGATGCCCGGAATCAACGGGATAGAGGCCATGAAAGAGATCAGGTCAATACTGCCCAACGTTATATTTATTGTCCTTACCGCATATGACAAGTTTGACTATGCCAAGGAGGCTATCAGCCTTGGTGTTATAGATTATCTGAACAAGCCGTACAATCAGAAGTCCATCGTAAATGTTATTAATAAAGCAATAGAAGAGCTTGATGTCCGCCGGGAAAAAAGAAGGCAGGACCTCCAGACAAAAGAACGTTTGGAGACGGTTGTTCCTATAATTGAGAACGGATTCATATCGAGCATTATTTTTGAAGAGCCTTTCGAGGAAGACATAGATAATTACAAGAGTCTTCTCGGTATCGACAGTTCATACGGCTATATGGCAGCGGTGATGTTCGGGGATGTCCAGCAGGGAAGTCACCTGACAAATGCCGTAGGTTCGGCGGTCAAGGCACAAACTGTGTATTACACGAAAGTAAGAGATATAATAAAGGATACTTTTCCGGATGCCGTTGTCGGCAGTATCAGTTCGAACAAAATCCCTCTGTTCGTCCCAAGAAACGATATGTCAATGGAGTATAACGAAAGAGATGACCTCATTGAAAAATCCAGAGTTGCCGTCAGGGAGATGCGAAATGCCACCGGCATACAGTATCGTATCGGGATAGGAGGCATAAAGCGTCTGAGGAACTGCCACGAATCATACGAAGAAGCCCTTAAGGCACTGTATTCAACAAAGGGAAGCGTGGCCCACGTTGACGATCTTCCCATTGCGGTATCTTATGAGGAAAGCTATCCCTCGGATATTGAGACGGAAATATTTGAGAAGCTTCAGGACGGAGATGTGGACGGATGTTTGCTCAGTTCCGGCAGGTTCTTTGACTGGATGAGCGACAAGTATTCCGATGATGTCATGAGCATCAAGTTAAAATCACTGGAGTTTGTCCTTCGCGCTGAAAGCGATATGTACAGAAGCGGCGGACATCTTTATGAATTTGAGAGCCGCAAGGATTATCTGTCTGAGATTAACGGATTATCTTCCATGGAAAAGATAAAGGTATGGTTTATCGATAAGATGAAAAATGCTGCTTCAAATATGACGACTGGAACAAGCGATCATACCCATTACCTGATAAAGCAGGCTTTGGAATATATAGAGAACAATACTGAAAAAGATATTTCTCTGAATGAGATTTCCGAAAAACTGAATATCAGTTCTTATTATTTCAGTAAACTTTTTAAAGAGGAAACAGGCGAGGGATTCGTGGAGTTCCTTACGAAAAAGAGAGTTGATAAGGCAAAAGAAATGCTCAAGGATCCCACAAAGAGCATCAAGGAAGTCGGAAGTGACTGCGGATACTCGGATCCGAATTATTTTTCGAGGATCTTTAAAAAGGCAACTGGAATGACACCTACCGAATACAAGGAGAGAGCTGGAAGTGGATTGTAAGAAAAAACTGATCGCGATCGCGGCATTTATTACTATACTCGGACTTGCCGGATGTACTTCAACGGCCCCCAAGAATGTGGAACAGCCTGCACAAAAAGATGACAAAATCCAGATAGGCCTGTCCATAGATTCGCTTCTTATCGAAAGGTGGTCGAGAGAACGGGATCTGTTTGTATCAAAAGCACAGGAACTTGGTGCGGAAGTAAATGTTCAGAACGCCAACGGGGAAGTTGAGGAACAGATAAAGCAGATACAATACTTTATTGACAAGAAAATGGACGTCATCGTTGTGATCGCCATAGATGATATTGCCCTTAAGGATACAATTGCCGCAGCCAAAAAAGAAGGGATAAAGGTTATAGCCTACGACCGTCCCGTCAGAAATGCAAATGTTGATCTTTACCTTTCTGTTGATAACGAAAAGGTAGGAGAGCTGATGGCGGAGTATATTAGAAAATACATAGGAAATGAAGGAACGATCATTCAGGTAAAGGGATCGCCTACCGATTACAACGTACAGATGGTACAGGAAGGGTTTGAGAGGATTCTTTCCACCACAAAGATAAAGATAGATTATGCTGAGTATTCAAACGGCTGGGTTGCTGAAAACGGTTTTACCGTGACTGATGAGTATCTCAAGACCGGAAAGGTTCCGGATGCCATAATGTGCGGAAATGATAATCT
This sequence comes from Lachnospiraceae bacterium UBA3762, assembly GCA_002371615.1. GTDB lineage: Bacteria > Bacillota > Clostridia > Lachnospirales > Lachnospiraceae > UBA2868. The sequence continues at coordinate 45,440 of DFGA01000012.1, read as the reverse complement.
GGCTGCTCATGCCATAAGGGCGCTTATAGAAAAAAGACTCGGCGGAAAAGTATGTGTTGTAGGACAGGATGCGGATCTTGAAGCCTGCCAGAGGATAGTTGAAGGTACACAGTATATGACTGTATACAAGCCGGTTGAAAAGCTTGCAATAAGAGCAGCCGAGAGGGCGGTTGACATGGCAGGGGGAGTACCACTCGGACTCAAAGATACTTTCAATGACGGAACATATGATGTACCGTATGAAAAACTGGAACCTATTGCCGTAACCAAGGCAAATATGGATGAGGTTATAACGGGTAAGTATCATCAGAAAAACGAGATCTACCTTAATGTTCAATGACTACCGATATCAAATAAGAGTATGACTAGCACAATTTTGCGAATGCTGTAACAAAATTGTGCTAGTTTTGTTTTTTTACGAAAAAGGTTGATAAAAAAATGAAGAAATCAACAAGTCTTTCTAGATTGCATAGTGATATTGTGTTAACTGTCGGGTGACATGGTGTCACTCAAAGAAAATTAAGGGAGGACAAAAAATGTCTAGAAAAGTATTATCAGTATTACTTGCAACAGCAATGACAGCTTCTCTTCTTGTTGGATGTGGCGGAACTGCAGCAGCACCTGCAGCAGACGCAGCAGCAACCGAGGAAGCAGCACCTGCAGATGAAGCAGCACCTGCAGAAGACGCAGCACCCGCTGAAGACGCAGCACCCGCTGCTGACGAAGCTACAGCAGGCAAGAAGGTTGGCGTAGCAATGCCTACAAAGGATCTTCAGAGATGGAACCAGGATGGTTCTAACATGCAGGAGCAGCTTGAAGCAGCAGGTTACGAAGTTGACCTTCAGTACGCTTCAAACGACGTTCAGACTCAGGTTTCTCAGATTGAGAACATGATCAACGGTGGATGTGATGTTCTTGTTATCGCTTCTATCGACGGTGAGTCACTCGGTACAGTTCTTGAGACAGCTAAAGCAGCAGAAATTCCTGTTATCGCTTATGACCGTCTTATCATGAACACAGATGCAGTTTCTTACTATGCTACATTCGATAACTACATGGTAGGTACAAAGCAGGGTCAGTACATCATTGATACACTTGATCTTGACAATGCAGAAGGACCTTTCAACATGGAGATCACAGGTGGTGACCCCGGTGACAACAACGCTAAGTACTTCTACAATGGTGCTATGGATCTTCTTAAGCCCTACATCGAGAGTGGTAAGATCGTTGTTAAGTCAGGCCAGGTAGACTTCGAGCAGGTTGCAACAGCTTCATGGGCAACAGAGAATGCTCAGTCAAGAATGGAGAACATCCTTTCTTCTAACTACGCTGATGGCACAAACCTTGACATCGCACTTTGCTCAAACGACTCTACAGCACTTGGTGTTGAGAACGCACTTGCAGCAAACTACAAGGGTAACTATCCTATCATCACCGGTCAGGACTGTGACGTTGCAAACGTTAAGAACATGATCGATGGCAAGCAGTCAATGTCTATCTTCAAGGATACACGTACACTTGCAGCTCAGGTTGTTAAGATGGTTGGACAGATCCTTAAGGGCGAGACAGTTGATGTAAACGATACAACGACTTATGACAATGGTAAGGGGGTTGTTCCTTCATTCCTTTGCGAGCCTGTATTCGCTGATATCAACAACTACAAAGAGATTCTTATCGACAGCGGTTACTATACAGAGGCTGACCTTCAGTAATAGCGGCTGCAGAGTAATCTAGACTAACTAAACAGGCGGGCTTTTACCCGCCTGTTTGCTAGAAAAAAATATGCAAGGTATCATAATAATGGGTTTAGGAGGGATACATTTTGGCTAAAGTACTTCTCGAAATGAAAAATATAACCAAAACTTTCCCCGGTGTAAAAGCACTTGATAACGTTAATTTAAAGGTTGAAGAGGGCGAAATTCATGCACTTGTCGGTGAAAACGGTGCAGGAAAATCGACCTTGATGAATGTTCTTTCCGGAATATATCCGTACGGAACATACGAAGGCGATATCATTTACAACGGTGAAGTTTGTAAATTTAATAAGATTAAAGATTCCGAAGAAAAGGGAATCGTTATTATACATCAGGAACTTGCGCTTATTCCCTATATGTCGATCGGTGAGAATATGTTCCTCGGAAACGAGAGAGGTAAAGCAGCGGCGATTGACTGGAATGAGACTTACGGTGAGGCAGACAAATATCTGAAAATGGTAGGTCTTTCCGACAGTTCCAGAACTCTTGTCAAGGAACTCGGCACAGGTAAGCAGCAGCTTGTCGAGATAGCCAAGGCGCTTGCAAAGAAAGCAAAGCTTCTGATCCTTGATGAGCCGACTTCTTCACTTAACGAGAAAGATTCAAGAGCACTTCTTGATCTTCTTCTTCGTTTCAAGAAAGAAAACGGATTAACATCGATAATTATATCTCACAAGCTTAATGAGGTTTCATACGTTGCAGACAAGATCACGGTTGTCCGTGACGGATCTACGATAGAGACTCTCGATAAAGCAACAGAAGAGATTTCCGAAGATAGAATCATAAAAGGAATGGTTGGCCGTGAGATTACGGACCGTTTCCCTAAGAGACATGATGTCAAGATCGGGGACACGATGCTTGAGGTCAAGAACTGGAACGTATATCATCCGCTTTATCCTGAGAAGAAGGTTGTGGATAATGTTTCATTCTATGTAAGAAAAGGTGAAGTAGTCGGGATATACGGACTTATGGGAGCAGGACGTACGGAGCTTGCCATGAGTATATTCGGCAAGTCATACGGTACAGGCATCACTGGTACCATGGCTCTTAACGGAAAGGGAGTCAACCTCAAGAATGCCAGGGAAGCCATCAAGAATAAACTGGCATATGTTACCGAAGACCGTAAGGGTAACGGACTTGTTCTTAATAATCCCATCAAGATCAATACAACACTTGCGAATCTTGATGCGGTAAGTTCCAGGAGTATCATTGATAAAGATAAAGAGTATCATGTGGCAGTTGAATACAAAGATAAGCTTAAGACCAAGACTCCTACCGTTGAGCAGAATGTAGGAAATCTTTCCGGTGGTAACCAGCAGAAAGTCCTTCTTGCTAAGTGGATGTTTGCAGAGCCGGATGTACTTATCCTTGATGAGCCTACCCGTGGTATCGATGTCGGTGCCAAGTACGAGATCTATTGTATCATCAATGATCTTGTCAAAGAAGGCAAGTCAGTTGTCATGATATCTTCGGAACTTCCTGAAACTATAGGCATGAGCGACAGAATATACGTCATGAACGAAGGCAGATTTGTCGGAGAACTGAAGCAGGAAGAAGCAAGTCAGGAATCAATCATGGCTTGTATCATGAGATCGGGAAGGGGTGAGTAACGATGGCAAATACGAATATTTCAGCAGTATTAAAAAAATATGCAATGGCGATCGTTCTTGTTCTTGTAATCCTTCTGTTTTATGTTCTGACCAAGAAAGCCATTCTGTATCCTCAAAATATCAATAACCTTTTATCGCAGAACGCGTATGTATTCGTTCTTGCAACAGGTATGTTACTGTGTATCTTAACAGGTGGTAACATCGATCTTGCAGTCGGCTCTGTAGTTTGTTTTGTCGGTGCAGTCGGCGGTGTTGTCCTTGATAAGGATATGAACTTTATAGTGGCATTTATAATCATGATGCTCATAGGACTTGCAATAGGTATGTGGCAGGGATTCTGGATCGCATTTGTAAATGTTCCGCCTTTTATAGCCACACTGGCGGGTATGTATGCTTTTCGTGGATTATCAAACGTTGTTCTCGGCGGACAGGCCTTAAACCTTTCCAAGATGGAGGGATTCCTTAAGGCATTCGGCGGCGGTGCTGACTGCTATATTCCGGGCCCAAGTATCAATCTTTTTGGTGCACCTCATAATCTTATCTGTTTGGTTGTAGGTCTTATCGGTGTTGCAATATTCCTGTTCATGACCATCAGCGGACGTATCAATACAAAGAAGCGTGGTTATGCAACGCCTCCTCTTCTTGGAGATGTTGTAAAGATGGTTATTATATCGGCTGTAGTTCTCTACCTTACGGAGAAACTTGCCGCATACAAAGGAATTCCCACATCTCTCATATGGGTTCTCCTTGTAGTCATCGCTTTCGGCTATGTTACACAGAAAACCACCATCGGACGTGACCTTTATGCTGTCGGCGGTAACAAAAAGGCAGCCCAGCTTTCGGGTGTCAATGTCAAGAAGGTATACTTCTTCGCATATTCACTTATGGGTTTGCTGTCAGGTCTTGCGGGAACTCTTACGATTGCAAGAGCTGCATCAGCACAGCCTACATACGGACAGGGTTATGAAATGGATGCCATCGGTGCATGCTTTATCGGTGGAGCAAGTGCATACGGCGGAATCGGTACGGTTCCCGGAGTTATAATCGGTGCTCTTCTTATGGGTGTCATCAACCAGGGTATGTCAATCTGCGGTGTTGATGCAAACCTCCAGAAGGTTGTTAAGGGACTGGTTCTTCTTGGTGCTGTCATCTTTGATGTAGTATCAAAGAAAGAGAAAAAATAACAAAGGAAGGATAGAGAAATGGAAAAAGTAGGTAAGATTTTTAAAGAACATACTATGCAGATCATTCTGGTCCTTGTTGTTATTTTCTTCGCAATTACAACACAGGGAAAGATTCTGTCTGCACTTAACTTTGATGCACTTATTACGCAGAACGCATATGTATTCATTCTGGCAACAGGTATGTTCATGTGCATGCTTATCAAAGGTAATATCGACCTTTCGGTCGGTGCTACGGTTTGTCTTATAGACGCGATCGGTGCATATATGATGGTAGATATGGGCTTTTCGGTTCCGGTTGCCATGATTTCAATGGTACTTATCGGATGCATAATCGGTGCCATTCTCGGATGGCTTATCGCTTATCTGAATATCCCGCCATGGATCGCAACACTTGGTGGATTCCTTGCTTTCAGAGGACTTGGAACCAAAATTGTTACTATAGCTTCATCGACATCATCAATCTCAATCAATGATATAGAGGGATTTAAGAAGCTGTTTAACAGTCATATTCCTAAGAGTCTCTGCGTTCCTATCGGAATCGTCTGCTGCGTAATTTTTATCTTTATGCAGATAAAGAGCAGGGCAACGAAGATCAAAAAAGGCTATGAAGCTGAGTCCATGGGCACTCTTGTAGCAAGATGCGTGATAATAAGTGCCGTTATTATGCTCTTTGCATTCAAATACGGCGGAACATTCGGTGAGAAGGCACTTGGTATGCCGACGGTTCTCGTATGGGTTGCGGTAGTGCTTCTTATATATGATTTTATCTCAAGTAAGACCGTACTCGGACGTTACTTCTACGCAATGGGGGGTAACATGGAAGCTACCAGACTGTCGGGTATCGACACTAAGCTTGTTCTTTTCTTTGCATACCTTAATATGCAGTTCCTTTCCGTTATAGCAGGCTGGACAAGCCTTGCAAAGCTCTCGACAGCAAACGGATTCATGGGACAGAACTACGAGCTTGACGCTATCTCAGCTTGTATCGTCGGTGGTGTATCAGCATACGGCGGATCCGGAAGTGTATTCGGAATGGTTGTAGGTGCTGCACTTATCGGTGTTATCAACCTTGGTATGTCAATTATGAGTATCGACCCTAACTGGCAGAAGGTCGTTAAAGGTGTCGTTCTTCTTGCAGCGGTTGTATTTGAGATCGTAAACAATCGTCCAAAGACAAAGGCATAAAGGGATTAATTGGTACTCAATAGATCCATTATTATGAGGGAGCCCTTCTTTTTCGCGCAGGCGGAATCGAAGGGCTCTTTTTAACCGAAAGAATGATGTTCATGAAGATATTGGCCTGAAAGTGTGATAATATATACAACATGAACAGGTCGGATTTTGATATCGAAGAAGAACTGAGCAAGTTACCGAAAAGCCCTGGCGTATATATGATGCACGATAAAGATGATGTGATCATATATGTCGGGAAAGCTGTGATCTTACGCAACCGCGTAAGGTCTTATTTTCGTGAGAGTACCAAAAAAAGTGTTAAGATACAGCAGATGGTCAAAAACATTGCCTGGTTCGAGTATGTTGTAACCGATTCGGAACTTGAGGCACTTGTACTTGAGAACAATCTTATCAAGGAAAACCAGCCCAAATACAACACAATGCTCAAGGACGACAAGACATATCCTTATATCAAGGTTACTCTTGCGGATGATTTTCCGAGGATAACTATGTGCCGCAAGGTAATTAAGGATAATGCAAAGTATTTCGGACCGTTTACATCCGGTGAGGCTGTAAGGGAAACCATTGATCTGCTTCGCAGGGTATACAAAGTAAGAGGGTGCCGGATGAAGATAGAATCCGGTGAGGATTCTTTGAAAGAGAACTCAAAAAAATGTTTGTATTATCATATGGGTCAGTGCCAGGCTCCATGTGAGGGTCTCATAAGCCGGGAAGATTATGGGCGGAATATAGAAAAGGTAATAGGATTTCTGAATGGTGATCATAAAGCGGTAACAGCAGATCTTTCCGAAAAAATGCAGGCTGCATCGGATGATATGGAATATGAGAAAGCAATGGAATACAGGGATCTCATAGAAAGTGTCAGGAAGGTATCCGAGAAGCAGAAGATCACCGATACCGGAGATGAAAACAGGGATATCATAGCAATAGCGGGGGATAACGAATCCGTTATTGTCCAGATGTTTTTTGTAAGGGGCGGTAAGATAGTAGGCAGAGAGCATTATTATATGCAGCATACGGATGATGAGTCATCCGAAGATATACTTGCCGCATTTCTCATGCAGTTCTATTCGGGAGCCCCATTCATACCGAAGGAGATATTACTATCCGAGTCACCTTCCGGTGCTGACCTTATAGAAGAGTGGATGAGTTCTCAGATGGGTTCAAAGGTTTCTCTGACAGTTCCGCAAAAGGGTAAAAAAGACAAGCTTGTAAAACTTGCAGAGGAAAATGCACGGATCAAACTCAATCAGGATGTGGAGAAGTTAAAGAGAGACCATGACAGAACGAGAGGGGCCGTTGAAGAGATCGAGAAGATAACGGGACTTTCGGATATTCACCGTATGGAAGCTTATGATATCTCAAACATAAGCGGATTCGAATCCGTTGGATCAATGGTTGTGTATGAGGATGGCAGACCGAAGCCTAACGAATACAGGAAATTTAAGATCAAGTCGGTAGAAGGTCCCAATGATTACGCAAGTATGGAAGAAGTTCTTACGAGAAGGTTCGAACATGGAATTGCAGAACAGGAAGACGCGGGCCTGCCCGGAAAATTCTCGAAATTCCCTGACCTGATCCTTATGGACGGAGGACGCGGCCAGGTCAACATATGCGAAGAGGTGCTTAATACACTCGGACTGGATATTCCGGTATGCGGAATGGTCAAAGACGACAATCACAGAACAAGGGGGCTGTATTATAACAACGTGGAGCTTCCGATCTCATCTTCATCCGAGGGATTTCACCTGATTACAAGGATTCAGGATGAGGCTCACAGATTTGCGATCACTTTCCATAGAAAACTTCGAAGCAGGCAGCAGGTACATTCTATCCTTGATGACATTCCCGGAATCGGTCCCGCACGGCGAAAATCACTTATGAAGTCTTTCGAATCACTTGAAGATATCAGAAATGCAACAGAAGAAGAATTGCTGGCCGTGCAGGGCTTTAACCGGCAGGCTGCTAAGTCGGTTTATGATTTTTTCAGAAAATAAAAATGTAAACGATAGTCTATTAAATGGTATTATGATATACTGAAAACAGTGTTGCATCTGTGACAGAATAGATCGGAGGTATTTATGTCATCGGTATCTGTTAGTGAATTAATTGACAAATTAAAGCTTGTTAATCTGACATCTGATATCAATGTTGAGGATATCAAGATCAATCAGCCCGACATCAACCGTCCCGCGCTTCAGCTGGCAGGCTTTTTGGAGCACTTTGAGACCGGTAGAGTTCAGATAATCGGGTTTGTTGAATATACGTACATGAATAAGCTTGACGAAAGCGTGAAGAAAGAGCGTTATGAGCATGTACTTTGCGACGATACGCCATGCTATGTTTTTTGCCGTGATCTGCAGCCGGACGAGCTTTTCTTAGAGATTGCGAGGGCTCATAATGTTGCGGTTCTGATGTCCCACAAGAGTACTTCGAATCTTATGGCGGAAATAATCAGATGGCTCAATGTTAAGCTGGCTCCCTGTATCTCGGTACACGGTGTGCTTGTTGATGTATACGGCGAGGGTGTACTGATAACCGGTGAAAGCGGTATCGGTAAGTCTGAGGCAGCGCTGGAGCTTGTAAAGAGAGGACACAGACTGGTAAGCGATGATGTGGTAGAGATCAGAAAGGTAAGTGATGATACACTTATAGGAACTGCTCCTGACATTACCAGACATCTTATTGAGCTAAGAGGTATAGGAATAGTCGATGTTAAGATGCTGTTCGGTGTTTCTTCGGTAAGAGAGACCCAGAGCATAGATCTGGTAATAAGACTTGAAGAGTGGGATAAAGACAAGGATTACGACAGGATAGGTCTCGAAGAGGAATATACGGAATATCTCGGGAACAAAGTCGTGTGCCACAGCATACCAATAAGACCCGGACGTAACCTTGCTATCATTACCGAATCGGCGGCAGTCAACTTCAGACAGAAGAAAATGGGATATAATGCCGCACAGGAACTGTATTCAAGATTCCAGAATTCACTGAAGACAAGAGAAGAAGAGGAAGACTGATGGATAAGAGGGTATTTGGAGTTGACATCGGCGGAACAACCGTCAAGATGGGAATGTTTACATCGGAGGGAGAACTGCTTGACAAGTGGGAAATACCTACGAGAACAGAGAATAACGGAAGCAGCATATTACCGGATATCGCGCAGTCCATCAGGAAGAAGATGGACGAGAATAATATACGGATGTCGGATGTTGTCGGTGCCGGAGTCAGTGTTCCCGGACCGGTTGATGATAAGGGAATCGTACATAAATGTGTTAACCTCGGATGGGGTGCGTTCGATCTGAATAAAGAGATGAGAAAGTATATAGATATTCCCGTGTTCGCAGGAAATGATGCCAATGCGGCAGCCCTCGGAGAGGTATGGAAAGGTGGCGGAAGCGGCAGGGAAAATGTTGTCGTTGTTACACTCGGTACCGGAGTGGGCGGAGGAATAATCGTAAACGGTAAGATCCTTTCAGGTTCCCACGGTGCCGGTGGAGAGATCGGACACCTTCATATGAAAGATGATGAGACCGAGAAGTGCGGCTGCGGTAATTACGGATGCCTTGAGCAGTATGCTTCGGCAACGGGAATAGCAAGGCTTGCTAACAGGAAACTTGCTTCTGACAACAGACCCTCTGTTCTGAGAAATGCGAAGTCCATGAATGCAAAGGTAGTCTTTGATGCGGTCAAGGCAGGAGACGAAATTGCCTGCGAAGTAGCCGAAGAGTTTGGCGAGATACTCGGAAAAGGCCTTGCAAACATTGCTGACGTGATCAATCCGGAACTGTACGTTATCGGAGGAGGAGTCAGCAAGGCTGGACAGGTAGTCATTGATTATGTCAAAAAGAACTTTGTAAAATACGTATTCCACGGAAGCAGGGGTACCGAATTTGCACTTGCTACACTTGGAAACGATGCGGGGATATATGGGTCTGCTAAGCTTGTACTTGACGGAGTGGGGCAGTCTTGAGATCTGATATCACGGAAGAACTGAAAAGTGTGACTGCAGAAAGTAATATCAGAACCTGTGAGGACATGGGAGGACATACGACTTTCAGGGCCGGGGGATGTGCCGATCTGTTTGTTACACCGCAGAGCATTACGGAGGCGGCAGATATTGTCCGCCTTCTTTTAGCGCGTAACATAGACTATACGGTTATCGGAAACGGCAGCAATCTGCTGGTTTCCGATAAAGGCTACAGAGGCTGCATTATCTGTATCGGAAGTGCATTCGGAAATATAACGGTGCGTGATAATATTATCACGGCCGGGGCAGGAGCGCTTCTGTCAAAGGTAGCAAAAGCCGCATATGAAAACGGTCTGACAGGACTTGAATTCGCGTCAGGCATTCCGGGGACTGTGGGCGGAGCAGTTGTAATGAATGCGGGGGCATACGGCGGCGAGATGAAGGATGTTATAACCTCCGTAACCATGCTGGATACCACCAGCGGCGAAACAGTGATTTTTACCGGGGATGATATGAAGTTCGGGTATAGAACCAGCGTGGTCAAAAATCATCCCTTTATAGTTCTTGAAGCGCAGATCTTGCTTGAGGCGGGCAGCAGGGTAGATATAAAAGATAAGATGGATGAGCTTACGAGGAGGCGCAAGGAGAAGCAGCCGATTGAGTATCCCAGTGCCGGAAGCACATTTAAGCGCCCGGAAGGTTATTTTGCGGGGAAACTGATAGAAGATGCCGGACTCAAAGGCTTTTCGGTCGGTGGGGCGGCTGTTTCCGAAAAGCACTGCGGATTTGTCATAAATGCAGGGGGAGCCACGGCAAGTGATATAATAGAGCTTATTAAAAAAGTCAGATTTACCGTCAATGAAAAGTTCGGAGTGATGCTTGAGCCGGAAGTAGTCATTCTCGGAGAGGATATTGATAAATGAGATTTGTGGTTGTAACGGGACTTAGCGGCGCGGGTAAAAGCACAACACTGAATTTTCTCGAAGATGCGGGTTATTACTGTGTTGATAATATGCCGGTCCAGCTTATTTCCGAATTTGCAAGACTGCTGAGCGAGAATGATGAAATAGAAAGAGCGGCCCTTGGAATTGATGTAAGGACCGGATCGGGATTTGATGAACTTGAGACAGAACTTGCCAGGCTCAAGGAAATGGGCATTTCATATGATATTTTGTTTCTTGAGTCCGATGATTCCGTGCTGATCAAGAGATATAAAGAGACAAGGAGACTTCATCCGCTTGCATTCGGGGACAGAATCGAGGTTGGCATTGAGCGCGAAAGAGGAAAGCTCTCCCACATCAAAAAGCATGCTTCCCATATAATAGATACTTCGCAAATGCTTACAAGGGAGCTCAAAGCAGAGATTGACAAGATTTTTGTAAATGATATGAATTACAAGAATCTGTATGTGACGATCCTTTCATTCGGGTTTAAATACGGGATCCCGGGGGATGCCGATCTTGTATTTGATGTCAGGTTCCTCCCTAATCCGTATTATCATGAGAACTTAAGGCCTCTTACCGGAAGTGATAAAGAAGTTCGTGATTTTGTCATGAATTTTTCCGAAGCGGATGAGTTTCTGAATAAACTTGAAGATATGCTTGTATTTCTTATACCGAACTATATTGCGGAGGGGAAGAACCAGCTTGTAGTTGCTATAGGTTGTACAGGAGGAAAGCACAGGAGTGTGACTCTGGCTGAGGCATTATTTGACAGGATGTCAAAGTATAAGGATTACGGTTTTAAACTCGATCACAGAGATAAGGGCAAAGATGCCGCAAGGGGAAAATAAGAATGTCATTTTCCGGAAAAATAAAAGACGAACTTGAACGGATAGATGGTATGCCGAGGCATTGTCAGCTTGCAGAGATGGCTGCCATTTATGACTTTTGCGGTAAACAATCGAAGGAAGAAGACGGAAAAATGGTCATTTCTTCCGAAAATGAGCTTGCAGTCAGAAAATACTTTACTTTACTTAGGAAAACATTTAATATGTATAAGGATTATTCGGCGGATAATCCTGCTTATATAAAGAGGGGTTCCGGCTACGTACTCGAGGTAGCAGAGAGCGGGGAAGCCGAAAAGATCAGGTCAGCAATCAGAGTTACAACCGACACGATGAGATCATGTTGCAGACGCGCATATATCAGGGGTGCGTTTCTTGCTGCCGGATCTGTCAGTAATCCGGAAAAGTCATATCATTTGGAGATAGTGTGCCAGGATGAGAGACAGGCACTTTTTTTGGCGGAACTGCTTGAAAGCTTTGAGATAGAAGCCAAGATAATCCTTCGCAAAAGATATCATGTTCTGTATGTAAAAGACGGAACAAAGATAGTGGAAATGCTTAATGTTATGGGCGCGCATATTGCTCTTATGGATTTTGAGAATATGAGGATCTTAAAAGAGATGCGCAACAGTGTTAACAGGAAGGTAAACTGCGAGACCGCCAATATCGGCAAGACTGTAAATGCTGCACAAAGGCAGATAGAAGATATAAAACAACTTATGAAGACGGATGCATATCGTGCCCTTCCGCCCGCATTAATGGAGATTGCGGACCTTCGGGTAATGTATCCGGAGGCTACTCTTAAAGAGCTAGGAGAACTGAGTACCCCGGCAATAGGTAAATCGGGAGTTAATCACAGGCTCCGTAAGCTTTCGAAGATGGCTGAAGAGCTTAAAGGAGGAGAATTATGACAAAAAAGGAAACGGTTATCCGGCTTGAAAACGGGCTTGAGGCAAGACCGATCGCCCTGCTTGTTCAGGTAGCCAGCCAGTATGAGAGTGCGGTATACATCGAGTATGGCGATAAGAGAGTAAATGCTAAAAGCATAATGGGAATGATGACGCTGGTTCTTGTTGCGGGAGATACCGTGACGGTAACGGCAGACGGATCCGATGAGGAGACAGCGGTTGATGCGATCGTTACATATCTGGCGGGTGAATAAAACCCTATAAAAAGGGAGGATGCCAAGTAGCAAGCTACTTGGCATTTATTATGAAAAAGTATTCGCAATGTTTTTGTCTCATCTTATGGTCCTAGTATAGTTCACATAAATGTATAAAAAATGTTCCACAAATGAAAAGTTTATAAATTAAATATTAACAAATTATGAACATACATTTCGTAAAAGTGCATTAAAACTTATACGGGAAATAGTGAAAAAACACAATGAAAATCGATAAAAAAGACAGAAAACTGTCACATATTGTAGTTGATGTTTACAAAAATGTTGCTAAACACCCCATACTGTCATTTTGCACAAATATTAAAAACGAAAACCCCGAAATCGGGTTTACATATCTATGTTATGACAACCAAATCAAGGAAGATGATGTAAGGTGTCTGTCAAATTTGATCAATTCACAAATCAAAAATCCTGATTCCTTATTCATAATTACTGATTCCGAAGATGTAATTTCATTCACAATTACCAATAGACTGGCCGGCGCGGCTTACTATACCGAAAACAACCGCAAATGCAAATTTTCTAAAGTATTATACTGCATTGAGGATATTGAACTTATGTCATATGACAGGATCAATAAAATGTGGCAGAGGCATTTTGGCATTCCGTGGACGATCTCGGTAACTAAGCGTCTTGTGATAAGAGAACAGACTACAGATGATATACCGGCTCTTTACGAAGTGTATTCCGATAAGGATGCCGTAAAATACATGGAAGATCTGTACGAAGATGAGGCCATGGAGAAGGAATATATTCAAAAGTATATAGATAATCAGTACAGGTTTTTTGAATACGGAGTGTGGGCACTTACCCTTAAGGATTCAGGCAGGCTTATAGGAAGGGCCGGTTTGTCTGTACGGGAAGGGTATGATGCACTTGAGATCGGATATATCATAGGAAAGCCATACAGGAGATGCGGATATGCCAGGGAGGCAATTGAAGCCATAATCGAATATGCCGAAAGAGAACTGAATGTACATGATTTTACGGCATTTTCAAAAGAGGAGAATAAGGCAAGTACGGGATTGCTGGAAAGTCTTGGATTTACAATAAGAGGGACGGCCGTAATCAAAGGGGGAAGACATATAGTGTATTCTTTGACCAAACAGCAATAAAATGATAGAATACTAGGTAATCTGACCGATTGGAGTTTGTCATGGGCGAAGAAAAAAATAAATCAGCCGCATCCGGTGATGGAAAGATCGTTTCGTATATTGGTCTCGGACTAATGCTGTTATCGTTTATCCTTGCTGTTGTTGCTACGAATTATGCGGGAAGCGAGCACTTTACCGAAAACATTATCATGACCTGTACACTTGCTCTTTCGGTCATTATTACTGTTGCGGGATATCTTACAATAGGGGTTATAGTTGCCGCTGTTGCAACCGTAGTATTTTCCGGATTGAAGATATATTCGTTAACGGTTCTGCAAAACGATTTTCCGAGAGTTTCATTTCTGTGGGTAATACTTCCCGCGATGTGCATAGTGGGGATAGCTTTGTACATTAAGCGGTATTCTCCGCTGCTGTTGGAAAATGCCATTCTAAAAAAACAGATCAATGATCTTGTTATGATAGATCCGGTTACGGGTCTTTACAATCTCAGAAGCCTTTTCATGGATTTTCAAACCCAGATATCGTATGCGGAAAGAAATGATAGTCCTATTTCTTTTATGATATTAAGACTGCGTTATCCCGCGGAAATGAGAAAGGTCCTTAAACCGTCGCAGTATGAAAAAGTGGTTAAGCAGTTGTCGCTGCTCATAGTAGATACGGTCCGACTCGAGGACAGGGTATATTCGATAGATGAAAACGGCGGATTCGGGATCATTTTGACCTGTGACAAAGACGGAACCAGGATAGTTGAGAAGAGGCTCAGAGATAAGCTTTCGGATTCGAAATGGTTTGAAGGCATATCCGATAATCAGATCCGCACAGAAGTCAGAATAGGATATCTTCAGTACGATAAGACAAAATACAATCGTGATGCAAACAGTTTCAAGAGCGATGTTGAAGATGAAGTTGAATATGATATTTAGATAGGAGGGGCCCGTTTACGGGAAGAACCTTATTACATGTAGATTGGAGAGACAATTATGAAGTATTTTATTACCGGCGGAGCCGGTTTTATCGGCTCAAACATGGCAGACAGGCTTTTATCGGAGCCGGAAAACGAAGTGGTCGTTTATGACAATTTTTCCACAGGAAGACATGAGTTTTTGGAAGAGGCTCAAAAAAACGAAAGATTTACCCTGATTGAGGGCGATACACTCAATCTTGAAGCGCTGACCGATGCGATGAAGGGCTGCGATTTTGTGTTCCATTTTGCTGCAAATGCCGATGTCAGGATGGGATGCGAACATCCGAGAAAGGATCTCGAGCAGAACACGATCGCTACATACAATGTTCTTGAAGCAATGAGGGCAAACGGAATTAAGAGGATAGGGTTTTCTTCTACGGGTTCCGTATACGGAGAGGCTGAGGTTATTCCGACTCCGGAAAATGCACCGTTCCCTATACAGACATCTTTGTACGGAGCGTCGAAGCTTGCATGCGAAGGCCTTCTTGCCGCTTATGCGGAGGGATTCGGTTTTACCGCATACATTTTCAGATTCGTTTCGATACTCGGGGAGAGATATACACACGGGCATGTATTTGATTTTTGTAAAAAGCTTTCCGACGATCCGACAAAACTTCATATTTTGGGTGACGGACATCAGAAAAAATCATATCTGTATGTAAAAGATTGTATGGAAGCAATCCTTACGGTTATAAGGAATGCAAGTGAAAAGGTAAACATATACAATCTCGGAACAGATGAATATGTTGAGGTAAACGATTCTGTAAGTTTTATATGCAGGAAGCTCGGGGTAACTCCGGAGTTTACATATGAAGGCGGTGAACGTGGATGGATCGGAGACAATCCCTTCATTTATCTTGATACGTCAAAGGTCAGATCCCTCGGCTGGAAGCCAAAGGCAACGATCGAGGAGGGAGTTATCAGAACTGTAGAGTATTTGCAGGCAAATCCCTGGGTATTTGCCGCAAGAGATTAGAAAAATCGGGAGAGTGACATATGATCATAGCAAGAAGCCCGCTAAGAATAACACTCGGCGGAGGAGGAACGGATCTTCCGTCATATTATGAGGAAAGAGAAGGCTTTCTGATTTCCGCTGCAATAGACAAATATGTTTATATAACACTTCATGAGACTTTTGAAAAAGGTTATTTTCTTAAGTATTCCAAGTTTGAGAAATGCGAGGACATAGAAGAAATACAGCATCCTATAATACGTGAAGCTCTCAAACTGCTTGAGTGGAAGAAGCCATGCCTTGAGCTGTGCTCAATGGCGGATATTCCGGCCGGAACAGGGCTTGGATCTTCAAGTTCTTTCACAACGGCACTTCTTAGGGCTCTTCACACAATGCAGGGAAACATCGTTTCCACCAGGACCCTGGCTGAGGAAGCATGCGAAATAGAGATGAACAGGCTCAAGGAGCCTATAGGCAAACAGGATCAGTATATTGCCAGTTACGGCGGTATTACCTGCATGAATTTTCACAGAGACGGATATGTCTGGGTTGATCCTTTAAGGATATCGGATGAGACGCTTTATAACCTCGAGGATAATCTGATACTTTACTTTACCGGATTTTCGCGTTCTGCGGGAAACATTTTAAAAGAGCAGAACGATAAGAGTAAGGAGCATAATGAGGACATGCTCAAAAATCTGGATTTTGTCAAGGACCTCGGCTATCAGAGCAAGAATGCCCTGGAAAAAGGTGATCTTGACACATTCGCCGATATTATGAACACTCATTGGGAATATAAGAAAAAACGCTCAGGTGGAATGAGCAATCCTCAGATAGATGAGTGGTACAACCTGGCACTTGCCAACGGTGCCCAGGGCGGAAAGATGATCGGAGCAGGGGGCGGAGGATTTTTGATGTTCTACGTCAAGGATAAAGCAAGACTTCGTGATGCAATGAGAGATACAGGAATGAGTGAAGTCAGATTCAGATTCGAAAAGGAAGGTTCAAGGATCTTATGATGAGTCCTGCAGATGTTCAGGTCGTGGTGCTTATGGGGGGACTCGGTACCAGACTGAAGGATTATACCAAGGAGCGTCCGAAGTCACTTGTAGAAGTATGCGGGAAGCCGTTTTTTGACTACCAGCTGGATCTTCTTACTGCATGGGGGTTTAAGAAATTCCTGTTTCTTATCGGATACAGAGCCGATATGATCGAGGAATATTACAAAGACGGCAGGAGCCGTGATATTTCCATAAAGTACAGTTATGACGGAGAAAAGCTTCTCGGAACGGGCGGCGCCGTAAGACGGGCGCTTGACCTGCTTGAGGATGATTTTCTCCTTATTTACGGTGATTCTTTTATGGATATCGATTATGCGGAGACGCTGTACCGTTATCAAAAGGGTAAGGCGGCAGGAGCAAGGGCTCTTATGAGCGTTCTTCGTAACAACAACCGGTTTGATAAGAGCAATGTTGTTATGGATGGCGGTCGTCTTGTACTATATGACAAGAAAAATACGACACCTGATATGGATTATATCGATTACGGTGTTTGCATGTATGAAAAATCGTTATTTGCCGGATATGACGCGGACTCAGCTTTTGATATAGCGGAAGTTCAGCATGAACTGTCGGTGAGAGGCGAAATGACGGCACAGATCGTGACGAAGCGGTTCTATGAGATCGGTAGTCCGGCTTCACTTGCGGAGTTCTCCGAATATGTCACAAAGCGGTTTTCGGAAAATCATCCGGCGGTATTTGTGGACCGGGACGGGGTGATCAATGAGATCGTATGGAATGATGATATAGAGCAGCTTGACAGCCCCATGAAGGTATCGCAGTTTTCTTTTCTGCCGGGAGTTGCCGAGGCGCTTCGCATATTTAAGGAAAAGGGATATTATATCTTCATTGTTACCAATCAGCCCGGAGCCGCAAAGGGCAAAACGGATCTTAAGACACTTTACGATATTAATACATATATGATTGACGCCCTTGCAGGCGAGGGAGTTGATATAGACGATCTGTTTATGTGCCCGCACTATCCGAAAGAAGTTGCGCTTACAAAAGAGAGTTTTCTTATAAAGAAATGTAACTGCAGAAAACCGGAACCCGGGCTCATTTACAGGGCAATGCGAAAGTATTCGATAGATATGGCAAGGTCATATATGATCGGGGATTCGTGCACGGATGTCCAGGCAGGTACAAGAGTCGGGCTGATGACGATTTTTATAGGAGATCTTAAATGCGATCTTTGCAAAAAACTCGGAGATATTTCCCCGACATATATAGCAAAAGATCTGCTGGACGCAGCACAGTCGGTGCAATAATAAAGGTGATAACCCTGCAGGGTTCACAATAGTCTAATTGTTTGGAAATAAGTAATATGGGAAAAGGAGGGAACAATTATGACAAAAGACTACATTAAGCAATATCTTGAAGAAACTGTGCAGATAGCACAGACTGTTTCGCAGGAAGAGATCGAAAAGGGTATTGCTATCCTTCGTGAAACGAAGAAGAACGAAGGAAGATTATTCATTCTCGGAGTCGGGGGAAGTGCAGCGAATGCGTCGCACGCTGTCAATGATTTCAGAAAGATCGGAGGGATTGAGACATATGCTCCCACCGATAATGTTTCAGAACTGACGGCAAGGACCAATGACGAGGGCTGGGAAACAACATTTACGGAGTGGCTCAAGTGCAGCCATTTGAACGGGAAGGATTCCGTAATGGTTTTCTCGGTAGGAGGCGGAAGTGAGACGACCTCACTTAATATCGTTAATGCGCTTAAACTGGCTAAAGAGCGTGGTTCGAAGATTATTTCCATAGTTTCGAGAAACGGCGGATATTCAAAGCAGGTCAGCGATGCCTGTGTTCTGATACCGGTTGTGGATGATAAAAGGATTACTCCTCATGCAGAAGGGTGGCAGGGAGTAGTGTGGCATCTGATGGTGAATGCTATGTAGATAGGAGGGACCCGCCGAAGGTGGGAGGAACCTGTCTACACCGCGAGGCCCTTTCGACGAAGTCGAATCTTAAATGGCCGAGCGACCTTAAGCGGGTACGGCAAATTAAGAAATGGCCGAGCGCCGCTTGAGCGGGTACGGTAAAATATTAAATGGCCGAGCACCACACAGGAGATAAGTAATAGTTAAGGAGGGACAGTATGGACGTTAAAGATCTTACCATAACGATATACGCTGACGGAGCGGATATCGAGGGAATGAAGGAAGAATACAGCAAAGGTATTGTAAAGGGATTTACCACCAATCCTACTCTTATGAAAAAAGCGGGAGTAAAGGATTACGTTACTTTTGCAAAGGAATGTGTTAAGGAAATACCGGATCTACCGCTTTCGCTTGAAGTTTTTGCAGATGATTTTCCCGGTATGGAAGAAGAAGCAAGAATCATTTGCGGACTCGGAAAGAATGTATTTGTCAAGATTCCGATCACAAATTCAAAGGGAGAGTCGAGTATTCCGCTGATCAGGAAACTCTCGGCCGAGGGGCTGAAACTTAATGTTACGGCAATACTTACGATGGAGCAGATCGAGCAGACGGTTGATGCGTTTGCAGAGGGGACGGATAATATCGTCTCGGTATTTGCCGGAAGAATAATGGATACAGGCGTTGATGCGGTACCTATGATGAAGAAGGCAAAGGAGATCGCCTCGAAAAAGCCGGGAACACTTACACTGTGGGCCAGCTGCAGGGAAGTGTACAATATCATACAGGCTCAGGAGTCGGGAACGGACATTATAACGGTCACTAATGCGATTCTGGCTAAACTTCCGAATTTCGGAAAAGATCTTTCACAGCTTTCGCTTGAGACTGTACAGATGTTTGTGAATGATGGCAAGAGCCTCGGATACAGTATTCGCGCGTAATTTCCTCGTTAAGTTGCATAATTTATCTGAATAATATACAGATTTGTGGTAATTATTCACAAAAATATGCAAAAAGTTGACAAAACCGCATAACTGCGATATATTTCTTATTGCACGTAACGATTTTGCTTAATTTTAAAGTGTTTTATGATGATAAAGGAAGCTTGAAAGGAGAATTATTATCATGGCAGACGTTAAGAAACCTACTGTAACAGTTAAAAAGGCTGTTGTTACGGAGCCCGAAAAGGCTAAGGAAGCTATCAAGGCAGCAGTAGCTGAGCAGAAGGCAGCAGCACCTGAAAAGAAAGCAGCACCTGCAAAGAAGGCAGCACCCGCAAAGAAGGCACCTGCAAAGAAAGCAGCACCTGCAAAGAAAGCAGCAGCACCCGCAAAGAAGGCAGCACCTGCAAAGAAGGCAGCACCTGCAAAGAAGGCAGCACCTGCAAAGAAGGCAGCACCCGCTAAGAAGGCACCTGCAAAGAAGGCAGCTAAGAAGACAGTTGTTAAGACAAATGCAGTATTTGCTCTTAATGATACAAAGAATGTATCAGCAGATGCACTCTTCAAGCAGTACCTCAAGACAGCGAAGGATCGTGCTAAATATGATCTCGGGATCAAAGTTGCCGATATCAAGAGCATTGATATTTATGTAAATGTTGCTGAGCAGAAGGTTTACAGCGTTATCAACGGTGAAGTTAACGATTCATTCGATATGTACTTCGATTTCTGATCTGTGCCGGCATAGAATAAATGATTTTATGGGGACTAGCGATAGTCCCCTCTTTTTTTCGGAGGTAAACTGATGATCAAATTGCATGATGGCGGAGCTTTTCTGATAGGTGGCAGTCAGATCGTGCCTGATAAGGACGGATCTTTCCAAAATGCCGGGTTTTCAAAAGAAGAAGCATCCAAGAGTACAATAGCCTATAGGATTTTATCTGATCATAATACGTCGGATGATATGAGTAAGCTTAAGATTAAATTTGATAAGCTTACATCCCATGATATTACGTATGTCGGGATAATCCAGACTGCCCGGGCTTCAGGACTTGAGAAGTTCCCGATCCCGTATGTTCTGACCAATTGCCATAACAGTCTCTGTGCAGTAGGCGGAACCATTAATGAAGATGATCACATGTTCGGTCTGACATGCGCCAAGAAATACGGTGGAGTCTATGTTCCGCCTCATCAGGCTGTAATCCATCAGTTCGCGCGTGAAATGCTTGCGGGCGGCGGCAAGATGATACTCGGATCGGATTCACACACAAGATATGGAGCACTCGGAACGATGGCTATGGGTGAAGGTGGTCCTGAGCTTGTAAAACAGCTTTTAGGGCGCACCTATGACATCAATCGTCCGGAAGTCGTTGCGGTATATATGACCGGGGAACCGAAGCCCGGGGTAGGTCCCCAGGACGTAGCTCTCGCTATTATCGGTGCTGTATTTGACAATGGCTATGTCAAGAATAAGGTCATGGAATTTGTAGGTCCCGGAGTTGAGTCTCTTAGTGCTGATTTTCGTATCGGTGTGGATGTTATGACTACGGAGACAACCTGCCTGTCTTCGATATGGCAGACTGATGATAAGATAAGGGAATTCTATGCTATCCATGGAAGGGAGGCTGATTACAGGGAACTTGTTCCGGGAGAGGTTGTATATTATGACGGAATGATAGAGATCGACCTGTCTAAAATAGATCCCATGATAGCAATGCCTTTCCACCCGAGTAATACATATACAATAGATGAGGTTAATGCAAATCTTGAAGACATCCTGCGTGATGTTGAGAAGAAAGCCGCAGTTTCACTTGATAACGCAGTTCCCTACAAGCTGACCGACAAGATCAGGGACGGAAAGCTCTACGTTGAGCAGGGAATAGTTGCGGGATGCGCAGGAGGCGGATTTGAGAATATATGTGCCGTATCGGATATTCTTGACGGTAAGAATATCGGTGCCGATGAATTCACATTAAGCGTTTATCCGGCGTCCATGCCGATATACATGGAGCTTATCAAAAACGGATGTGCGGCAAAACTGCTTGAGACAGGCGCGGTACTCAAGACAGCATTTTGCGGACCGTGCTTTGGTGCGGGAGATACACCGGCCAATAACGCATTCTCCATCAGGCATTCGACGAGAAACTTCCCGAACAGGGAAGGCAGCAAGCTCCAGAGTGGGCAGATCAGTTCGGTTGCTCTTATGGATGCAAGATCCATCGCTGCAACGGCTGCTAACAAGGGATATCTTACAAGTGCAACAAAACAGATAGAAAAAGACACGCTGAAGAAATACAAATACTCTTTTGACAGTACAATCTATGCAAACAGGGTATTTGATTCAAAGGGGGTGGCAGATCCTGCTCAGGAAATTCATTTCGGACCGAACATTAAAGACTGGCCGGCTATGGAGGCGTTGCCTGAAAATCTTGTGCTTAAGGTTGTGTCGGAGATCCATGATCCTGTCACGACTACGGATGAGCTTATTCCTTCGGGAGAGACCTCTTCATACAGATCCAATCCTTTAGGGCTTGCCGAATTTGCTCTGTCGCGTAAAGATCCGCAGTATGTGGGACGTGCCAAAGAGGTTAAGGCTGCTGAAGACAGAAGAGTTGCCGGAGAGCATCCCTGCGAAGTTCTGCCTGAGATCAAGCCTGTTATGGAGGCAATAAAGGGTCAGTTCCCTGATGTTGACAGGACCAATATCGGAATCGGTTCAACGATATTTGCCGTAAAACCGGGTGACGGGTCTGCAAGAGAGCAGGCTGCAAGCTGCCAGAAAGTTCTCGGTGGATGGGCGAATATAGCAAATGAATATGCAACGAAGAGGTATCGCAGCAACCTTATTAACTGGGGCATGCTTCCGTTCATAATAGAAGAAGGCGATCTTCCGTTTGCAAACCTTGATTACCTGTTTGTTCCGAAGATCAGGGAGGCTGTTGAGAATAAACTTTCCGATATTGAAGCATATGTTGTAAAGGACGGAAAACTTGAAAAGTTTATGCTTCATATGGCGGAACTAACCGATGATGAACGTACGATAATATTAAAAGGATGCCTGATCAACTATTACGCATCTTAGTTTAATACTTCCGAAAACCTGCTGATTATACGGCTTCCGGAAGGTGCGGCGGCTATGATTTTCTCCTTGTCCATTTGTGACCATTCCACAAGGGCAAAATCAACACAGGCATTTCTGGCACAAATAGCGTCCACAAGTGCATCGCCTATGTAAATGACGCGGCTCATATCGGTTATTTGGACTCTTTTGGCGGCAGTAATAATCGGATCCGGAAGGGGCTTGTGATTTTCGGTATCTTCCTTGCAGATACCTACATCAAAAAAGTTATCAAGCCCCTTCAGACGAAGGGTAATTCCGGCGGATAATGTCCGCTTGCTTGTGACAAATCCCTGAGGGATGCCAAGATCCCTGATCTTGCGCAGTTCGGAAATTACACCGTCAAACAGCGGAATCTCGTCATTTTCAAGAAGCACACTGTTGTGTGCAAGATAAGCTTCAAGCAGTACCTCGGATGTTTTGGCATCGTGCATTGCAAACGTATCGGGAAGAGGCCGGCCTATATAGCTTTTCAGGTCTTCTTCGGATCTGTCGCACCGGCCGAAAACATCGAGATAAGCCAGCTTAAAGCATTTCATTATAAGAGGGATAGAATCCCAAATAGTTCCGTCAAGGTCATACAAAATAAGATCATATTTATTCATGGTTTCTATTTTACCATAAATTGAAAACAGGATATCGGATTGTTTTAGCCTCAGTCTTCTTCAAGAACAGAGAACTCAAGATAGTCAAAAGGGATCTCTTCGATGAAACTGTCCTGATAAAATCTCACTTTTGAATATTTTTTGAAATCTGAAATGTTTGAATCAAGCCAAATGGGTCTTGCAATGTCAAAATCATAACTGACCTTTTCTATCGCCGCAAATACCTTGTGGGTACGTGTGTCGTCTTCGGAGTTTACGACCACCTCATCCCTTGTCATTCGGTTGTCCTTGAAAGTACGTGCCCAAAATTTCATGGTCTGATTATAGTATAAAAAGTAATATTTGTTAAGAATCGGTGAAATGATACAAGCGAACTGTTTTATATGATATAATACTCTTGTAAGATTTATTGGGGGTATACTTTTTTGGAAGTTGATTTTAGCAGCAAGGAGCAGGATATAACGTGGGAAGAGATTATTCTTCTTCATAATTCCGCGCTCAAGGAGATAGGTACAAAACTGGAAATTCTCAATGACGAGTTCCAGCATATTCATCAGTATAATCCGATAGAGCATATCAAGTCGAGGATAAAATCACCGGAGTCCATAGTCAGAAAGCTGAAGAAAAAGGGTTACGACGTAACTCTTGAAAACATGGTCAAATATGTAAACGATATAGCGGGCATCCGGATTATATGTTCATTTACCTCGGATATATACAGGATAGCCAATATGCTTCGCAAACAGAATGACATTAAGGTTCTTTCGACGAAGGATTACATAGAGAACCCGAAAGAAAGCGGATATAAGAGTTACCACATGCTTGTGAGTATTCCCATATATCTGTCGGATTCGGTAGTCGATACAAAAGTAGAGATACAGATAAGAACCATTGCGATGGATTTTTGGGCAAGCCTGGAGCATAAGATGAACTATAAGTTCGAAAGCGATGCCCCCGAAGAGATCAAAAAAGAGTTATTCGAGTGTGCGATTATGGTTGAGCAGCTTGATGACAGGATGCTCATTATCAATGATAAGATACAGAGGGCCAAAAAAGAAGAAGCCAAGTGGATTATGTAGATAGGAGGGGCCCGATTTGCGAAGCAAAGCGGGAAGAACCTGTCTACACGTGGAGCGCCTATCCTGCGAAGCAGGATTTGAATGCGCGACACACCTTATTAAATGAGGAGTGGCCAGGTGGATGAGAGTCACCTGGCCAATATTATGAAAAAATACATCTGGTTGTTTGGAGAATGTTCTCCAATGGAGATATAAAAAATATATCATTCAGATATGAATAAAATATGAACAAGATATGAATATATAGTAAATGTTTCCAAAGCAGATAAAAAATCAAACCATATTATTATGAAAATTGCACAATTATTTTTCTGAAATATTGTCATGCGCAGGTTGTGTTTTGATATGAATAATGGTACAATTTATTATATTTTACAGTGTTTTGGGAGGTTGAGATGGACGGATTCAGAGAAAGATTAAGCGGAAGGTATGACAGATCTGGAATGAGAGGCACCGGGTATGATCGCATGCCGTCAGATGACCGTTACGAAAATGACAGATTTGAAAGGGCTCCCAGAAGAGGAATGGGGGACGGACTATCCCAGGAAACAATAAGTGAAACGGTCAGTGAGGCTGTAGCGAAATCCAATCGTGAACAGCTTGATGTTATTGCGGATTTTTTTGATGAAGCCAAAGCAGACCGTATGGAGTCTGAAAGAGCGATCATAGATGCGCTTTCACACAGTCTGAATGATGCGGTTTCATCTTCAGCACCTGCTGCTCCGGTTGCACCGGCACCTGCGCAGACGGCAGCGCCTATTGTAGTTGACGAGCAGAATACCGAAACACTTGCAAGGATCGAGAGGATCGTCGGGCAAAATGCCGAATCACTTAACGAGACCGGCGAGATGCTCGAGAGAAACGTTAACTCGCTTCGTTCCAATTCGGAGGCGATTAACGAGATCAAGAATTCAATCGGAGAGCTTTTGTCCTCGTCCGAAGGTTTGAAAAGAGAGATAGCGACAAAGTCTGCATCTCCGATGCAGGATCTGACCGTTGATTTTTCTGCTGAGAAGGATGAGATAATCGGTGCCGTAGGCGATAACAGGGCAATCCTTAATATGATCCGTCAGGATGTTCTTAACGGATTCGCAAAGAATTCGGCTGAAGAAGATGAAAATGAGAAGGTTGTTCCGCTTTCGGCCGATGCAGCAGCTAATTATTACAAAGAACTTGAAGAGCATGTGCACAAAGAATGTGTAAAATGCTACAGAAACGTCCAGTCGGCTCTTACAGAGCAAAACAGTGAAACAAGCAAGGGACTTGAGAAGTCGGTTGCCGGGTTGAGGATTATGGTACTTGTTACTTTGCTCCTTAGCATTGTAAGTCTTGCTATTCAGGTTTGTAGCATTTTGGGCATTCTTTCGTTCTGATCCGATATATGAGTTTTTTTACCAAATACGTTAACATTATTAAATATTCACATTATTTAGCAATGCTGGGAACAGCATTGCTAATTTTTGTGTGTGTTCCCGGAATACAGAAAATGGAAGAGACCGGGAGCAATAAGGTAAGTGTGTTCATAAACGGGACCCAGGTCGGAACCGTTAAAGATTCATCCGAGGTTGACGGAATGATACTTGAAGCCAGAAGAAGGATCGCATCGGAAAGTGATAACCTGGTACTTGCCGGCTCCGAAGTGGTTTTGTCCGGATCAACGGATGTTGTCGGTCAGGTTGATGACAGACAGACGATCGTTAACAATATATACAATGTTCTGTCCGAAAGCGTCATGAAGACCAAGCAGCCCGCGTTTGAAGTCAAGATCAATGATTTTACGGTCAATCTTAAGAGTATTGACGATGTTATTGCCCTGCTTAACGCGTCAAAGGCCGAATACGATCCCGATTCCGAGTGGAAGGTCTGGCTCGTTACCGATAATTCCCGGGAACTTAATGTAATGACTACCAAAATAGAAAAGGTATCGGAGCAGAAGACTCAGACGATCGACAAACCGGTTGTATTTCCGATAGGCGGCGCACTCCTGAAAATGGAGGAGATATATGATGCAGCTTTTACTCAGAAAATGGAAAACTCCTTCGAGTTCGGAGTCAGGAATATTGATTTTGACGAAAATGTGGAAGTTGTGCAGGCGTATGTTGATGCCGATAAAATCAGTACTTTGGAGGATGCGATAGAAGCTGTAACCAAAACGAGTGAAAAGAACAAGAAATACGAAGTTGTCTCGGGAGATACGCTCGGAGCCATCGCCCAGAAGAATGATATGTCTATAGAGGACATAATAAAGCTGAATAACGAAAGCATCCCGAATGAAAACGCGACTCTCAGGGTGGGTGATGAGATAACTATTTTCTCGCCCGAACCGGAGCTGTCGGTAGTAAGGACGGAGAGAAGATATTACGAAGAAAACTATGATGCCGAGGTTGAATACATAGACATTGATGACTGGTATACAAACCAGACCGAGGTTGTTCAGCAGCCTGTTACGGGATACAGAAAAGTCGTTGCCGATATTACATACAGAAATGCCGAGCTGGTTAGTACCGACATATTATATGAGAATATCACATCAAAGGCTGTAGCAAAAATAGTCAAGCGCGGCACCAAGACGCCACCCACATACGTTTATCCGGTTTGGGGAAGACTGTCTTCGGGATTTGGAAGAAGGAGGGCGCCGAAGAGAGGCGCAAGTACATTCCACAAAGGAATTGACCTTGCGGTTCCTATAGGTACAGCAGTCATGGCTTCCCGTGGTGGTACGGTGACACGTGCCGGGTGGGGAAGCGGATACGGATATTGTGTATATATCCAGCACCCTGACGGGGTAAGTACAAGGTACGGACATCTCAGCAAGGTTCTTGTTAAGGCGGGTCAGACCGTGTCACAGGGGCAGAAGATTGCTTTGAGCGGAAATACCGGTGTATCGACTGGACCACATCTTCATTTTGAAGTGCTCATAGGAGGTTCACAAGTAAATCCGCTCAATTATTTAAAGTGATTTTTGTATAATTTGTCACATTCTCCAAAAAAACGCTTTGGTATTGAAACGGAAATTTCGGGGGACTATAATACGTTTTGAGGTGTGAAAATTGGAGCAGTATATAATAAAGGGCGGAAGTCCTTTGGTTGGTGAGGTTGAGATAGGAGGAGCCAAAAATGCCGCATTAGGTATTCTGGCGGCTTCAGTAATGACAACCGAGCCGGTTATAATTGAAAATCTGCCGGATGTTCGTGATACCGCGGTGCTTATACAGGCTATGGAAAGTATAGGCACGGTTGTTGAACGTCTGGATCGTCATACAGTCAGGGTAAATGCAGCTAATATTTCGGATTTTACGATTGACGACGGATATATCAAGAAGATCAGGGCTTCGTATTATATGCTCGGTTCTTTATTGGGAAGATTTAAGACTGCCGAAGTGGCTCTTCCCGGCGGATGCAATATAGGAAGCCGTCCTATTGACCAGCATCTGAAAGGATTCAGGGCTCTCGGAGCGAAGGTTGAAGTTTCAAGAGGTATGATATCGGCCAAGTCCGAAAACCTGAGCGGAAGTCATATCTATATGGATGTCGTTACGGTCGGTGCGACTATTAACATTATGCTTGCCGCAACACTTGCAACAGGTAAGACGATAATAGAAAATGCGGCCAAAGAGCCACATGTTGTTGATGTTGCAAACTTCCTAAACAGTATGGGTGCGAGCATAAAGGGTGCCGGTACCGATGTAATCAGGATCAAAGGTGTTGAAAGACTTCACGGGACTACATACTCGATCATTCCGGACCAGATAGAAGCCGGAACATTTATGTTTGCAGCGGCTATAACAAAAGGGGATGTTATGATCAAAAATGTTATCCCCAAGCATTTGGAATCTATAAGTGCAAAACTGATTGAGATTGGCTGTGAGATCGAAGAGTTTGATGACTGCCTGAGAGTTGCAGCTCCGAGAAGATTATCAAATACGCATGTGAAGACGCTGCCGTATCCAGGTTTTCCAACTGATATGCAGCCGCAGATAGCAACGACTCTTGCTTTGTCCGAAGGGACAAGTATAGTGACCGAAAGTATATTTGAAAACAGGTTCAAATATGTAGGAGAGTTGCAAAGAATGGGCGCCAACATTAAGGTAGAGGGAAACACAGCGATAATAGAGGGAGTCGACTCGTTTACCGGTGCAAGTATATCGGCTCCGGATCTTCGTGCCGGAGCGGCTCTTGTACTGGCAGCGCTTGTGGCCGACGGAATTTCCGTAATAGATGATATCAAGTATATCGAACGTGGATATGAGGATTTCCCAGAAAAGCTGACTGCACTGGGTGCATTTATAGAGAAAGTCGAAACCGAAAGAGATATTCAAAAGTTCAAATTAAAGGTCGGCTGAGCCGGCCTTTTCTTAATTGACATACTACATGGTTATTTCTTATAATTAAATCCAACTGTAGAGTATAATAAGGAGTATTTCTGTGAAAAGAGTACGGATATCCGACCTTCATCCGGGAATGAAAACGGCGGAGGATGTATTTTCATATAACAATCAGATGATTGTTCCTAAGGGATCGGTTCTTGACGATAAAATGATTACCCGTCTTGAATTCTATTCCGTATTGGCCGTTCGTATTGCGGATGAGGAAGACGGAGAGGAAGATGTACCATCAGCAGCGGAATCCGGAGTTGATGAAGATACCGCATATTCCGTTAAAGTCAAAAACAGCAAACAGTTCAAGAAATTTGAGCAGTCGTTTCTGGAAAACACCGAAAACTTCAAAGTAAAGCTCAAGGATATAGCAGAATCCGGGGGCGAGATCGACAGCCGTGAGCTGATAGACGGTATAACCGGTCTGATAGCGGAAGATATGACCGGACTGTCGGTATTTGATATGCTTCACAATATGCGTCAGTACGACGACCTTACGTATATGCATTCCATGAATGTAGCTCTTATATGTAATGTTTTCGGAAAATGGCTCGGAATGTCCCCGGCGGATATTGATATCATAACACTTGGCGGTCTGCTTCATGATATCGGAAAATTAAAGATACCGGATAATATCATCAGAAAACCCGACAAGCTTTCTCCTGCCGAATACAACATCATAAAGACACACCCTTTGCAGGGATATAACATTTTGAAAGACAAGAATATAGATGATAATGTTAAGCAGTGTGCGCTTATGCACCATGAAAGATGCGATGGCTCCGGCTATCCGCTCGGACTTACGGCAGATAAGATAAACCAGTATGCCAAAATCGTTTCCATTGCGGATGTATATGATGCCATGACTGCAGCCAGAGTATACAGGGGACCTCTTTGCCCGTTCAAGGTTATCGGTATTTTTGAATCAGAGGGTCTTCAGAAATATGACGGACATTATATCCTGACATTTCTTGAACATATTGCAACAACGTATATGAATAACAGAGTACGCCTGAACAACGGAATGGAAGGCGATGTGATATTTATGAACAGAAATCAGTATTCCAGACCTATGCTTAGGTGTGGGGACAAGTTCATAGATCTTTCAAGGGAACATGAACTGTATATAGAGACGTTTGTTTGATGAAGCCGGAATTTTATGAAGATGAAGTTGTAGAGGGATTTTATGTTCCGTCCATGCTAAAACTTGCATGGGGTGCGCAGATGGATGTCCTTAATGAAACGGACATTATCTGCAGGAGGCATAATATCCCTTATTTTGCGGATTGGGGAACACTTCTTGCTGCGATTCGCCATAGCGGGTACATCCCATGGGATGATGACCTTGATATTTCAATGAGGCGCAAGGATTATGAGAGATTCTTGCGGTATGCCGAAGACGAGCTTCCCAAAGGATTTAAGGTAATGACTTTTAAAAATCATCCGGGACATCATTTCTTTGTAGCCAGGATAGTCGGCAAGCCCAGAATATGTTTTGAAGAAGATCACTTGAGAAGATTTCATTCTTTTCCGTATATAGCGGGACTGGATCTGTTTGTGCTTGATAACGTTTGCCGTGATCGCAGGCGTGAGAAACTTAAGGCCAAAAAGGCGGAGTTTGTCATTACCGTTGCCGACAACATAGCGGACGGGGACAAGAAGGGGCGTGAAGCGGAAGAACTTCTGAGACAATGCGAAAGCTATTCCGGAAGAAGGATTGACAGGCGGCTTCGCGGAGAAGATTTAAGAGTCAGAATGTACGGAATTGCCGAAGAACTTTTTGCATCAATACCGGATGAGGACAGTGATGCGCTCGTTCAGATGATGCCGTACGGGATGTACGGAAATGAAAAATATATACCGAAAGAATATTACAGACAGACGGTTAATATTCCATACATGGATACAACAATTTCGGTTCCGCTGTGCTATGACGCGGTCATGCGCATGAAGTTCGGCAATTATATGATAATACATAAAGCAGCTTCAGGTCATGATTACCCGTTCTTCTACGGTCAGCACGAGCAGCTTCTTGCATCCCTTGATTTTGAGCCTCCTGCTTATAAGGCGACAGCAGGAGATATAGTTAACCGTCCACGGAAGGCTTTGGGTATAAAGGAAAAATCGGCCGGGTATACGGAAACCATCACTGAAATTGCAGGTGCAATGAAGGCCGGAGATACGGAAAAAGCGGCCGAACTGCAGCAGGCGGCAATCGAATTCGGAACTTATATAGAATCGGTATATGGGGAAGGTTACGTTACGGTAACCGTTCTTGAAGAATTGTGCGAGCTGGCATTTCGTACAGGTGAGGGAGAAGAACTATCGGATAGCATCAAAGACTGTATTTGCCGGCTTTCGGACAGCGTTGAAGATGATATCAGAAAAAGGCGTGATGTGGTCTTTGTGCCTTTTGCTGCAAAGCATTGGAAGTACATGGAGAAGCTTTACCGGCACTATAAGGATGACAAAAAGTATAAAGTGCATGTTGTCCCGATTCCGTATTATTACAAGGGATGGGATGGTGCCCCGGCGGATGAAGTGTTTGACATCGGAGCATATCCCGAGGACATTAATGCCGAAGATTACAGGAGCATTAACCTTGCCGAAATGCATCCCGCAAAGATCGTTGTTCAGAATCCCTTCGATGAATGGAATAAAGTAATGACGATTCCTCCGGAGTTTTATTCATCAAATATCAGACAGTACACGGATGAACTTATATATATCCCGTTTTTTGTGACAGCGGATTTTACCAAAGAGGATGGCCGTGAGTATGTTAACATGGATCATTATGTTTGTATGCCCGGTGTCATAAATGCCGACAGGATAGTGCTTCCGTCCGAGACACTTAAGAAAACATACACAGAGAAGATCACGGAATTTGCCAATACGGATGACGATACAGTAATAGATGTTCTGAACAACAGGATCGTTGTCTGCCCGGAAAATATATACTTCGAAGAAGATACGGATGAAGACGGCGCATTTATTGAGAAAGTAAACGGAAAGAAAACTGTACTTTACTATACAACGATAAGCTTCCTTGCGGAGAACGGGAACAAGGCGATAGAAAAGATAAACAGAACGCTAGACCTGTTCTCGGAGAACGCCGGTAAGATCAGGGTTTTGTGGGTAACACAGGGTATCAGGGAATACATGGGATTACTTGATAAAAATGTTGCGGATGATTTTCTGAGGGCAAAAGACAGATTTGAAAGTCTTCAGATCGGCGAATACAGAGAAGATGTAAAAAGGTGCGATAACAAAAAATATGCCGCAGCCGACGCATATTATGGAGATCCGTCATCGATTGCTCTGCAGTTTTTCTATAAACGCAAGCCTGTTATGATAGAAAACGCAGATGCTTAAAATGACAGCATGAGCGCAGGGCTGTCACTACTGCAGTGTTTCAAATTATATATGGAAGTATTATATGGTTTATGGTAAAATACAATATGTCGTAGTGTTGCAACAGTGTATTTGGCGGCATATCATGAGGGAAGACAGGATAGGAGGATGTTATTATGTCAATGATTGAGTCAGTTAAGACCGTTTTAAGCAAGTATGTTGATTTCAGCGGAAGAGCCAGAAGAAGTGAGTTCTGGTGGTATATTCTGTGCTACTGTATTTTATCGAGTGTATTGTCAGGTATATACCAGGCAACACAGTCAAATATTGTTGCCGTTATATCCGGTATTGTTTCTTTGGGACTGCTGCTCCCCACCCTTGGCGCACATGTGAGAAGACTTCATGATGTAGGCAAAAGCGGCTGGTGGCTTCTTCTGGAGCTTACCTGTATAGGAGGTATCGTTATTCTTATATGGGAGTGCATGGATTCTCAGCCCGGTGACAATCAGTACGGTCCTAACCCTAAGGGTATGTAAACCTTAATAGAGAATTTGAAGCTTCCGGTCATAAGACCGGGAGCTTTTTTGTGCTTTGCCGCCTGATCCGGTGGTAAACAGGTGGCTGTTATGATAAAATAATAAGCGGTACGTTTATGTGAATAACCACTTAAGAGAGGTGCATATGGATTCAAGGATAAAATCACTGGTCAAAAAGCTTACTCTCGAGGAAAAGGTCAGTCTTTGCTCGGGTTCGGATTACTGGCATACACAGGAGATAGAGCGTTTGGGAATCCCTGCCGTTATGGTCTGCGATGGACCTAACGGGCTCCGCAAACAGGATCTTGAGGCAGACAATCCCGGAATCAACAACAGTATCAAGTCAGTGTGCTTTCCGGCGGGAGTCAGTCTTGCGGCAACATTTGATACCGATATTGTACGAAACGTAGGTGAAACACTGGGGGAAGAATGTCAGGCAGAGAACATTGCGGCACTTCTCGGGCCTGGGATCAATATCAAAAGGTCACCTCTTTGCGGAAGAAATTTTGAGTATTATTCGGAAGACCCTTTCCTTGCCGGTAAAATAGCGGCATCGTACATAAACGGCGTCCAGTCCAAAGGCGTCGGGACTTCGCTTAAGCATTTCTGCGCAAACAATCAGGAATTCAGGCGTAACAGCTACGATTCAAGAATAGATGAGAGAACACTTCGCGAGATATACCTTAAAGGTTTTGAAATAGCAGTCAAAGAGTCGCAGCCCTGGACGGTAATGTGCGCCTACAATATGGTAAACGGTGTACAGATGTCCGAAAACCGCAGGATACTCACAGAGATATTAAGAGACGAATGGGGATTTGAGGGAATGACTGTAAGTGACTGGGGCGCTGTAAGAGATCGTGTCAAAGGCATTGCAGCAGGTCTTGACCTTGAAATGCCCGGTTCGCAGGGAACATATGACGAACTTGTGATTTCGGCAGTAAACTCAGGGGAACTTGATGAGGCAGATCTCGACCGTTGTGTTGAAAGAGTTTTAAGCTTTGTATTTAAAGCTGCAGATAACCATAATGATGAAGCTGTCTGGAATAAGGACAAGGATCATGTATACGCAAGAGACTTAGCCAACGAATGTATAGTCCTTCTAAAGAATGAAAACAGGGTACTTCCGCTCAAAAACGATGAATACGTTCTGTTTGTCGGAGGGTTTGCCAAAAAACCCCGTTTCCAGGGAGGCGGCAGTTCACATGTAAATTGCGGAACTGTTGATTCGACAATGCTGGCGATGCAGTGGAATTCAAAAGTCAGATATGAGGAAGGATTTTCGGCTGAAGATGACAGTTTTGACAGGTCGAAGTTTGACAGTGCAGTCAAGGCTGCACATTCGGTAGAAAAAGTTGTTGTGTTTGCAGGACTTCCCGAGATATATGAAAGTGAGGGTTATGACAGATCACATATGGATCTTCCCAAGGTTCAAAATGATCTGATAGATGCCA
Organism: Lachnospiraceae bacterium UBA3762; assembly: GCA_002371615.1. Classification (GTDB taxonomy): domain Bacteria; phylum Bacillota; class Clostridia; order Lachnospirales; family Lachnospiraceae; genus UBA2868. The sequence continues at coordinate 11,333 of DFGA01000012.1, read as the reverse complement.
TATCAGCCGTCAACCCGCATGTCATAGTTGTGCTTGAGAACGGATCCCCGGTTACGATGCCGTGGATAGACAAGGTCGAGGCTGTACTTGAGACATATTTGTGCGGAGAAGGTGTCGGGGTCGCAACAGCCAGAACTCTTTACGGCAAGAGCAATCCCTCGGGTCGTCTTCCGGAGACTTTTCCTATAAGACTTGAAGATAATCCGTCATATGTTGATTATTCAAGCGATGTTACAAAGATTGATTACCGGGAAGGTATTTTTACCGGATACAGATATTACACCAAAAAGAAAATGCCGGTTCTTTTTCCTTTCGGGCACGGACTGTCGTACAGTACTTTTACATACGGGCTTATGAAGTGCGATACCGAGAAGATGAAGGATAATGAGACTGTAGAGGTAACGGTGGATGTTATCAATGAGAGCAATATACCCGGCAAGGAAGTTGTGCAGCTATATGTTGAACCTGATATTTTGAACACGAAAATCGTCAGGGCAACCCGTGAACTCAAAGGATTTACCAAAGTGTTCCTGGATGCACATGAGAAGAAAACGGTAAGATTTGTTCTGGATAAGAGTGCGTTTGCATATTATGACACTGATATTTCCGACTGGTATGTAGAGCCGGGTGACTATAAAATCGAAATATGCAAAAATGCGGATGAAGTTATTGCATATAAGACAGTAAATGTATCGCCCAAAAAGCCCAAGAAGATCGTATATGATGAGAACTCCATCTACAAGGATCTGAAAGAGGATCATGCGGCGTGGAAGGTAGCCGGCCCTTATTTTGAGAAGTATATAAACGGAGTGCTCAAAGCACAGAACGCGGATGAGGCGGCAAAGGATGCTTTTAAGGCGGATTTGGATGTATTCCTTAACGATATGACCTTGCGTAATGTTTTAAATATGAGCAACGGAGCGTTCACCTATAAAGAGATGCGGGATGTCATCGATAAACTAAACAGTTAACAAAGGAGAGAGCTAATGTTTTGTCAAAAATGCGGAAGCCAGATACCTGATGGAGCAAAGTTTTGTACATCTTGCGGGGCAAAGCTTGCCGAAGAAAACACTACGACTGCACCTAAAACTTCTTCGAGCAGTGCAAAAACTGTGATAATTGTAGTTGCGGCTGTTCTCGGTGTACTTATCTTATGTGTTGGCGGTCTTGTGTTTGCGCTAAAAGGGATTAAGAAGGCGGTTTCAAATCAGTCTTTCGATACGGAAGTTACCGAAGAAGAAAATGCCATAAACGATGAAGAAAGCATTACGGATGAGGGAACTCAGGAAGCAGCAGAGAGCGCTGATGAGGCATTATCGGGACAGATAAAAACACTCGACCGTAAAATGCTTCTGGATGATTTTCCGGATGAAACCGATCTTGTGAATATCAAACCTTCGGTTCCCGAGATTAGGATCGATGATGACCTCGGTAATATTATCAATAAAGAAGAGTATGATTACAGGGATAAGGATTTTCTGGATAAACTCAAGAAAAACGGATTCGTTGTATCAGACGGTGCCGGAAAGGAATTCTTTGAGGCATACGAGATGAACCGGTATTTGCAGATACCTAACTTTGTAACGGTTGATTCTCTGATGCACACATATCATATATATTTCGCTTATCTTATGAGGGACATTGAGAAAAATCATCTTGCAGGTGATCTTGCCGCCCTTACGGACAGTATGCTGAATAAGAGCTATGAACAATATACGGAACTTAAAGGGACCGAGTGGGAAGAAGCCGCGAAGATAAATGTTACCCTCTTTTCTGTAGCAGCGGTGCTGCTTGATGATTCTGCACTTGTACCTCCTGAGGTGGTTGATACGGTTAAGAGTGAATATGATTTTGTTATGGAAGCCGGTGGTGTGGAAACCTCTCCTCTTACCGGAGACTATGAGGATTACTCGCAGTACAAGCCCAGAGGATATTATGAGGGTGATGCGGAACTTGAGAAGTATTTCCGTGCGATGATGTGGTACGGAAGAAGGCAGCTTGATCAGGATGTGCCGGACATGGACAGGGCAGCGCTTCTTATGACACTTGCCCTTGATGACGGAAACTATGACAAGTGGAGCTCGATATACACGGTTACTTCTTTCTTTGCCGGAGCAAGTGATGACCTGGGTTATTGCGAATATATGCCGGTAATTCAGGCAGTCTACGGTGACGGTGCAACACTTTCGGATATCAAAGATGATGAACAGTCATGGGAAAAGTTTCATAAGATGACCGCTACCCTTCGTGCGCCGAGGATCAACTCGATACCGATAGTGGATACGGAAGATGAAGATAATGTAATTCCGGGATACAGGTTTATGGGGCAGCGGTTTACGATAGATGCGACTATTATGCAGGAACTTGTATACAGGAGAGTAGGTAATTATGATGATACAAACAAACGTATGCTTCCTGATTTTCTCGATGTTCCCGCAGCTCTCGGATCGGATATGGCGTATTCGATATTAAAGGAAGAGGGCTCGACGGATTACGCAAATTATGACAAAAACCTTAATAACCTGAAAAAAGAGTTTATGAATAATGACGGCACTATATGGAATGCAAGTCTGTATGCCGGGTGGCTCAATACTCTGCGTCCGCTTCTTGAGCCTAAGGGAGCAGGCTACCCCACATTTATGCAAAATGACGAGTGGACGAAGAAGAACCTTGAAACATTTGCGGGAAGCTACACGGAACTTAAGCATGATACCGTCCTGTATTCCAAACAGGTTATGGCCGAGATGGGCGGCGGCTGGGATGACGATAAGGATTTCAGAGGCTATGTAGAGCCCGAACCTATTGTGTTCTCACGATTTGAAGCATTATCAAAAAATACCGCAAAAGGGCTTAAGGAACTGGGATATCTGTCGGCGGATGACGAAGATAATCTTAACAAACTTGCGGAGCTTGCCGGAAAGCTCAAGACCATTTCGGTTAAAGAACTCGGTAATGAAAAACTTACCGATGAGGAGTATGAACTTATAGAGATTTACGGCGGTGAAATAGAACACTTCTGGCTGGATGCAATGAAAGCCCAGACCGGGGAAGAGTACCCGAATTCGGATAATTATCCGGCGGCACTTGTTGTGGATGTTGCTACCGATCCAAACGGTACGGTTCTTGAGATGGCAACGGGAGATCCTGCCAGTATTTATGTTGTAGTTCCTGTTGAAGGGAAGTTAAGGATCGCCGAGGGAGCCGTTTACAGCTTTTATCAGTTCATACAGCCTATTTCCGACAGACTTACGGACACCGAGTGGAGAAAGAGAATGGGCATCTCGGTTGAAGACTATGATGATTTCGGAAGCTACGGCGAGGCGTATGATCATCCCGAATGGGTTAAGAGTTACAGATATTTCTGGAATAATGAAGCATATTATGAAGATGAGGAATAAAAAGCCATTTATAATCATATGCACAGTACTGATCATCACAGCAGCGGTTCCCGCTGCTGTGTTTTTAAACCGGATGATGGCAACAATCATTGGACCGTACATATTTCTTCCGGATTATTCCAAGCCTGTTTCAAAAGTTCTTAATGATACCGAAACCGGAATCATTATCGAACAGATTTCAAGAAGAATAGAAGTATACTCGGATAATGAATTGATCTGGCGCCTGCCGTATAATGTAAAGGCACAGGACTTCATTTTTGCAGATGTTGATCATGACGGGGAGAATGAACTGCTTGTTCTATGCTGGAAGAGAGGCAGGTATGGTAAGAAGAGGCCGACATGGGTTAAGCATGATGAGATCAAATGGTCACAGCATATATTTATATATGAAGTTACAGATAATACCGTAAGACCGAAGTGGATGGCATCGGATATCGGAATGAATGTGTCAACGTGGTATTTCTCCGACGGTGTTCTTTGTATAGAAGATACAGATGGGATTATTACTGAATGGGTGTGGAGAACGTGGGGTTTAGAGAAACTATAGCATTTATTAATTTGATGTGATATAATACTGTGTGGTAGTTTATGTAAACAAGGATGTTTACCGATACAGTAACTTCTTATCGTTTTTGCATGGAAGCATGGGGGTACACTAATGGATACGATCAGAGAACAGAAACTTGAAGCGCTGAAGACAGCGGAAGAATATCTTGGAAAGCTTATTCCGGCGATGGAAGAAGTTATTTCCGAGATTAAAGGGGATATGAAAGAGGATACGGTTGATTATCTTCTCCAGATTATCGATGGTTTTAATTTTATGATAGAGACGTACAATGTTACGAGAGACATCGTAAATGATCCGGAACCTCTTATTAATGATGACCAGCTTGAGATAACAGTCGGAAAACTGAGTGATGGATTTTCCAAGAAGGATTATCCGGCTATTGCGGATGAACTTGCAACCAATATAGTACCATTTCTTAAGGTGTTCAAGGAAGCAGCATCACAGATTGCATAGAGAGTAAAAGTCCTGCGGATTTCCGCAGGACTTTTTTTAACAATAACTTGAGAACATCATTCCGCTGTAGTTGCTCGTTACATACGGTGTTGCATATCCGTGTCCCGGATTCTTGTAGGCTACAACGGTCTTCTGTGTGTATTCCATCGGATCAAGTGCCACTTTGTTGGCACGGGACAGCACGTTTTCGGTAAACTTCTTAATAGGAAGAAACTGTTCCATAGCATCATCTTCACGTGCAGTCTGGGTAAGAAGATTATTATCTACCGAAATTGTTCCGTCACCGAGAAAACTTAATCCTATCGATTCGAGCTCCGAAGAATACAGCCTCGCCACTTTGTTCATTTCCCCGATGAGCTTCTTCGAATAAGGCTGTGACTCCGAATAGGAGTTAATGTTATTAATGAAATTGTTATATCCGTTTACAAGGTTATTGATGTTCTCGGTAACGGATTCTACATCTGTCTTGAGTCCTACGTTAACCGAAGAACCTTCTTCGCTGATCCCCTTCAGATTGATATCATACATTCTCTCGATGGAGAAATGATTGGAGAATGTGGTTCTCTCTTCGCCGTTTAATGTAAACTGCGAATTCTGGGGATAAGTCGTAACATCACCGATTCCGAAGTACTCGACCGTACCGGCTGTCTTGTGGGTGTTGTTATCGGAAATATCAAAATTGGTATTACCCTTACCCCTGACACCTGTTTCATCGGATTTGATGGAAAGAGCAACCCTTCCTTCCTCATCTGTAAGAACACTTGCATTTACACCGATATTTGATCGAGTGATAAGTCTGGCAAGCTTTTCTTCAACAAGCTTGTTTGTATCGCCTTCACTTATGTTGAACTGGAATTCGTAATCCATGTCTCTTGAATGGATATCAAAAGAATATGTTCCGGGTTCAAGTCCCATAGTGTCGGGATCAAGGAACTTACCTCTGTTCTCCTGTTCTCCCGCAAGCTGATGAACGGATATATCAAGCGAAGGGATCGATTCGGGGTCAACATCGGCGCCACCGATAAATGATGCATCAACTATGCTCTCATCACTGGATGCAACAGCTTTCTGATCAAGCATATTATCGGAATCATCCATTGAAAGGGATGAGATAACATTCTTGAGAGAACGCGCATTTTCTTTGAGCCCGACAGCAAATTCCTGAGTTGCCGGAGAAGTGTCAAGCAGGAACAGGGGCGCTTCTTTATTCATTTTGACAATGGAATTATAAAGACCACGAAGCTCGCTCTTCTTATGGGTATCATACTTGGTGTTGCTACCCTTTGGCGCGTACGTAGTCAGGAAATGATTATATACTGTAGAAATAGCTGTATTATCTGCCATTGTTGCCCCTCCTTTCCTCCTTGAATGGTAAGACTTCCACGGAATCAGTTCCGAGTTCTGTTTGTAAGGAATCAAACAGACGTCTGGGCATAAAATGCTACTTTTATGTCTATATACTACTACTGAAATCATATGAAATCAAGCGATTTTACGCGAAAAAATGCCAAAAAACCGCCGAAAAAATAACAATAATTATTTAATAAAATTGGGCAATTTTACAACAAATTCAAGGATACACCAAGATGTTGTGTTACATTTCATATCAAACATCATTATCTGCGATCATAATCAGCAGCCGGAAAAATTTTAAAAAAATGCTAAAAACATTGCAAAAAACCGATTGACGGCGGTGCTTTGCTGTGTTATATTTATCCGGCGAGACGAAATTAGGTCTTTTTTTTGTGCTGTAAATGACTCGCTTTTGTAAACAAGTAGAGAGGTGAAAATATGCGTACCAGAATTACACTTGCCTGCACAGAGTGCAAGAACAGAAACTACGATACCAAAAAGGATAAGAAGACACATCCTGATCGTATGGAAACAAAGAAGTACTGCAGATTCTGCAAGAAGCATACATTACATAAGGAGACGAAGTAATGGCAGAGACAAATACTCAGGCGGAGACTGTTGCCAAGAAGAGTAAAGGCTGGTTCAAAGGTCTTAAGTCAGAATTCCATAAGATCAACTGGACATCCAGAGAAGACGTTACAAAGCAGACGATTGCTGTTGTTGTAGTGTCTGTTGTTCTTGGCCTTTTGATTGCGGTAATTGATTTTCTTCTCCAGACGGGGATCAATTTCCTGGTTAGTCTGTAAGGAGGGATAACATGTCGGACACAAATAACATGGAACTTTCCGAAGAGATAAAGGAAGAAGTGACAGAAGAATTTGCCGAAGACGAAGCGAAAGAGAGCGGTCCCAAGGCAAATTGGTACGTTGTTCATACATATTCCGGATACGAGAACAAAGTTAAGGCGAACATTGAGAAGACTATCGAGAACAGACATCTCGAGGATGAGATACTTGAGGTTCGTGTTCCTATGCAGGACGTTACCGAAGTCAAGAACGGTGTTCGCAAGACAAGCGCCAAGAAAATGTTCCCGGGATACGTTCTTATCAATATGGTAATGAACGATGTTACATGGTATGTTGTCAGAAATACAAGAGGTGTTACCGGATTCGTAGGACCCGGAAGCAAGCCCGTTCCGCTTTCAGACGGTGAGATGAAGCCCCTCGGTATCAAGACGGAAAATGTATTCATCAACTTTACCGAAGGCGATACTGTCAACGTTATCGCGGGCGTATGGAAAGATACGGTCGGCGTTGTACAGCGTATGGATATGGGTAAGCAGACCGCAACCATCATGGTTGAACTGTTTGGTCGTGAGACACCTGTAGAGATCAGCTTTGATGAGATAAACAAAGCAAATTACTGATGAGTTCATGGGGAAACCCTTTATATATGAACTGTGGGAGGGAAATTGTTCCCGCCACTACCACATTTATATTTTAGGAGGCTATTATGGCTAAGAAAGTAGAAGGTTACATCAAACTTCAGATTCCTGCCGGCAAAGCTACACCGGCACCCCCTGTCGGACCGGCACTCGGTCAGCATGGTGTGAACATCGTAGAGTTCACAAAGCAGTTTAATGCAAGAACAGCAGATAAGGGAGACGTTCTTATCCCTGTTGTAATCACTGTTTATGCAGACAGAAGCTTTTCGTTTATCACGAAGACACCCCCTGCAGCAGTTCTTATCAAGAAGGCATGCAACATCAAGTCAGGTTCGGGCGTACCCAACAAGACAAAGGTTGCAACACTTTCAAAAGAGAAGTGCCGTGAGATAGCAGAGATGAAGATGCCGGATCTTAATGCCGCATCCATTGAAGCTGCTATGAGTATGATCGCAGGTACCGCCAGAAGTATGGGCGTTACGGTTGAAGAATAGGAGGGGGCTATATGAAACACGGAAAGAAATATGTTGAAGCAGCAAAACTTGTAGATCGTGCTGCTTCCTATGAGCCCGCTGAGGCAATTGCATTAGTTAAGAAGACTGCTACCGCAAAATTTGACGAGACAGTTGAAGTGCATATCCGTACAGGATGTGACGGAAGACATGCAGAGCAGCAGATAAGAGGAGCGGTTGTGCTTCCCAACGGAACAGGTAAGACAGTAAGAGTGCTTGTATTTGCTAAGGGAGACAAGATCGCTGAGGCAGAGGCAGCAGGTGCTGATCACGTTGGAGGAGATGAGCTTATTCCGAAGATCCAGAACGAAGGATGGCTTGATTTTGACGTAGTTGTTGCTACTCCTGATATGATGGGTGTTGTAGGTCGTCTCGGTAAGGTGCTCGGTCCCAAAGGACTTATGCCCAACCCGAAGGCAGGTACTGTTACAATGGATGTTGCCAAGGCTATCGCCGACATCAAGGCAGGTAAGATCGAGTACAGACTTGACAAGACAAACATCATTCACTGCCCTGTAGGAAAGGCAAGTTTTTCGGAGGAGAAGCTTACGGAGAACTTCAATGCTCTTATGGAGGCTATCGTTAAGGCTAAGCCTTCAGCACTCAAAGGTCAGTATTTAAGAAGCATCAGCCTGTCAACAACGATGGGACCCGGTGTAAAAGTATCTACTGCAAAGTATTGATTTATGGTATTATGTACCCGGCAGGTAACTGCCGGGTATTTTTATGTTAAGAAGTCGTACAAGGTATGTATACTGCTTCTGCCGGGATATGACAGATGTGTTTGGAGCGATAAGTGTATACAAAACTCGTTAAGCAAAAAATCATAGGAGTAATGCTGATCATAGCAATGGTGTCGTCATTCTGCCTTAGCGGATGCAACATCACTTTTGTTCTGCCTTCAGGTGACGATGAGACTTCACAAACCGAAGAAGTGACGCCTGTTGTGACCCCGGAGCCGGTAATATCAATTACCGATGACGGAGCGTCTCTTATCACGGAAGCCGATATAGCACCGAAGGAGCCTGAGTACGAAGAAATATATGACCCGGTGGGAAAGGTATACTCTGTTAAACCGGCATCCGCGAATGAGGTTACGCTTGGGTTCGTAGGAGATGTTGGATTTGCGGCAGGATACGCAACGATAAGGGTATACCGGGAAAAAGGAAGCGATATTCATAACAGCATGGATGAGGGAGTTCTGGGCACGATGCAGTCTATGGATATCATGATGGCTAACAATGAGTTCCCGTACAGTGACCGGGGAACTCCGACTCCGGACAAAACATACACTTTCAGAGCCGATCCGAAGGATGTACACATAATGAAGGATATGGGTGTCGACATTGTCGGTATAGCAAACAACCATGCGTATGACTACGGTCCCGATGCCCTTATTGATACAATAGATATATTAAATGATGCCGAGCTTCCTTTTGTAGGTGCCGGCAAGAATATTGACGAAGCTATGAGGCCGGCTTATTTTCACGTAAACGGGCATGTGATTTCGTTTGTTGCAGCAACCCAGATAGAGAGGTACGGCAATCCCGATACGAAAGAAGCTACCGCCGATTCCCCCGGGGTGCTTCGCACACTTGATCCTGCCAAGGCAGTGAAGGCTATAGAAGAAGCAGCCGCAAACAGTGATTTTACGGTAATGTTTGTGCACTGGGGAACAGAGAGTACAGACCTTGTGGAACAGAGCCAGCGTGATCTTGCAAAGGCATACGTTGATGCGGGGGCGGATCTTATAATCGGCGCCCACCCCCATGTCCTGCAGGGAATTGATTACATAGATAATGTCCCGGTATTCTACAGCCTCGGGAATTTCTGGTTTAATTCCAAGACCCAGGACACCTGCATTGTTCGGGCAACTCTTGATGAAAACTGTGCGATCAAAAATGTGGAGTTTATTCCGTGCATTCAGAGAGGTTCCTGTGTCGAGACGGCCACCCCCACTGAAAAGGGCAGGATAATCGAGTATATGCGCGGCATATCCAATTACGCCGAAATAGATGATAACGGAATTGTGACCAGGTCGGAAACCGACCATAACACCCAGAATGGTCAGAACACATCTCCGTATCGAAAAGCGCCCGTGCCTTCCGAAAATGCCGGCGAGGGGACAGGCGATGTGCCACCGGTTCAGCAAAATACAGGGGAGACCGGGCAAATTGAATCCCAAGGTGATCAGCAGCCCGCAAACAATGTCCAGCAGGAGGAACAGCTTCCGGACTGGGCGGTTGATACGAATTGACAACACAAATTACGAAAAATCATTTGACAACCTCATTCTTGTGTGATAAGTTAGACAAGGTCGCGTAAGCGGCCGGCCGAAGACAGTTGGTACGGCTGTAAGGAGGGACCCGCCGAAGGTGGGAAGATTCCTTACTGCGCCGCGAGCCCCGTCGCCGATAGGCGACCTTTAATGAGCGAGCGTCCTTCCGTGTAAGTAATGAGTTTATCATTCGCCAGCCGAGGAGAATGAGATTTATCATAGTTTTTTTGCTTTGATATTATACCCGTTCCGTCTTCGGAGCGGGTTTTTTTAAACCTCGTTTTCGGCAATATCGAAATCTATAAGGAGGTAAAAATGGCTAAGGTAGAACTTAAGAAACCTATAGTTGACGAGATCTCGGAAGTAGTCAAGGACGCGCAGGGAGTTGTGCTTGTTGATTATCGCGGACTTACGGTTGAACAGGATACAAACCTTCGTAAGCAGCTTCGTGAGGCAGGTGTCACCTATAAGGTTTACAAGAACACAATGATGAACTTTGCGTTTAAGGGAACCGATTTTGAGCAGTTAGCTCCTCATCTCGAAGGCCCTTCCGCAATTGCCGTATCAAAGGATGATGCTACTGCACCCGCACGTATCATCGTTAAGTTTGCCAAAGAGGCACCGGCACTTGAACTTAAAGCAGGCATTGTAGAAGGCGTGCTTTATGATGCAAAGGGTATCGCAGATGTTGCCAAGATCCCGTCAAGAGAGGAACTTCTCTCAAGACTGCTTGGATCATTGCAGTCACCTGTTGCAAACTTTGCCCGCGTTCTTAATCAGATCGCTGAGAAGGGTGGAGAAGCAGCACCGGCTGAGGCAGCAGCTCCTGCAGCAGAGGCAGCTCCCGCAGAGGAAGCTCCCGCGGCAGAGGAAGCAGCTCCTACTGAGGAAGCTGCAACTACAGAAGAGTAATTTCACTATTAATAGGAGGATAATAAAATGGCAAAAATGTCAACAGCAGAATTTATCGATGCTATCAAAGAGTTAACTGTTTTGGAACTTAACGATCTCGTTAAGGCTTGTGAAGAAGAGTTCGGTGTATCTGCAGCAGCAGGTGTTGTTGTAGCAGCAGCAGGCGGCGCAGCTGAAGGCGGTGCAGCAGGCGAAGAGAAGAGCGAGTTTGATGTTGAACTTACAGAAGTAGGTCCTAACAAGGTTAAGGTTATCAAAGTTGTTCGTGAAGCAACAGGTCTTGGCCTCAAGGAAGCAAAGGATCTCGTTGATTCTGCTCCCAAGGTACTTAAAGAGGGCGCTTCCAAGGAAGAGGCTGACGATATCAAGGCTAAGCTTGAAGCTGAAGGCGCAAAGGTTACTCTTAAGTAATTGA
>DFGA01000029.1:17353-71635 GCA_002371615.1 Lachnospiraceae bacterium UBA3762 | reverse complement strand
GATTACCAGAAGTATTACGAGGAAATGTACAAATGAAGGGTATAATTCTTGCGGGTGGATCGGGAACAAGGCTGTATCCGCTTACAAAGGCGATGTCCAAGCAGATGATGCCCGTATATGACAAACCGATGATATATTATCCGCTTTCGATACTTATGCTGGCTGATATAAGAGATATTCTCATTATCTCGACCCCGAGAGATCTTCCGGCATTCAAAGAACTGTTTGCGGACGGGGGCCAGCTTGGACTTAATATGTCATACGCCATACAGGAAAGCCCGAGAGGACTGGCCGATGCATTTATCGTTGGAGATAAGTTTATCGGAAATGACAGTGTGGCTTTGATATTAGGGGATAATATTTTCTACGGACAGAGTTTTTCAAAGGTATTAAAAGTCGCATCTTCAAGAGAAAAGGGTGCCACGATATTCGGATACTACGTAAGAGACCCGAGAGAGTACGGCGTGGTTGAGATCAACGAAGAAGGAAAGGCCGTATCCATTGAAGAAAAGCCGCAGGATCCCAAGTCGAATTATGCGGTTCCGGGTTTGTACTTTTACGATAATGATGTAGTTGATATAGCAAAATCCGTCAAACCATCAAAAAGAGGAGAAATAGAGATAACCTCGGTCAACAATACATACCTCGAAAGAGGAGATCTGTTTGTCGAGAAGCTCGGACGGGGATTTGCATGGCTCGATACGGGGAATCATGATATGCTGCTGGATGCCGCCGATTTCGTAAGAGCTTTTCAAAAACGTCAGGGAATGTATATTTCATGCATAGAGGAGATAGCATACAGAAGGAACTTTATTGATAAAGATCAGCTGCTTAGGCTTGCAGAACCTTTGCTCAAAACAGACTACGGAAAATATCTGGTGGATGTGGCAAACGGGCTGTGATCAACGTACCGTATCGGAAGAGGGAGCCGAAGAGCGGTAAGCCATAGTATAATAATAAGGGGAAAAAGATGAAAAAGAACAAATTTGACGGCAGGGGAGCCGAAGAGTGTTCGGAACTTAATTGGGTTGAACTTTCCGAAAAACTTGAATCAAGTGCTATAGTGAATGAAACATTATCACAGATCGTTTCGGAAGATCTGAAAGTCGACACATCTGATATGGACGGTGTCAGGGAAGCCGTCGAGTCATTTTACGCATACGAGAAAAAACCTGCAAAGAAAAAGAAGATATCCGAAAAACAGGATGATGAGCAGGCAATTAGAAAAGCCGTTGACGAAAAGATCATAATCAGGTCTGAGGAACTGAAAAAAAAGCGCAAATCCAAGAAAAAAACCGACAGCAAACAATTCGACAAGACCTCTGCGCAGGCAAAGAAAAAATCAAAAACCGGAAACGCGCCCAAACCTTCCGGTGATTCGTTCAGACACGCAAAAGGACTCGATAAATACAGAAAAATGGGGATCCTGCCCACGAAAAAGGACGGTCCTTCGGATTTCAGAAAGAAATCGGCGAACTGGAGATATGACGACGTTCCGAAAGCCCAAATAACTGACAAAGAGATCGAAGAATCCGTGCAGGAGGAGTCTGTCGGCGATAAAGTAAGAAACATGACACCGTACCAATGGGGTTCGATAGTTATGGCTGTTGTTATACTGATCACATCGGTTATGACGACAACGGTCTATGCGGATTACAGAGGGCAGATCAACAAAGAGAACGCCATGGCGGGATTGCCGATATACGAAGATGATGCATCGGCAATTGCCTATACGGAAAGTGATGAAGATTTTATGACCGAGGAAGTGGAGCTGGAGGATGCAGCCACCCCCATGACCGACTCGGAAGGCAAAATGCTCTCGCTCATACTTACGAGTGTTGAAAAGGATCTTAAGGTTAAGCTCGTAGATGAGGAAGATACGCTTGTCAAAGGTGTTAAGTGGGGAATAACCGTAACGGACAGCAAAGATAATGAGAGCAGTTACGAGGATGATGATGAAGACGGCATAATTCATCTTACCGGAATCAATGCGGGAGATTACTCGGTTTCAATAAATGAGTCCGACGGACTGGAGGGATATGTATTTCCTACCGTAGGACAAAAAGTCAGTGTCAAGGCAAAAGTCGAATACAAAGTAATTGCCAACATCAAAGATGAGATCAAGAAAGAGAGCGAAGTTAATGCCGCTGCCGAGGATAACGGAAACAAGGCGGCCGATATAGAAACGGGAACCGCTCCGAAGGATACCGTAGAGTTTGTGGAATCTTCAAAAGAGGAGAACGGAGAAACCTACGAAGAAGCCATAGTCGATATTACCAAGACAGAGATAATCGCAAGTCTCGGAAACAGACTGATAAGTGCTCTTCGTGATTTTGCGGCGTCTACGCATATGCGTACATCAGGGACGATCGCAAGCATAAGATTAGGGTCGGGGATCAGAATGGTTGCGGATGAACCTTCACCGACACCTACGCCGGAAGCTACGCAGACACCAACGTCCGAACCGACCCAGACACCTGAACCGACCCAGACGACGACTCCTACACCTACGGAAACGGCAACACCGACGCCTACCCCTGTACCTACGGAAACGGCAACACCGACGCCTACCCCCGTACCTACGGAAACGCCTACACCAACACCGACGGCTACGCCGACACCAACGGAAACACCTACGCCGACGCCAACACCGACACCTACACCGACGCCTACACTCACGGCTACACCGACACCTACACTTACGCCGACACCGCTGCCTACTCCGGTGCAGGAAGAGGATGATAAGTACAAGCCGGAAGCGCAGTTGTATGATTCGGCCAAGAATGCCCTGTACGTGTATGACAACGGTTCCTACAGACTGGCAAAGTATGCAGACTATAAGGAAGACAGGAGTCGTAAATTCTACAAAAAGATCGTAGGATATGTATACACCGGATGGCAGAATATTGACGGTAAGACCTATTATTACACAAAGGATCACGAGAAAGTTACCGGTAAGCAGGTAATAGGAGGAGTTGAGTACACCTTTGACTCGGAAGGTGCTCTTGATAACGGTTCCGGGGTTCTCGGTATAGACGTTTCCAAATACCAGCCGAGCATCAATTGGAGTTCGGTTAAAGATTCGGGAATTGATTTTGTAATAATAAGATGCGGATACAGGGGTGCATCAACAGGAGCGCTTATCGAGGATCCGTACTTTAAGAGCCATATCAAAGGAGCTAAAAATGCGGGCCTGAAGGTAGGGGTTTACTTCTTCTCAACGGCTCTGTCTGAGGCTGAAGCTGTTGAAGAGGCCAGTATGTGTGCTGCTCTTTGCGGCGGATACGGCCTTAATTATCCGGTATTCCTGGATGTAGAGTCATCATCAAGACCGGGATATAATACATTGTCACCGTCACAAAGAACCGCTAATATCAAGGCGTTCTGCCAGACGATCGCTTCCGCGGGATATACGCCGGGTCTGTATGCAAACAAGACATGGCTCAGTGAGAAGATCAATACATCTTCACTTTCGTGCAAGATCTGGCTGGCACAGTATAATGCCAACGGTCCTACATACAGCGGACGATACGATATATGGCAGTATACTTCAAAGGGAAGCGTTAACGGTATAAGCGGAAACGTTGATATGAACAAGAGTTATCTTAGATATTAACATTGATTAAGGAGAATTGAATTGGGAAAGATCATCGTTGAAAAAACACCGATAGAAGGGTTATGTGTGATTACTCCGACAGTATTCGGTGATAACCGCGGGTATTTTATGGAAACTTATAATATCGCGGATTTCAAAGAGGCCGGTATTGACTGCGAATTTGTTCAGGATAATCAGTCGGCATCCAAAAAAGGAGTTATAAGGGGACTTCATTTTCAGATAGACTTTCCTCAGGATAAGCTTGTACGCGTAATACGCGGCGAAGTATTTGATGTGGCAGTCGACATGAGAAAAGGATCCAAAACGTACGGGCAGTGGTACGGAGTACGTCTGTCCGAGGAAAACAAGAAGATGTTCTTTATTCCCAAGCACTTTGCCCATGGTTTTCTCGTCTTGTCGGATTATGCCGAGTTTACGTACAAGTGCACGGAACTTTACCATCCGAATGATGAAGGCGGGATCATTTACAACGATCCCGATATAGGTATCGAATGGCCGATTGAAGAAGGGATGGAACTGATCTTTTCCGAAAAAGACAAAAAATGGCCGACGCTTAAGGAGCTTAAATGACAAAAAAGAAAACGGTCACTGCTATAATTACTGCTGTGATCGCAGCACTTTTGCTGTATATCATCCTGCATCACAATCCTTTTGCAAATCCTAACGAGGAAATGATCAAAAAGATCATTTCCTGCGTTATTCTTATTGCCATATATATTGTATTTATCCTTAAATATGACAAGATAGTAGTACTTCCGGTAGAGCTGTTTCAAAACCGGCAGCTTATATGGAAACTTGCAAAGAATGATTTTAAAACAAGGTATGCGGGATCCTATCTCGGAATAGTGTGGGCATTTGTCCAGCCTATAATCACGGTTCTTTTGTACTGGTTTGTTTTTACGGTTGCCCTTCCGTCAAGAGCGGTAGCGGTAAAGGGAGATATCGAGATACCTTATATTCTATGGCTTATAGCCGGTATAGTTCCGTGGTTTTTCTTCTCAGAGGCTCTCTCAAACGGTACAAATGCACTTCTTGAATACAATTATCTTGTTAAGAAGGTTGTTTTTAAGATCAGTATTCTTCCTATAATCAAGATCATCTCGGCATTGTTCGTTCATGGCTTCTTTCTTCTTTTTACGATCGGACTGTTTGCGTGTTACGGGTATTATCCGGATCTGTATACGCTTCAGATCATTTATTACAGCGCATGTATGTTTATTTTTGTTTTGGGATTGTGCTATATAACCTGCTCCATAATTATATTCTTCCGGGATCTGGGCCAGATCATTTCAATTGCCCTTCAGGTGGGGATATGGGCGACCCCGATACTATGGAATATTACCACGCTGCCGCCGCGTCTTAGGATCGTATTTAAGCTCAACCCCATGAACTACATAGTTGAAGGGTACCGGGATTCGCTGATCGACAAGATATGGTTTTGGGAAAACTTCTATTCGACCGCGTATTTCTGGATACTGACAATGTGTATGTTTGCATTCGGAGCGATCATTTTTAAACGTCTGAAGATACATTTTGCTGACGTTTTGTAGGTATACTTAACATGGACTTTATCGAACAGATAGAAAAACCGAATAGCGAGGCAATGCACACCGATCATGTAATGGCAGGGAATATATCCGATGAAATTGCCATAAAGGTCGACCATGTTTCCAAAATATACAAGCTATACGACCGGAACAGGGACAGGCTTAAAGAAGCGCTGCATATAGGGAAAAATGTGCACTGCAGGGAGCATTACGCTCTTGATGATGTCAGCTTCGAGGTGTACAGAGGGGAGACCGTCGGAATAATCGGTACGAACGGTTCGGGAAAATCGACTATTTTGAAGATTATTACCGGAGTTCTCAGTCCTTCTGCGGGAGCACTGGATATAAACGGGCGGATATCGGCTCTTCTGGAACTTGGAGCCGGATTTAATATGGAGTTTACCGGGATCGAAAATATTTATCTTAACGGGACAATGCTTGGTTTTTCCGAAAAAGAGATAGACGGTAAACTTGAATCGATACTTGAATTTGCCGATATCGGGGATTTTGTTTACCAGAAAGTAAAGACATATTCAAGCGGTATGTTTGTACGCCTGGCATTTGCCGTAGCCATCAATATCGATCCCGAGATACTTATTGTCGACGAAGCATTATCCGTCGGTGACGTTTTCTTCCAAAACAAATGCTACAGGAAATTTGAGGATTTTAAAAAACAGGGTAAAACCATACTGTTTGTCAGCCATGATCTGGGAAGCATAAGCAAATACTGCGACAGGGTTATCCTTTTGGAAAAAGGCCGTAAGATCGGCGAAGGGGATCCCAAAGAAATCATCGATATGTATAAAAAGGTGCTTGTAGGACAGCTTGACCAGACTGTCAATACTGACAAAAGCGCCGGATTATCCGAAGGGACAAAATGGAAGGATCTTATGCAGCTGAATCCGAATGTCGATACATACGGAAGCGGACTTGCCGAATTTGAGGATTACTGCGCTTATGACAACAACGGTACGATCACCAATACGATAGTTAAAGGTGATGAGTTCACTGTCAAGGTTAAGGTTCGCTTTTTTGAAACGATACAGGATCCTATTTTTGCACTTTCCTTTAAAAACATGCAGGGCACCGAGATTACCGGGACCAACACAATGTTTGAAAAGATTACAACCGGTGTATGTGAAGCCGGAAGCGCGTATATAGTAACATTTACACAGAATATGTCGCTTCAGGGCGGGGAATACCTTATTTCCCTCGGATGTGTCGGGTACAGGGAAGGGAATTTTACGGTTTATCACAGATTATATGATGTCTTTAACCTGACCGTTATATCATCAAAGAATACTACCGGTTTTTATGATATGAATTCTATCGTTACAGTAAATAAAGATACGAATACCGAGGAATAAATATGCCTTACAATAATTATGACCGCATCGGAAGCGTGATCGTAGATTACTCATATTACAGCGGCGAGGATCTGTACAGCGAAGGAGCTGCCGAAGACAGGCTTCTTGATTATGTCAAAAATCACACATCTCTTGACTATGAGCATTATATACAGGAGTCACGATCATGGTCTGTCATGTATCATCTGTCTTATATAAGGGAAAATGTTGTCGGATGGATCCCGATAAAAAGAGGGGACAGAGTTCTTGAAATCGGAAGCGGATGCGGCGCGGTTACGGGAGTTCTGGCACGGCTTGCCAAAAGTGTGACGTGTGTTGAACTATCCAAAAAAAGGAGCCTGATCAACGCTTACAGGAATAAAGAGTATGATAATATCAACATCATGGTTGGAAACTTTGAGGATGTTGAGAGCAAACTTACCGAGAAATATGACTTTATTACGCTGATCGGCGTTTTGGAATATGCGGCATCATATATTAAGGACGACAGACCGTACAATGCCTTTCTCGAAAAACTCAAATCCCATCTTGCGCCCGGCGGAAAGATTGTCATAGCAATAGAAAACCGTCTGGGAATGAAATACTTTGCGGGATGCAAGGAAGATCATACCGGCAAATATTTCGGAGGCATTGAGGGCTATTCTCCCGAATCTCCGGTCAGGACTTTCTCAAAGGCGTGCCTTGAGGCGCTGCTTGAAGAGACGGGGTATAAGAACAGCAAGTTTTACTATCCCTACCCGGATTATAAACTTCCGCATACAATATACTCGGATGACAGACTGCCGGGAGTGGGAGATCTTAATACCAATATACGTAATTTTGACGATGACAGGCTCATCCTGTTTGATGAGACGAAAGCATTTAACGCAATGATAGAAGAGGGCAGGTTTGCCGACTATTCCAATTCGTTCATCGTTCTGGCATCCCCGAAAGAAGACTGGCAAAATGATCTAACACTTCCGATATATGCGAAGTACGGAAATGAGCGTATGGAGGAATACAGGGTCTGCACGGCCATAGACAAGGATCCGGACGGGACAAAAAGAGTGTTTAAGGTTGCTCTTTCAACTCATGCAAATGCACATATTGACCGGTTCGGAACAAGCTATGAACGTCTTGTGCAACAATTTGGAAACACCGGACTCGTTCCCGTAAAATGTTATGTCCAGAAGGGGCGCGAGAGAGGAATGGCGATGGCCGGTGTTGCTTCAAAAGCAAAGGATTCGGTAAGGTTTGATTATATATCCGGAATCACTCTTGAAGATTATCTTAATGAACTGGAATCTTCGGGCCAGTACCCCAAGATGGAGTCGATCATCCTTGAATACTGCCGGAAACTTAATCAATTATCCAATGTAGCTGAATTCAAACGTTCCGTCCGATTCGACGAGGTATTCGGAAAGAGGGAATTCAAGAAAAAGTATGCTGCCATTAGTCCATGTAATTTTGACATGATTTTTTCCAATATCGTTTTTGATGAGAATTATATGGAAAACGGAAAATGGACCGTTCTTGATTATGAGTGGGTTTGGGATTTTGCGATTCCGGTCCGGTTTGTTATATACAGGGCATTGTATTATCATTTCAGGAACCGTTCTGATGACGGGTTTTCCATGTATTTATCAAGAAAAGGGATGGATGTATACACCCTTTGCGGTATAGATATAGGCGAGCGAATGCTGTTTACCGAAATGGAGCATTCTTTCCAAATATTTATCATAGGAGGATCAGCGTCCCTTGAAGTAATGCAGGTCCTGATGCCGACAACCACGATCAGGATCGACAATATAGTCAAGATCGGCTCGTACCTTCGAAACCTTGATACACCGAAGATATATTATTCGAGAGGTAATAATTTTACACCCGATAATCAGATCAGCGTTATTGGAAATGTTGATAACGGGCAGGTATCAATTGTAATCCCGTTTGAACGCTATATCAATTCGCTAAGGATCGATCCGACCGAATATCCCTGTATGCTCCATGTCGAGAAGATGTGTTATTCGCTTAATGACGGGTTCAAGCAGGATGTCGGTCAGATAATCGTTAACGGATACAAAGTGTCAGAGAACACATATATATATGATACAAATGATGCGCAGATCATAATCGAGGGTATACCGCAGAATGCCAAATCTGTCGAAGTAATATACAGGATTTCCATGATCGAGGAACCGTTCTATGAGGATATACTGGGCATTTTGAAAAGAGAAGCCCGAAAAAAACTGGAGGAAAAGCAGGAGTTTTCCTATCGCCTTAAGAGAAAGGCGGGAATCATTAAAGAGGATGTTCTGCCCGAAGGCTTTGTAAGGGCCGATCCGGTCAAGGCGCAGTAATCGGTTTGAGTATGAGTACAAAAAAAGATAATCAACTGCTGGCATACAAAGAGGAATGCTTCAAGCAAACGATGCCTTATGCCTATGAGATCGCATATATGAGTGAACCCGATATTAATTCTTCGGAAGAAGTGTCGGGAACCCCGTTGTCGGGCAGAATAATACTGTTCCCCGATGATAATGCAAATATTCTCAATTTTGAAGGCATTAACGAAGATTATGTGATTTTTGTAAACAGGAGCGGTGTTTATGAGCCCGACATGGTAAGGCGCCTGCTCTCAAACGGACAGGGCGCCGATGTTATATATCCCGATGAAGATTTTATTACGGATCCCGAGGCAGATCTTAACGATATAAATGTCAGGATCCGGACACTTAGGACTCCGTGGAGAAAACCGGACTATTCACCTGATACGGTCGTATCTTTTCCGTATATAGAAACGTGTTTTGCAATAAGGACCAAGTTTGCCAGATTTGTCCCGGCTATGAAACGTTCTCCCGAGATAGGGGATAATGTCAGATGCCGTGATTTTCTGCTGCGTGCCCTCGAAAGGGCACAAAGCGTTGTTCATGTCCCGCAGATCCTATATCACAGAGATCTTTCGGCTATTACGGCTGATGTCTGTAATATAACGGATGAACAGATCTATGAGGCTCTGTATGAGCAGTATACAAGACCGGGTTATATACTGTGCCGTGAAGCCGCCGAAAAAAGACGGGGTATCAATATAATTCCAAAACCCCAGAAGGACAGTCCACTTGTATCAATAATAATCCCTTCCAAAGACCAGCCGCGAATTCTTAAAGAATGTATAAGAAATATCAGGATCAATGCGGGAAAGATACCGTATGAGATTATTGTTGTGGATAACGGCTCGAGCGAGGACAACAGGGAGATCATAGAAAAATACGTTACACAGCTGCCGGGCGGGAGAGGGTCATATATATACGAGCCCGCGGAATTTAACTATTCACATATGTGTAATATGGGTGCATCGGCGTCCAAAGGAAGGTTTCTCCTGTTTATGAATGATGATGTTGATGCGATAACCGAGGGATTTCTTGAAAAACTCCTGGTTTATGCCGCAAGAAGTTATGTGGGTGCGGTCGGTGCCAAATTATTGTATCCCGATGATGTTACCATCCAGCATGTGGGAGTGATGAATATTAACCGTGGTCCGACCCATAAGCTTGCCGGATTTTCGGACTCCGGGGTTTTGTATTATTGCAGAAACAGGTTCGCATGGAATGTACTGGCCGTGACCGGTGCATGTCTTATGGTAAACAGGGAAAAATACTATCAAGCAGGCGGCTTTTGTGATAAAATAAAGGTCGGCTATAATGACGTTGATCTTTGTGCCAAACTCCTTGAAGCAGGTTATTACAATGTTGTAAATAATGAATGTGTGATGACTCATCATGAATCGCTGGCAAGAGGAGAGGATGCATTAAGTGACGAGAAGTCTCAAAGGCTTCGCAATGAGCGGACATTACTGTATTCCATGCATCCGTGGATGGTTAAAAACCCCGATCCGTTTTACGGATATATGCTGGATGTTGATACTATCGAGATAAAATGCGCTGTGGTCCCGGAATACCAGATCACGGATCGCCGCAATAAAACAAAAGAACTGTTGAAGATACCCGGCAGGAAAACAGACAAAGCAATGATGTCTGTGGACAGATGTTCCGTTGAGAGGTCGATTGCCTCCGACGTTGAGGATGCGTATGTGATAGAAGGCTGGGGACTGTGCCGGTCGTGGGACAATGCACTTGTCAGGAAATATGTTGTTCTCATTCCCCTCGGAGAATACGATGAAGAACTTAGAGAGTGTATTATAGCAACAACAAGTTCAAAATACAGAAGTGATATACCGGAAGTATTTCCTGATGAAAAGAATACGGATCTTGCGGGATTTGTATGCAGAATTCCTTTTAGTGAACTTGATCCCCACCGCCGATACAGGATCGGTGTACTGCTTCGAAAAATTACAGGATTAAAGAGCAGCAGGCTTGCTCTGGGTGATATATATGAACCGCGAAGAGGAATTGTTAAAGAAGAGTGAATACTATAAGGATCTGTACGAGAAGGAACGTTTAAAATGTGCGGATCTGACCGAAAAACTTGTGGATGCGGAGGCTAAAGTCGCCGATCTGAATTATAAAATGGATAAGCTTCGCAATTCGCTCATCTGGAAGATGATCTATCCGGTAAGACTTGCCTGGAGTCATATCAAGAATCTGTTTATCAGGATCAAAAGATACGGAAGTATCTCTAATCTCCGAAAAAAGATCAAAAGCAAGATCATAGAGAGACGTGCCTATAGAAGTTACGGCACGTTGTCCATGCCGTCGCCGGAAGAGACCAGGGCTCAAAGAGAGACGGTTTTCCCTCAAAAGATACTATTTTCCATACTTGTACCGCTGTATAATACCCCGGAGGTTTTTCTTCGGGAAATGATAGATTCCGTTATAGCCCAGACATATGCAAACTGGGAGCTGTGTCTTGCTGACGGGTCGGATGCCGATCACGCATACGTGGAGCAGATCGTTAAAGGGTACGGCGATCAGCGCATCAGGTATGAAAGACTGACTGAGAATCTTGGGATATCCGGAAATACAAATAAGTGTTTTGAAATGGCCCAAGGTGATTATATCGGGTTATTTGACCATGACGATATACTGCATCCTACCGCATTGTACGAGTATATGAAAGTCATATGCGATAAAGGAGCTGATTATATTTACTGTGATGAGACGACTTTTTCCGGAAAATCCATAGACCACATGATAACCCTTCATTTCAAACCGGATTTTGCGCCGGATAACCTTAGGGCCAATAATTATATATGCCATTTCTCGGTATTTTCCAAGGAACTTGTACAAAAATGCGGTACTTTCAGACCGGAATTTGACGGCAGCCAGGATCATGACATGATACTGAGGCTTACAAAAGAAGCATCAAATATAGTGCATGTACCAAAGATACTGTACTACTGGCGATCCCATGCGGGGAGTGTGGCTTCGGATATCAATGCCAAAAGCTATGCGATAGATGCCGCTAAAGGTGCCGTTGCAGCCCATCTTACAGCATGCGGGTTTTCCGGGTTTAAGATCGAAAGCTCGAGGGCTTTTGAAACAATATTCAGGATAAGGTATGCATTGACGGGCAATCCCCTGATCTCAATACTGATCCCCAACAAGGATCATACGGAAGATCTTCGAAGATGCATAGAGTCCATAACGGACAGATCGTCCTATGATAACTATGAGATCATAGTGATCGAAAACAATTCCGTAACGGATGAGATACGTAAGTATTACGAAACAATTAAACTGCACCCGAAAATAAGGGTCGTTGAGTATAAGGGCGGATTTAACTATTCCGCGATCAATAATTTCGGGGCAGGTTTTGCAAACGGAGATTATCTTGTATTACTTAACAATGATACTGAGGTTATAACAAGAAACTGGCTGGAAGAACTTCTTATGTATGCGCAGAGAGATGATGTCGGAGCGGTAGGGTGTATGCTCTATTACCCTGATTATACGATCCAGCATGCAGGTATTGTCCTGGGGATGGGAGCGCACAGAACCGCGGGACACTCGCATTATAAAATGGCCAAGGAGAATCTCGGATATATGGGGCGGCTTTGCTACGCACAGAATGTATCCGCGGTTACCGGGGCGTGCCTTATGGTAAAAAAGGAGTTGTTCAAAGAAGTGGGAGGGCTCTCGGAGGAGCTTGCGATTGCGCTCAATGATGTTGATTTTTGTCTCAAACTCAGAAAGAAGGGACTGCTTAATGTCTTTACACCCTTTGCGGAGCTGTTCCATTATGAATCCGCATCAAGAGGGACGGATGTTACCGATGAGGCAAGCAGGGATAATGCCGAAAGATATAACAGAGAGTGCGAGTTTTTCAAAGAAAAGTGGAAAGAAGAACTTGATAAGGGAGACCCGTATTTTAACCCCAATTTCTCGCTGGATTATTCTAATTTTGTCCTGGCGGGAAATCCAAAGAGTATGGTCGGGTAAAACCAGAAGATAAATTACAAGACAGGAGGAAATGATATGAGTTATATGGAACAGTACCGTTACTGGTGTGAGGACGAATACTTTGATGATGCCACCAAGGCCGAACTTAAAGCACTTGAGGGTAATGATGATGAGATCAAGGAAAGATTCTACAAAGATCTTGAATTCGGTACAGGCGGACTCCGCGGAGTGATCGGTGCCGGAACAAACAGAATGAACATATATACCGTAAGGCGCGCGACTCAGGGACTTGCAAATTATATTGCCAGGATGAATGCCAAGGATAAGGGTGTTGCGATCGCATACGATTCGAGAAGAATGTCACCCCAGTTTGCCGATGAGGCAGCTCTTTGCCTTGCCGCAAACGGAATAAAGGCGTATGTGTTTGAGAGCCTGAGACCCACACCGGAACTGTCGTTTGCCCTCCGCACTCTCGGATGTACAGCCGGAATAGTTGTAACTGCAAGTCATAATCCTCCGGAATACAACGGATATAAAGTATACTGGGAAGACGGTGCCCAGATCACATCTCCGAGAGATACTGATATTATCGGCGAGGTTGCCGCTGTCAGTGATTATAATGAAGTTAAGACAATGAGCAAAGAAGAGGCGATCTCAGAGCATTTGTATAATGTGATCGGCAAGGAAATTGACGACAAGTACATGGCCGAACTCAAAAAGCAGATTATTCATCCCGAGATAATCAAAGCCGTGGCTGATTCAATCAGGATCGTATACACTCCGTTCCACGGAACCGGTAATCTTCCGGTAAGAAGGATATTATCGGAACTTGGGTTTAAGCATGTATATGTTGTTCCCGAGCAGGAACTTCCCGACCCGGATTTTACCACACTTGAGTATCCCAACCCGGAAGATCCCAAGGCGTTTACCCTTGCTCTTAAGCTTGCAAAGGAAAAAGATGCGGATATAGTACTGGCTACCGATCCTGATGCAGACAGACTCGGAATATATGCAAAAGATTCCGCAACGGGAGAGTACATGCCATTTACCGGCAATATGTCGGGTATGCTTATAGCGGAGTACATACTTCGTGAGAGAAAGGCTGCAGGAACGCTTCCGGCGAACGGAGCACTTATCAAGACGATCGTTACGACAAATCTTGCCGATGCTATCACAAAAGCCTATGACGTTAAACTTATAGAGGTTCTTACCGGATTTAAGTATATCGGGGAGCAGATCAAGTATTTTGAGCAAAATCATGATTACGAGTATGTATTCGGCCTTGAGGAGAGTTACGGGTGTCTTGCCGGCACTCATGCCAGGGACAAAGATGCCGTTGTTGCGGTAATGTGTCTGTGCGAAGTGGCTGCATGGTGCAAGTATAACAATATTACCGTTTGGGATCAGATGCTGAAGATTTATGAGCGTTACGGATACTATATGGAAGGTATTCATACGATAACACTTAAAGGCATAGACGGAGCGGAGCAGATAAAGAATATGATGGAAAAGCTCCGCAATAATCCTCCAAAGGAATTTGACGGACTGAAAGTACTTAAGTTCAGAGACTACGAAAAAGATACAGTAACCGATCTTGCAACCGGCAAGGTAACGACTACGGGGCTTCCCAAGTCAAATGTATTGTATTTTGAGATTGAGAATGACAGCTGGTGCTGTGCCAGACCTTCCGGAACAGAGCCCAAGATCAAGTTCTATATGGGAATAAAGGGCAATGATCTGGAGGATGCAAAGAAGAAACTTGAAAGCTTTAAAGATGCAGTTGTTAAGGCGTTGGAAGGATAACAGGATAATAAGAATTGCGGTATTGGTGTTTCTTGCGCTTGCAGCAGCCGTATCGATCTGGCAGGGCGCAAGAAATGCCGTGGAGTTCTCACAGGACTTTCAGTGGGATGCCGCAAAAGCACTTGCAGAAGGGATCGATCCTTACGAATTGTCGCACGATTCAAACGTAAGCAATGCTTTGCCGGCCGAATTGGCGGAATTCTACAGGATGTTTACCGACAGGGGACTTAAGCAGGAGATGGAGGCCAACCAGTTTCCGTCACTGCTTATGTTGCTGTTCCCGATGACTTTGTTTGATCCGTTTTTGGCAAAAGTGATCTGGCTTGTTCTTAATCTTTTGTTTTCTGCCGGAATCATAATCCTTTTGAGAAAGACTTTTTTTGAGAATGCCGATATCTATGAATACTCCGTAGTTGCATTGTTAATGCTTGCCGGCACCCCGTACAGAAACCAGCTCGGAGTGGGACAGCATACGCTGTTTGCCTTTTTTTTCTTTATGCTGGCTGTATATTTGGATAAGACCGACAAAAATAGTGGATTTGTAAGAAGTATCCTTATTTCTTTCTGCCTGTTTGTTTCGTATTTCAAGTACACATTGACGGGTGTTCTGGCATTATACTTCCTGTACAGGAAGAGGTACAAAGAGCTTGCGGTATCTGTGGCGGCTCACGTTATTCTGACAGAAGTATTTGCACTCAGACTGGGAAAGAGTTTTTTGTATATGATAAAGGCACCGCTTGATGTGGCATCAAACCTCGCATCTGAGGGGGGAATAGACCTTGGGGTATTTATTAAGAGTCCTTTTTGCTATATCCCGGCGTTTATAATTGCAGTACTGCTAGTGATTATATCGGTCAAAATCCCGGAAAATAATGAGTGCCTGCTGTTTTCAACTCTTGTTCTGTGGTCTCTTATACTGACATATCACAGAACATATGATTTCTTCGTTTTGTCGGCGGTCTCTGCAGTATTTTGTACAAAGGACGGCACCGCAAAGGAGGAAAGTACCCCGGCAATGTTTACAGTGTATGCCATCCTATTGGCGGCTGTTTATTTTGGTCTTAGAATATTTAATGAGAATACGGGATCAAAGATTGTTGTCGGCATAATATATTATTCGTTTACTGTGGCTCTTACTTATATAGCCGTAAAAAGGGGACTAAAGGGAAATGACTGATGAATCAATAAATAAAGACGGAAAATTTAAAAAACTGTTTGCGCAGATACTTAGGTTCGGCGTGGTCGGAGGATTATCGTTTCTTATTGACTTTGTAATAACGCTCATTGTATCCGCCGCATGCAGGGCTTTCGGTATGGACGTTGCGACAGCCGCCACGGTAGGCGGACTGTTCGGATTTTGTATATCTTTGGTTTTTAACTATCTGATGAGTATGAAGTTCGTGTTTGAGCGCAGAGATGACATGGACAGAAAAAAAGAATTTGCGATCTTTGCCCTGCTCTCGCTCATCGGGCTCGGAATAAACGAGATGATACTCTATTTCGGAGTTATTATTTGCGATAAGGCGGTCCCTGCCCTCGTCGATGATTATCCGTCTGCAGTAACAGCGGCTGTCAAGATGGTTGCAACGGGTATAGTTATGGTATATAACTTCATAAGCCGTAAAATGACATTGGAGAAAAAGCATTAACAATGAAAAATATAAAAAATATTGTACTGTTGCCTGTAATCACACTTTGTCTTCTCCTGTTATGTGCATGCAATGGGAAAAATCCCGAAAAAGAGGATACAGGGAACAAACAGGACGCTGAAATCGTACAGCAGGAAGAAGTTACGGAAGAGGAGAGCACTGTTACGGAAGATACAGGTGATGATGACTATACGGAAGGATTAGGAGATACTTTTTCCGGTCAGACACAATCACCTGAGGACGTCACCGAAGAGCTGCCGGAAAAGGCGGAAGAGGAGACGGGCGAGGCAGATAGCGGAAGAGATATCGACCTCATCTTCTTTATGGGTCAGTCCAATATGTCGGGTGCGGCAGGGGACGCGTCTTTGGCTCCTTATGTTCCGGAACAGGCCGGAATGGAGTTTCGCGCGGTATCCGATCCGACAACGTTATATCCGATAACGGAACCTTTCGGCATAAACGAGAACAGGCCGGGAGGTCTGCATGAATATCCCGGAGCCAAGAAAGGTTCGCTTGTTTCTGCTTTTGTAAATGAATATTACAAGGAAACAGGCCGGAGAGTAATAGCAGTATCTATTTCAATGGGCGCAACAGACATGAGCACATGGATGCTGCCCGGTGTGACGGATGATATCAGGCAACGTTTTGATACAACGGTTAATTATCTTAAAAGCAACGGTTATAATATAGGACATATGTATGTTCTGTGGCTTCACGGGGAGTCGGATGCAATAAAGGGAACGGATCCCAAAGTATACAGAACTAATCTTGATGATATTATGAGACCGCTCTTTATCGGCGGAGTCAGGAAAGTATTTATCATAGTCCCGGGCAGAACCATTGACTACAGGGATATTTTCCTGAATATTATAAACGAGCAAAAGCTGATTTGTGCGGAAAGTGATTATTATGCGATAGGGACAACGATCCTGTCCAAGATAAGTACGGAATATATGACGGACCAGTATCACTACAATCAGCATGTGCTTAATCTGGTCGGCATAGAGGCGGCAAAATCCGTTGCATACTATACGCAGCACAGCGTCGAAAAAATCGTATATGACTACAGAGAAGGAAAATACATAATTCCCGAAGGTGTTGAAGAGAACTCGCAGGAAAAGGACGAAGTAATAAACCTGTCAGAGATAAACATAAACGAAGTGTACTGATCGCAAAAGGAGGGCTATGTCATGCAAAATGATAGGATACTGTTATTTATTCCGGCGTATAACTGTGAAAAGCAGATAACAAGAGTTCTGGAGCAGTTAGGTCCTGCCGAAATGGCTTTTATATCAAAAGTTATAGTTGTAAATAACCAAAGTACAGACGGTACAGAAGAAGCTGTCCTTAATTTCATGCATGCACATGCGAGTCTTCCGATCACATTGCTCAGAAACCGGGAAAACTACGGACTAGGTGGATCCCATAAGGTCGCATTTCAATATGCTGTCGAACATGGCTATGATTATGTCATGGTACTTCACGGAGACGATCAGGGAAGTATTTCCGATTTTGTCCCCGTTCTCGGAAAGGGATATTACAGGAAGCATGACTGCATTCTCGGAGCGAGATTTATGAGAGGGTCCCGGCTTGAGGGATATTCCGCATTCAGAACAATAGGGAATATAGTTTATAACTTCCTGTTTGCGTATGTTACGGGACAGAGGGTGTATGATCTCGGTTCGGGGCTTAACATGTACAGTGTTAAGATGCTTCAATCGAAGTATTACGAAAAGTTTCCGGATAATCTTATGTTTAATTACCTGATGATACTTGCCGCACAGTATTACGGACATGATATAAAATTCTATCCCATCAGCTGGAGAGAAGACGATCAGGTATCCAATGTAAAGATGGCCAGCCAGGCTGTTAAGGTCCTAAAAATGCTGAAAGACTATTATAATGACCCCGCGGTTATAGAAGGAGAGTACAGAGAGCGTATCGTGGATTCTTACGAGGCTGATCCGGTATGAGGATATTGCTGGGTGTTGCTGCGCTGGCATGTTTTTGCATGGTCCATATCATTAAGCTGATGAGAATGTATCTGATCATTATGGACCGGAAGATCTCCTTTGACAGATATGTACCGGCATACCTTCGGGCAACACTTGTTAATCTGGTCATCCCGTATAAACTTGGAGAAATCTACAGGGTAGGTGTATTCAGTCATGTATTGGGAGGATTCAGGACCGGTTTTTTCTCAGTACTTATCGACCGGTTCTTTGATACCCTTGCACTTGTAATGATACTGCTGCCGTATCAGATGTTTATTTCCAAAAATATTACTCCTCCCACCGTTCTTCTGACGGTTTTTGAAGTTGTGGTGCTGCTTGCTTACCGGATTTTTCCGCCTTCATACGAGTTTTTAAACAGATATATAATCACGTCAAAAGAATCGAAAAGGTCAATGATGGCACTGTCCGCCATTGAGCATGTAAACGGGTGGTATGAGTATGTCCGCGGACTGGTAAAAGGAAGATACGGGATACTTATGCTGTTTTCGCTGGCAGCATGGATACTGGAGATTGCTGTACTTGCATTATTTTACAGACTTTGCGGACAGGATTTCGGAGTTTCCGATTTCGGATTATATATAGAGTCAATAGTATCGGGAGCAAGCTACGAGACCCGGAGGCTTTATACGATCGTTTCGGCAACGGTCATTGCGCTGTTCACTCTGGCATTTACCATCAGGTATTTGCTTTTGACAAGGAAGAAAAAGGATAATCGTCAGGAATGGTAAGAAATGTAGCTATCGTCTACGACGATACGAGAAAACCCGGCAGGGAAATAGCAGTCATAACCGGAAACAAGAGTTTCGGGGAAACCATATACAAAAGACAGACATTAAGGGAGAGGGTAGCAGGAGTATTCTGCCGCCTTCCGTATGTTACCGGTTTTTATGACAAAGGTGCAAGAGAACTGGCAAATATTAAAAATACACATGTTATTCTATATTACTCTGACTTCGGAATCGCGAAAACAGAGGGATTAGAGACGATTGTATACAAAGCAGGGTATGCTCACGAGAACTATAAAATAACACATAATAATAGAATTGCATGCGTTATCTTTAAAGATGAGAATGCCTACTTTACTGCAGCCCCAAGTGATTATGACACATATACGGAAATAGTAAGTGATGCATTTACCGATATGTCAGAGGTGGGCAATTTCAGATCGTTTATTACCGGTGGATTTGATGCCAGATTCTTTAATTCCCTGACAGGGGATGAATACACTGTGGTAAAATCGTCCCCAAAAAAGAATAAGATCAAAGCGGAATACACATTTTACTCACTTCTTCCCGATGATATGAAACAGTGGTTTGTCAGACCTTTTGATTACAGTGAGGATGAAGCAAATGCCAGTTACAGGATGCAGCGGTATTCCATGACGGATCTGGCCATAAGGTATGTTCACGGATCCATACGTCTTGAGGAATTCAAAGCGATCCTTGGACATCTCTTCTATTTTCTGTCGCATCGTAAAGCCGAGACTGTGACGGGTATGGAGTATGAAGCCGAAGCGAAACGTCTGTATGTTTCAAAGGTTTATGAGCGTATCGGACAGCTGAAGGAAGATCCGCAGTACCATAAAATTGCAAGGCTTATCGAAGCTCTTACACCTTATTCCGATATAGACGGGATAGTAGCAAGATATGTCAATCTGTATGACAAGATCAGATCCGGCATGACTTTTGAGCATATTAAGTGTATAAGTCACGGAGATATGTGCTTTTCAAACATATTATATTCAAATTCCGATTCTCTTCTTAAAATGGTAGACCCGAAAGGTGCGATGACGGAAGAGGAATTATATATGGACCCGTACTATGATGTTGCAAAGCTTTCACACTCCGTGTGCGGCTATTATGATTACTTTAACAGCGATCTGTTTGAGATAACCGTTGATTCCAATATGACAGCAAGAGTAAGGGTTGATGCCGACAACAGACAGTATGTTGAACTGTTTAGGGATATCCTTGGAGAATATGGGATGGATCTTGTTCTTATCCGTCTTTATGAGGCTTCGCTGTTTCTCTCAATGCTTCCTCTTCACATGGACAGACCGCAGAAAGTGTTCGGCTTTATCATAAATGCTCTTGCAATCCTTGACAGTCTGGAGAAATGATATGTATGAAGATCTGACGTTTGTATTCGATGTTGACGGAACGATCTGCCCGATCAAGGGGCCGGATGAAAAATATGAGGATATAGTTCCGTACAAGGAAATGGTGGATAAGATCCGTGAGTATAAGAGTAAAGGGGCAAAAATCGTCCTTCTTACCAGCAGAAACATGAATTCGTACAACGGAAACATCGGGCTTATCAATGCCAATACGGCGAAAATCCTTCTGGCATGGCTTGACAAGTGGGAGATACCGTATGATGAGATCATATACGGCAAGCCATGGCCCGGATATCACGGATTCTATGTGGATGACAGAACGGTAAGACCTTCGGAGTTTCTGACCATGAGTGTGGAAGAACTTGATGAGACCGTAAGGAGAGATCGATGCAAATAGTTATAACCATGGCAGGGCTTGGTTCAAGATTCAGAAAAGCCGGATATACTGTTCCCAAATATGAGATCACCGTACGCGGAAAATCGCTGTTTTACTGGTCAATGGAGAGCCTGAGGGGATTCTTTGACCCCCGGAACGAGTATTACTTCATTGTAAGAAGTGAAGATAATGCCGGTGATTTCATAAAGAAAGAGTGGGAGAGCATAACAGGTTCATCCGAACACTGCAGGATAATTGAACTTGCTGGGCCTACCGACGGACAGGCTACAACGGCAATGCGTGCATCGGCTTATTGGGATAAGGATGACTCACTGCTTATATATAATATAGACACATATGTTGAAGCAGGACAAATGAAAAGCGCGGATATTGAAGGAGACGGTTTTATCCCGTGCTTTAAGGCCGAAGGAGACCATTGGAGCTTTGTTGAGATCGGCGGCGACGGTAATGCAACCGAAGTACGTGAAAAAGAGCGTATTTCGGACAATTGTACGCTTGGAGCCTACTATTTTAAAACGTGCCGTTTGTTCGAACAAATGTATGAACAGTATTATGCGGACAGCTCGAATATGGAAAGGGGAGAAAAATATGTTGCTCCCTTATATAACCATATGATTAGGCTTGGTATGAAAGTCAGAATATGCCTTGTTGATCCCGGGAGCGTTCATGTGCTTGGAACTCCGGAGGAACTTGAAGCATTTTCCGAGAATAGGTCATGAGGTTCTGATGGGTACCGGAAGAAGATATATTAAAAGAGGCATAAGTTACCTTAAAAGGAACGGGCTTGTAAATACTTTCAACAAGGGAGTTGAGAGAATAAAAACAGACCGGGAGCAGAAGGGGTATGTTCCGTACCATGCAAGTGATGCAGAGGTTGAGGAGCAGAGAAACAGGAGATTTGCCGATCCAAAGAAATTCAGTGTTCTTGTTCCCGTATATGAGACTGACCCGGTATTGTTTGAAAAGATGCTTGAATCGGTGGCGGACCAGACATACGGAAACTGGGAGCTGATCTTAGCGGATGCAAGCCGTGATGATTCAAGACGAAATGCAGTACGAAACTTTACCGAGGAGCGTAATCTTTTATGTAAGGACGAATACGGTACGCTTTTTGATAAAATCCGGTATTTTAAAATACCGGACAATAAAGGGATCAGCCATAATACAAATGAGGCACTTGACAGAGCTTCGGGGGATTACATATGCCTGCTTGACCATGATGATATTTTGGAAAAAACGGCGTTGTTTGATATAATGGCTTCTGTGGAAAACACAAAGGCTCTTGTCATCTATACCGATGAAGACAAAATAAATGAGGACGGGACAAGATACTTTGACATAAATAAAAAACCTGATTTTGATCCTGTACTTCTTAGAACCAATAACTACATATGCCATTTTCTTGCCGTGGATATCAATCTCGCCAAAAGCGTGGGAGGATTTCGAAGCGAGTATGACGGAGCCCAGGATCATGATTTTATTATGAGGTGTACCGAAGGGATAAGAAAGGATCAGATCGTTCATATCCAAAAGGTATTGTATCATTGGAGAAGTACCGCTAATTCCACATCGGAAAATCCCGATGCGAAACTGTATGCATACCGGGCAGGTAAGCGTGCCGTGGAAGACTCATATAAGAGAGCCGGGATCAGGGCAAAGGTTTTTGATTCACCGCATCTGGGTTTCTTTGATATTGAGTATCCCCGGATCCACCGGCCGGTCTTAAGCATTACTTCCGAGGAGTTTAGGAAGATGACTGCACAGGAGCGGGAAGCTCTTGATTGCGAGTTCATTATGCTTCTGTCTTTGCGACTTGTTCCGGGTGACGGCGAGTATATCGCGGATATGGAGGCATGTATGAATTTGCCGCATGTCGGGGCGGTAACCGGTAAGATCATCGGAACTGACAGGAAAGTGGAAAGTGCCGGATACGATGTTGGTCCGGATGGGAAGAAAAGGGCCAGATTTGCCGGCCTTAGGGCTTCGTTTTCCGGATATATGCACAGAGCCTCGCTTCATCAGCTTGTGGAGGGATTTACCGATGACTGCGTTTTGCTCAGAAGGGATGCAATAAGCAGTATGTATCCGGATATCGTGCTGAAGCCGGGTTTTGAAGTTTATTATACGCCTGGAGTAATATTCCGAAGAAAGAAAAAATGAGTGAAGTAGCCGTAATAATCCCTAATTACAACGGCATAAAATATATCGGCGACTGTCTGGACTCTTTGCTGGCACAAACGATGAGGGCAGACATTATTGTCGTTGACAATGCCTCGGAGGACGGAGCAGTTGATATTGTCAGGGGGTATCGTGATATAAAGCTCATAGAGCTTCCGGAAAATTACGGCTTTTGCCGTGCCGTTAACGAGGGAATTGCCGCAGCGGACGCAAAGTATGTGATCTTACTTAACAACGACACAAAAGCCGAACCGGATTTTGTGGAAGAGCTGTATAAAGCTATAGACGGGCGTGACGATACTTTTTCTGTAGCATCACGGATGCTGCAGATGAATTCTCCCGACCGGATCGATTCTGCGGGAGATCTGTATTGTGCGCTGGGATGGGCATTTTCTGTCGGAAAAGATAAACATATTGATAAATACAATAAGGAATCTGTAGTGTTTTCTGCCTGCGCAGGTGCGGCGATCTACAGAAAAGAGGTATTTGACAGGATCGGGTATTTTGATGAGATCCATGTTTCCTACCTTGAAGATGTGGATGTAGGATACAGGGCAAGAATATCAGGCTATGTAAACAGGTATACTCCGAAAGCCGTTGTATACCATGTCGGAAGTGCCTCGTCCGGTTCAAGACACAATCCTTTCAAGGTAAGACTTACTGCCCAAAACAGTGTATATATAATATACAAGAATATGCCGCTTTTACAGATATTGTTAAACATCCCGTTTTTGCTGGCCGGTTTTGGAATAAAGGCCGTGTTTTTTATGATCAAGGGATACGGACGGGAATATGTTTCGGGAGTAATACAGGGGTTTGGCAAGTGCAAAAGGGGCAGGAGATATCCGTTCGATATTGCATTTTTGGGAAATTACTTTCGTATTCAGCTCGAATTGTGGTTTAATACATTAAGACGGATATTCGGTTAGATTTTACGGATTAAGGGGATTCTGATGATCAGGGATAATCAACGTCTAATTAATCGTCTGACTCTTATTATAGACGGATTGGTAATAGTAATAAGCTATCTGTTTGCTTATTTTTTGAAATTCGAAAGCGGTCTTCTACTGTATGACGAAGGGCTTTCGGTGCAGACATATATGACTGCACTGTATTTTCTTGTACCAGGATACCTGATCTTATATTCCAAACTCGACCTGTACAGCACAAGGCGTGCTTCCGGAAGAAAGAGGGAATTACTGAACGTTATCAAAGCCAATACGATCGGTGCTTTGATCTTTATGGTTATTCTCTATCTGATCAACCAGCCGGATTTCTCCAGACAAATGATTTTTATTTTCTGGGGAGTGTGTATCTGCCTGGAGACGGCGTTCAGAAATGCCATGAGAGCACTTATGATGTTCTGGTGGAAGAGAGGATACAATCTCAAGTACGTCCTTCTTATCGGATATTCCGGTTCTGCCGAAAGCTATATCAATAAAATACTGCTTAATCCGCAGTGGGGATATGTAATAAGGGGAATACTTGACGATTATATTGAAAGGGGTACTGAATACAAGGGTATTAAAGTTCTCGGGACCATTGATAATCTGCCGCTCATCCTTCCAGAGAATAAGCTTGATGAGATAGCGATCACGCTTCCGCTGGGACAGTACGGAAGACTTAAGGAGATAGTCGGGTTATGTGAAAAATCCGGCGTTCATACAAAATTTATTCCGGATTACGCCGGAGTGATCCCGAACCGTCCGTATACGGAAGATATCCAGGGCCTTCCGGTAATCAATATACGACGGGTTCCCCTCAATAATACAATAAACAGCGTGGTTAAGAGACTTGTTGATATTGTGGGATCCGCAGTCGGAATAGTGCTTGCTTCTCCGATAATGATAGTGTCGGCAATACTTATCAAGGCAACGAGCGACGGTCCGGTGATTTTCTCACAGGAGCGGGTAGGTTTACATAACAAACCATTCCGGATGTATAAATTCAGAACAATGATAGAACAGACCGAGGCCGAGGAGGCAAAGGGCTGGACTACAAAAGACGACCCGAGAGTGACGAAGATAGGAAGGTTCCTCAGAAGGACGAGTCTAGATGAACTTCCGCAGCTATTCAATATATTTATAGGACAGATGTCACTTGTCGGTCCCAGACCGGAGAGACCGCAGTTTGTCGAAAAGTTCAGGGAAGAGATCCCGAGATATATGATCAAGCATCAGGTTCGGCCGGGTCTTACCGGATGGGCCCAGATCAACGGACTTCGCGGAGATACATCGATTGAGAAGAGGATAGAACATGACCTTTATTATATCGAGAACTGGACGCTGGAGTTTGATATAAAGATACTGCTGCTTACGGTATTCAGAGGATTTATAAACAAAAATGCTTATTGACATTATAATTCCAACCTATAAGCCCGATGAGCGCCTGTTTACCATCGTCGAAAAACTCCGTCATCAGACTGTTGCGCCAAACCGTATCGTACTTATGAACACGGAACAGAAATATCTTGCCAATCTGCTTCGCGGAAGAAATTACGATACGACCGGAAAACATTTTGAAGTTAAGAATGTGTCCGCAAGAGAGTTCGACCATGGCGCCACGAGAAATGAAGGAGCTAAGGGAAGTTCTGCAGACTTCCTTTTATTTATGACCCAGGATGCCGAGCCGGCGGATGATAAGCTGATCGAGAACATGCTCAGGGCATTTGAGGGTGAAAAGATAGCGGCTGTATATGCGAGACAGTTGCCGAATGAGGACGCGTCTTTGGGAGAGAGATTCTCGAGAGAGTTTAACTATCCGGACAGGTCGTTTGTCAAAACCGCAAAGGATAAGGAAAGACTGGGTATCAAAACATATTTTTGCTCAAATGCCTGCGCAATGTATAACAGGGAGATATTTGAGAGCCTGGGTAAGTTTCCGAAGGGCATGATTTTTAATGAGGATATGGTATTTGCCCATACCCTGATAGAAAACGGTTACGGTATTGCATATGCTTCCGATGCGACCGTGTATCACTCGCATAATTACACGAATATGCAGCAATTCCGCCGTAACTTTGACCTTGCCGTGTCACAGGCAATGCACCCCGAGGTATTTGCGGATGTTTCTTCCGAATCGGAGGGAAAATCATATGCAAGATCTGCATTCGCATACTTTAAGGATCACGGCAAGCCTGTTATGTTTATTCCTTTTGCGGCAACCTGTGCCTTCAGGCTTGCGGGATATAAGCTCGGAAAGAATTATAAAAAGCTTTCAAGAAGACAGATATTGAGATGTACGGCAAGCCCCACTTTTTTTTATAAATACTGGAGTTAGGATATGAGTGAAATAAACGAGTATTGCAACCTTTGCGGAAAGAATAAGGATGACTGCGGGGAACTGATCCCGATCCCGGGGGGACTTAAAGTATGCAACAAGTGCATGGAAAAAGCCATGAAAATGGCAGAACAGTTTACGGGATTTACGCACAATTCGGATAATATAGATAAGTTTGTGGCAAACTTTACTCCTGCGCAGACTGCGGATGATAAAGGTAACGAAACCGTAACCGATACTTCTGCGGAGGATTCACCGGAGGAAAAGCCCGATGAGCCTGACAAAAAAGAGCCGGATAAAGGCGGTCAGAATATCCGTTTTGCGGGTGGATTCGGACTCCCGAACGTGGGATTTTTGAACATGGCAGATCTTCAGAACATGATGTTTGGAAGTCCTGCGGTCAAGAAAAAGAACAAAGATGACAAAAAGGATACTCCCGTAATAGATATCAAAAACATTCCGCTTCCGCACAAGATCAAGCAGATGCTTGATGAATATGTGGTGGGACAGGAGCAGGCCAAGAAGATGATGTCCGTAGCGGTATATAATCATTACAAACGGGTTGCGTCGGAATCAATGAAGCCGGAGGAATTCGATGAAAAGCTTCGTGATGTTGAGATAGAAAAATCAAATGTTCTGCTTATCGGCCCAACAGGGTGCGGTAAAACCTATCTTGTAAAGACCCTTGCAAAGCTTCTTGATGTACCCCTTGCCATAACAGATGCCACAAGTCTTACCGAGGCCGGCTATATCGGCGATGATATAGAAAGTGTAGTTTCAAAGCTTCTTGCGGCAGCGGACAATGATGTTGAACGTGCCGAAACGGGGATTATATTTATCGATGAAATAGATAAGATCGCCAAGAAGAAGAACTCTCATTCAAGAGATGTATCGGGGGAGAGCGTGCAGCAGGGAATGCTCAAGATACTTGAGGGGGCAGAGGTTGAGGT
The DNA here is from genome assembly GCA_002371615.1 of Lachnospiraceae bacterium UBA3762. GTDB lineage: Bacteria > Bacillota > Clostridia > Lachnospirales > Lachnospiraceae > UBA2868. Next base: position 44,383 of record DFGA01000029.1, on the reverse strand, counting down.
CCCTGTGGGAGCCAATTCCAAAAACGCTATGGTTCCGCTTGCAACTGTGGATACGAGAAATATTCTGTTTGTGTGCGGCGGGGCTTTCCCGGAACTTGATGAGATAATAAAGCAGCGGCTTCGCAAGCAGACATCCATCGGATTTAATGCGGAACTTAAAGATACCCTTGACAAGCGCAAGGATATTCTGTCTGAGGTAACGGTTGAAGATGTCAAGAAGTTTGGGATGATCCCCGAATTTGTGGGACGTCTTCCGGTTATATGCACGATGCAGGGCCTGTCGGATGAGATGCTTGTAGATATATTAAAAGAGCCGAAAAATGCGATAATCAAGCAATATCAAAAGCTTCTGTCAATGGATGAGGTAGATCTTGAATTTACCGATGAAGCGCTTCTTCAAATCGCAAAGAAAGCTCAGGAAAAGGATACTGGAGCGCGTGCACTCCGGTCTATAATCGAAGAGATAATGCTCGATATCATGTATGAGATCCCGAAGGATGATAATATCGGGCGTGTTACCATAACGGGCGATTACCTTGAGGGTAAGGGCGGTCCGGTCATAGAGACAAGAGCCTGATCACTTCTCAATGCTCTTACAGGTATATGGCGCAAGCTCTGCACTGTTTCCGTTTGCGCCAAAACTGCCTGTCATATCATCCACTTCTCCCTTGTTATAAACGTCACATTTGGTATAATAAGTATATTGTGATCTGTTGAGGATCAAAACAGTTTCAACAGGAGGGGCTATGCTCGATCAATCATTTTATGACAAAGCGGATGAGATAATTTCCGCCCACGGCAAAGGTAAGGAATCCCTTATTCCGATAATGCAGGATATTCAGGCGGTATATCGTTATATTCCGCCGGAACTGTTGTCCTATGTTGCAAAGAATATAGGAATTACCGAGGCAAAGGCATATTCTGTCGCAACCTTTTATGAGAATTTCTCCTTCGATCAGAAGGGTAAATATGTAATAAAAGTATGTGACGGTACAGCATGTCATGTCAGAAAAGGCACGGAAATACTTGCGAGACTGTACAAGGAACTTGACCTGTCTGACAGCAAACGTACAACCGATGATATGATGTTTACGGTTGAGACGGTCTCGTGCCTGGGCGCATGCGGATTGGCGCCGGTGATGACAATAAATGATACAGTACACCCCGCTATGACTCCCGACAAGGTAACGGAAGCTATCGGTAAGATCAGGGAGGGGGAGAAATGAGAAGATTATCTACAAGAGAAGATCTTGACATTGCCCGCAAACAGTGTGAGGACAGAATAGCCGGACAGAAGATCAGAATACTTATATGTGCCGGAACAGGGTGTCTTGCCGGAGGATCAGGCAGGATATACGAGAAGATGTGCGAATTGTGCAAGAGGGATCCTGATGCCGAGATAGTGTTCGGAGAAGAGGTGGCACATTCGGATACGGATGTTGAGAAGAGCGGATGCCACGGATTCTGCGAGATGGGACCGCTTGTCCGAATCGAGCCCTATAACTTCCTGTATATTAAGGTTAAGCCCGAAGACTGTGAAGAGATATATAACACGACAGTTCTGGGCGGCAAGCCGGTAGAAAGGCTGTTGTATTCAATGAACGGAGTTACATATCCTGCCCAGGAAGATATTCCGTTCTATGCGAAGCAGATGCGGCTTGTCCTTAAGAACTGCGGACATATCGGTGCCGAGCATATCGAGGAGGCTCTGGCCTTTGACGGATACAAGGCGCTTGAAAAAGCATTGTTTACCATGACCCCCGAAGAGGTTATCAATGTAATATACGATTCGAACTTAAGAGGCCGGGGAGGCGGCGGGTTCCAGACAGGATACAAGTGGAAGCAGGTTGCCAGGCAGGGCGAAAAGATCCGGTATGTGGTATGTAACGGAGATGAAGGCGATCCCGGGGCATTTATGGACCGAAGCGTTATGGAAGGCGATCCGCACAAAATGATAGAAGGCATGCTGATCGCTGCTTACGCGGTAGGAGCGCAGGAGGGCTATATTTATGTCCGTGCGGAATATCCGCTTGCAGTATCCAGACTTAAGACAGCCATAGCGCAGGCGGAAGAAGCCGGGCTTATCGGAGACAACATACTCGGAACCGGATTTTCATTCAAACTTCATATTAACAAGGGAGCGGGAGCTTTTGTCTGCGGAGAAGGAAGCGCACTTACGGCATCCATTGAAGGTGAGCGCGGAATGCCCAGAACCAAGCCTCCGCGTACTGTAGAACAGGGTCTGTTCGGAAAGCCAACGGTTCTCAATAATGTTGAAACATATGCAAATGTTCCGATGATCATTCTTAACGGTTCCGACTGGTATCATTCAATAGGCACCGAGAAGAGTCCCGGAACCAAAGCATTTGCGGTTACCGGAAGCATCAACAACACCGGACTTATCGAGGTTCCCATGGGAACGACGCTTCGTGAGATCATATATGATATCGGAGGCGGCATAAAGGGCGGCAAGCAGTTCAAAGCCGTTCAGATAGGCGGCCCGTCCGGAGGATGTCTTATATCATCGGACCTTGATGTGGCTCTTGATTTTGACTCCCTCAAGGAAAAGGGTGCCATGATAGGTTCGGGCGGTCTCGTTGTTATGGACGAAGATACGTGCATGGTGGAGGTTGCCAGATTCTTCATGAATTTTACGCAGAATGAAAGCTGCGGAAAGTGTGTACCGTGCCGCGAAGGTACGATGCGTATGCTTGAGATCCTTGAGGATATCGTAAACGGCAGAGGGACCATGGAGCAGCTTGATCTTCTTGAAGAGCTCGGGCATGCCATAACCGATACCGCGCTGTGCGGTCTCGGAAAATCCGCAGCGCTGCCTGTACTCTCAACTCTTCGCGTGTTCCGAGACGAATATGAAGAACACGTCCGGGACAGGAAGTGCAGAACAGGTACTTGCAAAGCACTCTCAAGTTATACCATTGATCCGGATAAGTGCAAGGGCTGCAGCAAATGTGCGAGAAACTGTCCGGTAGGAGCGATAACGGGGGAGATCAAATCACCCTATAAGATAGATCAGAGTAAATGTATAAAGTGCGGAGCCTGCATGGAGAACTGCCCCTTTGGCGCTATATCGCGCTCCTGAATAAGCTATGGACGAAGAAAGATGATCCACGGGAGGACATTTGATGGATTATATGACAATTGACGGCATCAAGGTGCCGCTTGAAGGAGAGAAAAACATACTCTCGCTTATAAGGAAGGCCGGAATCGATATCCCTACATTCTGCTATCATTCGGATCTGTCGATATACGGAGCCTGCAGAATGTGCATGGTTGAAGATGACCGGGGCAAAATGTTTGCTTCCTGTTCGGAACAGCCGAGGGCGGGTATGGTAATACATACCAATACAAAAAAGCTTCAGCAGTACAGAAAGCTTATCATAGAGCTGCTCTTATCCACACACTGCAGGGACTGTACGACCTGTACCAAGAACGGAATGTGCGAACTCCAGAGCCTTGCATACCGGGTAGGCGTTCATTCCGTAAGATTCGAGAACAAGAAAGAGGAGCTTCCCATAGACATGAGCTCCAACTGCATAGTCAGGGATCCCAACAAATGCATTCTCTGCGGTGACTGTGTCAGAACCTGCGCGGAAAATCAAGGGATCGGGGCAATTGATTTTGCCCACAGGGGTTCCAAAATGCAGATCATGCCGGCGTTCGGCAAGAATATATGCGATACGGACTGTGTGGGATGCGGACAGTGCGCTGTTGTATGTCCCACAGCCGCAATATCCATAAGGACAAATGTTACGGAAGTGTGGGATGCCATCGAGGATCCCAATAAGAGAGTTGTGGCCCAGATAGCACCGGCGGTAAGGGTTGCGGTAGGTGACAAGTTCAATATTCCAAAAGGTGAGAACTCGATGGGCAAGCTTGTTAAAGCACTTCGCATAATGGGCTTTGACGAAGTCTACGATACAAACTTCGGAGCTGATCTTACGGTTATGGAAGAGGCAAAAGAGTTTGCCGAAAGGCTCGAGTCCGGGGAAAAGCTTCCGCTGTTTACGTCATGCTGTCCGGGATGGGTCAAGTTCTGTGAAAACAGGTATCCGGAATTTGCCGGAAATGTCAGCACGTGCCGTTCGCCCATGAGTATGTTCTCGCCGGTAATAAAGGAATACTTTGCGGACAAAGATGCAAAAGAGGGCAAGCAGACTTATATTGTGGCCATCATGCCGTGTACAGCCAAGAAGGATGAGATCCTGCGTCCGGATAATCACACTAACGGCCGTCAGGATACGGATATTGTCATAACAACCCAGGAGATCATTCGTATGATCAAGCAGGTAGGCATCAAGTTTGAGACGCTTGAGAGCGAAGCCTGTGATACGCCGTTTTCAATGGCATCGGGAGGAGCATCCATCTTCGGTATCACAGGTGGTGTTACGGAGGCAGTGCTTCGGCATCTGTCGGAAGATAAGGATCATGCAACTCTTGAGAGTATCAAGTATTCCGGAATTCGCGGTAAGGAAGGATTCAAGGAGGCAACCGTTTCGATGGGAGATCGACAGATAAGGATTGCGGTAGTTCACGGACTCAAAAACACATCAGATCTTCTTGAGAATATAAAAGCCGGTAAGGCGGAATATGATTTTGTGGAAGTTATGGCATGCAGGCGGGGATGTATACTCGGTGGAGGACAGCCGGTTCCCATGGGACCTACCACAAGAACTGCCAGAATGAACGGAATATATCAGGTCGATCAGTTATCAAGCATTCGATATACCGATGAAAATCCGTTCCTTGAACGTGTATGGGAGGACGTTATCAAAGGAAAGGAGCACGAACTGCTGCACAGAGCGCGATAGTGTGCGATGAGCTTAAATCCGTGTGATACTTCTGTGATGTAATGTCTGTTAGTATAGATGCGCAAAAGAAAATGAGCCGCAGTATGTTGTACAGCAGGTAATAATTAATAGGAGGATAATTATGAAGAAAACCATTTCACTGATCCTTGCGATAGTTTTATCGCTTACGGTTTTTGTAACCGATATAGCAGGGATCACCATGATCGTTCGTGCGGATGATTACAGCGAAGAGGAATACGTTGAAGCGGACTTGATGCAAGAAGTCCCGGAAGGCGAAGGTAATCAAAGTGATGTCGACGCCCCCCCGCAGAATGAAGATGAGGATGAAGCAGCACGACAGGAAGCCTATGAAAAAGCTGCACGGGAAGCACAGGAGGCTGCTGATCAGGCGGCTGCGGATGCGGCAGCCCAGGAGGCTATAAGAAAAGCACAGGAAGAAGCCGAAAGGGCGGCCAAGGAAGCCGAAGATGCTGCAAAGGCGGCCGAAGAGAAGAAAAAGGCTGAAGAAGACAGTAAATACAGTATAATTCCGGATATCGAGAGTATTGATTTCGGTTCTGCTCCGGTAGGAGTGCAAAGAGACTATATTCCGCTTACCATTACGAATGTGGGAAACAACTCGGTGGATCTTATCTACACTAAAAGTATTGATCCCGACGGGGCATTCAGTCTGAGCCTTCATGGCGATAAAACACACCTTGAGCCGGGCGAGTCAACAAGATTCAACGTATCCATGAGCGCCGACCTTGGGCCCGGGGAATATTTTGCAACAGCTGATTTTGCTGATGCCACAAGGGATCCGGCATTCTTAAGTGCTTTTTGCGTTCCGCTCTACGGTGTTGTGACCAACCCCGGCCCTGTTATCAAGGATGTGGTGATAACACCATCAAAGATCACACTTTCAACCGGAGGCAGTGCGCAGTTTAAGGCTGAGGTCATAAGCAGCGACAATAATCCGCGTGATGTCAGATGGACAGTGACCGGAAACCGTTCAACGGGGACAAAGATTTCTGATAATGGTATGCTTAGTGTAGCTTCGGATGAATCCGCGCCTATGATAAGCATTATAGCTACATGTCTTGAAGATACGTCGGTATCCGCAACCGCTCAGGTTTCACTCCAGCGGGGAAGTTTCAACGTTACAGCATATGCAGAGCCTTCAAACGGCGGATCGGTAACGGGAGGCGGAGCTGTTACGGAGGGTGGAAGTGTAACTCTTTCGGCAGTGCCCGCAAAGAATTACTACTTTGTAGGCTGGGTTCTTGAAGGCAAGACTGTATCTACAGCTACAAACTACACGGTAACCAATGTTACAAAGGATATGTCACTGACTGCAAAGTTTGACCAGCAGTATGTAACGGTTACTGCTACCGCGAATAATTCCGATGCGGGAAATGTTGTGGGCGGAGGTACCATAACTTACGGCGGAAGCACCACTCTTTCGGCAAAAGCGTATGATGGGTATGTATTTACCGGATGGAAAGAAAATGACACCATAGTCAGCCGTGACGCTTCGATTAAACTGGAAAACCTGACGGTTAACAGAAAACTTACCGCAATATTTGAGAAGACAAGGCATACGCTTACCCTTGCCGCGTACCCTACAGAAGGCGGTTCGGTGACCGGAGGCGGCACGTTCAAGCTTGATGAGGGAACCACCATCAAGGCAACAGCAGCCAACGGTTATACATTCCAGGGATGGCAGGTTAACGGACAGTATGTCAGCCGCTCTGCGGAATACAGAATAGATAAGATCAAACAGGACTTTACATGTACTGCAATCTTTACCAAGAATAATACGGCAGTGTATGAATTGTCCTCCGGTATAGCTACAACAGGCGGTTCCATAACACCGTCCGGAAAAATATCGGTTTTGAGCGGTCAGAACATAACATACACAATTACCCCGAAGGCAGGGTTTGCAATTCTGGCCGTAGCGGTAGACGGAGCCCAGGTGGGACCTGTCAGCACATATACATTTAACAATATTCAGGGAAACCACGTTATAGCTGCCGCATTCGTACAGACAGATGCCGGGAAGGCAGCTGCGGAAGCTTCGGGGAAGAAGACACAAACCAATAAGGTTAAACCGATTGAGAAGACTCTTAATAATACAGCAACCGCAAGTACCGTTGTCGATATAGATGATGCCGCAACAGGTAAGGGTGGGGATAATTATGTGGAAGAGATGGATCTTGAGAATATACCCATCCCTACTGATGAGGAACTTGGAATCACTGTTGAATCCGAGCGTGATGAGTCTTCCGAAGTTACCCGGCTTATGGGAATATCGATGAGTGAAGCTACCGAAATGGTAACCACGGGAGATACTATGCCGATACTTGATGCCGCATTCTACACCGGCGGGCTGGGCGCGTATGTATATAACAAGTTCGAGCCGTCAAAGCTGACCAGTATAGACTATAACAAGCTTTCCAGAGAAGAGCTTATGCAAGCATCAGACGATGAGATAAATCCGTCGTTACCCGATCTTGACGTTGTTGTTCAGAAGATGCTTACTACAGACGATGTAATGAGACTTGCAAAAGGTGACAAGATTGATATATCGGTAAGTATTACCGGAGAAGATCAGCCCGATGCGGCATCTGAGAGGATAATGAAGAATGCCGTGGGACAAAAACCGCTCAAATACTTCGACGTGACAATGTTAAAGACCATGGGCGGCAATACCGAGAAGATCACGGAACTGCCCACAACAATGGAGGTTATAATCGAGATACCTGAAGATATATATCAGGCAGGCAAGACATATTCGGTACTCAGGGTTCATAACGGGGAACTTACGATTCTTCCGGATCTTGACGACGATCCTAAGACTATAACATTCAGGACAGACAGATTCTCTGCATACGCAATAGCCAGAGAAGTGGCAACGGCAAGAAATCTTGTAACAGGACTGGCCGTGGGAGCACTGCTTGCATTCGGTGTTGCTGTGACATGCTTCCTGATCCTGATCGTACATCAGCGCAAAATGAGAAAGATGAAGAGAAAGGCAGCACATTAATCTGTACCGGTTACGGAAATAATCCCTCAAGCCTGAGGAGGAGCATATGCAGCACAGAAAGCTTAATAATCCGGATAATTTATCCGCACTCGGATTTGGATGTATGAGATTCCCCAAAAAGGGGAACGGTTTTGATCGTGATGAGATAGAACGTGAGCTCGTATATGCAGTAGATAACGGTGTCAATTATTTTGATACTGCATACCTGTACCCGGGAAATGAAGAAGAACTCGGAAAAGCACTCGAGAATACGGGCTACAGGGACAAGATCAACATTGCAAGTAAAATGCCGCACTATTTCATGAAGAGCCCCAAAGAGGCGGAAAAGAAGTTCAACGAACAACTTTCGCGTCTTCGGACCGATCATATTGACTATTATCTTATGCATATGCTCCCGGATGTAAAAACATGGGAGTCCCTGAAGTCAAAAGGCATTGATAAGTGGCTTGAAGAGAAAAAGGAAAACGGACAGATAAGAAGAGTAGGGTATTCGTTCCATGGGTCCTCGGAAATGTTTATTAAGATATTGGAATCGTATAATTGGGATTTTGCCCAGATCCAGTATAACTATCTTGACGAGAATTCGCAGGCAGGTATAAGAGGACTCAAAGCTGCTGCCGCAAAGGGTATTCCGGTAATAATAATGGAACCGCTGCGGGGAGGAAGACTTGTAAACGGTATACCCGATAAAGCAAAAGAGATGATCAAGGAATCCACCGGCTGGTCGGCTGCAGAGTTCGGGCTCAAGTGGCTGTGGAACCAGCCGGAGGTAACAACTGTCCTGTCAGGTATGAACTCTATGGAAATGGTTAAGGAGAACATACGGATAGCATCCGAGACGGAAGAGAACTCCCTTACCGAGAGTGACATGGACACGTATGAGAAGGTCATCCGGGAAATTGAGAAGAAAGTCAAAGTCAGCTGTACAGGCTGCGCATACTGCATGCCGTGTCCTGCCGGGGTTGACATTCCGGGATGCTTTAAAATATATAACTCATCATATATAGACGGATATGCAAATGCATGGCGTGAGTACTTCATGTGCACTGCCATGAAGAATGAAAAATCAATGGCTTCACTGTGCAGGAAATGCGGTAAATGTGAAATCCACTGTCCGCAGGGAATACATATAAGAGATGAACTTACTAAGGTAAAGAGAAGATTTGAATCACCGATTTTCAAAGCAGCAACCTTCTTTGCACCGGGGCGTTTAAAATAAGAGGTCAAATAACACTGATGAGAAGAAGATGTTATATAATTTTGCTTTTTGCTGTAGCGGCTTTTATGATGTCCGGTTGTGACAGCGAGGATGGGGCGGGAGAATCCCAGGATGCAGCGGGTGAAGAGATGACTGAAACATCCGCTGAAGCAACCGACCCGTATGATGAGTATATCCGTTCAGCTATAGCAACGGTAAACGGAGATAAGAGCCAGCCGGAGAATGCTACACCTACCGGGAATCCGGCCGGAAGTATAAGTTTTGTAACACCATCTCCAACGCCGGTTACGCCTGATGATCTTTCTGTTTCTTCGATAGAGAGTCCGGAAGATTATCCTGATCTGACTAATACACCCGTTCCGACCGGAGCAGAAGATGTGTCCCCGACTCCGTCTTTGACGGGGGATGTGTCTCCGTCTCCGACAGCAGATGATGGTTCGACTCCGACACCCACACCGACTCCTTATATAACACCTGATGAGTTTGATGTCGGAAAATGCTGCATATATATGAACGGTGAAAGTGACAGCGCGTTCGGTACGGAGCTCATTACAGCCATCAATAAGGCGAGGACCGATCTCGGGTACAAACAACTTGTTACCAATAAAGGACTCGGTACATGCGCGGATCGCAGAACACGCGAAATCGCAGCGAATTTTGACCATACAAGACCCAACGGATTACCGTTCTACTCTCTTGCACCGGAGCATTTCAAGGCTGAGATGCTTATAACTACCGGGCAGAAGGCGGAAGAAACCGTAGACAGGATGATTAAAACCGATGCTGTGTCACGGAGTCTTATTTTCACTGAAAAGTACCAGTCAATAGGTGCATCCAGTTTTAAGACTAACGGTATGCAATATGCCGTGGTCTCATTTGGCTTGTAAAAACCTTTTTTTACTTGAATTTTTAGGCAGATAATAATACAATGGTTAGGTTGAAAGGAGTTTAACTATGCCTAGAGATTTAGATTTGGATTTTGAATTTCAGGATGATGAGGTTCGTGAACGTCCGGTACGCCCGGCTCGTAGCGCACAACATCGTGAGAATAATGCGGGCAGGGGACATTCAAGAGGTCCTGCTTCGTCCAGACGCAAAAAAAATGATACGACCAGTATCATTATACTTGCAGTCGAAATTGTTGTATTTATAGCACTTGTTGCATTGTTCTTTGTATTAAAGGGCAAGATCGTTGACGGAGATACATCTGCGGATTCTTCCCAGAGCGCTTCGGCTGAAGCAGGTACATCCAGCAACGGTGTAAATGTGGAAAACGACCAGTTTACTCTTACATGTACAAAAGTGCAGCTTGTTATGGATGCCGAAAACAGTACTGCGGCAATTGTTTATTTTACATTTGTGAACAAAACGGATACACCGCTTGCTATGAATGCGGTTTTCCCCGCAAGTGTCAAGCAGAACGGGGTTGACTGTCCGGAAGATACAAACCTTACGGATCCTCCGGCTGAGATCGCCAATAAGGACATGCAGGTTTCAGCAGGCCAGTCGGTTGAATGCGCTTATGCATTTAAACTTGCAGACCAGACAAGCCCGCTTACACTTACGATACATGACAATTATTCGACATTCCAGGATATAGGATCTACCGAGATTCCTATAAGTTGACGTGTAAACCGTTATAAATCATAAGGAGTCGGGACAGTCTATGTTCCGACTCGTTTCGTTTATGAAAGATACTTATTTATCTAAGTATCCGAAAGGCTGAAAAATGAAGATAATAATTGTTGGGTGCGGAAAAGTCGGAACTACCCTTGCCGAGCATCTTGATCAGGAAGGGCATGATATTACGGTAATTGACAGACATGGGGAGAAGTTTAAGTATCTCTCCGACAGAATAGATGTGCTTGGAGTAGAGGGAAACGGAGCAAGCATCTCTACGCAGAGAGAGGCGGGAGTTAAAAATGCGGATATTCTGATCGCCACGACAAATTCCGATGAGCTGAATCTTTTGTGCTGTCTTATTGCCAAGAAGGCAGGTAACTGTCAGACAATAGCAAGGATTCGGGATCCGGAGTATTACAATGAAATGCGGTATATCAGGGAAGAGCTTAACCTTTCGCTTGTAATCAATCCGGAACAGGCTGCCGCTGCCGAAGTAGCCAGGATCATCAAATTCCCTTCGGCCATGAAAGTGGATACTTTCGCAAGAGGCCGTGTGGAACTGATCAAGATGAACATCCCGCAGGGAACTAAACTTGACGGACTGGCTCTTTCGGAAATGGAGTCCAAACTTCATTGCAAAGTTCTTATATGTACAGTTGAAAGAGGGGAGCAACTACTCATACCCCATGGTAATTTTACGCTTAAGGCAGGAGATATAGTATCCTTTATAGCTCCTCATTCGGTTGCACTGTCGTTTTTTAAAGCCGGCGGAGCCAACATATCCAATTCGGTAAAATCGATCATTCTGATCGGAGGGGGCAAAATGAGCTACTATGTAGCCAAGCTTCTCGAAGAAACCAAGATCGGAGTCAAGATAATCGAGCAGGATTTTGAAAAATGCCAGGTCCTGTCGGACATGCTTCCGCAGGCGGTAATAATAAACGGAGACGGAACAGACAAGCAGCTCCTTGATGAAGAAGGAATAAGCGTTGTTGATGCGGTGGGCAATTTTACCGGTATAGACGAGGAAAATATCCTGCTTTCCCTTTATCAAAAGGGGATCAGCAAAGCAAAACTGCTGACCAAGATAAACAGGATCAATTTCGAAGAGGTCATCGCAGGACTTGATATCGGCAGTATCATCAATCCCAACAGCATTACAAGCGACTATATCGTAAGGTTTGTAAGGGCTTTGAACAACAGCAAGGGAAGTAATGTTGAGACTCTTTACAAGATCGCTCAGGGAAGGGCGGAGGCACTCGAGTTTCGTGTCAAAGATAAATCAAAGATTGCCGGGAAGCCTCTTATGGAGCTTAACCTTAAGCCCAACATCATCATCGCCTGTATAACAAAAGGAAACAAAGTAGTTATCCCAAACGGACAAAGCGTTATAGAAGAAGGGGATCTTGTCGTGGTAGTCAGCGTTGAACGCGGACTTAACGATCTGGAGGATATTCTCGCATGAACAGGAAAATGATTGCATTCTTCGTGGGAAGAGTTCTTCGGATCGAGGCTGCTTTGATGATCCTGCCTACGGTCGTATCACTGATCTACAGGGAAGAAGAGTGGATAATGATAGCGGCAGCGGCACTTATAAGTTTCGGAACCGGCTATCTGCTCAGTTTTCGAAAGCCCAAAAACATGTCGTTTTACACCCGCGAAGGGATAATGGCAGTGGCGCTCAGCTGGATACTTATGTCGGTTTTCGGTGCGATCCCGCTTTGGCATGCCGTAGCTCATATTGGATTTACCGACGCCCTCTTTGAGACTATATCGGGATTCACAACTACCGGTGCAAGTATACTGACAGAAGTAGAATCACTGCCCAAAGGCCTGTTGTTCTGGAGAAGCTTTACGCACTGGGTCGGAGGAATGGGGATCCTGGTCTTTGTTCTGGCACTTCTTCCGGAAGCGGCCGGTGACAGTATTTATCTTATGAGAGCAGAAAGCCCGGGGCCTTCCGTGGGCAAGCTTGTTCCGAAGGTAAAATCAACAGCTAAGATTCTGTATCTTATATATATAGCGATCACCATGATGGAGATAGTTGTCCTGATGCTGACCGGAATGTCACTGTACGAAGCATCGGTCATATCATTCGGATCTGTGGGTACCGGAGGATTTGCTATCAGAAACAGCGGCTGTATGGAGTACACTGCGCTGCAGCAGTGGGTCATAACCTTTTTCATGATAGCCTGCGGTGCGAATTTTAATGTATATTTTCTCTTTGTAGCAAGAAAGTTTCGCGACGCCTTCAGGTCCGAAGAGGTTATATCCTATCTGTCGATATATGCTATCATAACCGCTCTTGTCGCATTTAATATAAGGAATACCTTTACCGGGGTCCATGATGTTATAAGGCACAGTATGTTTAATGTTGCATCGGTCATGACGACTACGGGATATGCAACTGCTGATTTTAATACATGGCCCACGTTTTCCAAGATGCTGCTGCTCGTTGCGATGTTTATCGGCGGATGTGCCGGCTCAACCGCAGGAGGAGTGAAGGTAAGCCGTGTGATCATAGGATCCAAAACGATAAGGAAGGAACTGCAGCATTTCGTTCATCCGAGAAGCGTCAAGATACTCAAATTCGAGGGAAAACCGATAGAACATGCGGTGCTTCGCGGAATAAACGTATATTTTCTGACGTATATTATTATATTTGCCGTATCCGTAATACTTGTTGCCCTTGATGAAAAAGATTTCACCACAACGGTAACTGCAGTCATAGCTACATTCAATAATATAGGTCCCGGTCTTGAAATGGTCGGACCTACCGGAAACTTTTCACAGTTTTCGATTTTTTCCAAGTATGTACTTATGTTTGACATGCTTGCGGGACGTCTCGAACTGTTCCCGATGCTCCTGCTCTTCATGCCAATGACTTGGAGAAGGCAGAGATAGAGGGGACCCACGAAGTGGGGAGAAGTCTGTCTCTGCACCGCGAGCCCCCATTCGACGAAGTCGAATCCAAATGGGCGAGCGACCTTGACCGACCCACGAAGCAAATTTGTTAGCATAATCATAAAATAAACAAAGAGGTAAACCATGACACAATCAAGAACACACAACTGTAACGAACTGCGTATCGAAAACGTAGGAGAAAAAGTCACTATCGTCGGATGGTATGACAACATGCGAAAGGTCAGCAAGACTCTCGGATTCCTTGTATTAAGGGATTTTTACGGAGTGACCCAGGCAGTTATAGAAACGGAAGAGATGATGGATGCTCTTGCGGGAGTAAACAATGAATCAACGCTCTCCATAACAGGTACCGTAAGGGAAAGATCGAGCAAAAACGCCAATCTTCCGACAGGAGATATCGAAGTTGTTCCCGAGAAGATAGAGGTACTCGGAAAGTGTATATATAACGAGCTGCCGTTTGAAGTTACAAGGTCCAAAGAAGCGGATGAGTCCGTAAGGCTCAAATACCGGTATCTTGACCTTAGAAACCCGCAGGTTAGAGATAAGATAGTACTTAGAAGCAAAATCGTTGCGGATCTTAGAAAAAGCATGATAGAACATGATTTTCTTGAGATCACAACACCTATCCTTACATGCTCATCGCCTGAAGGAGCAAGAGATTACCTTGTGCCGTCAAGAAACCATCCGGGCAAGTTCTATGCTCTTCCCCAGGCACCGCAGCAGTTTAAGCAGATACTTATGACAAGCGGATTCGACAGATATTTCCAGATCGCTCCCTGCTTCAGGGATGAGGATGCGAGAGCCGACAGATCCCCGGGCGAGTTCTACCAGCTTGACATGGAGATGGCTTTTGCCGATCAGGAGGATGTGTTTGCGGTGATCGAGGATGTCCTTCCTCCGGTTTTTGCAAAGTACGGAGTATACAATACAGCTTCTTCGGCGCCGTTTAAGAGGATATCCTACAGGGATTCGATGGAGACTTACGGAACGGATAAACCCGATCTTCGAATAGACCTTGTGCTTGATGATGTGACAGAACTGATGCAGGGTACGGGATTTGCACCTTTTGAAGGACAGACGGTCAAAGCGGTAAAGGTGACTGATTTTAACGCCTCAAGAAAGGTTGTTGATAAGATAATTGCCGATACCGAGGTAATAAGCGGGCAAAAATCATACTGGTTCAAGATTGATGAGAACGGTGAGATAGTGGGGGGAATCGCAAAGTTTCTTCAGGATAAGAAACAGGACGTTATAAGTACACTCTCACTTAAATCCGGTGATTTTGTGGCACTTGCCGCTGGAGCCAGGGCGGATGCCCTAAAATGCGCCGGTACACTTCGCAAGATACTCGGCGAGACGGCAGAGGGTCATATGAAGAAAGAGTGCTATGAATTCTGCTGGATAGTTGATTTTCCCATGTATGAGATCGGGGAGGAATCGGGAGAGCTTGAATTCTGCCATAATCCGTTCTCAATGCCACAGGGAGGCATGAGTGCTCTGGAGAATGATGATCCGCTTTCGATACTGGCATACCAGTATGACCTTGTATGTAACGGCGTGGAACTGTCTTCGGGCGCGGTCAGAAATCATGATCCCGAGATAATGGTAAAGGCATTTTCCATCGTAGGTCTTGGGGAGGAAGATGTTAAGGCAAAGTTCCCGGCAATGTATAACGCATTCTGCTATGGGGCACCGCCGCATGCAGGTATCGCTCCCGGTGTGGACAGAATGATAATGCTTATAGCCGGAGTTGACAGCATCCGCGAGATCATTCCGTTCCCCATGAACAAGATGGCAATGGATGTGATGATGGGCGCACCGTCAACCGTAGACAAAAAGCAGCTTGATGATGTCCATATCCGCATTATTGAAGAGGATTTGGAAGTTAAATGATTTTTAACTTTATTTTAATCTTTCCTAAAAGATGAATTAAGAATCTTTCGGTATATTGATATTGCGTTGATGGTGGTGCAGAGATTTAATGGCGTGGCACTCAAAACGATCGTAAGAAAACGTAATACGGAAAATCACAGAATACGAAAGGTTGGTAAGAAAATGGATACTTTTGAAAAGGTTGAAAAGTTAAGGGAAAAAGCTAACGTAACATTTGAAGAGGCTAAGGCAGCGCTTGAAGAAGCAAACGGAGATCTTCTTGATGCAATGATCCTTCTTGAGAAGCAGGGCAAGGCAGAGACCCGCAAGGAGACATACAGCACGAAGGAAAGCCGTGAGCTTGTAGTTGTGGATCAGCCCGAAGAGAAGAAAGAGAAGAAGAGGGGAAACGCATTTACCGATAAGCTCAAAGCACTCTGGCACAAATCATGCGAAAACTACTTTGTTGTGGAGCGAGGAGAAGATACGATCATAAATATTCCCATCTGGGTATTTATCATAATTCTCGCATTAACATGGCATGTAACACTTATCATTATGATTGTGGCACTGTTCTTCGGATGCAGGTATGGTTTTAAGGGTGCCGATGAGATGAAATTTGCCAACAACGTATGCGACAAGGTTTCCGAAGCAGCCGATAAGGTTAAGGAAGAGTACAACAAGCTGTAAACCTCAATGACGCTACTCTTGAGAAGGAGATCCCTGATATGTCACACATTCTTGTAGTCGAAGATGAAGAAAAGCTGGCACGTTTCGTGGAACTCGAACTGATCCATGAAGGATATGAAGTCACGAAGAGCGGTGACGGGCGTGAAGCACTTGAGCTTGCGACGAATAATTCATATGATCTGATATTGCTAGATATAATGCTTCCGGGCCTTAACGGCCTGGAAGTTTTACGCAGGATCAACAATCCCGGAGGACCTCATACTCCCGTTATACTGCTTACGGCTAGAGATGCCGTTATGGATAAGGTGTCGGGACTTGATGCCGGAGCAGTGGACTATATAACGAAGCCTTTTGCAATCGAAGAACTTCTGGCAAGGATAAGAGTTGCGCTGAAGCTCCATCCGGCAGGCGCTGCTTTGCAAGGCACGTCCGGAAGCGGGGATACCGCGCACGTGGCAGGTGACGATCAGGAAGGGATCCATCGCTGGAAGAGCCTTGTTCTTGATGAGAAAAAGCATCGCGTAACATATGACGGCAAAGAGATTACCCTTACAAACAGGGAATTTGAGATGCTGAAGGTCTTTCTGACCAATCTGGACATAGTTATGACGAGGGATACTCTGCTTGAAAAAGTATGCGGTTACGATTATGTCGGAGAGACCAACATTGTGGATGTATACGTGAGGTTTCTGCGCTCCAAGATAGATGAAGCCTTTGATGTCAAAATGATCGAAACGGTCAGAGGTGTCGGTTATGTCATCAAATCATAATAACACAGCCAGAGGCCGCGTAAAATCAATCAGGAAGCGTCTTGCAAACCAGCGGGTCAGAATGAAGATAGGCATTCATTTCGGTCAGACATTTTTCTGGATGATCGTAATGATGGTAGTATGGCTTGCGGCAAGAGAATATAAGGTGGATACGGCTATCCCCTTTCCGGAGAGACACCGTCAGATTTCGGTAGCCCCCTTTGACGGGAACATAAACTCTGCAAATGAGCTCGCAGAAGTGCTTTCCACGATGCGCTATACCGTGTACGCGAAAACATCGGGAAAAGTTATTCTGTCGGAGGCGATTTTTGCCCCGGTAATGATTATCCTGTCCTTCGGAGCGTCGCTGTTTGTCATAGAGATGCTCGGCGATCTTATCTCCTATTCTCATGAAAAGAGACGTGTTAAGAGAATATTAAAGCCACTTGATGAACTTGCACTAAAGGTTGAGGAAATATCGAAGTTCGAATTATCCGAAGATAAATACCACCTGATAGAGGAGAAAATCACAAGCTTGGAGCCTACGGACGAGGCTAAGCTGACATTCGGTGATGAAGATCTTAAGGGAATAGAGAGGGCTATGAATTCTCTCCTTACAAGGATCAGGGAGAGTAACAGGCAGCAGGCGAGATTTGTAAATGATGCGTCCCATGAGCTTAGGACACCTATAGCGGTAATAGAGGGCTATGCCAATATGCTTGCCAGGTGGGGACGTGAGGATGAGAAGGTTCTTGACGAGTCGATAACCGCTATCCAGAACGAGTCATCACACATGAAACATCTGGTTGAACAGCTCCTTTTCCTGGCCCGGGGAGATGCCGGCCGGACAGTCGTAAACGTTGAAAAGGTGGATCTGTGTGAGATGATGCAGAGTGTTTACGAAGAGTCCCTTATGATCGACGAAGGACATATTTACAAGTATTCATGCCCGACGGTTCCGGTATATGTGATGGCGGATGAAGGTCTGATCAAGCAGGCTGTCAGGATACTTGTCGATAATGCCGCAAAATATACGAAAGAAAAGGATGAGATAATCCTGTCGGTAGGATACGATACGGGACAGGATGTTTATCTGCAGGTTCAGGACACCGGTATCGGTATGAAAGAGTCCGACATTGAGCATATGTTTGAGAGGTTCTACCGTTCGGACGAAGCAAGAAGCTACGGAGGAACGGGGCTCGGACTGTCTATTGCAAAATGGATCGTGGACAAGCATGACGGGCATTTTGAAATAACATCGAGGGAAGATCTGGGAACAAGGATCAGGATAATTTTGCATAGTTGTCAACAGGACAATTAAATGTTACAATTTAGTCCCAAGGTAACACTTTGACAGCTTTTACCATAAGCGGGAGGGATGAAAATGTCAGAGATAAGCGGAGTTTCCTCATCAAGCAGTATTTATACACAGTTGTCAAGCGGCAAGAGGATCAATTCGGCTGCCGATGATGCGGCGGGGCTTACCATTGCCGGGAAGATGAACAGTCAGGAGACCGGTCTTACCGTCGGGAGCGAGAATGCCAAGGACGGTATCGGGTTACTGAATATCGCAGACGGTGCTCTCGGGCAGATAGGAGATAATCTGCAGAGAATTTACGAACTCGGAGTTAAGGCAAGCAGCGGCCTTAATACCGGCGAAGAACTCGGCGCCATCCAGAGTGAGGTTGACCAGCTTCTGTCGGATATTGAAGGTATTGCAAAGGGTACCGAATTCAATACGATGAAGATACTTGACGGCAGTATGGCCGACATAGATCTTGCGACCAAGCCTGACGGAACCGGACAGAAGATACAGATGGTCAGCTCAACACTGGCAGATCTGGGTATTGAGGGCTTTAACGTTACTGGAAAGTTTGATCTGAGCAGGATCACGGATGCGATATCCAAGGTTTCCGAGTCGAGAAGCAGTATGGGCGCTCAGACAAATGCCCTTGAGTCTGCAATAAGATACAATGATTACGCGGCTGAGAATACTTTGTCATCAAGATCAAGGCTTGAGGATCTGGACATGGCAAAGGCGATATCCGAGCAGAAGAAGCAGGAGACGCTTAACCAGTATCAGATCATGATGCAGAAGAGGCGTGAAGAGGAAGAAGAGAACATAGCCAGAGGCATTATGAGGTTCTAGTCCTTGACAGCGGCTGATTATATGTGATATTTTATTTGGAGCGTCGCACATTGATTCAATAGACGGCGCTCCACGTATGGATAGGGGATTGGTCAAATGGTATGATAGGGGTCTCCAAAACCTTTGGTGGGAGTTCGATTCTCTCATCCCCTGCTGACAAAATAAAGAAGAGCGGAATACCGCTCTTCTTTTATTTTCCGGAATCATTTGATATTAAACAGTTCTACTGGATCGTCGAGTATCCGAAACCGTTACAGATCGCATCCACGGGAGTGCCCTTCTGGCAGAGAGGACAGCTGTCCGAACGGTAGCTTGCGTAATCGGGAAGGTCCTTGGTTGAATACAGTGACCTTATGGGAATGTTGTCGATCTGGGTCCCAACCGAGAAGATAGCTGCGATTCCGATGGGGGTTCCGCCGTAGAACCTGATGGAGCCCACCGCACTCTTAAGTGTGCTGCCGGTCGTTGCGGTATCTATAAGTGCAAGAACTCTCTTGCCTTTGATCATATGCTGATTGTTCTCACGGAACATCATCTGTCCGCTTGTATTGTATTCGGGACTGGTAATATATATGGTCTTGTGACGGTTGGCCGAGATCATACCGGCCTTTGTAAGTTTGTTGGCAAGATATGCCCCAACCACTTCCGTTCCGTTAAGACACAGTATCGTGTCGATCTCATCCGATGCCAAATAAAACTCCGCAAGTTCTTCACCGGTTGCCCTTGCCTCACGCTGGCGCGCCTTCATGTCGCTTAAGTCCATATAATAATTAACATGGGAATTGGGTGTGATAAAGTGCCCCGGAATATAACGAAGAACCACGTCAATATTCTTGGGATGATCGATTTTCTTGTAATCCTGCATTGTAACTCCTCCTCTGGTGTAAATAGTTATTACACCAGAATTATACCATCTTTCTGACAGGTGGCATAGTATTTCGTTTGTAAAAGATGCCGGCATGAATTATACTATGGATAATACATTCGGACGGAGATATTAAATGAAGATTATTCTTGCCGCCGCACTGACGATTGCGGCATTTGCGGCATTTCATATTCCGAAACTGAAGAATAAAAAGGGAATTGTTCTTGTGGCTTATGCAATGGGAATGGTTCTGTTTTTTACAATCTATAACACGCGGACAATAGACCGTATCGTGCGATTTTCACATCCTGCCAACCAAAGCATGTATCAGCCTGAGTTTTTTGAAAACGGAGAATATACAGATGCCTTTCTGGATACGTTCCTTGACGGCAAGACAGCGTATACACCGGATGACGCATATACGGTGAGCGACAGCGCTGATACGGAAGATGACGAATCGCAAAACTTTGACGATGAAGGCAATTACTGGCTGTATCACTATTATCATGCGGTAAATATGTGGCAGTATCTTGAATTTAATGATGCCAAAATCGTGAAGGATGAAACCCTGAATTCTCTTATACTTACGGATGAGCAAAAATCACACTTTGAGGATCTGGGGTATGCTAACGATATGATGCGTTACACTTTCCCGCTGACTCCGTATAACGGAGAATGGGGTAACGGTTTCTATTATTACTGGTTCTATAATTCTTTTATTGATGATTCACATGTATATATATGTACGGAAGGATTAACGGATGCAAAGGAAATTGTTGTTTTGTGGCAGCACGATGGTGGTCATGACAATGACAATTATTATATTGCATCGAAGGATTATTTTGACAAAGAGGTATCAAGATGACATCGCTTGAATCGTTTATTAACGCGTACCTGGCATCTTATTCCAACATTTTTTTCATAAGGCAGTTTGTCGTTATAATCTGTCTGCTTATTTTTG
The DNA here is from genome assembly GCA_002371615.1 of Lachnospiraceae bacterium UBA3762. Lineage (GTDB taxonomy): Bacteria > Bacillota > Clostridia > Lachnospirales > Lachnospiraceae > UBA2868. Next base: position 23,476 of record DFGA01000029.1, on the reverse strand, counting down.
GTGCGGTCATTTCGACAGCGTTGACAGATAAAGATGATCCGTGGCAGTTAAGATGTGTTATGGCCTATCCTCTCGGAATCTGTGCGTTTGCCGCAACAGCCTATGCCATGATAGTGATTGGGATCCCTTATAACCGTATAACGGTCTGTTCAGCGGTATTGATCGAGGCAGCGGTTGCCGCATATTTCAGCAGAAGTTCATATCGCGATATCCTCTCGAAAAAGAAACTTATTCGTGCGGCTATTTGCGCGGCGGTCGTTCTTGTGACCGCTTTTATTGCAGTAAGCGGCATAGCGCCGGTAATAATATCAAACGATACTATGTATTTTTACCGGAGGTATCCCGACTGCATTGTATATTTCGAAGGATTGCGGGACCAGTTCGATTTCTGGATGACAGATACAGGTTTGGGAGCGGTTGCCGTTGACACACTGCCGGCGCTTTTTGGATTCGGAGAGTCATTTGGGATCAGAGAATTTTTCCATTTAAATTTCATTGCCTTTTTTGGTATGTGTGTTTTCGAAAAATCCAAACAATACTTATCCGGCAGAAACAGAGTGGTTGCTGCCGTTGCGATCACGCTTGTTCTTGTAGCTTCCACCCCGTTTGTGATCTTAGGGCACTGGGCGCTTGCGAATATGTATTTTATGGAACTGTTCCTGATAGCGGCATATTATACATACATGCAGGACGGAAAAGGGATGGGGGCATCAGCACTTCTTCTTGTCGCGCTTGCACTGTTTAGAATAGAAGGCACAATGTTTGTGGTCTGGCTGATAATCTGTCTTGCCGTTTACCGTGATATAGGAAAAAAACTTGCAGCATTCGTGCTTGTTCCCGTTATAGTTCTTTTCGGCGGATATTGTATAAAGATTTTTACGGGGTTTTATCTTTTTGATAACATCTATCTGTTCCTTACTCCGCAAAAAGCAGCCTTGCTTATAGGCGCAATTGCTTTTTCTGCTGTTTATATTGCATTTGTGCAGCCGAAACTACCCAAAGCATTATCGTCAAAACTGTCCTGCATTTATATCGGAGCGATGATATTGGGAAATCTCGTTCTCCTTGTGTATGACAGCGAGCATTATATCGGAAACATAAAAGCGTTCGGAAGCAACCTGTTCAGGCAGAGCGGGTGGGGAATGCTGCCTTATTTTGTGATATCAGCCATTGTCCTGTTTGGAGCAGAATTTGCGGTCTCATACAAAAATAAGAAGATCATGCCTGATGGTTCGAATTCTTTTAATTCGGTTCTTACCGCCGGATTTATACTTATTGTTGTAGCAGCGGCATTCGGAAGAGGCGATATACTCATGGAAGATGTAGGAGATTCCGGAAACCGTGTCTTACTTCAGGTAACACCTCTTATCGTGATGACTTTCGGAGAACTGGGGATGAATCTTGTAAAAATCCGGGATGAAATGTGAACACAAAAAGTTCACATTATTTGTTAGCACTCAAACTTGACGAGTGCTAACAAACGTGGTATAACATAATCAGTCCAAGTGATAATAAAGATCTTAAAGATCGGATTATAAAGGAGGAATGACTTATGATGATGCCCAGTATTTTCGGAGAAAACTTATTTGATGATTTTTTTGATACCGTTTCTAAACCCATTAAAGCCATAAGGCAGCCGATACCTCAGGTAATGAGGACGGATGTCAAGGAAAATGATAAGGGATTTACACTTGATATCGATCTTCCCGGGTACAAGAAGGAAGATATTTCGGCGGAGCTTAAGGACGGTTATCTGACTGTAAGTGCCAAGGCAAACGAAGAGCACGAGGAAAAGGACGACGAGGGAACTTATATCAGACGTGAAAGAACCTTCGGCAGCTGCTCGAGAAGCTTCTACATCGGCGAGAATATCGAAGAGAACGAAGTCAAAGCCAAATTTGAGGACGGTATCCTCAATGTATTCGTTCCCAAGAAAGAGATCGAGCCGCCTGTAGAGGAAAGAAAGTACATCAGCATAGAAGGATAAGTCTGCGAGGTAGCGGCTGTTCCTTACATGTGTTATAATCAGAAGCGTCGGTTTCCGGCGCTTTTGATTATTAAGTAAGGAAGGTGCGGTTGATGTTTTATATTTTCGGATCGGGGGGAGCCGGTACGGCTGCGATAGGCGCTCTGGTTGCTTTTCTGGCAACTTTTATTCTTATGAAGGTACTGGCCGATAAGCTTCCCTGCGATCAGGGCAGGGCATTTGCGGTTGAAGGCAGCCTTTCGAGAGGAAAAGCAAGAGGTGCAGGTATTATATTTGTTCTTGTGTTTGCTGCCGTATCCCTTCTGTTTGATTATATAGATAATCAGAAAGTCATATATCTGGCTGTTATCGTTGCATCCATGTTTACCGGCTATTTTGACGATGCGTCCGAAAAACCGTGGAATGAATACTTAAAGGGCGCACTGGATTTCGGACTGGCTGCGGTCGTTGCTCTTACCTATCTGTATTATAACGGCAACCGGTTTTCTGTTTTTCCGGATCCGTATATATCCGTTACGATACCGTATTGGCTTGCGTTCATATTGATAGTCATTCTTGTCTGGACTTCGATTAACGTGACAAACTGTACCGACGGAGTTGACGGGCTGTCCGCGACGCTTACGATAATTACGCTGGGTAGTTTTTTTATATGTATGAAATATGCCGGGGCGGATGATTTTTCACGCAGTATTTTGTACTTTGTAATAGTTCTTGCGGCATACCTGTGGTACAATGCCAATCCGAGCAGTATGCTTATGGGAGATGCGGGAAGCCGGGCTATGGGGATGATGATTGCAGTAGTTTCACTGCTTTGCGGTTATCCGCTTTTGTATATTCCGTTTGCGCTGGTAATGATACTCGACGGAGGACTGGGACTGCTTAAAGTTGCACTGCTTCGTTTTTGCAAGATCAAGATACTTGCAAATACCCGCTGCCCGCTTCATGACCATGCCCGTAAGACGCTGGGATGGTCGAATACACAGGTTGTTTTCAGGTTTGCGGTACTACAGTTTATCATAAATATTTTAGTGTTATACTTGTTTGAAAGTGTTTAACGGGAGGTAAGTTATGACAAAGGTTGATATTATTTCCGGTTTTTTGGGTGCCGGCAAGACTACCCTTATCAAGAAGCTTATAGCTGAGGTGTTTGCCGGTCAGCAGATAGTTCTTATTGAGAACGAATTCGGAGAGATCGGTATTGACGGCGGATTCTTAAAGGATGCCGGAATCAACATTACGGAGATGAACAGCGGCTGTATATGCTGCTCGCTGGTTGGTGATTTTGCGACGGCGCTTAAGAAGGTCGTTGATGAGTACCATCCTGACAGGATCATAATTGAGCCTTCGGGAGTAGGGAAACTTTCGGATGTGGAAAGAGCAGTTCTTGATGTGGCTGATGAGGCAGGCATCGAGATCGCAACTGCTACTACGGTAGTTGATGCCAAGAAGGCCAAAATGTATATGAAGAATTTCGGTGAGTTCTTCAATAATCAGGTTGAGACCGCAAGGTGCGTCGTGCTTTCGAGGACCCAGGATGTTACCGCTGACAAACTTGATGAGACAGTTAAGCTCATCAGGGAGAAAAATCACGAAGCTGCGGTTATAACAACCCCCTGGGATGATATAGAGGGCTCAGTGATTTTCGGCGCTATGAGCGACGCCAAGGCACTTGAGCACGAACTGGAGCTTGAACATGAACATCACCACCATCATCATGATGATGAGGATGAAGAATGTGAGTGCGGACATCATCACGATCACGAACATGACCATGATGATCATGAGCATGAACATGAGCACCATCATGAGCATGAACACGAGCACCATCATGAGCATGACCATGACCACCACCATCATCATCATGACCATGATGCGGACGAAGTATTTACAAGCTGGGGCGTTGAGACACCGAAGAAGTTTGACAGGGCAGACCTTGAGAAGATTCTTGACAGGCTGGCAAATACCGAGGAATTCGGGCAGGTTCTCCGTGCTAAGGGAATCGTTCAGTCTTCTGACGGAAAGTGGCTGCACTTTGACCTTACACCCGGTGAGAGCGAGATAAGGGAAGGTGGTGCGGATTACACCGGAAGACTGTGTGTAATCGGTGCCGAAATTGATGAATCAAAACTTGCAGGATTATTCGGAGTATAAAATGTTCGGGAAAAGACCTCTTCCTGTATACTTATTTACAGGATTTTTGGATAGCGGAAAGACAAGCTTTATCAGGCAGACAATGGATGAAGGGCAGTTTAAAGACGGACTTACTACCCTTATGGTCGTGTGCGAGGAAGGCGAAGAGAGCATTGATATAATGAGGCTTGGCGATAATAAGTTTGTTGTCCGCAAGATAGAAGATGAAGATTCGGTTACCGAGGAGGCTTTTCTTGCTTTCCAGAAGGAAGTAAAGCCTGACCGGATCATTATCGAGGCCAACGGAATGTGGGATATCAATGAGCTTCTGGATGCGCTTCCGGGAAACTGGGAGCTTGCCGAAGTTATAACGCCCATAGATTCAACCACATTCGAAATGTATCTGTCAAATATGAAGATGATGATGACGAATCAGTATCTGTATTCGGATCTTGTTGTATTTAACAGATGCAAGGAAGAGTATGACCGTGCCATGTTTAAACGCATGGTCAGGGCTGTAAACCGCCGCGCCCAGGTTCTCTATGAGACACCCGACGGAAAGGTTGAGGATAATGTTCCTGAAGAGCTGCCGTACGATATCAATGCCGATGTTATTGAGGTTGGTGATGAGGATTACGGTATATTCTACATAGATACCTTTGAGAACATGGACAACTATCTAAACAAAACAGTCAGATTCAAGGCCAAGGCAGCTCATCCGAAAGATGTCAAAAGGGATAATGTTTTCGTTGTTGCAAGACCGGCTATGACGTGCTGTGCCGAAGATATTGCGCTTGTCGGTTTTCCCTGCGAATACTCCAATCAGGCAGGTATCAAAGAGGGAGCATGGGTTGACGTTACGGCCAAAGTGCAGGCAATCATGAACCGCCAGACAAATGAACCGTCGCCTTACCTGATAGCCACAAAGATAGAATCAACAAATGCACCGGAGGATGAGGTTGCATACTTTTATTAAAATGGCGAGCGTCCATAGTTCATTCAGTTAGGAGAAATCTGTGAAAATAGCTTTAATTGGTGCCGGAGCAGTCGGCGCATATTTCATATGGGCTTACGGTAATGCCGATCTTTTGGATCGTGAGTTTACTGTTGTTGCCGATAAAGACAGGTGCAACAGGCTTGCAAGAGACGGCATTAAAGTAAACGGCAAGGTTTATCATCCCGCAGTAAAGACGCCCGAAGATGCCGGAGTACAGGATCTGATAATTGTTGCCGTTAAGGGAACAGGCCTTGATGAAGCAATTAAACTCATGCCTCCGCTTGTAGGCGAGAAGACTGTTGTAATGTCCATGTTAAACGGAGCGGATTCCGAGGAGAAAATCGCAAAAGCCATCGGAAGCGAGCATGTGCTACACAGTATAATAATGATCGCGTCAAGAAGAGCAGACGGGGAAGTTGTGTTTGACGAAGAATATAACGCAACGATCCGTTACGGCGCGGCAGATGCGGCGAATGCCGAAGAAAGGCTTAAGATTGTTGAAGATGCCTTTGAAGGCACACAGATTAACGCCTTTAAGAGTACGGACGTGATGCTTGACATCTGGACAAAGTATGCCAAGAATATTTGCAATAATCTTCCGCAGGCTGTTATAGGGGCTCCTGCGGCGCTCTACACAAGAAGTGATCACGGCTTGTTTCTTGCAGGAAAGCTTTGGGCGGAAGTAAGAGTGCTGGCAAAGCTTCGGGGAGTGGACCTTCCCGAGGAGGTTGGCATTTACCCCTGTGCCGATTCCTCAAGGTTCTCAACACTTCAGGACATTGATGAAAAGCGCCGGACGGAGGTTGACAGCTTATGCGGGTATCTCATTGAGATGGCAAAGGAGAATAATATTGAGGTTCCGTATATAGAGTATACTTATCACGCCATAAAGGCGATAGAAGAAAAGAATGAGGGATTGTTTGACTAATGGCAAAGTTTGTGGTAGTATAACATAGTTTTATGGGTACCCCCTGTCAACATTGAGTGTGTGTAGCTCAGCTGGATAGAG
>DFGA01000029.1:0-17294 GCA_002371615.1 Lachnospiraceae bacterium UBA3762 | reverse complement strand
CGTCTGGCTACGGACCAGAAGGTCGAGGGTTCGAATCCTTTCACACACGTTAATGTTAAAGGCCCGAAATGCTGATCTGATCGGTATTTCGGGTTTTTTGTTTTGCCACCGGCTTTACGGTTTGGTAAAATATACTGTTGTAGGATCAAGTAAAATGATCTGAGAGAACTGGCGGAGGTTCTGTGAATGAGAGGTATATATACATCGGTAAACGATCTGCGAAAGCGGGTATATGCTGAGGTCGCGAAACTGTCTTATGAGTACAGGGACGGAGATCTGTCGAGGATGGAGGAGATCCCTTATAACGTCATCCCGGGAGAGATGGCGGTATACAGGGACAGTGTTTTTATTGAACGTGCCATAGTAAGGGAGAGAATGCGTATGGCGATGGGATTATCTCTTCGTACCGCAGCCGAGCAGGCACCGGTAACACAGGGAGCCGAAGAGTGTGTCAAACCGGAAAAATATTACCAGCCACCTCTCATAAATATAATCAAATTCGCGTGCCATGCCTGTCCCGATAATGAAGTACGGGTTACGGATGTCTGTCAGGGTTGTTTTGCCCATGCATGTAAGGAAGTGTGTCCGGTCGGTGCTATTACGATCAAGAACGGTAAATCTGTGATAGATGAGAGCAAGTGCATCAAATGCGGTAAGTGCGTTGAAGCGTGTCCGTATAATGCGATCGTCAGGCTGGAGAGACCGTGTGTTAAGGCTTGCGGAATGAATGCGATAGGTACCGATGAATACGGGCGTGCCGATATAGATCAGGACAAGTGCGTTTCATGCGGGATGTGCCTTGCCAATTGTCCGTTTGGAGCTATTGCGGACAAGGCTCAGATATTCCAGGTCATTCAGGCGATAAAATCGGACGTACCGGTATATGCGGCTATAGCGCCGGCGGTAACGGGACAGTTTGGAAGTGATTTTACACCCGAGAAGATGAGGCCGGCGTTTCGGGCACTGGGCTTCGAGGATGTTATTGAGGTTGCTATCGGTGCTGACCTGTGTACGTTGTCGGAAGCCAAGGATTATGTTGAAAATGTCCCTGATAAGCTCCCGTTTATGGGAACATCGTGCTGTCCGGCGTGGTCTGTTATGGCCAAGAAACTGTTTCCGGAATATGCGGACTGCATTTCCATGTCCCTGACGCCTATGGTGCTTACCGGAAGACTGATCAAAGCCAAGTACCCGGGATGCAAGGTGGCATTTATTGGACCTTGTGCCGCGAAGAAACTGGAAGCTTCGCGCAGTTCGATCAGAAGTGATATTGATTTTGTCCTTACCTTCGAGGAAGTAATGGGAATGTTTGAGGCGAAAGAGATTGATTTTGCCGAACTTCCCGATGACGATACGATGCACGGGGCAAGCGGCGACGGAAGAGGTTTTGCGGTCAGCGGGGGAGTCGCTTCGGCCGTTGTAAACTGTATCAAGGAGCAGTATCCGGATAAAGAAATAAAAGTTGTTAATGCCGAAGGTCTCGCAAATTGCCGCAAGATGATGGCAATGGCCAAGGCCGGCAAATATAACGGATATCTTCTTGAAGGAATGGCCTGTCCGGGCGGATGTATTGCAGGCGCGGGTACCGTTCAGCCTATCGCCAAGTCAGCTGCATCCGTTGCAAAGCATAAGAGTGTATCAAGCCATGCCCACGCCTATGAGAGCGATTATAAGGATCTCGTTGAATTTCTTGAAGAGAATGATCTGAAAAGGGCTCCTGTTTAGGACAGCTGCGGATGATTATGTGTGATATTTCTGTGATATTGACTGTGATAGTATATAAAACGATAAACGGTGATACGGGGATCCCTATGGATTCCGAAACCTGCTAAAATACAGGAGGATAGCAATGGATAAGAATAAAGCGATTGAACTTGAAGAGCTGGAGAATGTTGTCGGTGGTGCTAAAGCTGTTGCCGATGTTCAGTATATGGGAATATCATGCCCCGACTGCGGCAGAGTGTTTAAAGCTGATGTTATGAAATCATCGGTAGTCTGCCCTAATCCAAACTGCAAAAAGATAATAGAACTGAAAGGTTAATATGAACGAAGACAGTCTGATTATAGAAAAGATATGCGAAATTGCAAAAAAGGCCGGAAGGATAATGCTTGATGCTTCCGAACCGAAGGTCATGGAGAAATCGGGACATGCCAATTTCTGCACACAGACGGATGAGAAGATCCAGGAATTTCTGATACAGATGCTTGGAAGCATACTTCCGCAGGCAGCATTTCTCGGCGAGGAAGAGGGGCAGGATGTATTCACCGACAGGATGAAGTCCGGATATGTGTTTATCATTGATCCTATAGACGGTACATCAAATTTTATCTATTCTTACAGACCTTCAGTTATCTCGATAGGACTGCTGCTTGACGGCAAGCCGTATATCGGGGTCGTTTATAATCCCTTTGATGATGAGATGTACCTGGCTATAGCCGGAAAAGGTGCATATATGAACGGTGAGAGGATAGAATCATCTGACAGACCTCTTGAAGATTCATTAGCGGTATTTGGTACCGCACCTTACTATACGGAACTGCAGGATATGACTTTTGATATGGCAAGAAAGCTTTTGCCCGAGTGTGTGGATCTTAGGCGCTCGGGAACCGCCGCGTGGGATATGTGCTGTGTTGCAACGGGAAGGTGCAGTTTATATTTTGAACTTCGCATACAGGTGTGGGATTATGCTGCTGCGGCTCTGATAGCGACTGAAGCCGGCTGTACGGTAACGGACTCATACGGAAAACCTTTGACCTATGATGGACAAACATCCGTTATATGCCGTGCGCGGGGTGTGAAAAACATTCCGGAGTGTTTACTGCAAAAAAGGTGACAAATGAAGTTTTCAACATTACGGTACACACTTATAAATATCACATACTTTATGGCCTTTTGCACCTTGCATGCATATGCGGCGGTGTATCTTCTCGACAGGGGATTTACCAATACGCAGATAGGACTCCTTCTGGCAGTGGCCAATATCACGTCGGCACTGGCGCAGCCTATGGTGGCGTCCCTCATAGACAGGCAGGGGATGTTTACCAACAGAAATGTAATGATCATATGTGCGGGAATAATTGCAGCAGGTTCAGCGCTGCTTCTTGTAGCGGATACCAACAAGATACTTGTGTTTATCGTATTCGCCCTTATCTATATGATACAGTTTACTTATATGCCGGTAATGACGGCACTTAATTTCGAGTATCAAAATCATGGGATAAACATAATATATGGGCTTGCAAGAGGTTTGGGCTCTGCAGGATTTGCCATAACATCTGCACTGGTGGGAGGAATAGTTGAAAAGGAAGGCGTCAGGATACTGCTGTATCTTAACATTGTAATAATGGCTGTACAGATGGTCATCGTGTATTTCTTCAAGCTTCCGAAGGATGCAAAAACCGGTGAAAACGGCAAGCCGGATGAATCGGTAAATGATATAAACAGTGAAGAGGAAGCTTCGTCGCTTACCGCGTTTTTAGGAAAATATCCTGCATTCGTTCTGATGCTTGCGGGAACTGTCCTGATATTTTTCACACATAACATGCTCAATGATTACCTGATACAGATAGTGCGGCCTTTGGGAGGAAGTGAAAAGCATCTCGGATACGCCACATTTATCGCGGCCTTTCTGGAGCTGCCCACTATGGCTGCAATGACATTTTTTTCAAAGAAACTGTCAATGCGGGTAATGCTTGTGATCTCCGGTATTGCGTTTACTGTTAAGGCGCTAATTATGACGCTTGCCACAAACATACCCATGGTTTATATAAGCCAATCAATGCAGCTTCTCGCATATGCGGTATTCATACCTGCATCGGCATATTATGTCAGTCAGAACATAAGCGAAACAGATCAGGTTAAGGGACAGGCCTTTGTCACAAGCTGCTTTACGCTCTCGGGAGTATTCAGCTCCCTCCTGTGCGGAGTGATACTTGATCACATGGGAGTAAAGGCCATGCTTGTTATCGGATTGATAGTATCCGTAGCAGGAGCGGCTCTACTCACCCGTGCCATGTCGAGTACAAAAAGAGCAAAAGAATCGTCCCTTTTGACAAGGAGATAATAATGATCAGAACCGCAATTACAAAAAACGGTAAGGTGAAAGGTCTTCCGGCGGATGACCCGAGGGTAACTGTGTTTCGGGGAATTCCCTTCGCAGCACCGCCTGTGGGAGATAACAGGTGGCGGGCTCCGCAGCCTTGCGAAGACTGGGATGGAGTCAGAAACTGCTATGAATTCGGTCCGGTATCCATGCAGGATCAGCCCGGAGTCGGAGATGATATTTATTGCCGGGAATTCCATGTTGATCCCGATATACCGGTAAGTGAGGACTGCCTTTATCTGAATATATGGACAGGCGCAAAAAGCACAGATGAGAAGTTGTCGGTTCTTGTGTGGATATACGGAGGAGCATTTCAGTGGGGGTACACAGCTGAAATGGAGTTTAACGGAGAACGGCTTGCGCGGCATGGAGTCATCGTTGTATCGATTGCATACCGTCTGGGAGTGTTCGGGTTTTTATCGCATCCGGAACTGACAGATGCTGATCCGCAGCATCCTACAAATTTCGGGCTTCTCGACCAGAAGGCAGGTCTTGAATGGGTATATGAGAACATAGCTTCTTTCGGGGGAGATCCGGACAATATAACTCTTGCGGGACAGTCGGCGGGAGGAGCGAGTGTTGCTTTTGCGCTTGCCGACAGGGAAACTTCCGGGATGATAAAAAAGGCATCCGTATTCAGCGGCTTTATCAGGAACCCGTTTCTATCCGACGATATTATACAGCCCAAACCGCTTAGGACGGCTGAGGAAAACGGGAAAGAGTTTATAGGGTATATTGGATGCGATTCTGTAGAAGAGGCAAGAAATAAGGACGCAATCACCATAAGGGGAGCATATGCCGAATATGCCAAAACACATCCAAGGTTTGTCCCTTGTATTGATGGGGCATATATTACTGAAGATTCTTACAAGCTGATCCTTGCGGGAAAAACATCGGATATGCCGATGTTTATCGGATATACAAAGGATGAGTTTATCGATAAACTTCCCACAAGTGCAGATAAGAACGATATTAAGATCAGAGCTGATATCAGAGAAAAAGGCGGGATCAGGTATTTCAACGTCGTTGAAAACAGTGTCAAAGAAGTCGCATATGCACACATGAGTAATAATAGAAAGTCCCCGTTATATGTTTACAGGTTTGCGCCGCCTATCCCCGGTTATGATGACCCCGGTGATTTTCACTCGTGTGATCTCTGGTTCTTTTTCGAGACTATTCAGAAGTGTTGGAGACCGTACAACGGAAAGCATTATGATCTGTCGAGAAGAATGTGCGACTATTGGACCAATTTTATAAAAAACGGGGATCCCAACGGTATGGGGTACGACGGTAACGAACTACCCGAATGGAAAAAATGCGAAAACTTAAGTCAGGGGTATCAGGAGATGATATTTGAATAATCATCCGCATCGTCAGTTTCTTCGGAAGATTCTTCTTCATCCTTAATGTAAGTGTCCAGCATCCGCTGCAGATCGCCACGGCTTACGGGTCTTGAAATGATGTCCACCACACCTTCGGGCAGTTTGTTTTCTATAGCTGCCTGTTCCGAAGGTTCTGCAAGATATATTATTGGTGTATTTGCCAGTTCTTTGTATGTCCTGATAATACCGAGAACCTTTTTGGTTGCCATTGTATCAAGGTAACAGTCAATAAAGATCATGTCGGGAATAGTTCCGTTCAGGTAGAAAATAGCGTTCTTCGGATTATCGAATGTTTCCACATCATAATCACGCTGGAGATATATCCTCATGAGGTCCAGCGTGGAAAAATCGTCATCTATAATTACTATATTGGATCTTCCGCTTGTATTCTTCTTGGGTTTGATGTCGGGATAGATCATGCTATCCGCAACAAACATCGTAGAGTCAGGATTTCCGCCGTATTCCGGAGAATAACTGCCGGTACTGCTTTTTTTCTTTGAAGAATTGTTGCCGTCAAGCAGATTGGACAATTGGAGAAAAATGTCGTCTTCCATGTCATAACTCCCTGATATTTAATACCGGATTTATTTTAACATATAATGTATATCATTAACAACTTACAGTTGATTAGAGTAAAAATTATTGAAAATACGACAAAAGAATGTATAATATTTTAGGATAATTTCTATAGTTACATTAAGGAGGTTTTTATGAAAAAGAAGATTATCAGTGCTGTTTTGGCATGTGCTATGGCTTTTTCTCTTGCAGCATGCGGCGGTTCGGCTGCTACTGCTACAATTGAGAACGTAGACAATACCGAAGCGGAAGAAGCAACAGAAGAGGCAGCAGAGGCTGAAGATACTGCAGAAGCTGAAGCTGCAACAGAGGATGCTGCCGAGACGGAAGAGGCATCCGATGATTTTCACATCGGTATCGTAACAGGCTCTGTTTCACAGTCCGAGGATGACAGAAGAGGTGCTGAGGCTTTCCAGGCAAAGTACGGCGAAGACAAGGTTACTCTTGCGATCTATCCCGATAACTTTACAGAAGAGCTTGAGACAACTATCCAGACTATCGTAAACCTTTCGGATGATCCGGATATGAAGGCCATCATCGTTAACCAGGCTATTCCCGGTACAACGGAAGCTTTCCGTCAGATCAAGGAGAGAAGACCTGACATCATCTGTATCGCAGGTGAGTCACACGAGGACCTTCCCGAGATCGGATCTGCTGCAGACCTTGTTGTTAACAACGACTTCGTTGCACGCGGATACCTTATGATCCGTACAGCTCATGAGCTTGGATGTGACACATTCGTTCATATTTCATTCCCCCGTCATCTGTCATATGAGACAATGTCGAGGCGTGTTGCCATCATGAAGGCTGCATGTGAAGAGTTCGGAATGAAGTTTGAGATGGAGACAGCTCCCGACCCCACAACAGATGTAGGTGTTCCCGGAGCACAGGCATATATCCTTGAGCATGTTCCCGAGTGGGTTGAGAAGTACGGCACAAATTCGGCTTACTTCTGTACAAACGATGCTCACACAGAGCCGCTTCTTAAGATGCTCCTTGAGCATGGCGGTTACTTCATCGAGGCAGACCTTCCTTCACCGCTCATGGGATATCCCGGAGCACTCGGCCTTGACCTTACACAGGAAGCAGGTGATTTTGAAAAGATCCTTGCAAAGGTTGAGTCAGCCATCGTTGAAAAGGGCGGCGCAGGCAGATTCGGAACATGGGCATATTCATACGGCTATACTGTTTCCGCTGGTCTTGCCGAGCATGCAAGAAACGTGCTTCTCGGAACAAGCGATCTTACGGATATCGATGATATCTCAAAGGCTTACGAGGTATTCTCACCCGGCGCTGAATGGAACGGCAGCAAGTACACAAATGCTGAAACAGGCGTAAAATCAGACAATACTTTCCTTATCTACCAGGATACATACATCATGGGCGATCCCGGAAAGTACATGGGTTCAACAAAGGTTGAAGTTCCCGAGAAATACTTTACGATCAAGTAATTTAAGAAACTGATATTGGTGGGGAGGACAAGGCTTGCCCGTGTTCCTCCTCATCTTATTGTGATAATGATTGTTTTTTGGAAGGGTAATAATATTTGATGGATACAGTAAATGCACCGCTTTTAAAGCTGCAGGGGATCAAGAAGGATTTCTTCGGAAATCAGGTCCTTACGGATATTAATCTTGAACTTCGTGCAGGCGAAGTTTTGGGACTTTGCGGAGAAAACGGTGCGGGAAAATCGACACTTATGAAAATACTTTTCGGTGCGGCGGACATCGCCGAGACCGGAGGATATGGCGGAGATATATTCCTTGACGGCGAGAAGGTGAGCTTTTCTTCACCCTTTGAAGCTATTGCTGCTGGAATCGGCATGGTTCACCAGGAATTTTCGCTCATCCCCGGGTTTGATGCAACAGAGAACATCCTGTTAAACAGGGAACCCGAAAAGTACAACTTTATTTCGGAAATATTCGGAAAGAGACTGAACACCCTCGATCGCGCCGAAATGGATAAGCGCGCGAAGGAGTCCATCGAGAAGATGGGCGTTGCCATAGACAGGCATATGATGATAAACACCATGCCGGTCGGTCACAAGCAGTTTACGGAAATTGCAAGGGAGCTCTCCAAAGAGCAGCTTAGGCTCCTGATACTTGATGAGCCTACGGCTGTTCTTACGGAAAAAGAGGCAGAGGCGCTTCTTGACAGCATTCGAGGCATGTCGGAGCGTGGAATATCAGTCATTTTCATTACACATAGATTACAGGAAATATTATCGGTATGTAATACGGTTGCGGTAATGCGTGACGGCGTACTCGTAGAGTGCGAGAAGGCTGAAAACATGACCGTTGCATCTATCACCAAGAGCATGGTTGGACGCAGTGTTGAAGGCCGTACCAATAATGCGGCAAGAACGATTTCGGAAGACGCACCTACGGTCCTCAAGATAGACAAGCTCTGGGTCGATATGCCCGGTGAGACGGTAAGAAATGTGTCTCTCGAGGTCAAAAAGGGCGAGATACTCGGTATAGGAGGACTTGCCGGACAGGGCAAGCTCGGTATTCCAAACGGGATCATGGGACTGTATGAGGCAGGAGGAAACGTTGAGTTTGAGGGAAAAATCATACCGCTCAACAACCCCCGTGCATGCCTTGATTCATCGTTTGCCTTTGTGTCCGAGGACAGGCGAGGAGTAGGTTTGCTGCTTGACGAATCGCTGGAGTGGAACGTGGCATTTCCGGCAATGCAGATACAGAATAAGTTCCTGAAGAAATATCTCGGAGGACTGATCAAGTGGAGAGATGAAAAAGCAATCCGTGATGTTACCGGGAAATATATAGATGAACTTAAGATCAAGTGTACGGGTACAAAGCAGAACGCAAGAGAGCTTTCCGGAGGAAACCAGCAGAAGGTATGTCTTGCCAAGGCATTTGCTCTAGAGCCGCAGCTGCTGTTTGTATCCGAGCCTACAAGAGGAATAGATGTAGGAGCCAAGGCACTTGTCCTTGACGCGCTGAGGAAGTTTAATGCCGAGTCGGGTGTTACCGTTGTAATGGTTTCGTCGGAGCTTGAAGAACTGCGTGCAACCTGCGACCGCATAGCGATCGTCTCGGGCGGACGTATATCGGGAATTCTGCCGGCAGCAGCTTCAGTCGAGGACTTCGGGACACTGATGCTTAAAGATGTAGTTTAATATGTAACGATTGCGATGCAATCGTTACACGGCGACGCTCGCAAAGCGAGTGTTGGTTGTAAAGCGAGTGGAAAGGCATATATCTATGAAAGACAAAATTACAGATTCCATCAAGGAATTCGGTCTGCCAAGACTGATAATCACGGGATTTTTGCTTCTGCTTCTGATCCTGGCTCCCTTTGTGGGGGCGGATCTTCCCACGCAGATATCAAATATTATCAATCGGTTTTCATGGAACGGAGTACTGGTGCTCGCCATGGTTCCCATGGTACATTCGGGGTGCGGTCTGAACTTCGGGCTCCCGCTGGGAATAATATCGGGATTACTCGGGGCCACGATTTCCATTGAACTTGGGTTTACCGGGGCGGCATCGTTTGTTGTGGCAATTCTTGTGGCAACGCCATTTGCTCTTGTATTCGGTACGCTTTACGGATGGCTCCTTAACAAGATAAAGGGCGGTGAGATGATGATCGCAACCTATGTGGGATTCTCATCGGTATCGCTTATGTGTATGATGTGGCTTGTACTTCCGTATCACAGCCCCAACATGGTATGGGGACTGTCGGGAAAGGGACTTCGTACAACAATATCCCTTGAAGGATATTTTGACCAGGCACTTGCGCACATATTGCAGATTAATATCGGAAATATATCTATACCTACGGGAACGCTGCTGTTCTTTGCACTTCTCGCATTTGCGATCTGGGCATTCCTTCATACAAAGACCGGAACAGCAATGACTGCGGTAGGTTCCAATCCTGCATTCGCAAGGGCGGCGGGCATAAATGTTGATAAGGTAAGGATGCTCTCGGTAGTTATGTCAACCTGGCTTGCTGCCATAGGAATACTTGTATATGAGCAGGGATTTGGATTCATACAGCTGTATATGGCACCTTTTTATATGGCACTTCCCGCAGTTTCCGCGATCCTCATCGGAGGAGCATCTGTCAACAAGGCAAGCATAATGAACGTGATCATTGGAACGATACTGTTTCAGGGAATCGTTACAATGACACCTACCGTAATGAATAATATGATACATATGGATATGTCGGAGATCATCAGGATCATCGCTTCCATGGGAATGATACTCTTTGCACTTACAAGAAAAACGGAGGCCGCAAAACGATGAATAATAAGAAAAAGTTTGATTTCAGACAGGCTTCCGTACCTGTCATGTTCATAATCATATGTGCGATATGTATTCCGCTTTCGGGATTGTCGCCTAAGATGCTGATAAATGAGATCGTCACAAGAATGGGACGTAATTCCTTCCTGATATTAAGTCTTCTTATCCCGATCATGGCGGGAATGGGGCTTAACTTCGGAATGACGCTCGGGGCTATGGCTGCGGAAATAGCACTGATCCTTGTATGTGACTGGCAGATAGTAAGTGTTCCGGGGATGATCCTGGCAGCGATAATATCGGTGCCGATCTCGGTGCTCCTCGGGATCTTCTGCGGCAACATACTTAACCGGGCCAAGGGACGCGAGATGATAACGAGTTATATCATGTCCTTTTTCGTAAACGGTATATACCAGCTTATCGTGCTGTATCTGATGGGTAAGGTGATTCCCATCAAGCATTCGTCCATCAAGCTTCCGAGAGGGTACGGTATACGTAATACGGTGTCGCTCCTGTCGATGCGCCAGAAGCTTGACAATATGCTGGCAATCAATATTGCAGGGGTCAAAATCCCTGTGCTGACCTTTATCATAATCGCCATAATGTGCCTCATCATAGTGTGGTTCCGCAAGACCAAGCTCGGTCAGGACATGAGGGCGGTAGGTCAGGATATGGAAGTAGCAAGAGATGCGGGTATCGAGGTTGAGAAGACGAGAATAATCTCAATAGTTATCTCTACTGTCCTTGCCGGACTCGGAATGATCATATACCTTCAGAACATGGGTAATATTGCCACATACACAGCTCACAGCCAGATAGGTATGTTCTGTATCGCAGCACTTCTTGTTGGCGGAGCTTCGGTAGATAAAGCGTCTATCGGTAATGTATTCCTCGGGGTCGTGCTGTTCCATACGATGTTTATCGTGGCTCCCCGTGCAGGTGCATATATTACAGGGGATTCCATGATCGGTGAATACTTCCGTGTGTTTGTGTCATATGCGGTTATAACGGTTGCGCTCATAATGTATGAGACGAACAAGCGCAAGGCAAAGAGCGCTGCATCAATGGAACTTGCGGCAGCTCAGGATTCGGAAGATAGCAAGAAGAGCGCGGATTGATCCGGGAAGTTGATCGAGGCGTAAGAGAGGTTTACATAATGAATAAAAAGAGACAGTTGATATTCCGGTGTGCGGCAATCCTGCTGGTTATCGCACTGGCAGTCGTAATGTTTGTCATAGGCCGCGGACATACCATATATTTTGATAACAAAGCCTGTGAATACGGCGGGAAAAGCTATGATGCATACTATAAGGTGACCGTTGTCAAGGACAAGGAAAAGGTTGCAAAGCTTGCCGAGGACGAGAGAGGCATGGCAGACCTTATGGGTCAAAAGCTTACGGTCACACTTGAGATAACTGACAAGAAGGGGGAAGAACCGCACTCCCACAAGGTAAGCATGCCGATTCCGTATTCTATGGACGGAGTTGTCATAAATGTTCCGCTTCTTATGGCGGGACAGAGTGCAGATGCATATATGTCGGAGTTTGTTCCGATTGCGACTCCCGAAGAGGATGAAGAAGAGGAAGTCGTCATCGACGAATTCGAGATGACGGATGATGTGTGATCTATGATTTTATACTTTTCCGCAACCGGCAACACGGAATATATTGCCGGGAAAATAGCAGAATATATCGGGGATGATACGCTTAATCTTCTGGAGCGGATCAAGGCCGGAGATTTTTCTGAGATACATTCCGACAGCCCATTTGTTATCTGCTCGCCGATCCATGTGTGCGAGATGCCGATATTTTTTGCCGAATATATAAAGCGGGCTAAACTTACCGGCAATCCGGACGTATATTTCGTATTTACAAGCGGGGGATATGCCGGTATTGCTTCTTGTATAGCTCGCAGGATAGTAAGGCGCAAGGGAATGAATTATATGGGACGCGCTGAGTTTTCGATGCCGAGAAACTATCCTGTCAGCAGACATTATCCGCTGCTTAGCGAAGAAGAGAACAGGATCCGGGTAGGAGAGAGTGCAAAGCGTATCCCTGAAATTGCCGGACATATCAAAAAAAGAGAGAAGCTGAAGGCCAGACACGTAACTCTTTTTGAGAAAATCATAACATATCCTTTTACGCCCCTTTGGGCAAAGTTCAAACATACAGCAAAGCCCTTTTACGCAACCGACAAGTGTATAGGATGCGGAAAATGCGAGAGGCTGTGTCCGGTAAACAGTATCACTATGGTCGATAACAGACCCCGGTGGGCGGATAAATGCGCTCACTGCATGTCCTGTCTTGGCAACTGCCCGGTAGGCGCCATCGGATACGGGGATGTGGTCAAGCCGGGGGAGCGATACAGGTTTGACTATCCCGATTTGCAATAGACAAGTCAATATTTGTTATATATTTCCAAGCGATCAGATTAGAAAAATAATTGACGCAGTAGAGCGGTGGTGGTACTATACTTGTAAAGGGTGCTACCGATAGACGGTTAGTCCTGTTATGATTGGTAAAATAACCGCTCAAACGTATGGTGGACGTGGGCGGTTATTTTTTTGTCTTGCTATTACGACCTATCGCATAGCCAAGACTAAAGCATGTAATACACAGGCTGATAATAGCTATGAAATCCGATAGAGTCAACATGACATGTCCTCCTTTCGAAGATTCCTCAAAAGAGGTTTCTATGCAAACAGAGTTCACAGTACTCCGAGTGAAGGACTAACCGCCTACCGCGTCTGGTAACACCCTATTACATTATAACAAACATATGTTCGATAAGCAAGTGAAATTGCCTTTTTATTGAATATAATGAAATTATTAATTGTCTTGAGAAGATAATAGTCAGAAAGAGTATTCTTCAGAGAATTGCGTGGTTGAATTTTTAGGTTTTGAATAAGTACTTTAGTTATAGATTTCCTATATTTCTTGCGATGTATAACTCTCTGTGCTAAAATACTTTCACAGGTCAAGAATAGGAAAATCGAGCGGTGTACCGCTCTGTGATGTTGGCGCATCACAGAGCCCGGCACGGTAGGTGCAACTACCACACTGTATAGGCGGAGCCTACGATACAAGCAAAGCTATTTTATCAGATTCTATCAGGGTCTTCAAGATATGCGATTACGTGATGATTGGTCAAGTCTTATCCTGATGTAGAAATACAGAACGGGACGAGTGTGGAACTATATGTTTCATACCGTCCCGTTTTTCTTGACCCGAAAATACTAGAATAGAATTAATTTTTGTTTAGTGTTGTAGTTTAGGAAAAGCTTATAATAGTTGACGAATTCGTAGAAGGGTAAATTATAACTATGAAAAAATCTTTAAAACGACTCATTGCAGTAATATTTTTTATAATTTGCTCTATATTGGTTATTAGGTTACGTAGTGTAGATGTATATGCGGATGAGGAGTATAAGTACTATAAGCCATATCCAGATGCAACCTATGAGTTAAAATACCACATTCAAGATGATAATACTATATGTATTGATAGTGTATGTGGTGGAAATGATACTGGATATATTATAATTATTGGTAGTAATATGCTGATTCCTGATAGTATAGATGGTATCAATGTTGTTGCTATAGGAAATAAAGCATTTCAAAGATGTAATATTGATGGAACTTTAACAATATCTGATAATGTAGAGTCCATTGGGAATGGAGCATTTGAGCATTGCTCATTCACAAACGAACTAAAGCTTCCTAGCCACTTAAAATCGATTGGAACAGGTGCCTTCAGCTATTGTCGCTGTGGACATCATTGTCACTTAGTAATTCCTTCGGGGGTGACAATTATAGAAGAATATGCTTTTTATAATTTCAACTGTGCACATTGGGAATTGACGATTCCAGATGGTGTTATAACAATTGGAAAAAGCGCGTTTGCATATGGTAGCGGTGCAAGCAGTGGGATTTCAGGCAATATAATTCTTCCAGATAGTTTAATATCAATAGGAGATTGTGCATTTGAAAACTGTTCATCTCTTACGGGAGATTTGGTCGTTCCTTCTAGTGTTAATTCTATAGGTGATTCAGCTTTTAGAGGCTGTAGAGGATTTAACAAAATTATTATTTCGGATGGGGTAAAAACAATAGGAACATGGGCATTTAATGGTTGTTCTGGATTTGAAGGAGATTTGCTAATCCCCTCAAGTGTTGAGAGTGTTGGGTTTGCAGCATTTACAGGATGTTCTGGATTGAATGGCACTATAACAATACCGAGTAATATCACTTCAATTGATAAAGATGATTTTCAAGGATTATACAAAGTTAAGAAGATTATGAATGAATCTAGCTTTTCTATAGCATTATCAGAAGTAGACAATAAAGAATGGAGGAACTCAGTTACAGGAGAAATAATTACTGAAATTGCCAATGGTACTGCCATAAGAAGCGATTATGAAGAAGACCCAGCAGATCCTGCCCCTACAGATCCAGATCCGACAAATCCTACTGTTCCCCTAGATGATACACAAGATAGGGAATTAAGTTTTGGAAAAATGGGTTTTCCGATTAAGTTTAAATGGTCTCTAAGCAAATTAATAAAGAGTAAACCGAGTGTTGATGAAGAATTAGCAAAGATGAGTCTTATTCTTTCAAATAAAGCGTATAGCGAAAACACATCAGCCCTGATTAGCGCACTCAAAGAACTTGATTTAGCTGAAGAGGGTGAGAATATGTACGTTACTCACCATGACTCGTTTGTAATACCTCATCATACATTCGCCCTCAAGGAATATACTTACAATGGAAAAACCTACAATATTATCACAATTGTTATCCGGGGTTCCTACGAATTTGAAGACTGGTTTAACAATATAGGCTCCTATGGATTTGTATATGCCACAGATGCTGTCTATAGTAATCTTGAGGATTTCTTAAGTAAAAAGGGAATTGGTGTATCTGATAAGAATAATAGATATTTAATTACAGGTCATAGCCTTGGCGGGGCTGTTGCTAATTTATTACAGTACTACATTATTATGAATAGTATGTATAATGATGGTGCTGTATTTGCAGATAGCATTACTTGCTATACATATGCAAGTCCGTTTACTTTTTGGCATTATAATAGAGGTTCATCTGGTTTTGGATACTCAATGAATTTTGTTCATCCCGATGACCCTGTTTCAGTAGCTTCAAACGATTATATAATGTGTGTGACCGATGTGCTTGAGCGCATAAATGATTATAACTTGCTTAGATACCTTGCTGAAGGTCTGCAATTATATAAGGCAAAAGATTACATGCCTATGAGATATGGATATGATATCGATATGGGTAATATATCAGATAGCATAAAGAATATGTACACGTCATATTCAGGAGTTGTTATCGATCAATTACTTAATCCGGCAGATCGGGTAATTGAGAAGCATTCGTGCGAAATGTATATGGCCTTGATACAGGAATGTATTAAAAACAATACGTTAAGAGAAAAGTTTGGGACAGCATCTCTAAATAGTGGACATGTTTTATCTCTGTATTGCCCTGTAGATATAGATATTGTTGAAAAAACGACAGGAAACACAATGGCAAGTATCGAGAATAATGAGGTTGTGTTAAACAATTCCGAGGATATTCAGATGCTTGTAATGGGGGATCAAAAATTTGTTAAACTACCATCAGACAACGATTACATAATACGAATAGAGGGCAATGCTGATGGGAAGATGGACTATGTAATTCAAGATATAGCGTCAGATAGTCGAGGATTATATCTTACGAATGCTAAGAGATTTGATAACGTTAGTTTAAAAGATGAAAAAACGATGGAATCGACAATTCTAAAGGATGGAAACAATGCGACCATAAAATTACTAGTCCTTAGCGAGGATAACACACCTATAAAAGAAGTGAACGAGGATGGGACAGAATCAAATGTAACTGAAAATAATAATGAACCGGAACAGCCTTTGGACACTTCAGTGATAGGCCAAACTGAGGGTGGAAGGGCATTAACTATTTCAAAAGAAGATAAGGATGGGAGTACAAATTCGAATTCTAGTGGTAGGTCATCGTACTATTCAACAAGACCAATAGTAAATGAGTATCCTCTCATGGGTGTTTTTATAGTGAATGGGACGGGATTGATATCTGGTAATGTTAAATTGGGAAAACAGGTTCAAGGTAGCATAGCGCAGCTTGTTTTCAAACTGTTTCTTCCAAGAGGTTGGAAAGAAGCATTTACCTTTAACATGACTGTGAACGACAAGGCTGATTATTCATTGAAAAATGGAACTATGGCATTTAGTATCCCTACAGAATATCGAAAAGCAGGGAGGAGATATGCGATAATGGGTATTGACAGAAATGGTCAGGTTCAGATGTTTGCAGACTTGGACAACTTCTCTGATACACTAACAACCAATATTAATCTCGAAGGTTATGCGTTTGATTTGATTTATGCAGATTTATAAATGCTCTCAAAAAACAGTTGACAGAAAAAACACTTTAGTGTAATAATAGTTTAAACCGTTGAAGGAGAGTGAGTAACTCCCGACAACCTCTTTGAGTACATGAGAGAGCCGCTGACGGTGAGATGGCGGCAAAGAGGCCGGGTGCGAATGGACTCCTGAGGGCAAGCGGAAATTACAGTATGCGAGCCGGAGTATAATCCTCCGTTACCAAAGATTGGCGTATGATAGTACGCACGAGAGGGTACGAAAGTACCAAGCCGGGTGGCACCGCAGGATCAGAGCAAATATCCTGTCCCAGCAGTAATGCATTGGGACGGGATTTTTTTTGTCAGAAAGGAGCTACAGATGATCAAAGAGGCAATCGTAAAAATCGTAGGCAAAGAGGATCTTACTTACGATGAAGCTTATGGAGTAATGAACGAGATAATGAGCGGCGAGACCACGCCGACTCAGAATGCGGCGTTTCTTGCGGCGCTCTCTACGAAGAGTGCAAGGGCGGAGACGACTGATGAGATCGCAGGCTGCGCGG
>DFGA01000028.1 GCA_002371615.1 Lachnospiraceae bacterium UBA3762 | reverse complement strand
CCGGATGTCTTCGAATAGCAAAGGAGAGCATTTTTACAGGCACCAACAACTTTGTATCTTACTCGGTGCTCGATAATGAATTCTCCGGCTATTTCGGATTTTCCAGTGAGGAGGTCGAGAGGATCCTGGACGCTGCGGAAAGCAGAGGGACGGCCGGTCTGATCAGAGAATGGTATTATGGCTATGTATTCGGAAACAGCTATGTTTACTGTCCATGGGATGTCATCAACTACATTTCCGCGCTTCGAAAGAACCGGGATGCACGCCCTAAGAATTACTGGAAGAATACAAGCCATAACGGCATCCTGCTGACATTTGTAAAGCGGACAGACTTCAAGGTGAAGGGCAAATTCGAGACTCTCATGAACGGCGGGACGATTGTGCAGACAATCTCGGATGAGCTTACTTACGATACTCTGCATTCTTCCGAGGAGAACCTGTGGAGCGTACTGCTCATGACCGGCTATATTACCAAGGCGGATTCAGAGGAAGAAGGGGACACTGTAAGCCTTAAGATTCCGAACCGGGAGATACGGTCAATTTTTGAAGATACGGTCGTCAGGCTGTTCAGGGAGACGTTAGATGCGGGCAAACAGAAATCTATGATGGATGCCTTCTGGAACCGGGATGAAGAAGGCGCGGAAAAGATGCTTTCCGACCTGCTTTGGAAGACAATCAGCTACAATGATTATCACGAGGATTATTATCATGCGTTCCTTGCAGGGGCATTTGTTGGAATAGGGTATGAGGTGGAATCCAATAAGGAGAAAGGTCTTGGACGGCCGGACATCGTGTTGAAAGATGAGGATAATCGAAGAGCGATTATCATAGAGGCCAAAAAATCTGAAAGTGAATCCGAGATGGACAAAGACTGCGAAGAGGCACTTAAACAGATTGTTACGAAAAAATACGCAGAAGGCCTCTACGGTTATGAGCAAGTTCTCTGTTATGGCATTTCGTTTTTCCAGAAGCAGGCCAGGGTCAGGCTGCTGACGGAAAATGAAACTTGTCTCTGACATGGTGGTATAATAAGGTCTGAGATAAGTCATGATTTGGTAAGAGAGCAATAAAACGTGCGTTAAGAGGTAAGATATGGGAACATATTTGAATCCGGGGAAAGCAGATTTTGAAGAAGCAATCAATTCAAAAATCTTTGTGGATAAGACGGAAATGATTATGTATCTGAATTCTGTTGTCAAGACGAAACAGAAGTATGTAAGTGTCTTACGTCCCAGGCGCTTTGGAAAAACGATGGCGGCAGATATGATTTGTGCCTATTATGACAGGAAAGCTGAAAGCAGGGAACTTTTTGCAAATAGAAAACTGGCCGGGTGTGAGCCTTATAAATCCGGAGAGAAAGAAGTCTTTTGGGATGAGTATCTCGGGAAGTTTGATGTCATACGGCTTGTAATGACAAAGTTCATTAAAAAAAATAACAATGTAACAGATGCATTGTCAAAGATGCAGAAGCTCATCGTAAGGGATATAAAAAAGGAATACCCGGATATAGATTGTTTTGATGAAGAAGATCTTATCCAGACTATCGAAGACGTTTATTCTGAAAACTCAAGGCAGCTTGTCATTGTTCTTGATGAATGGGATGCAGTGTTCAGAGAACGTCAAAATGATAAAGAAGGCCAGAAAGAATACTTGGATTTCCTTAGAGACTTGATGAAAGATAACAATAATATTGCGCTTGCCTATATGACGGGCATCCTGCCGATAAAGAAGTATGGGAAGCATTCAGCCTTGAATATGTTCACCGAGTATTCCATAATGTTCCCCAGACAATTGGCCCGGTTCACCGGATTCACCGAAGAAGAGGTTCAGATTCTGTGTAACAGGTATGGCAGGGATTATCAGGCAGTGAGCTCTTGGTATGACGGATATGAGGTAAGTGATATCATACCACCTGATCCTGAACACGAAGAATTTCGCACTACCGGAAAATCTCCGGAGGCGATCAGATATTCGCTTTACAGTCCTTTGTCTGTTGTTGAGGCGACAACGACAGGCATTATTAAGGATTACTGGAACAAAACGGAGACCTATGAGGCTTTGGCAGAGTTCATTGATATGGATTATGATGGTTTGAAGGAAGCGGTTGCCTTTTTAATGGACGGTGGGAGGCTGCAGATAGACACTTCCACTTACCAGAATGATATGACGACTTTCCATGGGAGGGATGATGTTCTCTCGCTCCTCGTCCATTTAGGTTATCTCGGATTTGACGATAAGCGGAGCGAAGTGTTCATCCCTAACCGGGAGATCCTGGATGAGTTCAGGTCCTCCACAAAGGGGCAGAGTGGAAGCAGGCTTTCCGGACGCTTCATCTGTCACAGGAAATTCTGAAAGCCACATGGGAGAAAGATGAGGAAACGGTTGCGGAGCTTCTGGAAGAAGCCCACAACCGTGCGGGAAATAAGGCGTACAACGATGAAGCTGCGTTGAGCTATGCTGTCCAGCTTGCCTATTATGCCGTGCAGATGTATTATACGACGATACTTGAACTGGACAGCGGAAAGGGATATG
>DFGA01000072.1:589-2649 GCA_002371615.1 Lachnospiraceae bacterium UBA3762 | reverse complement strand
CACCTCTAAACCGCTATTTTCTCGAACATATGTATCATTTCAACCCATTTAGGCCATCTTTTGAGCACAAAAAGAGCAGGGCTGACCATCATCAGACCACCCTGCTCCGAATTAAAACTGTTTATGTCATTTTACAATCGTTCCGTGCTAAGCTTCCTTTTTCCTCTGATTCAGGAAGTAGTTTGCCATTTCAAGATACGGGTTCTTGAATTCGGGAGCATTGGCGCGCGCCTCTGCATCCTTAGCATCCATAAACTTACAGAACTCATCAAAGGTATATCGTTTGCTTCCATTGTCATACATATACCATTTGCTCGCCGCGTTAGGATCCTGTTCAAGAAGCCTTTCGCGGGTGGTTTTCTGGTTCTTTCTGAGCTTCTCAATATTCCGCTCTATAATCTCGCCCTGCATCTTAATGAACTCATATCCGTCCATGGCCTTCTTGATCTTACCGCTCTCCCAATATTCCTGAATAAGACGCTTCGTGCGTTCTGCTTCGGTTTCTTCCGGGATTTCTTCCGAATCCTCTACGGAGCCTTTCTGTATCCAATCCTTAAAGGATGCTTCGCTGAGTTTGTCTGATAAGAAGTCCGACCATTTCCCTTTATCCTTAATAAACTCAGAACTGATATTATTCTGAAATACCCAGTCCATGATCATCTGCGCCTTCTCATATTCTTTATCGTTAAGGAACTCTATCTCCCACTCGATCTCATTGGTTTTGCTATTGGAATAACGCATTCCGTTGACATCCACGGATACCAATCCAAGCTCTGTATTCTTTATTTCATTTTCCACCATATCCCGGGATGCGAAGAGGTTGCCGGTCTCCTTCAACATTTTCAAAAGGACGGATGAGTCATATTTTTCTTTTGTGTATTCTTTCGTGAATGACACCTTAGAGCCGGATATCGCTTCACTCCAGTTACTCTTTTTTGAAATGGCATCGTCAAGTGATGCATATCCGGTTTTCTTCATAGGATCTATAATCCCATTAAGCACACTGTAGCTGCCAAATGTATATCCCGTTCCTGTGTCATGCGCATCTGCATACTGGCAGTATGCGAACATCTCTACTGCTGAAGCGTGCTTAGGATCTACCTCATTTATATTTACATCAATATCCTGATCACCAACATGAACCCGTACAATAGCATCGTCAGAGCCGGGCTTGAATACTTCTGATGCTGTCATCACATACCTCATGTTTCCGACAGACAGCGTGCCCATTCCGTTTAAAGGCGTAACTGTTTCTTCCGGCGATGCCGTGTCCCTGTCCTCTAAGAGCATAGAGAGTTTATCGTCACTCAGAGTATTGTTCCATGCAATCTTCTCAAAGAACTCGTTTATTGCATCAAAAAGCTTGGATGCAAGTTCCGCAAGAGAGGGAGTCGCTTCCCGGTACTCCTCTGCATAATCTTTAAGAAGAGGCACCCTGTCACCTTTATCAAAAATACTGTTAAAATAGCTTGTGTCGGTAAATACCATCTTCGACATCAAGTCAGCTGTCTCGTCGGTCTGTCTGATATACATACAAAGAGCCGAAAACTCAGGGAAATCCATCATTTCAGGATCAAGATTATAAGGATCAAACTCTTCCTCTATCTCCTGTCCGTTCTCATCAATTCCTTTGATCGTATATGTCTTATCCTTCCCGTCGGAATTTATGAAAATGCTAAAAGATTTTTCCTCTTCCTGATAGGAATATACCATCTGCCCGTCACTCTCATGAGCAAGCATTTCCTTGGTCTTTATGTTCGCAGTGATGCATCTGGTATATGCCTTTGATTCACCATATGCTCCTATAGGTGACACCCCTTGAATACTTCCGAATTGCAGTTCAGAACTGATATCACTATCAACGCTTGTTCTATTCCCCTCTTCGGTCTGTGATACGCCGGAATCTTCTCTATGAAATGCCAGCATCTGATTCATAAAACTTCCGCCGTTCCCGAAATCATAGTTTCCGGATCCGTTCCTCACAGAATAATACATGCTCCTATTCTGATACGTTGCTAATCCTGCTATAGACATATGTTTCTCCTTTCTGCGGTTCGTCT
>DFGA01000072.1:0-524 GCA_002371615.1 Lachnospiraceae bacterium UBA3762 | reverse complement strand
GAACCGCTCCGCTCCCCTTGAAAGGACCGAGCGATTGTATTTCTCATTTCGTGTATTCACGAAATAACTTCTTTACCATCTGATATCTTGAACGGGGAATCGTGAACACTTCCCCGGTTGATATTGTCATCAAATAGTTTGATACTTCTGTTACATACCGCATATTCACCAAACAACTCCGATGACATCTTATAAATCCATACGGTAAGAGAACCCTCTCGATCTCATCAAGTCTTTGGTATATCCTGAATTGCATCTCTTCCTGTCCTTCAATAACAAAAAACACATTCCTGTGTCCCTCCGTCTGCACATATATAATGCTCTCAGGATCCAAACTTCTCTCACCGCCCACAAATGGGAACGAAACCAAACACATCACCCCTTCTGTTCTTTTTTAAGCAAAAAGCATCTTCTTCAATCAATCCATTGAAAAAGATGCCATCCATAGCCGATATTATTTATGCTGATATAGATATCGGAATCAATATATGCATTTATAACCGCAATGTCACGAACAGACGGTT
>DFGA01000019.1 GCA_002371615.1 Lachnospiraceae bacterium UBA3762 | reverse complement strand
TGAGTACACGAAGAACAACATTCTTTCACAGGCAGGTACCTCAATGCTTGCACAGGCTAACCAGTCTACACAGAATGTTCTCTCACTCCTCGGATAATATAAGCTCTAACATATACATAATAGAGAAAAGGGCCGCACAGACGGCTCTTTTCTTTTGCTTCTAATATGCTATAATTAGCTATTATGAGAGTTGTAATAGACAATATCAAAGCATGGTTTACAAAGGATACTGCAAGCGAGGGAGAATCTGCAAAGCTCCTTATTGTTTTGCGTATCCTTTTTTCGAGCATGATGCTGTATGGAATTGTCGGATCAATCTATTGCGTGTGCACAAGAAACATAGAAGCAATGATTTGCTATATGGGTACGCTTGCAATCTATGCTCTTATGTTTTACAGCAGTTATTATATAAAAATCATTACGCTTGTAATAGTATCTAATGTTATCTCGGTTGCTTGTACAATAGCAGGGTACTTTCTGCTCGGATCCACAGTAGCAGTTCAGTCTTTTTTTATAACTATTGTTGTAGTTTGTTATTTTTCAGGCTACGGACACTATATTATCAAGGGTATTTTCGCCCTGTTCGCCTGTGCGGTGTATTATTATCTTGAGACCAGATACGGAAATACGGTTGCTTTCCTGCCTTTTTCCATAACGGAGAGGGTATACATCCGACTCATGAATATACTGGCATCATTCTGGTGTGTTGCAACTGTATGCTATATTTACAGCAGAGATTCCCAACACCTTGAGGGGAAATTAATCGAGTATAACAAGATACTCCGTCAGCAGGCAAGCACAGATACCCTTACGGGACTTTCCAACAGGAGAAGTGCAAACGAATTCATTGAGAAGCTTATCAAAAGAAATGATGAAAAGGGTTTCTGTGTCTGCATGTGTGATATTGACTTCTTTAAGAAGGTAAATGACTCTTATGGACACGACATAGGCGATAAAGTTCTGGCCGGTGTCGCGCAGGCTCTTGTGGAGAATACAACGGATGAATGCCTTGTATCAAGATGGGGTGGGGAGGAATTCCTGATCATATTCCCAAATATGAACGGGGATGAGGCCAAACTTATGCTTGATACAATAAGGGCAAGGATCAAGAAGATAGAGTTCGAGACAGGATCGAAAACGTTCAGCATAACCATTACATACGGGCTTGCGGAGTATGGTTACGATGGAAATGCAGAGGCTGTTGTCAAAGAAGCTGATGACAAGCTTTATATCGGGAAGGAGAATGGCAGAGACCAGATAGTGTTCTGATATGATAATACCCAAGGATTATTATGAAGCTGAGGTCCGTGACGGCTATTATGTTCCATCGGAAATGAAGAGATGCTGGGCAGCGACTATAGGCGTTTTAGAAGAAGTAGATAAGATATGCCGGAGACATAACCTTAAGTATTTTGCCGAATACGGGACCCTCCTTGGAGCAGTAAGACATGGCGGTTTTATTCCCTGGGATGATGATTTTGATATATCAATGAAAAGGGAAGACTATATGGTTTTCCTCAAAGTGGCTCGTGACGAACTACCCAGAGGGTATCAGCTCTTATCGGTTTATAACAATTCCGAATATGATAATTTTCTGTCAAGAGTTGTAAACAGCAACATGATCTCATTGGAGCAGGATTTTCTTGAGGCTAATCATAATTTTCCGTTTGCTGTCGGTGTCGATATATTTCCACTTGATTATTTTGAATACAATGATGAAGAAAATGCCACTCTGAAGGAAATGGTAACTTCTGTACAGTCACTGATTAATCTGATCACATCGGATGTAACGGATATCAGCGAAATAGATGAAGTAGTGGGTGGTACGATTGTCAGGTTTTGCGATATGTGTGGAGTGTCACTTGAAAGTGGCAAGCCGATCAGACAACAGTTATATATTCTGAATGAGAGAATATGTTCGACATATGACAGTTCTTCCCCCTATCTTTCCAATATCTATTTTTGGGTAAACAACGGCAATCAGGTATACAGGAAAGAGATATTTGAAAACACCGTAAGGATTCCGTTTGAATTTTCTGAGATTTGCGCACCGATCGGTTATGATGAAAAACTCTTAAATGCATACGGCTCCAATTACATGACACCATATAAGGGAGGGGGTATGCATGATTACCCGCTTTATGAAAAGCAGAAGAAGCTTCTGTTTGAGGCAAATGGCAAATCTTTTTATAAAGTATATGAATGGAATAAGGATGAGCTTAACAGGGTGAGACCATCCGAACCAGTAAGAGAGCGAAGAGAGGTGGTTTTTTTACCCTTTAGAGCCAAATACTGGAAATATATGGAGGAAGAGTGGCTTAGAACAACCAACGAAGAGAATACTGACGTGTATGTTATACCCATTCCGTACTATGAAAAAATAACCTATGGATTAAACGGAGATATTCATTATGAAGCTGACAGATTTCCGGATTATGTAGAAATAACTCCATTTGATCGGTATGACTTTGATTCAAGAATACCTGACAGACTCGTGATTCAGAATCCATATGATGAATACGACTGTGCTATAACTGTTCATCCGAGATTCTATACGGAAGCTCTTTTACGCGCCACGCCGGAGTTGGTTTATATTCCATATTTTACTATAGATGATGGCAACCTGGATGATGAAAAAACAAGATATACTGCGGATTTCTTTGTTAAAACTCCGGGTGTGGTAAGGTCTGACAGGGTCTATCTTCAATCAGCCGCTATAAAAGATCTGTACATCGACAAACTCTGCGAATTTGCCGGAGAAGAAACGAGATCTATCTGGGAAGAAAAACTGGAGGTAAGAGATTATATCAAACCGGTTTTTTCGGAAGGAATAAAGGAAGAAGATATCCCGGAGGGATGGTGGAAATACCTTCTTGATGATAACAATGAAGGGAAGAAGGTTATTCTATTTCACACAAATGTCAGTGATATAGTCATGTTGAAGGACAAGTATTTTGATAAATTGAAGAAGGTTCTTGATCTTTTCTATCAACAATCAGAGCTAATAACTATAATCTGGCATGCACATTCGGATACTCAGGCGGTCCTTGAGGTAAAATATCCGGATCTTTGGAAGAGGTATATGGAGATTCTTGATAATTTCTTTAACAAGGATTACGGGATCTATGATGACAGAGCAGACTATTCGCGGTCGGTTGCAATAGCTGATGCGTATTACGGAGACAGGGATGCTATCATGCATGATTTTGTACAGACGGGTAGACCTGTTATGATTATGAATGCAGATATTTGAGTCAGTATTCTTATAAAGATATCTTATCTACTTGTTTCATTATGTCAATGATATACTCATTTGTTGTCTGCAGAAAATAGGGATTATCATAACCTTTAGTAAAGACACCGTTTTTAGCATTTCGTATCCTGACCAGATTTGTCAGATCTTTTCGACTCATTTCTGAGCCGTCGTCATGAATGCAACAAAAGATACCCATCTTGTAAAAGTGAAGGATAGCTGCCTTGATTGCCTGTTGGCATTCTTTGGCCTTATCGTTAGTTTTGAGAATTCGCCCATACTCTTCAAGCAATGAGCATATATGATCAAACTCACTTGATTCTGTTGTACGAACACTCTAAGTATTTGTAGCCCCTGTGTTATCATAGATGTATTTGTATTCATGAATATTGCCGAATCTTTGTGCAGATAATACAGCCTTAAGAAGAAAATCAGCATCTTCAAGCTTAACATTAGGCCTAAAGCGTATCCGGTTATCACGTATCAGAGGCGATTTGAAACAGCTTTGTTGTATAAACATTCAAACATATCAGGTCTGATATAATCATCAGAGTCTACAAAACCGATATAATCACCGGAAGCCATATCCAGTCCGACATTTCTTGCTCCACCAGCCCTCTGGTTTACCTCGCAGTTAATTACGAGTATCTTTTCAGGAGATTTTTTTCATAATTTAGAAGAATATCGTATGATCCGTCTGTTTAGGCATCATTTACAAGAATGAATTCAATGTCGGACAAGGTCTGAGAAAGAAGAGAATCCAGACATCGCGAAATCATTACATTAAACATAGTATACGATTAAAATGCTCAAAAACAAAGGGATAGTTTTGTTAATTGTAACCTATTTATATGGAGTTACATAAGTGATATAATGTGATCGTAGTAGAAATCGGTTGATTTTAAGGGATTTGCTCCGGATTAAAGAATTTTAAAAATTTTTTAAAAAAGGGGTTAAGTTTTCGAAAAGGACACCGATATATATTACAAGTAAAGGAATTAATTCCTTTACAAGCACATTAACGTACAGCAAGGAAGCTGTATACAACAATTCAAGGAGGAATGAAATATGGTAGTACAACACAACATGCAGGCGATGAACGCCAACAGACAGTTAGGAGTAACGACAGATTCTCAGAAGAAGGTTACAGAGAAGTTATCAAGCGGTTACAAAGTAAACCGTGCAGCAGATGACGCAGCAGGCCTTACAATCAGTGAGAAGATGAGAAGCCAGATCCGTGGACTTACACAGGCTTCCGCAAATGCTCAGGACGGTGTTTCTGTAGTACAGACAGCAGAAGGTGCTCTTACAGAAGTTCACTCGATGCTTCAGAGAATGAACGAGCTTG
>DFGA01000015.1 GCA_002371615.1 Lachnospiraceae bacterium UBA3762 | reverse complement strand
ATTCTATCCGCCGAAATATTTAGCGCTTACGAATTACCTTCGGGTACTTCTATGGGGATGAGGTTCATAAATATCATTTTTATACAATACCGAAGTTGATGTTCACAAACAGCTATTTCAAGAAGATATCCATAGACGCGAAGGTACTGTATGGAATGATGATGGACCGTACCAGGCTGTCCCGGAAGAATAACTGGTTCGACAAGGAGGGAAGAGTCTACATCTTTTATCCTGTTAAAGCAATAATGGAAGATCTTGGTGTTTGTAATACTACAGTCACTAAGATGCTTAAAGAACTTGAGGGGATCGGACTCATCGAGAGAAAAAAGCAGGGTCTTAACAGGGCAGACATTATCTTTGTTAAGAATTTTGCGGACATTGAGAAAATCAATCCCCGGGAATTGACTACTTCAATCTCTGGGAGTGGAGATATTCAATCTCTTGATACATCAAATTTTCAATCTCAGGAGGTTGAGAAAGTCACCACAAATAATAACTATATAAATAATACAGAAATGAATAATAACAAATCAATCAGATCAAAAGGGAGGGGAGGATTTTTCAGTTTCTCGGAGAGAGAATACAGTCCGGAGTTTTATAACCGGTTGGAGGCGTTATGTTGTTGATTAATTGTTTATTTACAGAAAGAGAGGAATAAAAGAATGAGCAGTTTAAAGATTAAGGATGTTGTTATAGGAATTGATAACGGTTACGGAAACACAAAGAGCGAGAACACTATTATCAAAAGCGGAGTAAGTGTCGGTGATCGGGAACCGATCGTATCCAAAGATTATTACAGACTTGACGGGAAGTATGTGGTTTTTGGCGAATCCGGAATGGAGTTTACAAGTGACAAGACCGGATCGGAGGAGCACTACTATCTGACGATCGCTTCTCTTGTTAAGGAACTTGAATACAGGGGATTTACCAATGTATCGGTGATACTGGCAGTCGGACTTCCGCTCACGTGGTGTGGAGGTGCTGAAAAGGCAAAGTTCAGGGAATATATCATGAGAAACCCTGTAATCGATCTGACATACAAGGAGCGTGATTATCACATCGAGATTATTGAAACTTATGTATTTCCACAAGGGTTTTCCGCTGTGATCGGAAGATATAACATGACTGGTAGAAATATGATCGTCGATATCGGGTCAGGTACAGTTGATTCAATGCATATCAATGATATGCGACCTATCGAGAGAAGTACCAATACGGAAAAGTACGGAGTCGGGACATGCAAGGAAAAGATCAGGCGGGATATTTCATCCATCCTGCATACAGATTTTGATGATGACATCATTGATGAATTTCTCATTAAGGGATGTGACGGGTCCGAAAGCGAACTTACAAAGATCATAGCTGAGGATGCCAAGGAATATTGCAGAACACTTACAGGAAAGATAGAGAATAACGGGTTCAAGCCCGGTCTTATAACACTTTATGTGATTGGCGGAGGAGCGAGGATCATGAGAAACTTTTCGGATATTGAGTCTGTGACAGGTGTAAACATCATTGATGATATTCACGCAAATGCAAACGGGTACGCCAATCTTGCCATGCAGGTCATGAAGAGGAATAAGGAAATGTGATATGGAAAACAGAACGGAAAGTATCCATGTGAGATTCCATAAGGATGATGAGCTGGAGATGGCAGCATATGATTATCTGAGAAGAAACAATGATAAGATACCTTATTCGAAAATCATTGCTGAGGCGATCCATCATTATCTGACGGACGGAAGAGAAAAGATGTCATCAGCAAAACCATCGGGAACTGATATATCGGATGAGATTGTCCGCAAGATAGCCAATGCCGTTATTGCTGGTATAAGGCGAGAAGGATTGGTTACCGTTAAAGAGCGGTATTCTGCAGAGTGCACTGACGTGCCGGAGGTAAGTGGTTGCGATGACAGTCTTATTTCCGCCGAGATGCTTGACTTTGCATGCGACAGGTAAATGAACGGCACCCGGGATAATTGCGAATGATTCCAATATGGTTGTTGACCGGGTGCCAAAAAGGTTATTTTAGCGCATGCAAAGTCAGCTATCACCCCGTAGACATAAGCTATGAAAGGCTTTGGGTTTTTCGTTCGGGGTGATAGGCAAGCTTCGCAAAGTGGCAAGCCACTTTGCTTCGGAGAGGCTGCCTGCGGCAGCTCTCCGAGCTTGCCAGGGGCTGCGCCCCTTGGAACCCCGGTTGGTACCCCGCAGTAGTTTTTGGCAGGAAAGAGGCAGATATGCGCAAACGCAACAGAAATGTCTATGTCAGATTTACGGATGCAGAGTATTTGCAGCTAATGTCCCGGATTAAAAGGTCCGGTCAGAGCATACAGTCATATATGGTCAAGGCTGCACTTGGAAGCAGGATTTACGGGGCAGATACTTACGCTCAGTTCAAAGGGATACTTGAACACATCCGGGCAATAGATTACCAGTTGGCCAAAATCGGAACGAATATTAATCAGATTGCAAAACTGGCTAATACCAAGAAGGAAATTGAAAAATACGATGAACTGAGAAAGGACATTGATCTGATATACAAAATGAAGAAGGAGGCGGTAAGTAATTGGCAATTACTAAGATTATCTCTGGAGGTCATTCCCACGGAGCACTCAAAGGAATCATAGATTATGTCATGAAAGACGAGAAGATCCCTGATCATTTGATTTTTATGCAGGGTCCTTTTGATGAGGAAGAGATTACACCGGAAAATGTATTTGATGCATTTCTTGAGGAAAAACAAACTTGGAATAAAGACACCGGAAGGATGTACTACCATGTGATCGTTTCATTTCATGAGGATGAGAAGATCACTCCTGAGGAGGTTCTGGACTTTGGTATAGAATATGCCGATGCGTGTTTTCATGATTTTCAGACACTGGTAACGGTACATCAGGATAAAGACCATCTGCATTTGCATTTTATTATAAATTCCGTGAACTTTGAGGATGGACATAAATTTCATTCTTCAAAGCACGATCTCGAAGAAATGAAGCACGAGACGGACAGGCTGTGTGAAGAGCGGGAACTTACTATAACCGAGAAGGGTCTGACGTTTGAGCATGATTTAATTAATGACGCAACAGGAAGAAGTTGGGATCTATATCTACATGAACTATTTCAGTGCTATGACATAAGTTATTTAAAAGAATGTGCTCACTGTTGTGCTCAGGCAATGAGTTACTGTGTAGACAGAGAGGATTTTATAAGTGATATGAAAAAAATGGGATGGGATACGAACTGGACTGATTCGAGAAAACACATTACTTTTGTAAATGAATACGGAAATAAATTCAGAGATTCAAATATATCAAAGAGATTCAACATGAAAGTATCAAAAGAGGAGCTGACCACGCTGTTTGAAAGGAGAAACATAATCGTAGAGGCTATAAAGGATCTGGAAAAATTATTGATGGACACAGGAAGACGGATGAGTCCGATATTCACCGAAGAGTACCAATATAAGGATCTTGCTAATGATGTTATAGCGTCCGGATACTCGAGGAAGACCGATGATATAGCGAAAAATTTAGATGTTATAAAGGATCATGATCAACAAAAAAAGCAGGAATTATTCAATCTTATTCGATATCTGGGAATGAAGGGGCATGATTCAAGTGCAGAGGTAGATCAAAGATATATGACAGACCATCAGGATGTAATTGACTCAAATCTGGAATACTACACTACGAATTACAATCATTCAAATAGCTTAACGCATCATCAACACGAGCTGAGTCTGTAGTTTACCGCCACCCTTGACTGAACCTGAAAGAAACGCAGAGGCGTTGCTGCCGATGGTGAGGAACTCAGGAACAACTCTTTTCACACTCATCGGGATAGCACATCATGGCGTTTCTTTCAGAACCCGTCAAGGGCAAGCCCCGCCCGGCGGGGTGGCAGGAGTACTGCCTTCCGGCTCGGAATCTAGGAACAACACATATGATACAGAAGTTGGGATGAATTGTTTAACGTCATAATGGTGTAATATTTCAAAACTTGATTTTAGATTTCAGATTTATATGTATCTCATGTGGGAGGATAAAAGAAAGACTGAAATGTACATTTTTGTGCACATCTATTTTTGTATTATAAATCCAGATGAAATAGTACTAAACCGGTGGGTGTTAGATCGTAAATTCTAATGCCCATTTTTTACGTTCTTTTTACAGAATCATGTTATTTGATTTTACCGGCCATATTTAACATTTGTATCGTGGAGGTGAATCATATGAAGCAATTATGGAATGTTATAAATGGTCTTGAAGCTAGAAAAGATGTGAAAGCAAAAGTGTTCCTTTGGATATTGGCTGTCGCAAATATCTTGATCGGTGCCGGATTATGGCTTTTGATAGGAAGAATATTTCTTCCGGGAATAGAGTGGCTTATTTGTTTTATGGGCTATCCAGCGATGTTTATAGGATTATTTGGTGGGCTAATTTATTTATGTAATCACGAATTTGCATAAGTTTTACCAAGGTTTTACCTGAGAATGATGATGTATTTTACATAGCAAAGATAAACTGAATGTGTTGTGACAAACAAGGTACGAAAATCGATAGAAAGATGAGGAATTATTATGAAAAAAAGAATTTTTGCAGTAGTTTCGGCTGTGTGTTTAATGGCTGCAGCGATTACGGGATGTGGTTCAAAGACTTCCGAAGGCGAAGCTTTAGATGGGAAGGTAACGCTTGCCGGTTCAACGTCAATGGAAAAGCTATGTGAAGCATTGTCAGAAAGTTTTATGGCTGATAATCCCGGGGTAACCGTTACGGTTGAATATACCGGTTCCGGTGCCGGTCTTGAATCTTTGGCTGCGGGATCAGTGGATATAGGCAACGCTTCAAGAGGATTGAAGGATGAAGAAAAAGCAAATGGATTAGTGGAAAATATAGTTGCAATTGATGGAATTGCAGTTATCACAGAAAAGAATAACAGTGTAACAGATATTTCAGCAGAAACTTTATCGAAAATCTATACAGGCGAGCTTACTAACTGGAGTGATTTAGGCGGAGCAGACATGCCAATTGTGGTAATAGGTCGAGAGGCAGGATCCGGAACAAGAGATGCATTTGAGGAACTGTTAGAGATAGAGGATTGTTGTAAATATGCGCAAGAGCTGGATTCTACGGGGGCTGTTTTGGCTAAGGTTGCATCTACACCCGGGGCGATCGGTTATGTTTCACTTGATGTAGTGGATTCTTCTGTAATTGGTCTTAAGCTTGATGGAGTAGAGCCATCAGAAGAACAGATACTTGCGGGAAATTATATCCTTCAGAGACCATTTGTAATGGCGACAACCGGAGAAATCGGTGAGCAAAGTGAAGCAGTGAAGGCGTGGTTCGCCTACATTGGTTCGGATGCGGGCAAGGAAGTTATCAAAAAGGTTGGACTTATTGTTCCACAGTAAGGGGAACATTATGAATAAAAAAGCATTTATAGAAAAAACAGCAAAAATGGTTTTCCTGATTTGTGCTGTAGCAGCTATATTTGCAGTATGTGCGATTACGATATATATGTTCATCAAAGGAACTCCGGCTTTAAAAGAAGTCGGGGTTCTTGACCTGCTGTTTGGAACTGTATGGAAGCCTACTGCAAATAGTCCGGCATATGGCATATGTTACATTATTTTAACTTCAATTGTTGGTACGCTGGCTGCAATTCTTATTGGTGTTCCGATAGGATTACTTACGGCTGTTTTTCTATCTGAGATGGCCGGTAAGAAGGAAGGCGCTGTTGTTGGAGGCGCAGTAGAGCTTCTTGCAGCTATACCGTCAGTTATCTATGGTCTGATCGGAATGCTGGTACTAAATCCGGTTATATTTAATATTGAAAAAATGGTGTTTGCTGGGGACAGTAATCACCAATATACAGGCGGTGCAAATATGCTTTCGGCAATTATCGTGCTTGCAGTTATGATACTGCCTACAGTAATTAGTGTTAGTACATCTTCACTTAAGGCGGTATCGGATAATATAAGGGCAGCATCTCTGGCACTTGGAGCCACTAAGGAGCAGACTATATTCAGGACAGTTATTCCGGCTGCAAGGTCAGGAATATTAACGGGGGTGGTACTTGGTATAGGAAGAGCGCTGGGAGAAGCAATGGCAATAAATATGGTTGCCGGAGGAACTGTGAACTTACCACTTCCGTTTAATTCTGTACGAACACTTACAACCCAGATCGTCAGTGAAATGGGATATG
Organism: Lachnospiraceae bacterium UBA3762; assembly: GCA_002371615.1. Lineage (GTDB taxonomy): Bacteria > Bacillota > Clostridia > Lachnospirales > Lachnospiraceae > UBA2868. The sequence continues at coordinate 2,325 of DFGA01000015.1, read as the reverse complement.
CCGGTGGAACACACAGACAAGTCCTTTTTACTGTTGGCATGGTGCTGTATGTTTTCATAATGCTTGTGAATTTTGTTTTATTAAAGGCAAGGAAGACAGGAGAAGATAATAGTGATTAATATGAGGAAGATTAAAGATTTCGGTATCAGATTGGTGATTTATGTATGCTCAGCATTTTCTGTCCTGTTACTTCTTCTGATCATAGTATATGTGATGATAAAAGGCGTGTCTACTGTAAGCTGGTCGTTTTTAACATCGGTTACAAGTGTCCTGAAGGGAACTGTCGGTATAGCGGGAAACATAGTGAATACCCTGATCATTATAGTGATAACAATGCTTATCGCTACACCTGTCGGAGTTGGAAGCGCTATTTATCTGAATGAGTATGCGAAACCCGGAAAATTTGTGACCATCATCGAATATGCAACCGAAACATTATCCGGGATTCCATCAATCATCTTTGGGTTATTCGGCAGTGTGTTCTTTGGTGAAAGATTAGGACTTGGCTACTCTCTTTTAACAGGAGCACTCACACTTATTATTATGGTTTTGCCGCTCATAACAAGAAATACACAGGAAGCATTAAAGACAGTACCTGATACTTATCGCAATGGAGCAATAGGCCTTGGAAGCGGAAAGTGGTATATGATCCGTACAATTCTGATTCCAAGCGCAATGCCGGGTATCATTACAGGAGCCATACTTGCAATCGGAAGAATTGTAGGTGAATCCGCAGCGCTCCTGTTTACTGCCGGAAGCGCAAAGCTTTTACCAAAAGGATTTGAGGGAATCTTTCAAAAACCATTCCAATCCGGCGGAACACTGACAATTCAGATGTATCTTTCAGCAACAAGCGAAGGCGATTTTGAAACTGCATTTGGAATAGCAGTTGTACTTCTGATAATTGTTTTAGGAATCAATCTTGGTACTAAGGCGATTACAAAACATTTTGATGTGACCGGAAAGGAATAGTAATGAAAAATACAAAGATATCAGTAAAAAACTTAAATCTTTATTATGGCGAAAATCATGCCCTTAAGGATGTAAGTATGGAAATAAAAGAAAAAGCAATCACAGCTTTTATAGGCCCTTCAGGATGCGGAAAATCTACTTTTCTAAAGACCATAAACAGAATGAATGACCTGGTGGATAGCGTGAAAATTACAGGGACGGTGGAAATAGATGGCAAAGATATTTATTCAAAGGACATAGATACTACTTTGCTTAGGAAGAAGGTGGGAATGGTTTTCCAACAGCCAAATCCGTTCCCTATGAGTATCTATGATAATGTGGCTTATGGTCCAAGGGTGCATGGGGTCAAAGATAAAAAAATATTGGATAAGATCGTTGAGGAAAGTTTGAAGGGGGCGGCTATTTGGAATGAGGTTAAAGACAGGCTGAAAAAATCAGCATTGTCAATATCCGGTGGTCAGCAACAGAGAATATGTATTGCGAGAGCTTTAGCAGTAGAACCTGAGATTCTTTTGATGGATGAACCGACATCAGCGCTGGATCCGATATCCACGACCAAGATAGAAGATCTGATGGAAGATTTAAAGAAGAAATACACGGTTGTGGTGGTAACGCATAATATGCAGCAGGCAGTAAGAGTTTCCGACTATACAGCATTTTTTCTGGTCGGAGATATGGTGGAGTATGGTGAAACGAAGCAGATATTTTCATATCCAAAGGATAAGCGGACAGAGGATTATATTACGGGAAGATTTGGTTGATGAAGAAAGGAAAATGCCATGAGAAGCAGGTTTGATGAACAACTTATAGAACTTAATATTGAAATGATAGAAATGGGAAATCAGATAATACGAGCCATAAATGAAGCTATTGAAGCCCTGATAAAGCGAGATGTGGAGAAAGCAAGGGCAATCATGGAAAATGATACCGTGGTGGACCATTTACAAAAGAAGATAGAGGGTATTTGCTTTAATCTTTTGATACAACAGCAACCGGTAGCAAAAGATCTGCGCACAGTTACAGCCGCAATGAAAATGGTAACCGATATGGAGAGAATCGGAGACCATGCAGCTGATATTTCTGAAATGACAATTCTAATGGGGAATAACAGCCGGATTGATAAGTTTGAGCACGTATCAAAGATGGCATCAGAAACTATGATAATGCTTAACCACAGTATTGAGGCTTATGTTGAAAAAGATGCGGATAAGGCAAGAGAGGTCATAGAGCATGATGATATCGTAGATAATCTGTTCCTGGATGCCAAAAAAGATATTATTGACCTTATTCGAAATAATCCATGTGAAGGTGAAGAGGCGACAGATATTCTTATGATAGCAAAATATTTTGAGA
>DFGA01000025.1 GCA_002371615.1 Lachnospiraceae bacterium UBA3762 | reverse complement strand
ACCGTATGGGATATATGGGCAGTGCCTATGCCGCTACAAGGGATAACCTTACGGAAGCACTTCAGAACGTATCTCCGACTGTCATAAATGATGTAGCATCTACCGCATCGGATTTTGCAGAAGATACCGATCAGGCAGAACCTGTGCCTGTACAGACTGCAGATATGACACAGATGATGGAAGAAGTACACGGCATAAATCCGGATACAGCCGGATGGTTATCTATTGACGGAACAGTCATAGACTATCCTGTTATGCAGACTCCATCCGATGAACAGTATTACCTTAACCGTGATTTTGACGGCAAGTTCAGTGCATACGGATGTATCATAGCCGATACGGATTCGGTTATAGGGACCGGAACAAAAGCGAATAACTATGATGACGGAAGTATACCGTCCACCAATATCATACTTCACGGACATAACATGAAGAACGGAACTATGTTCGGGGGACTTGATAAATACAGGGACCAGACATACGAGAAGAGTCATTCCAGGATTAAGTTCTCAAGCCTTTATGAGGAAAGGGAATATGAGATCTGTGCGGTATTCTTAAGCCAGGTATACAAAAAGAGTGATGACGTATTCAAGTATTATCAGTTCTTTAATGCGGACACGGAAGAAGAATTCAATGATTTTTACAAAAACATCAAAAGTATGTCGATGTATGACACGGGAGTTGATGCCGCATACGGGGATGAATTCCTGACACTTTCGGTATGTGCATATCATGTAGACAACGGAAGACTCGTTGTTGTCGCAAAGCGGATTAAGTAGTAAAATAATATACTGACAGATAATATCGGAGCAGTATATGAACTATCTTAAGAAGATCTTCGGCTATTTTTTCAGAGACGAACTTACTATCAGGCATAAACTTGTTAATGTGATCCTGGGATGTGCACTTCTGGTGCAGTTCCCGGGTGTTATTGTGTCTGTTGCGGTTGGAACCGGTTTGTGGGGAATCCTGACACAGTTTTTGATGCTTCTGGTCATAGCAGTTGTCCTGTATTGGACAAACCGTTTTCCGGATTCACCGGTGCCACCCATCGTCATAGCTGTTGTAGGCAATATAATCGTATTTCCCATCATGTATTTCGCATGTGGCGGATATGGGACCGGAATCGTTATGTGGATGCTGTTCGGCGCGATTTTCACATGGCTTCTGGTAGATGTAAAATGGGGAATTGTCATTTCGCTTGTAAACTTTGTATTGTTTACGGGGTGTCTTCATGTAGAGAAAGTATATCCCCAATATGTATCATATCTGGCCAATCGTAACGATGAGATCACGGATACGAGTATTGCATTCGCATTTGTTACGATCATATTCGGGAGTATATTCAAATACCAGACGTATGTATATGAGAAACAGGCAATGGCACTTAGGGAAATCGATGAAGCGTTGCGTGAGCTTAACGAGGAACTGGAAGAGGCGAACCTAAGGCTTGCATCTGCCAGTGAGGCAAAATCAAGCTTCCTTGCGAATATGTCCCACGAGATTAGAACACCTATAAATGCCGTTCTTGGAATGGATGAGATGATACTTCGCGAGTGCAAGGATAAACAGATACTCGAGTATGCAAATAACATCGACAGTGCGGGACATCAGCTTCTGTCGCTCGTAAATGATATACTTGATTTTTCCAAGATAGAGTCCGGGAAGATGGAGCTTCACCCTGTTGAATATGAAATGTTCTCCATCATGAACGATTGTTATAACATGATCTATATGAGAGCCAAGAGGAAGGATCTGAAGTTTGCGATAGAAAATGACCCGGGTATTCCGGCGTTTCTCTACGGAGATGAAGTCAGGATCCGACAGATAATCATGAATCTGCTGACGAATGCGGTCAAGTACACAAAGGATGGCTCCGTAACCTTAAAATTTGATTTTGAGAATACGGATGAAGATAACATTAACCTGATCATATCCGTTAAGGATACCGGTATAGGAATATCTGAAGACGATCAGAAATATCTGTTCGATTCATTCAAGCGTATAGATGAAAAGACAAACAGGAACATTGAAGGAACCGGGCTGGGGCTGTCGATCACCAAGAAGTTTACCGATATGATGGGAGGTACTATAGGAGTAGACTCCGTGCTCTATGAAGGTTCGACGTTCACCGTTACCATACCTCAGAAGATTGCGGACAAGGGTACGGTAGGACATTTCGATGAAAGGCTTAATAAAAGAGGTGAGACGTCTTCATCAGATAGCGATTCGACAGACTCTTCCGATAAGAAGGACAAATTTACAGCGCCCCATGCAAGGATACTGGTTGTTGATGATGTTAAGATGAATCTTAATGTTGTAAGGCTGCTGTTGAAGAATACCGGAATACAGATCGACCTTGCAGCAAGCGGGGATGAGTGTTTGAAGTATACTCTGATGAAGAGATATGATGTGATACTTATGGATCATATGATGCCGATAATGGACGGAATAGAGGCACTTCACAGAATCAGAGAGCAGGCGGACGGACTCAATACCGATACACCGGTTGTAGCTTTAACCGCAAATGCGCTTGTGGGAGCGCAGGAGATGTATCTGTCGGAGGGATTTGTATCCTATATCAGTAAACCTGTCAAAGGAATTGACCTTGAGGAATGTCTGTTAAAGGTCTTGCCGGAAGATAAGATAGTAAGGGAGAGCGATGGAAACTAATCCGAGAGTCAGAAGCGCTCTTATGGCGGTACTTAACATATTATCACTTATATTGCTTGGCCTTGTGCTTCAGATCGGCGGCGCTTACCTTGTAAACGCCGCTGTAAATATTATGGGATCAAGTGATGTATCCGCAACGGCATCTGCCGCACTCGAATACAGTGATTTTATGGATTATATCAGGACTATCGAACCTAAACAACTTACCAATATAATATTTGTCGCTCCCCTGTTTGAGGAGATAGTTTTCAGATTGATTTTTTTACGGGCAGGCAAAATGGTCCTTCCGTTTTGGGCGGCTAATATCATTCAGGCGGCACTTTTTGGTCTGTATCATACATTAACGATACAACGGGTCTATGGATTTGTTATCGGTCTTGTCATAGGCTGTGTTTTTAATTATTGTCCGATCATATATCGTAACAATCATAATACGATATTACCGGACAGTCTGTTCGGATTTTTGGCAACATTTCTGCTGCATGTAGTGATAAATACAGCCGGAATATTCGTAGCACCTCTTTTGCCTGCGGATATAGCATATTCATATCAGATACTTGCGGGTTCGGTTTTGATGGTCGTCGCATTTGCAGCAGCGAATGTTCTTCGAGTGATCGCAGGAAAGAGTAAAGTACCCGTGGAGAAGGCAGTATGATCAAAGGACTTCTTATAGTAAATGCGTTTTTGAACACGGAAGCAGTCACAGCAACCTATGATGCTCTGCTCCTTGGTGCAAAAAGAGCAGGATTGGAAATGAATAGGTCGGTTAATGCCGATTATTTTGTTGATATGGCAGACGGGAAGGTTAAATGTTCATCTCCCAAAGTGTCAGAACAGCTGTCGGAAGCGGGGTTTATACTTTTTTGGAACAAGGATGTGTTTCTTGGACGCGCACTTGAGAGGGAAGGGCACCGTCTGTTCAACAGTGCCGCATCAATTGAGTATTGTGACAACAAGGCATTAACGTTTGAAAAATTGGAAGGCGTGGTGCGAACACCGAAGACTTTCAAGATCCCGATGACATTTGAGACGGTAGGATATACTTCGTTTGAATTTGAGACATTTCTTGGAGACAATCTCGGGTATCCTTATGTTATCAAAGAATGCTACGGATCTTACGGAGGTCAGGTTTACCTTGCCGGAAGCCGGACACAGGCGCATGACATATTAAAGCATATAGAAGGCAAAGAATGTATTGCGCAGGAATTCATAGATACGAGCAGGGGAAGGGATATTCGTGCATATGTCGTAGGGGATAGGGTAGTAGCTTCGATGGTACGAAGCAATGCAAATGATTTTCGCTCCAATATAGCTAACGGCGGAAGTGCGGGAAGGCATGAAATAACCAAAGAGCAGGAGAAGATGGCTGTAACGGCAGTACATAAGCTGGGACTTGATTTTGCCGGAGTTGATATCCTGTTTGGTGCAGACGATGAGCCGGTATTATGCGAAGTTAATTCCAATGCACAGTTCAGGGGACTCAAAGAGGCAACCGGAACGGATATTACGGATGCGTTATTTGATTATATTAAGAATACGTCTTGCATTAACATATCCGATACATTATAATTCTTGATATGTATAGCGCTTTAATTTGATAAAGCAACAGAGAAATCATTCTTTTACGGAGGAAATTATTAATGAGTGAATATGATAACAACGGATTTGAGACAACAGAAACAACAGAGACAGTAGAAACTGTTGAAAATGTTGAGACGATAGACGAGACGGCAGGAGACACAACGGATTATACAACCAGCCAGACATATGCGGAACCTGTAAATGATTCCAAAGTGTTTGCGATCATTTCGCTTGTGTGCGGTATAGTATCTCTCGTATGCAGCTGCTGCGGATGGCTTTCGATAATTGTGGCGGTAGCAGCAATCGTACTTGGTATTATTTCAATCAACAAGCAGGAGAACGCAAAGGGAATGGCAATAGCCGGTATCGTCTGCGGTGGTGCGGGACTTCTTGTTTCCGTTATCATTTTGATCGTCGGAGCTGTTATGGGTGAAACAATTAATTCAATGGATCCTAATGCTGTGGAGGATATGATTGAAAGAATTCAGGACAATTAAGAATAGACTTGGCAATACGGATAGGGTTTTGTATGAACTTGGTATAGTAGCACTGGGCATAGGTATTGCAGCAGTGCTGCTTTACTTTTGTACGGGGATCAACATACTGGCGTTCAAATACCCGTGTGTATTCAACAAAGTGACCCATTTATGCTGCCCAGGATGCGGAGGAACGCGCTCGCTTCGGGCGCTGCTCCGGGGAGATTTCTTAACAAGCCTTTATGACTATCCGCCGCTTCTATTCGGAATACTGGTTTATGTAGTCTTTATGATAAGATGTACCTTGTATGCTTTCTTTGGTATCGGAAAATCAAGGGACGGGGCTGTTGTGAAATACTTGTATGTATTTCTTGGGCTTATGATCGCACAGTGGATAGTCAAACTCGTCGCGCAAATAGCATTTGGGTATTATTGGTTTATGTAATGTAGATAGGAGGGACCCGATTTGTGAAACAAAGCGGGAAGAACCTGTCTACACGTGGAGCGCCCTGTCGCTGAAAGCGACTCTTAATGCGCGACACTCCTTATTAAGCTAGGAAGTAAGCAAGTGTTTATAGCAGACAACTGGAAAGATTATGAAGTGATAGATACGAGCGGCGGAGAAAAGCTTGAACGCTGGGGAGAATACTTCCTTGTCCGCCCCGATCCGCAGGTTATCTGGAACACACCAAGAACGGATAAGCGCTGGAGCCGGCCGAACGGACACTACCACAGATCAAATAAAGGCGGAGGCGAGTGGGAGTTTTTCGATCTTCCCGATGAATGGACGATCCGGTACAAAGAACTGACATTTTGCCTGAAACCGTTTGCATTCAAGCATACCGGACTATTTCCGGAGCAGGCGGCAAACTGGGACTGGTTTTCTTCTATCATAAGAAAAGAGCTTGCCAAGGATCCCGACAGGGAAATAAACGTTCTCAATCTGTTTGCCTACACCGGCGGCGCGACAATATCGGCTGCAGCGGCAGGAGCAAAGGTCACTCACGTCGATGCCGCAAAGGGAATGGTAGGCTGGGCAAAGGAGAACGCAAAAGCAAGCGGCCTTATGAATGCTCCTGTCAGATGGCTTGTGGATGACTGCGTTAAATTTGTGGACAGAGAGATAAGACGTGGTAATAAGTACGATGCGATCATCATGGATCCACCTTCGTACGGGAGAGGCCCCAAAGGCGAGATATGGAAACTTGAGGACTGTGTTTTTTCTCTTCTTGAGAAGACAGCGGATATATTAGCCGACAGGCCGTTGTTTGTTCTTGTCAATTCCTATACGACGGGATTGCAGCCTGCGGTTCTTTCATATATGATGAATATTGTTTTTGTTAACCGGTTTGGAGGAAGCGTTGAAGCTGACGAAGTTGGTCTTCCGGTTAAGAGCAATAACCTTGTACTTCCATGTGGAGCATCCGGCAGGTACACTGCCTGATAATATAATCTTTGGGAGCGAAGGAGATTCTAAATGACGTGGCTCTCAATAAAAGAATGAGGAGGAATAATTATGACTACATCTTCAATGATCTGGATCATGATCGCGATAGCGGTATATCTGCTGCTTATGATTTTTATCGGTGCGATGTTTATGAGAAGGAACAACAATTCAGAGGATTATTTCCTTGGAGGCCGTTCACTTAACGGCTTTGTTGCCGCTCTTTCCGCTGGAGCATCCGATATGAGCGGGTGGATGCTTATGGGGCTTCCCGGAAGCATTTATGCAATGGGAACAGGGCAGGTATGGATAGGAATCGGACTAACGCTCGGAACTATTGCCAATTGGTTGTTTATTGCGGGTCCCCTTCGTAAATATACGATTCACGCAAACAATTCCCTTACTCTGCCGGAGTTCTTCGTTAACCGTTACAGGGATGATAAGAAGATTTTGCTCGGCACATCATCGGCTGTAATAGTTCTTTTCTTTGTGGTTTATACAGCTTCGGCATTTGCATCGGGTGGCAAACTTTTCAATTCGGTATTCGGGGTTGATTATCATCTGGCTTTGATCATAGTTGCGGTAGTTATTCTTGTATATACATTTATGGGAGGATTTCTTGCCGTATGTACTACCGACTTTATCCAGGGTCTGCTCATGCTTGTTGCGGTACTTGCTGTTCCGCTTATAGCTTTTGCGATCATGGGACCGTCAAACTTCGGAGCAAATCTTGCTTCTACCGGAGTTGATTCATCTACGTTCCTTAATCCGGTAATGGAGAACGGAACCAATATTTCTGCGGTTTCGATCATCTCATCCCTTGCATGGGGCCTCGGATATTTCGGAATGCCTCATATTCTCGTAAGATTTATGGCGATCAAAGACAAACAGGAGCTGAAGAAATCCAAATCGATCGCTATACTCTGGGTAATTCTGGGCCTTGGCTTTGCCTGCTTTATCGGTGTACTCGGAAGAGCATACCTTGCAGCAAGCGAAGGAGTACTTGAGGATTCGGAGAAAGTTTTCATTGAGATGATTAAGAAAGTATTTACTCAGGATATGAATGTGGCACTGCTTGCAGGGCTGTTCATAGCTGCTATCCTTGCAGCCATAATGTCAACCGCTGATTCCCAGTTGCTTGTTGCGTCATCCGCAGTATCGGAGGATATTTACAAGGGTATAGTCAGAAAAGATGCTGATGAATCAAAAGTCCTGAATGTGGGCCGTCTCGCTACGATCATAGTTGCCGTTATCGCACTTGTAATTGCATGGAATCCGGACAGCTCGGTCATGAAGCTTGTATCGGATGCATGGGCAGGATTCGGAGCAGCGTTCGGGCCTTTGGTACTATGCTCACTCTTCTGGAGAAGAACAAACTTCTACGGTGCATTCGCCGGAATTATTACAGGCGCACTTACAATAATCATATGGGATTACATACCTCTTATGTCAGGCTCCACAATAGGCTCTGTCACAGGACTGTATTCCCTGGCTCCGGGATTTTTCGTAAGCTTAATTTCGATAGTTGTTGCGTCTCTTTGCACAAAAGCGCCTTCCGAGGAGATCACGAAGGAATTTGATGAGGTTAAGGCTGAGGGTTAATGGGAACCGGCTAAGTTTTGGAAATATAAATGCAGCGGAATGTTCCGCTGCATTTTTTGTACCTTATAATATGGTTTATCTCATGTATCAGTCGAGGTTGACTTTATTCCTGTTGATGATAAGACATACCGCATAATAAATCGCACTTTCAATCATTGTGAAGATCAGTAATATGATAAGCATCCGCAGGTAGATTCCGCCGAAGGAGGCATCGATGTCTGCACCGGGGTTTGTCATGATTCCCCAGAATCCTGATGCAAAGAATGACACCTGTGAAAATATCTGATTAATGATATAGATACCGATAATACAAAGCACCGTACCAAGTATCTTGTGACTGTGCCAAAGCTGTCCGATACTTACACAGAAATACATACACAGTGTTGAGGCAGCAGGCGTTATCAGAAATGTAAGCACGATGACAACTATAAATCCCGGACTGTTTGCTCCGAACAGGGTGAAAACTTCTCTTAAGAATTCACGGAGCTCATTACCCGGAACATCAAATGCCCTGATAAAACCTGATCCGGCTATCAGGATAGATATGACCGTACAGATATAGGACAGAAACATCCACACAGTTCCGGTAATGACTTTTGAATGGACGATCATGTCCGTTTTGACAGGCAGAGTGAATGTCAGATATCCTTCGGGTGTATAAAGGTTCCTGTAATATCTCATGACAATAAGTATTATAGTAACGACATTGGCAGCAATGATACCTATGTAGAATACACCTATAAATGAGAGCATGAAAATACCTATGCCCATCGAGTCCTCTACATGAGGGATTAACTGTATCATTAATCCAGTCATTATTCCAAGCGCGATCACCAGCACGTCTAATGCGGCAGGCAATTTCCAAGTAGCGATAAAATCATGCTTTACAAGTTTTCCTAACATTTGAACACCTCCCTGAATAAACCGTCTACCGATTTGCCCTCACTGCTTCTGATCTCATCGACTGAAGATTGGCGGACCAGATTCCCCTGCTTGAGAAAGATTACCTCGTCCAGAATGTTTTCGATATCCGATATCAGATGAGTCGATATGAGTATAGAGGCGTTTTCGTCATAGTTGGTGATTATCGTATCCAGTATGTAGTCTCTTGCAGCCGGATCTACCCCCGCTATAGGCTCGTCGAGTATATACAGGTCAGCTCTGCGGCTCATAACAAGAATAAGCTGGACTTTTTCTTTCGTGCCCTTTGACAGGGTTCTTAGTTTTGCGCGAGGATCAATACCGAGCTTCCCCAGCATATCGTATGCACGGGAAGTATCAAAGTCCTCATAAAAATCTTTGAAATAGTTGATAGTTCCTTCAACCGATGCGGATTTGCTCAGGTAAGTAGTGTCGGGCAGATAAGATATTATTTTTTTGCTTTCAACTCCGATTGGATTTCCTTTTACGGTAACTTCACCGGCGGTTGGCACCAGAAGACCGCATATTATTTTGATAAGAGTCGTTTTGCCGCTTCCGTTAGGTCCGAGAAGCCCCGTGATATGTCCGCTCTCAAGTTCAAAGCTAAGATTGTTGAGTGCTGTAATATTACCGTATTTCTTTGTAAGCGAGTTTACTTTTAATAATGAACTCATGATCCCTCCTCATAGTTTTCCCTGATAAGTTCCAATATTTCTTCTTTGCCAAGCCCGATTTTTCTCATTTGCGAAAGGAAACTGTTAACTCCGCCGTAGGCAATGTTTTTCTTAAGAGCTTCTATTGTGGCCTCGTCTTCGGTAACATACCGTCCGCTCGTTCGCTCGGTATGCATCAGCCCCCTGCGCTCCATTTCGCTTAATGCTCTCTGCATCGTATTCGGGTTTACCGCAGCTTCCGATGCAAGTTCCCTTACACTCGGAACTTTGGCTCCGGGAGGAAGCGTCCCGGATACGATGTCCAGCTCCATATGTTCAATTATCTGAACAAAAACCGGGCGATCAGAATCCAGATTCCATGACATTGATGTTCTCCTCTCTTAATAAGTAAGAATCTTAGTGTGTTGTTGTTAACATTACTGTATTAACACACTAATACAATAGAACAATAATACAGATAGCCAGGTCTGTCAAGCTGTTATTTCCAATATATTGTGGTCTGTGGTGGTGCCAACACCATTGTATCTAAAAAAATACAATTTTTTGATAAAATCATATCAAATCCGGGAAAAAAGTTCTTGAAATGACAAAATTGCTGTTGTATACTCGTCATTGCTGTGACATTGATAGCTGTGAACCCGAGGTTACTAAAGGCTCTTGTACAAGGGCACAGATAATTCGGCGGAGCGAATGTCAAGTTAGAAAACTGGCGACAAGTCACTGGACACTATGTTGCAAGGAGGGACCCACGAAGTGGGAGGATGCCTTGCTACACCGGGAGCCCCCATCGCCGTAGGCGATTCTTAATGGGCGACCGTCCTTGTTAAAAAGGAAAAGTAGCCGTGCAGTCCGAGAAGATTTAGGACACACACGGGAGAGTGTACAGTCACCGCTTGTCTCACTTATCTCTACAAAGTGCGAAAAGGAGGCGACTTTTTTTATGGCAACACAGGTAATGAGAATCACATTGAAGGCATATGATCATGTCCTCATTGATGACGCAGCAAAGAAGATCATCGAAACTGTCAAGAAGAACGGATCCGAGGTTTCAGGGCCGGTACCTCTTCCTACTAAAAAGGAAGTAGTTACGATCATCCGTGCCGTTCATAAGTATAAGGACAGCCGTGAACAGTTCGAGCAGAGGACGCATAAGCGTCTGATCGATATTCTCACACCTACCCAGAAGACGGTAGATTCGCTGTCAAGGCTTGAGATGCCTGCAGGTGTTTATATCGACATTAAAATGAAGAACAAATAGAACCTCAGCGTTTATGAATGTGCAAAGGAGGCTCGCCATTAAAATCGACTTCGTCGATGGGGGCTCGCCGTGCAGTAAGGAATCTTCCCACTGCGTGGGATCCCTCCTTACAGCATATTCCGCTGAACATTATGAAGGAGGCAAAAATGAAGAAAGCTATTTTGGCAACAAAAGTCGGAATGACTCAGATCTTCGATGAAGACGGAGCACTCATTCCGGTAACCGTGCTTGAGGCAGGTCCGTGCGTGGTTACACAGGTTAAGACAGAAGAAAATGATGGTTACAAGGCAGTTCAGGTAGGCTTCATTGATAAGAAGGACCGCATTGTAAACAAGGATGCTAAGGGCAAGAAAGAGATCGTTCACAGAAACGGTGTTAACAAGCCCCTCAAAGGTCACTTCGATAAAGCAGGAGTTTCTTCGAAGAGATTTGTAAGAGAGTTCCGCTTCGAAAACAGTGATGAATATCAGGTAGCTCAGGAGATTAAAGCTGACATCTTTGAAGTAGGTGACAAGATTGATGCATCTGCGATCTCAAAGGGAAAAGGATTCCAGGGTACGATCAAGCGACTCGGTCAGCACAGAGGACCCATGAAGCACGGTTCAAAATTCCATCGTCATCAGGGTTCAAACGGTGCATGTTCCTCACCTTCAAGAGTATTCAAAGGAAAAGGAATGCCCGGTCAGATGGGCGGCGTTAAAGTAACGGTTCAGAATCTTGAAGTTGTCCGCGTTGATGCAGACAAGAACCTGCTGCTTGTTAAGGGAGCTGTTCCCGGACCGAAGAAGGCATTGATTACTGTTAAAGAGAGTGTAAAGGTCGCTAAATAAGTAAGGACCTGTGGAAAGGAGGAACATACAGATGGCTAACGTATCTGTTTACAATATGGAAGGCAAGGAAGTCGGCAAGATGGAACTTTCCGATGCCGTATTCGGCGCTCCGGTCAACGAACATCTTGTTCATATGGCTGTAGTACAACAGCTTGCCAACAATCGTCAGGGCACACAGAAAGCCAAGACACGCGGTGAGGTATCCGGAGGCGGAAGAAAGCCCTGGAGACAGAAAGGAACCGGTCATGCAAGACAGGGTTCAACAAGATCACCCCAGTGGACAGGCGGCGGAGTTGTATTCGCGCCGGTACCGAGAGAATATTCATTCAAGCTTAACAAGAAGGAAAAGAGAGCGGCTCTTAAGAGCGCACTTTCATCCCGCGTTCAGGAGGAAAAGTTCTTTGTACTTGACGAACTTAAGCTTGATGAGATAAAGACCAAGCAGTTTGCACAGGTTCTTAACAACCTTAAGGTTTCAAAGGCAGTTGTAATATTGGCGGATGATGATCAGAACGTGATCCTCTCTGCGAGAAACATTCCCGGAGTTATCACGGCTTCCATCAATACGATCAACACCTATGACATAATGAAGTACTCTACGGTCATTGCAACAAAGGATGCCGTAGCCAAGATTGAGGAGGTGTACGCATAATGGCAGCAATCAACTACTATGACGTGATCTTAAAGCCTGTAGTTACCGAGAAGAGTATGGCAGGTATGGGTGAAAAGAAGTACACGTTTCTTGTACACCCTGAAGCAAACAAAACAATGATCAAGGAAGCTGTTGAAAAAATGTTTGACGGAACAAAGGTAAGATCCGTCAATACAATGAATCTTGACGGCAAGAAGAAAAGACGCGGAATGGTATTCGGAAGAACAGCCAAGTCCAAGAAAGCGATCGTAACACTTACCGAGGACAGCAAAGATATTGAGCTGTTTACAGGGCTTTAATTTGCTGAATTTATAGGATAAATACCTGATAATTATTTAAAAAGGAGACAAAATCATGGGAATCAAAAAGTATAACCCATATACACCGTCCAGAAGACAGATGACATGCTCTGATTTTGCTGAGATAACAAAGTCTGAGCCGGAAAAGTCACTTGTTACTTCTCTTAAGAAGAATTCAGGACGTAACAACCAGGGAAAGATAACAGTTCGCCACAGAGGAGGCGGCAACAGAAGAAAATACAGGATCATCGATTTCAAGAGGCAGAAGGACGGTATACCCGCAACTGTAATCGGAATCGAATACGATCCCAACAGATCGGCTAATATTGCCCTTATCTGCTACGCAGACGGTGAGAAAGCATATATCCTTGCACCTGAAGGCTTAACCGACGGAATGAAGGTTATGAACGGCCCTGAGGCCGAGATCAGAGTAGGTAACTGCTTACCTCTTACCGAGATCCCTGTAGGTACAATGATCCACAACATTGAGCTTTATCCCGGAAAGGGCGGACAGCTTGTCCGCAGTGCCGGAGGCGGAGCACAGCTTATGGCAAAAGAAGGAAAGTATGCAACACTTCGACTTCCTTCCGGAGAGATGAGAATGGTTCCCATCATCGCAAGAGCATCAATCGGTGTTGTAGGAAACGGGGATCACAACCTTATCAACATCGGTAAGGCAGGACGTAAGCGTCACATGGGCATCAGACCTACGGTCCGCGGTTCGGTCATGAACCCTAACGACCATCCGCATGGCGGTGGTGAAGGCAGAACAAGTATCGGTCGTCCCGGTCCTTGCACACCTTGGGGTAAACCTGCTCTCGGTCTTAAGACGAGAAAGAAGAACAACAGATCAAACAAGCTTATCGTAAGACGCCGTGACGGCAGCACGATCAAATAGCAGGAGGAAATAAAATGGCAAGATCATTAAAGAAAGGCCCGTTCGCTGATGAGAGTTTACTTAAGAAAGTAGACGCCATGAATGAGTCAAACAATAAACAGGTAATCAAAACCTGGTCACGTCGTTCCACGATCTTCCCTTCTTTTGTAGGTCACACGATCGCGGTTCATGACGGAAGAAAGCATGTTCCCGTATACATCACGGAAGACATGGTAGGACACAAGCTCGGCGAGTTCGTTAGTACCAGAACTTACAGAGGACACGGCAAAGACGAGAAGAAATCAAAGGTTAAGTAAGATAGGATAGTTTGAAAGGAGGTACATCCAAATGGCAAAAGGACATAGATCCCAGATCAAAAGAGAAAGAAATGCAAATAAGGATACCAGACCCTCTGCTAAGCTATCTTACGCTAGAGTATCTGTTTCTAAAGCATGTTTTGTACTCGACGCCATCAGAGGAAAGGACGTTACAACTGCACTTGGTATTCTGACCTACAATCCCAGATATGCGTCATCATTAATCAAAAAATTATTGGAATCAGCGATTGCTAATGCCGAGAACAACAACGGTATGAACCGTGACAACCTCTACATTGCAGAGTGCTATGCAAACAAAGGCCCCACAATGAAGAGAGTTCAGCCTCGTGCACAGGGCCGTGCGTATCGTATCGAGAAGCGTATGAGCCACATTACAATCGTGCTGGATGAGAAATAAGGAGGAAGAGCATGGGACAGAAAGTTAATCCCCACGGATTGAGAGTCGGCGTTATCAAAGATTGGGACTCAAGATGGTATGCCGAGAAGGATTTTGCTGATTTTCTTGTTGAAGATCACGAGATCAGAGAATTCTTGAAGAAAAAATTGTACAACGCGGGTATCTCAAAGATTGAGATCGAGCGTGCTTCAGACCGTGTAAAGGTTATTATATTCACAGCAAAGCCCGGCGTTATCATCGGTAAAGGCGGTCAGGATATCGAAAAGCTTAAAGCAGAGCTTTCAAAGCTTACAGACAAGAAGCTTGTAGTTGATATCAAGGAAGTTAAGAGACCTGACAGAGAAGCTCAGCTTGTTGCCGAGAATATCGCACAGCAGCTTGAGAACCGTGTATCGTTCAGGCGTGCTATGAAGTCAACAATGAGCAGATCGTTAAAGGCGGGTGCGCTCGGTATCAAGACTGCAGTTTCAGGAAGACTCGGTGGAGCGGATATCGCGCGTACAGAGTTCTACAGTGAGGGTACTATCCCTCTTCAGACGCTTCGTGCAGATATAGATTACGGCTTTGCCGAAGCAGACACCACATATGGAAAGCTTGGCGTCAAAGTATGGATTTACAAAGGCGAAGTTCTTCCCGCAAAAGCTAAAGAAGGGAGTGAGCAATAATGTTAATGCCGAAGAGAGTAAAGCATCGTAAGCAGTTTCGCGGAACGATGAGAGGTAAGGCACTTAGAGGAAATGTTATTTCATATGGTGAGTACGGTCTTGTGGCACAAGAGCCCTGCTGGATCACCTCAAACCAGATAGAGGCAGCCCGTGTTGCCATGACTCGTTACATCAAGCGTGGTGGTAAGGTTTGGATCAAGATATTCCCCGACAAGCCCGTTACGGCAAAACCTGCCGAAACACGTATGGGTTCCGGTAAAGGAGCTGTTGAGTACTGGGTAGCTGTTGTAAAGCCCGGCCGTGTAATGTTCGAGATCGCAGGCGTTTCGGAAGATATTGCAAAAGAGGCCTTAAGGCTTGCAATGCACAAGCTCCCCTGCAAGTGTAAGATTGCTGCTAAAGCAGACTTGGAAGGCGGTGTAGCAAATGAAGAATAGTAAATATAATGAAGATCTCAGGGCTAAGTCTGTTAACGAACTGTCTGAAGAACTCGTAGCAGCAAAGAAGGAACTTTTCAATTTGAGATTCCAGAATGCAACAAATCAGTTGGATAACACAGCTCGAATCAAGGACGTACGCAGAAACATCGCTCGTATCCAGACTTGTTTAACCGAGAAGTCAAGGGCTTAAGGAGGATTAGACGATGGCAGAAAGAAATTTAAGAAAAACTCGTACCGGCAAGGTAGTGAGCAATAAAATGGACAAGACGATTGTTGTGGCAGTTGTTAACCACGTAAAGCATCCGCTGTATAAGAAGATCGTAAAAAGAACATACAAGCTGAAAGCTCATGACGAGAACAACGAGTGCAACATTGGTGATACCGTTAAGGTAATGGAGACAAGAAGACTCTCTAAGGATAAGAGATGGAGACTTGTCGAGATCGTTGAAAAGGCTAAGTAATTACCCGTAACAAGTGACTGAGATTGTAATTGGAGGAAGAAATGATACAGCAGGAAAGCAGACTTAAAGTTGCTGATAACACCGGTGCTAAAGAAATCCTGTGCATTCGCGTCATGGGCGGATCCACAAGAAGATATGCCAATATCGGTGATACGATCGTTGCAACTGTTAAAGATGCAACACCCGGCGGTGTTGTTAAGAAAGGTGAAGTAGTCAAAGCTGTTGTAGTTCGAAGCGTAAAGGGTGCACGTCGTAAAGATGGTTCCTATATCCGCTTTGATGAGAATGCGGCAGTTATTATTAAAGATGACAACACACCGAGAGGAACACGTATTTTCGGACCCGTAGCAAGAGAACTTCGTGAAAAACAGTTCATGAAGATCGTATCCCTCGCTCCGGAAGTATTATAGGAGGTGCGCAAGATGTCAATGGCAAAGATCAGAAAAGGTGATACCGTAAAAGTAATCGCCGGAAAAGATGTAGGCGCTGAAGGGAAAGTTCTCTCGGTAGACAAGAAGTCAGGAAGACTCATTGTTGAAGGCGTGAACATTGTTAAGAAACATACAAAGCCCTCCATGGCTAATCAGAACGGTGGAATCATTGAACAGGAAGCTTCTATCGATGCTTCAAACGTAATGTATGTCCACAAAGGAAAACCCACCAGAGTAGGCTTCAAGGTTGAAGGAGACAAGAAAGTTCGTATCGCCAAATCAACCGGTGAAGTGATTGATTAAGGAGGGATAAGAGTTGAGTAGATACAAAGATTTGTATAATGACCAGATCAAAGACGGCATGACCAAGAAGTTCGGATATAAGAACGTAATGGAAATCCCCAAACTGGATAAGATCGTTATTAACATGGGCGTTGGCGAAGCAAAAGAAAACGCTAAGTTGCTCGAGTCAGCAGTAAGTGATCTTGAAACAATAACAGGACAGAAGGCTGTTATCACAAGAGCTAAGAATTCGGTAGCTAACTTCAAGATCAGGGAAGGTATGGCCATCGGTGCAAAGGTTACACTTCGCGGCGAGAGAATGTATGAGTTCCTTGACCGTCTCGTAAACCTTGCGCTTCCCCGAGTAAGAGACTTCCGTGGAGTTAATCCCAATGCGTTTGACGGAAGAGGAAACTATGCTCTCGGTATCAAGGAACAGCTCATTTTCCCTGAAATTGAGTATGACAAGGTTGATAAGATAAGAGGTATGGACGTTATTATCGTTACAACCGCCAAGACAGATGAAGAGGCAAGAGAACTGCTTACCCAGTTCGGTATGCCGTTTGCTAAGCCGGTGGCGTAAGGTTTTGAAGAAACTTTGCGGCTCTTACGAAGAAGGAGGAAATTAATTCATGGCTAAAACGTCAATGAAGGTTAAACAGCAGCGCAAGCCCAAATTTTCCACAAGGCAGTATACACGCTGCAGAATCTGCGGTCGTCCTCATGCCTATTTGAGAAAATACGGAATTTGCAGAATATGCTTCCGTGAACTGGCATATAAGGGACAGATCCCCGGTGTCAAAAAAGCTAGCTGGTAAGGAGGAATTATAAAATGACAATGAGTGATCCCATTGCAGATATGCTTACGAGAATTCGTAATGCAAATACTGCAAAGCACGATACGGTAGATGTTCCTTCATCAAAGATGAAACTGGCAATCGCAGACATTCTTTTGAAGGAAGGTTACATCAAGAAATATGATGTAGTTGATGAAGGATCTTTTTCAACAATAAAGATCACACTCAAATATGGTGAAGACAAGGATGAGAAGATCATCACAGGCCTTAAGAGGATCTCTAAGCCCGGTCTTCGTGTATATGCCGGCAAGGACGAACTTCCCAAGGTATTGGGTGGACTCGGAATCGCCATCATATCAACAAACAACGGAGTGCTTACAGACAAGGAAGCACGTAAGGCAGGCGTAGGCGGAGAAGTTCTTGCGTTTGTTTGGTAATCGGACGTTAGTATAAATCTATAGGAGGTACGGGCATGTCACGTATAGGAAAAATGCCAATCGCGATACCCGCAGGTGTTACTGTGGATGTTGCAGAAAATAATAAAGTGACTGTAAAAGGTCCCAAGGGCACACTGGAGCGCGTTATGGCTCCCGAGATGAAGATAGCGGTTGAAGGTGCAGAAGTTACTGTTTCCCGCCCCAATGATCTTAAGAGAAACAAGTCGCTTCACGGTCTTACAAGGACCCTTATCAACAACATGGTTATCGGTGTTACCGACGGATACGAGAAGAAACTTGAAGTAAACGGTGTCGGCTACAGAGCAGCAAAGCAGGGCAAGAAGCTTGTTCTTAACCTCGGCTATTCACACCCGGTTGAGATGGAAGATCCCGAGGGTGTTGAGACTGTAGTGGAAGGTACAAACGTCATATTTGTAAAGGGCATCGACAAAGAAAAGATCGGACAATACGCAGCCGAGATCAGAGACAAGAGAAGACCTGAACCTTATAAGGGTAAGGGAATCAAATACGCTGACGAACATATCAGACGTAAGGTCGGCAAGACCGGTAAGAAGTAAAGAAGGAGGGAGCAAAGATGGTTAGCAAAAAATCAAGAGCAGAAGTTCGAATCAAAAAGCACAACAGAATGCGCAACCGTTTTAGCGGCACTGCCGAAAGACCCCGCCTTTCTGTATTTCGCAGCAATAATCATATGTATGCGCAGATCATTGACGATACAGTCGGCAACACACTCGTAAGTGCTTCCACACTCGAGAAGGATGTTAAGGCTGAACTTGAGAAGACAAACAACGTAGAGGCTGCAGCATATTTAGGAACCGTTATCGCAAAGCGTGCCTTGGAGAAAGGTATCAAGACGGTTGTCTTTGACAGAGGCGGCTTTATATATCAGGGCAAGGTTGCAGCACTTGCTGATGCAGCCAGAGAAGCAGGCCTTGAATTCTAGGAGGTAGGAAGACACATGAAACGTCAAATAATTGATCCCAATAGTTTGGAATTAAACGATAAGGTTGTTACGATCAAGCGTGTAACAAAGGTTGTAAAAGGTGGACGTAACATGCGCTTTACCGCACTTGTGGTTGTCGGAGACGAGAACGGTCATGTCGGCGCAGGTCTTGGAAAAGCAGCTGAAATTCCCGAAGCTATCCGCAAAGGAAAAGAAGATGCAATGAAGAACCTTATTGAGGTTCCGCTTGATGAGAATAAGAGTATCACACATGATTTTATCGGTAAGTTCGGTGGGGCACATGTACTCATTAAGAGAGCTCCCGAAGGTACCGGTGTTATCGCAGGCGGTCCTGCCAGAAACGTTTGTGAAATGGCAGGAATCAAGAATATCCGTACAAAGTCTTTGGGCTCCAACAACAAGCAGAATGTAGTTCTTGCAACTATTGATGCTCTTCGTCAGCTCAAGACTCCCGAAGAAGTGGCTCGTCTTCGTGGCAAGTCAGTGGATGAAATATGCTGATAGGAGGATACCAAAATGGCTGATAAGAGAATTAAGGTTACCCTGGTTAAGTCAACTATCGGAGCTATTCCGAAGCACAAAGCAACTGTAGCCGCACTCGGACTTAAGAAGCTCGGCAGTTCAAACGATCTCCCCGATAATGAGGCGATCCGCGGAATGTGCAAACAGGTTTGTCATTTAATCAAGGTTGAAGAAGCATAATCATAGAAGGAGGCAAGAGATGGAATTATCCAATTTAAAGCCCGCCGAAGGCTCAAAGCAGAGCGATAATTTTAGAAGAGGCCGTGGACACGGCTCAGGAAACGGTAAGACTGCCGGTAAGGGCCACAAGGGTCAGAAGGCTCGTTCAGGAGCACCCAGAATCGGGTTTGAAGGCGGTCAGATGCCTTTATACAGAAGACTTCCCAAGAGAGGCTTCAAGAACAGAAATACTAAAGAAATAGTTTCGGTCAATATGTCAAGACTTGAAGTATTCGAGGATGGCGCAACCGTTACTGTTGATGCTATGAAGGAGATCGGAATCATCAAGAATCCCAAGGATGGCGTTAAGATTTTGGGTTCGGGAGAACTTACCAAGAAACTTACGGTCCAGGCCAATGCATTCTCGGCGTCTGCAAAGGAAAAGATTGAAAGTCTTGGTGGAAAAGCAGAGGTGATCTAATGCTGGAAACGGTAAAAAATGCCTTTAAGATCAAGGATATCAGAAACAAACTCATTTTTACCCTGATAATGCTTGTTGTTGTAAGGCTCGGATGCGAACTTCCCGTTCCCGGCGTAGACAGAAGTTATTTTGCAAACTGGTTTGCACAACAGACCGGGGATGCCTTTAACTTCATGGATGCTTTTACCGGAGGTTCATTCCTGAGAATGTCGGTGTTTGCACTTAATATCACACCGTACATCACATCATCCATTATTATGCAGCTTCTTACGATAGCTATCCCTAAACTTGAGGAGATGCAGCGTGAAGGAGAAGACGGCAGAAAGAAAATCGCTTCGATCACACGTTATGTGACGGTAGGTCTGGCTCTTATGGAGTCGTCTGCTATGGCTATCGGATTTGGCCGTCAGGGTCTGCTGGATGATTTTAACGCACTTAACGTAATAATGGTTATCACGGCGCTTACTGCAGGATCTGCTTTTATCATGTGGATCGGCGAGCGTATTACGGAAAACGGCGTGGGCAACGGTATTTCAATAGTGCTTACGATCAACATCATATCGAGGATTCCCGAGGATCTTCGTTCGTTGTGGAAACAGTTTGTAACGCCGCAATTTGAGGCGCACAAATACGGTGCGGGAACGATCGCAATTGCAATTATAGCAGCTGTCATAATCGTTACGGTTATCCTTACGGTTATCCTTAACGGAGCAGAAAGAAGAATTCCCGTGCAGTATGCGAAGAAGGTTCAGGGACGTAAAATGGTGGGTGGCCAGTCATCCCACATACCTCTTAAGGTTAATACGGGCGGTGTTATCCCCATTATCTTCGCATCAAGCCTGATGCAGCTGCCAAGTGTGATCTCATCATTCTTTGGAAGCAGCAAGGTAACATGGTGGCAGAAGTTCATGTACTTCCTTAATTCAGGAAACTGGTTTAAGGCAGGGGCATGGCAGTATACATGGGGAGCGCTGATCTACGTAGTTCTCGTTGTATTCTTCGCATATTTCTATACTTCCATTACTTTTAATCCGATGGAAGTTGCCGAGAACATGAAGAAATCGGGCGGATTCATTCCGGGAACACGTCCCGGCAAGCCCACCCAGGACTATCTTAACAAGGTACTTAATTACATAGTATTTATCGGCGCCGTAGGACTTATCATAGTTGCGATCATTCCGATCATCTTCAACGGATTGTTCGGTGCGAGCGTATCATTCGGCGGTACCAGTCTTATCATCATCGTTGGTGTAATACTTGAGACGATGAAACAGATTGAGTCGCAGATGCTTGTAAGAAATTACAAAGGATTTTTGAACTAAAAGTGAATCAACAGGACAAGGCTGTCAGCAGCCTTGTCCTTAACGACCTTAAGTAAACATAAGGAAGCAGAGACAGTAGATGAAGATAATAATGCTTGGCGCACCCGGCGCCGGAAAAGGCACACAGGCAAAACTTATTGCCGAAAAATATCAGATCCCGCATATTTCGACCGGAGATATATTCCGTGCAAATATCAAAGAGGGAACTGATCTTGGCATGGAAGCCAAGGAATATATGGATAAGGGACAGCTTGTTCCCGATGAACTGACCGTAAGGATCCTGCTTGACCGTGTATCAAAGGATGACTGTAAGAGGGGATATGTTCTTGACGGTTTTCCGCGCACCATTCCGCAGGCAGAAGTTCTTGACAATGAAGTGGCTAAACTCGGGGATAAGATAGATTTTGCAATAGATGTTGACGTTCCCGATGAAAATATAATACGCAGAATGAGCGGTAGAAGATGCTGCCCTAAGTGTGGAGCAACATATCATATCGAACACATTCCTCCCAAGAAGGAAGGTGTATGTGACGTTTGTGGAAGCGAGCTCATCATTCGTGATGACGACAAGCCGGAAACGGTTAAGTCCAGGCTGGATGTTTATCATAAACAGACACAGCCCCTGATTGACCATTACAGCAAGCTTAATATTCTAAGAACGGTAGACGGGACGCAGGATATGCAGGACGTATTTGATGCTATCGTAAAGCATCTGGAGGCGTAAAATGGCTGTTACGATCAAATCTGAAAGAGAAATTGATCTGATGAGGGAGTCGTGCAGACTGCTCGAAGAAGTTCATGATGAACTCGGAAGATTCGTAAAGCCCGGTATATCCACATGGGATATCAACAAGTATGGTGATGAGCTGATAAGGGAAAGAGGAGGCGTTCCTAATTTCCTTAATTACAACGGATATCCGGCAAGCATATGTGTTTCGGTAAATGAAGAAGTTGTTCACGGTATACCGAAGAAAGACAGGATTCTTCAAAGCGGAGATATAGTCAGCCTCGATGCGGGTCTTATATACAAAGGATACCACTCTGATGCTGCAAGGACCTACCCGGTCGGTGATGTTGCCCCGGAAGTACAGAAACTGATAGATGTAACAAAACAGTCGTTCTTTGAAGGAATCAAACAGGCGAGAGCCGGAAATCATCTGTATGATATATCAAATGCGATAGATGATTTTATAAAGCCGTACGGATACGGAATAGTCAGAGATCTTGTAGGACACGGGATAGGAACTTCTCTTCATGAGGATCCTCAGATCCCCAACTTTCGCCAGCACCGGCGAGGCATAAAGCTGATGCCCGGTATGACTCTTGCGATAGAACCGATGATCAATCTGGGAAGATACGATGTCGAGTGGCTGGACGATGACTGGACGGTTGTTGCCGAAGACGGACTTCCGTCGGCTCATTATGAAAACACGATCCTGATAACGGACGGGGATCCGGAGATATTAACTCTTTCACATTAGAGGAGGGACTGTATGTCAAAAGCTGATGTTATCGAGCTTGAAGGAACTGTAGTTGAAAAACTTCCCAATGCAATGTTTCGCGTTAAGCTTGAAAACGATCATGAAGTTATCGCGCATATTAGCGGGAAACTTCGTATGAATTTTATCCGTATATTACCCGGTGATAAGGTAACCCTTGAGATGTCACCGTATGATCTTTCCAAAGGACGCATTATCTGGAGAGACAAGTAGGTAAAATACAACATATTGTAGATGATATTTTTGTTGAATTTTAGCACCTTTGGTGTTAAAATAGATAGCGGTCTGTTTTCGGACCGTAGTGTATTTTTTTAAAAGATCGTAGAGGAGGTAACAAAATGAAAGTAAGATCTTCAGTAAAACCGATCTGCGACAAGTGCAAAGTCATTAAGAGAAAGGGTAAGATCAGGATCATCTGTGAAAACCCCAAGCACAAGCAGAGACAGGGCTAAAGCCCAAAGCAAAATGCGGCTGCAACATAGATAGATTTTTGGAATAACCCACCGAAGAGCTATCTACAGTTGAAATTGGCGAAAGCCAAGCAAGTCCGGGTTTCCCGGATGAAACCGCGAAGCGGTTTCCATTCAATTTGTAACGGAGCGTAACGCTCGCAGAAAGAAGAAAAGAGGTAAATAAGTATGGCTCGTATTTCCGGTGTGGATTTACCAAGAGACAAGCGTGTAGAGATCGGACTTACCTATGTGTACGGTATAGGAAGACCTACAGCAACAAAGATTTTGGAAAAAGCAAAAGTTAACCCCGATACCCGTTGCCGTGATCTTACGGATGACGAGGTTAAGAAGATCAGCGACATCATTGACGCTGAGTACATGGTGGAAGGTGATCTTAAAAGAGAAGTAGCACTTAACATCAAGCGTCTTCAGGAAATTGGTTGCTACAGAGGCATCAGACACAGAAAGGGACTTCCCGTTCGCGGACAGAATACCAAGAACAATGCAAGAACACGTAAGGGTCCCAAGCGTACAGTAGCAGGTAAGAAGAAATAAGATTCGGAAAGTAGGTTAGTTTAAATGGCAAAAACAACAAAGAAAGTAGTTAAAAAGCGTGTCAAGAAAAACGTTGAACGTGGACAGGCACATATTCAGGCATCTTTCAACAATACAATAGTTACACTCACAGATCCCGAGGGTAACGCACTGTCTTGGGCAAGTGCCGGTGGGCTTGGTTTCAGAGGTTCAAGGAAATCTACTCCTTATGCAGCACAGGTAGCAGCAGAAACAGCAACAAAGGCAGCTCTTGTTCATGGCCTTAAATATGTTGATGTTTTCGTTAAAGGTCCCGGTTCGGGACGTGAGGCTGCAATACGTGCGCTTCAGGCAGCAGGTTTGGAAGTAGTATCGATTAAGGATGTTACCCCGGTACCTCATAACGGATGCCGCCCGCCCAAGCGCAGAAGAGTCTAATTTAGGAGGAAAAACAAATGGCAGTCAATAGAGTTCCTGTATTGAAAAGATGCAGATCCCTCGGTCTTGAGCCGACGGTTTTAGGCTATGATAAAAAGTCAAGAAGAACCTTGACGAGATCAAACAGAAAAGTTAGTGAATACGGACTTCAGCTTCGTGAAAAGCAGAAGGCAAAATTCATATACGGTGTACTTGAAAAACCTTTCCGTAACTACTACGAGAAGGCTGACAGACAGAAGGGTATGACCGGTGAAAACCTTATGATCATGCTCGAGTCAAGACTTGATAACGTTATCTTCAGACTTGCTTTTGCAAGAACAAGAAGAGAGGCTCGTCAGATCGTAGGTCATAAGCAGGTTACCGTAAACGGAAAGGTTGTAAACATCCCTTCATATCTTGTTAAAGCAGGCGATGTTATCGAAATTAGAGAGAGCAAGAAAGACTCTGTAAGATACAAGGAGATCATCGAGACAGCAGGCGGCAGGATAGTTCCCGCTTGGCTTGATGTAGACCAGGAGAATTTGAAAGGAACCGTTAAGGCACTTCCCACACGTGAAGAAATAGATGTTCCCGTGGACGAGATGCTTATAGTCGAGTTGTATTCAAAGTAATTTGTATCAATAGGAGAGGAGAAACTTTATGTTCGATTTTGAAAAGCCGAGAATTGAAATTGCGGAAATATCCGAAGATAAGAGATATGGAAGATTCGTCGTTGAACCTCTTGAGAGAGGTTATGGTACGACACTTGGCAATTCTCTTCGCAGAATCATGCTTTCATCTCTTCCGGGAGCGGCAGTTTCTCAGATAAAGATTGACGGAGTATTGCATGAGTTCTCATCTATACCCGGTGTTAAGGAAGATGTTACCGAGATCATCATGAACATCAAGAGTCTCGCCATTCGTAACAATTCCTCTTCAAATGAGCCCAAAACGGCTGTTCTTGAGTTTGAAGGCGAAGGTGTTGTAACGGCGGCCGATATTCGGGTTGATCAGGATATTGAGATCCTTAATCCGGAGATTAAAATTGCAACTCTTAACGGTGGTGCAAACAGCAAGCTCTACATGGAACTGACGATCACAAAGGGTCGTGGATATGTGGGAGCCGATAAGAACAAGAACGAAGATCTTCCGATAGGCGTTATCGCTGTTGACAGTATATATACTCCTATCGAGCGTGTTAATATGACGGTTCAGAATACACGTGTAGGTCAGGTAACAGACTATGACAAGCTTACACTTGACGTTTACACAAACGGAACACTCGGACCCGATGAGGCTGTAAGTCTTGCAGCCAAGGTTCTTTCCGAGCATCTTGCACAGTTTATCAACCTTTCGGAAAGTGCAAGAGAGGTTTCCGTTATGATTGATAAGGAACCTGAAGGAAAAGAAAAGGCTCTTGATATGAACATCGATGAACTCGAGTTATCAGTTCGTTCTTACAACTGCTTAAAGCGTGCCGGCATCAATACGGTGGCTGAACTTGTAAACAAGACACCGGATGAGATGATGAAGGTTCGTAATCTTGGGCGTAAGTCGCTGGAAGAAGTATTGGCAAAACTGAATGAATTAGGTCTTCAGCTGAACGAAGGAGAGGAATAAGATGGCAAAATACAGAAAGCTGGGAAAGACATCCAGCCAGAGAAAAGCATTAATGAGAAATCAGGTAACACAACTGATCTATCATGGAAAGATAACAACGACCGAGGCCAGAGCAAAGGAGATCCGTAAAGTTGCAGAGGGTCTTATAGCTCTTGCTGTTCGCGAACGTGACAATTATGAAACTGTTGAGGTTGATGCAAAAGTTCCTTTAAAGGATAAGGACGGCAAGCGTGTAAAAGAGGTTGTTGACGGTAAGAAGGTTACACAGTACGAGACCGTTAAGAAATCCATCAAGAAGGATTCTCCTTCAAGATTACATGCAAGAAGGCAGATGCTCAAAGTTCTCTACCCCGTAGTTGAGGTTCCCGATAGTGCGGCAGGCAGAAAGCGCAATACCAAGAAGGTTGACCTTGCAGCAATGCTCTTTGATGATATTGCACCAAAGTACGCAAACCGCAACGGTGGTTATACAAGGATAATCAAGGTTGGTCCCCGTAAGGGAGACGCAGCTATGGAAGTTGTTATTGAACTTGTATAGTTTTTGGTATTAATGTATGTTAAAATCTATGGGAGTCGCGTGTGCGGCTCCCATTTTTGATAATTGACAAAAGGGACGGTTCTTTTTGTCACAATTATTGAGTGAATTGTATGAATTTTCTGGAAGCCAAAAAAGTCATATTTGAATATGTCCGGCGCGGCAAGGATGGCGAGGTGGACGGTTTTAAGCGAGCAATAGACGAAGTTGACCTTGACATTTCACAGGGCGATTTTATAGCCATTTTAGGGCCTAACGGTTCGGGCAAATCGACTCTTGCCAAGCATTTCAACAGTCTGCTTCATCCGACGGAAGGGACGATTTACGTTGACGGTTGTGATACGACCGATGCGGATAAAATATGGGATATCAGAAAGAGCGTCGGAATGGTATTCCAAAATCCGGAAAATCAGATGATCGGAACAATAGTTGAGGAAGATGTGGCATTTGCTCCGGAAAATATAGGGATAGATCCTGAAGAGATAAAGCAGAGAGTCAGGGAAAGCCTTGTGATGGTAGAAATGCAGGATCACAGAAAATCATCACCTTCAAAACTTTCCGGAGGTCAGAAGCAGCGCGTGGCAATAGCAGGTGTACTTGCGATGCATCCGAAATGTATCGTGCTCGATGAACCGACGGCCATGCTCGATCCGGAGGGAAGAAGAGAAGTAATAAGAGCCGTCAGGGCTCTGAATGATGTGGAAAACATTACGATCATACTGATAACCCATAACATGGAAGAAGCGGTCTATGCAGACAGAATATATGTTATGAAGGATGGACGCATAGCAATGTCCGGGACTCCGAGGGAGATCTTTTCAAGAGTAGAGGAACTTGAAGAATGCAGACTGACCGTTCCGCAGGTAACAAAGCTTGCTTATGAACTGCGGAAGGGAGGTCTTGATATACCATCCGGGATATTGACGAGAGAGGAGTTGTGCAGGGCTATATGTCGATAATTGTCAATCACGTCGACCATATATACAATCCGGGAACGGTTTTCGAGAAGAAAGCCCTGAATGATGTGACTTTCTCGGTAGAAAACGGGGAATACATAGGCCTTGTCGGAAGAACAGGTTCGGGAAAATCAACGCTGGTCACACATCTAAACGGGCTTATGAAACCTACGGGTGGCGGAATCTATTATGACGGCGTTGATATATCATCAGACGGGTATGATATTAAGGCACTCCGCGGTAAAGTCGGACTTGTGTTTCAGTATCCCGAACACCAGTTGTTTGAAGAGGATGTCTTCGCAGACGTGTGCTTTGGACCGAAGAATCTTGGCTTAAAAGAGACTGAGATCGAACTACGGGCATATGAAGCTTTAAAAGCTGTCGGAATAAAAGATGAGCAGTTCTACGTTTCTCCGTTTGATCTGTCCGGCGGAGAGAAGAGGAGAGTCGCTATAGCGGGTGTTCTTGCAATGAAACCGGAAGTACTGGTGCTTGATGAACCCTGTGCGGGACTGGATCCGGCCGGAAGGGAAGAGATACTGGCGCTGGCTGATCATCTGCATTCATCTCTTAATATTACGGTCATAATAGTATCACATTCAATGGATGATCTTGCGGAACATGTCGAGCGGATACTTGTGATGAATGATGGGATGCTTGTTATGGATGCACCTACCCGGGTCGTTTTCGGACACAGGGCAGAACTTGAGGCGATGGGGCTTGCCGTACCGGAAGTAACTGCAATCCTGTCTGACCTGAAAAAAGCAGGCCTTCCCGTGCGTGATGATTTGATAACGATCGAAGAAGCAAGATCGGAGATACTGAGAGTATTCGGTAAATGATAAGAGATATAACACTTGGACAATATTATCCCACAGATTCGGTGCTTCACAGACTTGATCCCAGAGTCAAGCTGTGCGGTACTCTTATTTATGTTATCTCTTTGTTTTTGTTCCAGACTTTTACGGGATATATAGTTGCCACGGTTTTTCTTGTATCAATGATTGCCCTGTCGCATGTCCCCGTAAAGTTTATATTCCGCGGACTTAAGGCGATCCTGTTCATCCTTGTATTTACAGCGGTTCTTAACACGTTTCTTACCCCCGGAAGGGAACTTGTATCTTTCTGGAAAATAACGATAACTATAGAAGGAGTCAGACTGGCTGCCTTTATGATATTACGGCTTGTTTATCTGATAATCGGATCTTCTCTTATGACACTGACGACTACACCTTCAAATCTTACGGATGGGCTGGAAAAGAGCCTCGGCTGGCTGAAAGTATTCAGGGTTCCTGTGCATGAGATCGCGATGATGATGTCGATCGCGCTTACATTCATACCGGTACTGCTTGAAGAGACTGACAGGATAATCAAGGCACAGCAGGCAAGAGGAGCCGATTTTGAAAGCGGCAATATTATCCGTAGGGTAAAATCACTTGTCCCGATACTTGTTCCGCTCTTTATATCCGCGTTCAGGCGCGCAAATGACCTTGCTATCGCCATGGAATCGAGATGTTATCACGGAGGGGACGGAAGGACCAAGATGAGGCCTCTGGCCTATGGATTTCGTGATATTATGGCGTATGTCGTTCTGGTATTATATCTGGCTGTTGTAATTGTGGTCGGAATAATGTTCTAGACAAAGAATGCGTAGTCCTCAACAGTGAAAAGGGATTATTCATGAGCAGAAGGATAATGCTTACAGTTGCATATGACGGGACAAACTACAGCGGATGGCAGTACCAGCCGGGGAAAGATACGATAGAGGGTGTATTGAACGCTGAACTGTC
This sequence comes from Lachnospiraceae bacterium UBA3762, assembly GCA_002371615.1. GTDB lineage: Bacteria > Bacillota > Clostridia > Lachnospirales > Lachnospiraceae > UBA2868. Next base: position 18,834 of record DFGA01000025.1, on the reverse strand, counting down.
CAGACTTCTTGCAGAAGATATAAAGGTTATCGGTGCATCAAGGACCGATGCCGGGGTTCATGCCGAAGGCGCGATAGCCGTTTTTGATACTTCATCAAGAATTCCCGGGGAGAAATTCTCTTACGCCCTTAACCAAAGTCTACCTGAAGATATAGTTATAAGAAAATCCGAAGAGGTTGCGAGTGATTTTCATCCAAGACGGGTGGATTGCAGGAAGACATACAGATACAGCATATGGAACGATACTTTTCCGATGCCGACAAACAGCAGGTATACTTACTGGGTGTATACGAATCTTGATACAACGGCAATGCAGCAGGCGGCAGAGTATTTTGTGGGAGAGCACGATTTTGCGGCATTTTGCAGTGCTGCGGCGGATGTTTCCTCGACTGTCAGAACGATATATGAGATGAAGGTGGAGAGTGCTGCACACAGGATAGATATATACGTTACCGGTAGCGGCTTTTTGTATAATATGGTAAGGATAATAGCCGGGACTCTCATAGAGGTGGGAGAAGGAAAAATCGCACCGGATGATATTCCCGCTATCATCTCATCCTGTGACAGATCGAAGGCCGGAAAGACAGCTCCGGCAAAAGGTCTGACATTGATCGGTTATAATCAGTGAATATAGACGAAAGAGATGACAATAAAATATCAGAGCTTGCAAAAAAGGTATTTGAGCTTGCAAGAGATGCCATAGTCGTAAAATACCGGTTCTTTGACAAGTCTCTTGCGGCTGTTAAACTTGAAGAGGACGCAGCGCTTACGGGGTATGTAAGTGATGCCGGGTATCTTTCGTATAATCCCGTTAAACTTTTAAGAGATTACAGGGATGATCCCTGTTTTGCGATCAGGCTGCTCCTTCACGTGATATTTCACAATATATTTCTTCACTATTCGAGGAAGGATATAGCAAACAGAGAATACTGGGATCTGGCCTGTGACATAGCCGTAGAAAATGTGATCCTTGCAATGGATAGTGGCTACGAAAGAGCCGGCGACACACAGATGCAGATCATACTCTCAAAGCTAAACAAGTGGGTGCCTAAGCTTACTGCGGAATATCTGTACAGGGAGTTCATGGTCGGCGGAATATCGTCGGATTCGGCCGTGGAATACAAACGCCTTTTCTCTCCGGACTCTCACCGCAAAGAGACGAATAATGATAAAGAAGAGATCATCATATCGAGGGATGACTGGGAGAGGATAGCCAGACGCGTATCGGCGGAACTCAAATCATTCTCGAAAGATGTGAAGGGTAAGGATGCTATCATTATCAATCTCAATGAGGGTGTCAGAAAAACCTATGATTACGACGATGTGATCAAAAGGTTTGCTGTCATGTCGGAAGAGATCAAGGTAAGCCCCGATGAATTCGACTATGTGTATTATACTTACGGACTGGCTAATTACAAAAACATGCCGCTGATAGAGCCTCTTGAATACACTGACGAGAAGAAGATCAGAGATTTTGTCATTGCAGTCGATACATCTGCCTCCGTAAAGGGTAAGCTGGTTAAAGGATTTCTTGAAAAAACATACGATCTTCTGTCGCAGTCATCATCTTTTTCAGAGAAGATGAATGTCAGGATAATACAGTGCGACAGTGAGGTTACGTGCGATGTTTCGATAAAGGACAAAAGAGAGATTGCCCAAATTGCGGAAAATCTTCAGGTAAAAGGATTCGGGGCCACTGATTTCAGGCCGGTATTCGAATACGTTGCCACGCTGATAGATAATAAAGAGTTTACAAACCTTAAGGGAATGATATATTTTACCGACGGTTACGGGATATATCCCGAAAACCCGCCCGGATACGATTGCATGTTTGTTTATGAAGGAGAAGATGACTACAGGCCGAGCGCTCCGCCTTGGGCATTTGTCACGATCTTTGATCGTGACAGGCCGAGCGTCGAATATCTCGCATGATAGTGCGAGATGCTCCCGGCGAGGGTGAGCGGGGACGGATTGTAAGGGGACACCATAATGAATATAAAAGAAGCCAAGAACTATATCAAAGATACAATAACCGCATATCTGAAGAAGGACGAATTCGGTGACTACAGAATACCGGTTGAGAAGCAGCGACCGATATTCCTGATAGGTGCTCCGGGTATTGGCAAGACCGCTATAATGAGCCAGATTGCAAATGAACTCGATATTGCACTTGTGAGTTATTCGATGACACACCACACAAGACAGTCCGCTCTGGGACTTCCGTATATCAAGGAAAAACAGTATAAAGATCTTTCCGTAAGTGTATCGGAATATACAATGAGTGAGATAATAGCCAGTGTTTATGACACGATGGAAGATTCCGGAGTTAATGAGGGAATACTGTTCCTTGATGAGATCAACTGTGTGTCGGAGACACTCTATCCGTCGATGCTTCAGTTTCTTCAATATAAAGTTTTCGGAAAGCATACTGTACCTGAGGGGTGGGTTATCGTTACAGCCGGCAATCCTCCGGAGTACAACAGGGCTGTGCGTGAATTTGATGTGGTCACGCTTGACAGATTGAAAGTCATTACCGTTGAGGCAGATTATCCGGCGTGGAAGAGCTATGCGGCCAAAGCAGGCATACACGGAGCTGTCACAGGATTCCTTGAGAGCAACAAAGACTGCTTCTACAAAGTCGAGACTACCGTTTACGGTAAGAATTACGTAACGGCAAGAGGCTGGGAAGATCTGTCCGATATGATAAAGCTGTATGAAGAAGACGGCAAATCCGTAAGTGAAAATCTAATAAGTCAATACATCACGGATGAGAGGACTGTAAAAGAATTCTCCGCATATTACGATCTCTACAATAAATACAGGAAGCAGTATGACGTTGAGGCTGTCTTTGCAGGGAATCTGTCCGAAGATACGATAAAGGCTGCAGGTGCAGCTTCGGTGGACGAGAGGCTTGCCCTTACCGGGCTGCTTGCGGATACACTAAAAAGCGAGACCGGAGATATACTTATGTCACACCGCATGCTTGCCGAAATCAGAACGAAAATAAAGGATTTTGCCGATGCAAAAGAGGATGAGGCCATGACAAGACTGGCGGATCTAGCCGATTCGGCAAGATCTGTCATAGCCAGAAAATCAAGAGCTGGTTCACTCTCCTCCGATGAAAAAACAAGATATAAGCAGATCGCTAAATTCTACACGGATGCGAATGAGAGAGTAAATAGCGGTGAGAAAATAAAGGATATATATAATACCCGGATAAATGCTCTTCGTAAGGAAGTAAGTGTGGAACTTGAGAGGATTGATAATCTATTTGCCGGGATGGAGCGAATATTCGGAGGCGATTCAAATGAGATGCTGATGCTTGTTACGGAAATGACATTGTCAGACAACACAGGCAGCTTTCTGTCCGAATTTGGATCGAAGTCATACGAGAAGTATTCCTCTGTTCTGAAGGTCGGTGACCGTGCCGAAAAATTGCGAAAGGAAATAATGGATCTCAAGGAGCTCGAAGAACTCTCATGAATGAAGACATATTTGAAGTCCGCGACAGTATCATTGAGAACAAGGCTTTTTTGTCTAGAAAAGACATCAGAAAGGTTAAGATCTGTCATGGAGCCGTACATATCGGTGACTGGGCCTTTGCAAAATGCACGAATTTGAAGGATGTAGTATTTGAGGATGATTTTCGCCCCGGGATGTTCGGTAAGAATGTGTTTACGGGATGTGACAGTCTGAAAAGTATAGCTTTTCATAGTATGGAAGAAGTGACCGGTAAGCTTCTGGCGGTTTGCGTGAACAAGATGTATTATGACCACCTTCTTCGTGCCGATGATGTAGGGCAGAAGAGCTGGTACGGCAAGTGGGACATATCTCTTCTGTCACAACTAAAGACCGGAGACGCAGAAGCGAGGATGAGCGCGGCTTTGTGCGGGGAAGAAGATATCTCATATGACGGGATAGGATCGGTTGACGGAGAACTTCCCGGAGAAACTGATGATTACGTTAGAAAAGAGGAATTCAGGAAGTGCTCATTGTGTTATCTGCGGCTTGAAAATGATTTGTATCTTCTTGAAGATACAAGGACTGCCATCGAAGAACACCTGCTTGATAATGCATTGGGAAGCCGTAACGGTGCAGCTTTTTATTCTCTGTTTGATGACAGTGACAATACTCTTGCGTATATGCGCATATACTTAGATACCATTAAACCCGACAGGGAGATGATCATGAAAATGATAGAAGAGGTCCCTTCGGCCAATGTGATTGCAAAATCATATCTGATTAAGGAGTCGGAAAAAAAGGGAGATACGCTCTCGGATATGCTCCTGTAGGTGGATGGATATGGAAGAAAAGAGACTGTGCAGGAAGTGTCTCCTTGCGGAACTTGACAATGAAAAACTGCTTGCCGATGTCAGGACTGCCATAGAGCGGCTCGGAGATAAAATGCGGGTTGAGGACGAGCTGTATAAAAAGCGTCTTGAAGAGTGCAGGGCATGTGATTACCTGAATGAAGGCACGTGCGGTGCCTGCGGCTGTTATGTTGAGCTTCGCGCAGCTGCCAGGACGGGAAAATGTCCTTATAAAAAATGGTAGTGCTATCTTACTGTAAAAATCAATAAAACAATGGTATATTAAGTTATAGATCAATCGTTAAAGAAACTATTATTTCAATTGGAAGAAGGTTACACTAATACAGGAGGGCAGGGATGGCCATGGATATCAACAAAATTATGGAATCGGGAAGGATTGAAGAAATATACGGACATGATCCCGAGCTGATCGCATACCAGAAGGAGAGATATGAACGGGCTTTTGCAGGGTACAAAGAACACTTCGGAGAAGCTAGTGATATTCATGCTTTTTCGGCATCGGGCCGTTCGGAAATAGGAGGAAATCATACAGATCACCAGCGTGGACAGGTGCTTGCGGCATCCCTCGTGATAGATTCGCTTGCTTTTGCGGCGGCAGTTCCACAAAATGTGATCACTCTCTATTCGGAAGGATATGAAACATATAAAGTTGATTTAACGGATCTTGACGTGAAAGAGTCCGAGGTTGGAACTACGGCATCACTTATCAGGGGTGTTGCTGCCGGTTTTAACAAAAAAGGATTTAAGACAGGCGGATTCAATGCTTATGTTACAAGTGATGTTATCGGAGGATCCGGACTGTCGTCCTCGGCTTCGTTTGAGTCTTTGGTCGGTGTGATAATGTCGGGGCTTTATAATGACGGGACGGTCTCGACCGTTGATATAGCAAAGATCGGGCAGTTTGCCGAAAACAATTATCTCGGAAAACCGTGCGGACTTATGGATCAGATGGCATGCAGTGTCGGAGGGTTTGTACATATTGATTTTGCCAGGACAAGTGACAAGGAGCCGCTGATGGATGACTCGTATCCGAAGATCGAGAGGATCGATTTTGACCCGATGGATTACGGGTACAGCCTTGTGATCACGGATACAAAGGCTTCACATGCCGATCTTACGAGTGAGTATGCGGCAATACCCCGGGAGATGAAAGATGTTGCGGCATATTTTGGGAAGGAAGTTCTCTCTGAAGTATCCGAAGATGAATTCATGAAGAAAATAGTTGATATAAGAAAGAAAACCGGTGACAGGGCGGTTGTAAGGGCTCTTCATTATTTTGAGGAAAACAAGCGTGTCGTATCGGAAGCGAAGGCCCTCGTAGACGGTGATTTCCAGAAGTTTTTGAAGGAATTTGCCAGCTCCGCAAAATCGTCTTTCCAGTATTTGCAAAATGTATATTCGGTAAAGGATGTGAACATTCAGAGCATGTCTGTAGCACTTGCCGTAAGCGATGTAGTGCTTAATCCGCCCAGCAAGGGATATGCGAGAGTTCATGGCGGAGGTTTTGCCGGAACTATACAGGCATTTGTCAAAAATGAGTATGCCGATGAATACATACAGGCAATGAGCGATCTTCTCGGAGAAGGCTCATCCAAGAAGTATGCCATCAGAAAATACGGGTGCGTCCAGGTATTCTGATATAGAAATGATATATGAAGGAGAACGGTAATGAGTGAAGGCACAGGCAATATTTCGGATCTTATAAACGAACTTGTTTCATACGCTGTCAAGGCGCATCTTATCAAAAAAGACGATGTGATCTACTCAAGCAACAGATTGCTTGAGTTATTCGGTGAGGCGGAATACAAGCCGGAGAATGAGAGCGGCAAGATCAGGGAACTTCATTATATACTTGAAGACATGACGGATATAGCCGTTCAAAAGGGCATTCTTGAGAATGATACGATTACAAACAGGGATCTGTTTGATACAAAGATCATGGGACTGATTACCCCGGCACCGTCAGTTGTACGCAAGAAGTTTATGAAGAAATACGAGGTTTCGCCCAAAGAGGCAACCGACTATTATTACAGATTCTCAAATGCAACGAATTATATCAGGACCGACAGGATCAAAAAAGATATTAAATGGGTTGCAACGTCTCCTTTCGGAGAGCTTGACATTACGATCAATCTCTCTAAGCCCGAAAAAGATCCGAGGGATATAGCAAATGCGCTAAATGCACCAAAATCGGGATACCCTTTGTGCCTGCTGTGTGCCGAGAATGAGGGTTATGCCGGAACGATCACTCATCCGGCCAGACAGAACCACCGCATAATACCGATCAAACTGTGCGGACAGCCATATTTTCTCCAGTATAGTCCCTATGTGTATTATAACGAGCACTGCATAGTGTTCAATAAAGAACACACGCCTATGAAGATCGACGAGGATACATTTGCAAAACTCCTCGATTTCATACAGGCATTTCCTCACTATACGATAGGTTCAAATGCGGATCTTCCGATAGTCGGAGGGTCAATACTGACACATGATCATTTCCAGGGAGGATGCTATGAATTCCCGATGGTAAGGGCCGCCTATACGAAGAAGTTTAAGCTTAAAGGTTATGAAGATATAGAGGCAGGTATCATCAAATGGCCGCTTTCAACGATCAGGCTTCGCAGTAAGAATATGGCAAAGCTTGTCAAGGCATGTTCAATGATTTTGGATGCCTGGCGAGAATACACGGATGAGAAAGCGTTCGTTTATGCTTATACTGAGGAGGACGGGAAAAAGGTTCCTCATAATACGATCACTCCCATTGCGAGAATGAGGGATGATCTGTATGAGATGGATCTTGTGCTTAGAAATAACATAACTACCGAAGAACATCCTCTCGGCGTATACCATCCCCACAGCGAGTATCATCATATCAAGAAGGAAAATATAGGACTGATCGAGGTTATGGGTATGGCAATCCTGCCGGCAAGACTGAAAAACGAGCTCGGGGAAATAGTGCATATAATCGAGCAGAGTCTTAGTGAATCTCCGGATGATGCAACAGCGACGGAAAGTATAAGAAGATCAGTTTCATCAGACGATAAACTGCACGCACATGAAGAATGGCTTATGGGGCTTCTTCAAAAAGATATAGGAAAACTTCGTAACACGAATGTTACCGACTATATACGTCAGGAGGTAGGCATCGTATTCTCCCATGTTCTTGAGAATGCCGGAGTATTTAAACAGAATGAGGATGGCGAGGCTGCATTTAATCGTTTTATCGACTCTCTGTAACGCAAACTGCTCCTTTATGATATAATACTTGATTATCATTAATGATGATATTGAGTATTCTGTTTAGGAGGCGCGGTTATGAACCTCAAGGGAGTCAATGCCGGAAGTTCTGCAAAAGTGATCAGGGTAGGCGGAGAAGGAGCTTATCGCCAGCATCTTCTTGATATGGGTATTATACCGGGAACGATACTTACTGTAGTAAAGTATGCGCCAATGGGTGATCCCGTAGAGATACGTATACATTCTTATGAACTGACTCTCAGACTTGATGATACGGATATGATCGAAGTTGAGCCTGTAGAGATATCCGATCTGCCGGATCAAGGCAAATCCCCCCAAAAGAGAGGAGAACACCCGGGTCTCGGTGAGGGCGGAAGATTCCATCCCAAAGGGAGCGGTAATCCTCTTCCTGATTCGGAGAGTCTTTCGTTTGCTCTTGTCGGAAACCAGAATAGCGGCAAGACCACGTTATTTAACCAGCTGGCTGGAGCCAGGCAGCATGTCGGTAATTTTCCCGGAGTAACGGTAGACCGTAAGGACGGAACAATACTTGGCTATGATAATACTCTTATCACGGATCTTCCAGGAATCTATTCCATGTCTCCGTATTCGGCGGAAGAACTCGTATCGAGGGATTTTGTCCTTAATAACAAGCCTAAAGCTATCATAAATATAGTGGATGCGACGAACATCGAGAGAAATCTCTATCTTACAATGCAGCTTCTGGAGATGGAGATACCGGTTGTTGTTGCCCTGAATATGATGGATGAGGTTATAGGAAACGGAGGGTATATTGATGTCAATGAGATGGAAAATATGCTCGGTACTCCCGTTATTCCGATATCCGCAGCCAAAAATCAGGGGATTAACGAACTTGTGGAGCATGCGGTACATATTGCTAAATATCAGGAAAAACCTTTAAGACAGGATTTTTGTGATGAGAGTGACAACAACGGAGCGGTCCATCGCGCCCTTCACGCAGTTGCACATTTGATAAAGGATCATGCGAAAGCCGCAGGTATTCCGGTAAGGTTTGCGGCAAGCAAAGCAATCGAAGGCGATAAGCTCGTCATAGACAAACTGAATCTCGATGATAACGAAAAAGAAATGCTCGAGCATATCACGGTTCAGATGGAGAATGAGAGAGGCCTTGACAGGAGCGCCGCCATATGCGATATGCGTTTTGCATTTATCCTGAAGGTATGCGGGAAATGTGTGACAAAGCCGGTAAGAGACCAGGAGCATGAGCGAAGCAGCCGGGTAGACCGTCTGCTTACGGGAAAATACACCGGCATACCCATATTTATCCTTATTATGGGAATGGTATTTTTCCTGACATTTAACGTAGTCGGCGCATTCCTTCAGAATCTTCTTGAAGCCGGAATAGGGAAGCTTTCGGCGCTGGTCGATTCGGCGCTTGAAGCAGCCAAAGTTAACAGTACTCTTCACGGACTGATAATCGGCGGAATATTTGAGGGAGTGGGAAGCATATTAAGTTTCCTTCCTATCATAGTGACGATGTTCTTCTTCCTGTCAATACTGGAGGACAGCGGATATATTGCAAGAGTTGCGTTTATTATGGATAAACCTCTGCGAAGGATGGGACTTAGCGGGAGAAGCATTGTTCCGATGCTGATAGGATTCGGATGTACCGTTCCGGCAGTTATGTCTTCAAGAACTCTTCCGAGTGAAAGAGACCGTAAGATGACAATACTTCTGACTCCGTTTATGAGCTGTACGGCCAAACTCCCCATATATCTTTTCTTTGTGGATGCTTTTTTCCCGCGTTACAAGGCTCTCATTATGACAGGACTCTATGTGCTTGGAGTGGTATGTGCGATCCTTATTTCTTTTCTGTATAAACGGACATTATTTAAGGGAGAGGCGGTTCCCTTTGTCATGGAACTTCCAAACTACCGTCTCCCGGCTATCCGGAACGTTCTGCAGCTTCTGTGGGAAAAATCAAAGGATTTTATCGAAAGGGCGTTTTCAATAATACTGATCGCCGCAATAGTTGTATGGTTCCTGCAAAGCTTTGACTACAGATTCAATCCGGCCGTTGATTCATCCGACTCCATTCTTGCGCTTATATCGGGAATTCTGGTGCCGGTATTTCGCCCTATAGGGTTGGGAGACTGGAGAATAGTAACTTCCCTGTTTTCCGGTTTCATAGCAAAAGAGAGCGTAGTAACCACACTTACGGTACTGTTCGGAGAAGGGGTTGGAAATGCGATAAGTTCTGTTACGGCCGCATCCCTTCTTGTATTCAGCCTTCTGTATACTCCCTGCGTAGCTGCGATCGCATCGGTAAGAAGGGAACTTGGCGGCAAATGGGCGTGCTTTATAGTCGTATGGCACTGCTTTGTTGCGTGGGCAGCATCGTTTATCGTATTTCATATCTTATCATTATTCATATAAAATATGGCATAAAACCTTTGTGAGTGATATAGTTATAATTGGTTGTTCTAATGGCGTGGCTCTCGAGTGTTTAATGAGGTAACGGATTATGGCTTTAAAAACATCTCACATAACTAAAGCGGCAATGGCATTCCTTCTTGCCGCTTGTTTTTGTTCGGTTAATCCTATGGAGGCGGCGGCTTCATCAAGTCGTGATGTATTCGGGATAAATGCCGACTACACATCTGTCTTGTATGATTCCACAAACGGAATGCCCACATCAGAAGCAAATGCAATAGCGCAAAGCTCGGACGGATTCATATGGCTCGGAGGATACAGCGGACTGGTACGCTATGACGGAAACTCATTTTATCGATATGATTCGTCGTCCGGCATATCCTCGGTGTTTGCTCTTTATGTGGATGACAATAACCGGATATGGATCGGAACAAACGAAAACGGCGTAGCCATGCTCAATTATGATGAGACAAAGGTTTACGGCCGTGTTGAAGGCATCAAATCACACTCTGTACGATCAATTACGGAAGATAAAAATGGAAATATAATAGTCGGAACTACACAGGGACTGGCGTATGTGGACGGCACCACTCTGGAACTTCATCCCATCGATGATCCGCAGATCAATCAGGAATATGTCAATAACCTGGACAGAGACAGAGAAGGAAATGTATACGGGCTTACAAGTGACGGTGCCCTGTTTGTTCTGGACGATCTGGCTGTTACTGCTTTTTATCCTGCTGACAAAATCGGAGAGGAGCAGGCAAATTCGCTGTATGCCGATCCTGAGATTCCGGGGACGATATACATCGGTACCATCGGCTCCGAAGTCAAAACCGCCACTGTCAGCGATAAGAATCTTACCGTAACCGATACAAGATCGGTATTGCCGCTTAATAATATTAATTCAATGGTTAAAAGGGGCAATGATCTCTGGATTACGGGGACAAACGGATTAGGATATCTTGATGACAGCGGGAAATACCACGGACTGGGCGATACACCGATGAGCTATTCAATTACCAATGTCATGGTGGATCATGAAGGAAATCTTTGGTTTACATCCACCAGACAGGGTGTAATGAAGATCGTTCCCGACAGGTTTATGGACATTGGCAAAATTGCGGAACTTGATTCGAGAGTAGTTAATTCAACCTGTGTAAACAGCGGTAAATTGTACCTCGGTACGGATAGCGGCCTGGAAATCCTAAGTTCGGGTGATTACAGCCAAATAGAAGACGAACTGACGGCATACCTTGAAGGAGTCAGGATAAGATGTATCAAAAATGACGATATGGGCAGGCTGTGGCTGTGCACACACGGGGATACGGGGCTTGTTTGCTATGATCCGAAAGACTCCTCGATCACATCTTTTAATGAGTCCAACGGGCTCAATGCCAATCGTGTAAGAACTGTTTTGCCAAGATCGGACGGAAGTGTGGCGGCTGCAACCGGAAACGGGGTGTTCATAGTAGATGATGGGAAAATCACAGCCCACTACGGTCAGGAAAACGGTATAGCGGTTCCTGAAATACTGACTGTTGAGGAGGATGAAAACGGAGTTCTCTATCTTGGAAGTGACGGGGATGGAATATACGTTGTGGACGGAAACCGTGTATCAAGGATGGGAGTTGATGACGGACTCACAAGTGAGGTTATCCTGCGTATCAAGCGGGATGACGAAAGAGGTCTTATGTGGATAATCACATCCAATTCCATTGAATATATCAAGGACGGAGAGGTTAAGGCAGTATCACAATTCCCGTATTCAAACAATTATGATATCTATTTTGATGATAACGGAGATGCATGGGTCCTCTCATCCAACGGAATCTACATAGCAAGCGTAGATGATCTTATTAAAAACGAAAACATAAATTATGATTTTTACAATTTGCGAAGTGGCCTTCCCTACATGGCTACAGGTAATTCAAGAGATTATCTGGCAGATGACGGAATGCTCTATATAGCAGGTACGACCGGGGTCTGTGCGGTAAATATCAATGCTGATGATCCTGAAAGCAGTAACGTCAGTCTTGTGGTTCCTGCGGTAGAGATCGATGACAGGGAAGTGATACTTCGAAATGACAGTTCAGTCTCTCTTCCTGCCGGAAGTAAGCGTCTGGTCATTAAGGCATATGCACTTGCCTACGGACTTTCCAACCCGACGATCAGTTACTGGCTGGAAGGGTTCGATACTGAGCCGATAGTCACCAATAAACAGGAACTGACACCGATCAGTTATACAAACCTTGACGGCGGAAAATACAAGTTCCACATGAGCCTGTTAGATGATAAGACCGGGGAGGAAATAGACTCGGTTGAGCTTGTCATCTCCAAGGAACACTCAATATATGATAATGCTCTGTTCTGGCTGGCACTTATCATTCTCGCCGTTGCCGCTACCGGCATCGCAATGTACAGAATGTTTTCCAGCAGGCAGCAGGCACTGCTCAAAAAGCAGGAAGAGGACAAGAAGTTTATCGATCAGATCATGCACACTTTTGCAAAGAGTATTGATCTGAGGGACCAGCAAAATCAAGGGCATTCATTCAGAGTTGCATATTATACGCGCCTTATAGCCGAGGAATTGAAGGAAAAGCGGGGGTATACCCAGGATCAGATAGATGAATTCTATCATATAGCACTTATGCATGATATCGGTAAACTCAGTATTCCCGACAGGATCCTCAATAAGCCCGAGAGGCTTGACGATGAGGAATACCAGATAATGAAGACTCATGCCGAAAGTGGAGCACATATGCTCAAAAACGTTACCATTGTACAGAATCTGTCAGTGGGAGCAGGTTGTCATCATGAGAGAATGGATGGAAAGGGATATCCGAAGGGACTTAAGGGTGAGGAGATACCCGAAGTTGCAAGACTTATTGCGGTAGCTGATACTTTTGATGCCATGTACTCAACAAGACCGTACAGAAAACAGCTTGATATAAATGTGGTTCTTGACGAGATCAAGCGGATAAGAGGCACACAGCTTGATGCTGATGTGGTTGACGCTCTGCTGGCATTAGCTGATAAGGGAGAACTTAATAAAGAAAAGGTTGATGAAGCCATTAGTAATCTTGATGTTAACAAGGAACATGTTGAAATGGTTGAGGAAGTAAAGGAACCTTTATCGGATCAGATGAGTGAAGATGAGGAATTCCTCAAAAATCTGGGCTTTTAAAGGGGAGGGATATTTATGCTTAGGTTATTTCCGGATTATACAAAAAAGAACGAAGGGGGCGCTAAAAAAGAAGCTATTCATCCGATGCTTTTACTTGTAATCGTTGTTGTGATATGTGCGCTCCTGTCATATATCATACCGGCGGGCCAATACGACAGGGTTGTACTTGAAGAGAGCGGAAGGGAAGTGGTGGTACCGGACAGCTTTCACTACATAGAAAGAACTCCGGTTTCGCTCTTATCACTCCTTATGTCGTTGACATTAGGGCTTCAGGAGGCATCATATATTATTTTCTTCCTGATGATCATCGGAGGAATGTTTGCGATAATAAACGGAACCGGTGCGTTAAACGTAGCCATGGCTAATGTTTTAAAGCGACTTAAGGGACGCGAACTTCTGATGATCCCGATACTTATGACAGTGTTTGGATGCGGTGCTGCCTTTTGCGGAAATTTTGAAGAATTTCTTGTGTTTGTACCGCTTATCCTGGCAAGCTGTATAACTGTCGGGTTTGATTCGCTTACGGCAGTCGGGATCATATTCATTGCGGCCACCGCAGGTTATGCGGGTTCAATTACCAACGCATTTACGGAAGGTCTGGCTCAGGACATAGCAGGTATCCCGCGATTTTCCGGTATGGGATTGAGGGTGTGTATGTTCATCTGTCTCCTGCTTGTGTCAATACTGTATGTAATGTTCATGGCACGGGCAGTCAGGAAGAGCCCCAAGTTTTCAGGGGCATATGTATATGATCAGGAGTACAACAAGGGCAAGAAGATCAACCTTGATAATGTCTCAAAGCTTACGACACGTCAGGTTTACGCGATCCTTGTGTTCCTTGCGGGAATGATTTTTGCCGTGTTCGGCATCATTAAATGGCAGTATTACGTGGATGAACTTGCCGGAATATTCCTTGCAGTGGGTATAATCGGAGGAGTAGCGGGTGGATTAAAGCCGAAGGAAATATGCGAGAATTTTATCAAAGGATGCAAGGATATGGTATTGCCCTGCATTATGATAGGTCTTGCAAATGCAGCCATAGTTCTTCTTGGAAATGCAAATGTGATGGATACGATACTTCACTCCCTGTCCGGCATTCTGCAGAAATTCCCGGGACCGGTAATGCCCATCGGAATGTTCATATTCCACGAGATATTTAATGTTATCGTGCCTTCGGGCTCGGCTCAGGCAGCGATCACAATGCCTCTTATGACCACACTTGCGGATAAGGTCGGAATGACAAGGCAGACCGCGGTACTTGCTTACCAGCTCGGAGATGCATTTACGAATATTCTGGCACCTACAGGTGGTGAAATACTGGCTGCTCTTGCCATATGCAAGGTTCCTTTCTCCAAATGGGTCAGATATCTCATCCCCATATTCATCATATGGTGGCTGGTTGCTTTTGTATTCCTTCTGTATGCTGCGAGCACAGGATTTGGTCCGATGTAGGGCAGGTTAATACTATGGAGCAGTTAAATTTATTTACGGATTCGCCTTCCTCTTTTTCAAGGGCGCCCCTGGCATCAAGACTTCGTCCGGAAACACTTGACGAATACGTGGGACAGGAGCACCTTGTCGGAAAGGGAATGCTGCTAAGACAGCTGATAGAGACGGATCAGATATCGTCAATGATCTTCTGGGGACCTCCTGGTGTAGGCAAGACTACACTTGCGCGGATAATCGCAGGGCATACACATGCCCATTTTGTGGAGTTTTCCGCGGTAACGAGCGGTATCAAGGAAGTCAAAGAGGTAATGAAAGAGGCCGAGGATAACAGGAAGCGGGGTATCAAAACGCTCCTGTTTACGGATGAGATACATCGCTTTAACAAGGCTCAGCAGGATGCTTTTCTGCCTTATGTGGAAAAGGGCAGTATTGTGCTTGTGGGAGCCACGACAGAAAATCCCTCGTTCGAGATTAATTCGGCTCTTCTGTCCCGTTGTAAGGTTTTCATACTGAAGGCTCTTACGGAAGAAGACCTCTTCAAGCTGCTAAAGCACGCGCTTTCATCTGAAAAAGGATTTGGATCTTCGCAGATAGAGATTTCGGATGATGACCTGCATGCTATAGCAATGTTTTCAAACGGAGACGCGAGAACGGCTCTTAATACCCTTGAGATGGTAGTCAACAATACGCCGCTTGATTCCGAAGGTATCATAAGGGTTACGACCGAAACAGTGGCACAGTGCATGGACAGAAGGTCGCTTCTGTACGATAAGAACGGAGAGGAGCATTACAATCTTATTTCCGCTCTTCACAAATCAATGAGAAACTCCGATCCTGATGCAGCCGTCTACTGGATGTGCCGGATGATCGACGGAGGAGAAGATCCTCTGTACATAGCAAGGAGAATGGTGAGATTTGCAAGTGAGGATGTGGGCCTTGCTGACTCCAATGCATTAAATGTTGCGATAAATGCATATCAGGCATGCCATTTTTTAGGACTTCCGGAGTGCAACGTCCACTTGGCACATGCCGCGGTATATCTGTCGATGGCACCGAAATCAAATGCACTTGAGAGGGCATGTATCGATGCGGCTGCGGATATAGCCGAGTCCCCTGCAGAGCCTGTTCCGATGCACATAAGGAACGCTCCGACAAAACTCATGAAGGATGCCGGATATGGAAAAGGCTATATATATGCTCATGATACGGAAGAGAAGATGGCAAGGATGACTTGCCTGCCGGATTCACTCAAGGACAGAAGGTATTACGATCCCGGGGATCAGGGAGACGAAGCCGCAGTCAAGGCGCGGCTTGAAGAGATCCTGAAATGGAAAGCCGGTGAATAATACCGGACAGTGCTTGTAAACAGGCGCGTGCGGTGTTAAAATATCATCGTTACGCAGGGTTAGTACATCGGTAGTACATCGGCTTCCCAAGCCGAGGAGGCGGGTTCGATTCCCGTACCCTGCTTACGAATCGGTGACAAAAAGAACCGTCCTGATTGCCACACACATTCTAGAATTTATGCCATTATTCTCACCTTTCTGTAATTTCATCTTATTCTCAAAAAACTACTTCTGCAGATTTATCCCAATCTCCGGCGTGTTATGAAATAGCCTGCGAACTAATCTGCCATAGACATTCATTTAAACAGTTCTTGCAATTCAATTTGTTTTATTCCATCCCTTTCTTTTTCAGTGAAACCCGCTCTAGAAAAGAAAACATATTTATAGCAGTTAAGTCCTGTTTCATTCACTTGGCGGATTTCTTCTTCAATAATCTCTTTCGAGATTTTCTTTTTTCTGAATTTTACTTCATAGAAAACGTATCCTTTTTCATCCAAAGTAACAACATCGAACTCGCCGTTGGTTCGCGTTTTGGGATCGTCATAATAATACTTTCCGATCTTCTCAATGACCGGTTCTATGTTTCCAAGCCTGTTCTGCCTGATCAAGTATTGTCTTGCGATTTCTTCAAACTTAAGCGGTACATAAGACTCTTCAAAATCTTTGTTTACATACTTGTCATAAAACATCTCCGAATCCATGATTTTCAATTGGGATGAATACTTAAATAAATATCTGTAATAAAACAATGAGAGATTATCACAGATATAGTATCCGGCTTTCTTTTTGTTATCTTCGTCATTGATGGGGGCTTTTTTCTCTACCACCTCCATCCTCATCAGCTTATCAAGTACATCCACAAGTGTCGGGCCGCTCGATACATGAGACTGCGATAGGATATCACTATATCGGGAGAATCCCCTGGAAAGCGCTTCGAACACCTCATTTGCATTTACGATTTTTGATATTTCCGCATTAAGATACATCGATACCTCATTTTCAAGTCGCGCGCCCGGTGATGCTATAAGATCTATAATGTTCTGTTTTACGCTTTTCCTGTCATCAATAAGTCTGTTATAATACGGAATCCCGCCAAATACAGAGTATATTCTCACTTTATCTTCATCTTTCATTCGGGGATAGAATAGTGCAGACTCATAATAGTCCATTTGCTTAAGATCAATAACCAAATCTATCCTTCCATATAACGGATTGGATTGATCTAACAAAGACTTCATAATATCAACATATGATCCAAGTATAACTATTTTTAATTTGGTTTCATCTCTGTATTTATCAACCAGTGACTGTAATATACTATCAAGTCCCTTTACGTTTTCCCTAAGATATGGATACTCATCCAGGACAAAAACTATGTTTTCATTTCGCGAAAGATTAAAAATATAGTCAATTAATTCTTCCAGTTTCGTATATCCCAGTCTGGGAAGCCCATATGCTTCAGAAAGCACGTCACATATACTTTGAACGTTGCTCTCTTCCGTAACCTGTTTGCACTCGTAGTATATCGTCTTTGCATCGATCTCCTTCATGGCTTGTTTCACAAGTTCGCTTTTGCCGACTCTGCGTCTCCCATAGATAAGACTCATACGCATATCGTTGGAGGTCAATTCTTTCTTTAGCTGTCCAAGTTCCTTATCTCTTCCCCAAAATTTCATTCTGTTCGGCTCCTTTCGGCTCGGATACGATCGAGCTAAACTAATTGTAACGCATTTTTCTGTATACGTAAAGTTTTATTCGGTTTCAACCGAGTCGGTTTTGCTCGAACAAATTTCATTCAAGATTTTCTTTTTTCCTATTCATACTGTTTCTACTAACAAAAAAAGAGAATGCCATCTCCCTAGCGGTATGCATTCTCATTTAATAGTTGATTATTTCATATTGAATAAGTTTTCGGCGTATAAGAAGCTGGCAAGTATCACGGTAGGCTATCTGGATATGGAGACCATGAACATCGTGGATACGCAGATGTACATAGACGGGTATCAGGTGAAGCTGGTCAGCGATACAAGCTATGGGAGCCTGTGGGAGGTGGGCTTTACATTGAAAGAATTCTAAGTTTTTCTTTATTGTTATGCTGCCAATATTTATAATGGTGAGTAAATATTTTTGAAAAATGTGTAACCACCAGTAAGGAAATGTTGCTATATAGGGTGAAGGCCTTAAATAAGCTGAAAGGAGGAAGCGATTCGTGAATGATAATGAAATAGTAGAGCTCTACTTGTCCAGAAACGAAGATGCTATAAACCAGACAGCGCAAAAATACGGTTCAAGGCTTAGAAATATAGCGAACAGTATCCTTAATGACAGGGAAACGGCAAAAGAATGTGAGAATGATGCTTATCTTGAAACATGGGAACTGATTCCGCCGCATGAACCGAGGAATTATCTCTTTGCGTTTGTCGGTAGGATTGTGAGACACATTGCATTGAATGTGTGCAAGAAGAACAGCAGGCAAAAAAGGTATGCCTTATATTGTGAACTGACACAGGAAATGCAGGAATGTATTCCGGCAAAAAACGATATAGAAGCTGAGGTTGAAGAAAAATATCTGAGCAGCCTTATCGATGAGTTCTTGGAAACGTGTACTGAAGAACAGCAGAATGTTTTTGTGAGAAGATATTGGTATTTTGACTCAATATCTCAGATTGCAAAGACCTATGGTTTTTCACAGAGCAAAGTGAAGACCATGTTGTTCAGGATGAGATCAGACTTAAAAAAGCATTTAGAAGAGGGAGGTTATGACGTATGAAGGATCATGATCTTTTGGAGGCCGTTGGCGGGATAAATGAGAAATTCATAAACAATGCCAGTACTATAAAAGCAAAAAAGAGCAAGAAGGGATATT
>DFGA01000027.1 GCA_002371615.1 Lachnospiraceae bacterium UBA3762 | reverse complement strand
GCAATGCTTAGTGGGATGTTCCCGAAAATACGTTTTTTTGCTGTGCTATTTAACTATACAAACTACATCCTGATAAGCCTTATGGGATATGGGCTGTTTGCGTTTATAGCCGTTTCAGGGAAAATGTCTTTTTTTAACAGCATCAGGAATAGGCGGTTATGTTTTATACCGGTGGTTGTTTCCGTCCTGTTCATTTCGATTGCTTATGTAGCAAATCCTTTGTTTTGGATAAACGAGAACAATGAGTTGAATGCTCTGTATTTTCCCCTGATGTTTGCGGTTCCGTCATTATATCTTATTGTCGGATTCATTTTTTCTGTGGCCTATGCCTTTAGATCTGAGCTAAGGGAAGAGAAGCGGCGATATCTGGTTATTGGTAGTGTCCCTTTTGGGGTTATGGCATTCGGTATGATCCAGGTTGTTGCTCTAAATGCCCCGACTTTCTGCTTTGGATGTACTATCATGTGGCTGTGGTTTTATATACAGAACACTAAAGCACTGATATCGGTGGATGATCTGACGCATTTGAACAACAGAGGTCAGATAAACCGTTACCTTGAGCAGATACGTTACAGCGAAGATTCAAGAGTTATTATACTGATGATTGATATAGATAGATTTAAGGGGATTAATGATCGGTATGGACATGCGGAGGGTGATCGTGCTTTGGTAATCGTCTCGGATGCTCTCAGACAGACTTGCGCCAAGATAAATGCTTCCGTATTTCTGGGCAGATATGGAGGAGACGAGTTTACGATCATTATACAGAATCCCATAGATGAGGACCACACTGAACGATTGATCACACTGTTGAGAAATAATCTGGCTGAGAAGCGTAAGGAGAATAGTCTTCCCTATGAGCTTGATGTCAGCATCGGTTATGATGAAGTGACAGACGGTAATGATTCAGTATATGCGTGTATGAACCGCGCAGATGAGAAGCTCTATATAGATAAACGAAGGAATGCAAATCAACGATAAACATGGCTTTTGAGAATGCGGTTGCCGTCCAGAAAGAGGAGGGCTGCGTAAAAGGACCTAAACGGCTGAAAGTATTTGGGGCAAGTTACCTTTATGCGATATTTGTGTCATGGGGTATCATAACAAAAATTGTATGAAAATTATGATGAAGTTCATGAACGGCGGGCGGAACACTGTCATGCGGGACTTCCTCAAAGAAAAAGGAGAGATTCATCAATGAAACAAAAACGGATTTTACTGGACGCTCTTCGCTCCGATGATAAAAAGCAGTATCAAGGCTCGTTTTGGAAATGAAATGGCCGTCAAAGCCATTAAGAACGGCAAAAAACAATACATAGCTGATAAAGGGGTTAACAAAAGGACTTTGATTGACAGCTTTATGCGTTTTTCAAGAATCCGGAAAAAGATTGGTTCTGGTAATTGGAGTGCGCTAAATAAAAGCGGTAAGCAGCTTTACAATGATATTCCGCTTCAGTTCTGCAAGGAACGGGGTATCGAGGAATATGATGAATAGATTGTTTTTGATATCAAACAGTAAACTTTTTCCGGCATTGCATATCTATGAAAAGTACGGTTTTACAGAAGTAAAACTCGCTGACTATGCTGAGAATTTTAAAGAGGCTATAAATGAGTAAGCACAAGATGGTAAATGGCAAGCTGATTCAGATGAACAAGACTTACAAAAATCTTAAGAATCGCCAGAAGAACAAGATTGCAGGATGGATGTATGAAGCCTATAAAAGACAGGTGAATGATGGGCTCAGTAAGCAAGTGGAGGACGTACAATGAGTGATTCCGAGAAATTGAGACAGATAATCAGATTTGAAGTGGATCCCGCTCCTTTCGGGGAAGATACGGATGAGAATCCGTTCTTTGATGTGGACAAGTACAAGGGTTCTTATAAGCCAAGCTATAAGGATCTGGTCGTTGCGTGCAAAAATATGCTGAAGATCAGCGTTGATCTTAATACTCTGCTGAACTGGTATTATTTCGTAAGTGATGATCTGGCGGAGCATTATGAGGGGGCTTTTTCGCCTGTTGCGGATTTTGGACACCTGTGGCCGAATAATGATGCCGAAATATTCAAGGCTATGGATATTGCCCTCAGTGAACTGAACTTAGATGACGGATTCTTTGAGACCTATGACTGTATCAGGGATGGCCTTGAAGAGATCATCCAGATGGCGGAATACTACGAATATAACCGGGAACATGATATGTCGGACTGGAAGTTTACAAGATGGCAGCGTCATCAGATCGTGTTGGCTTTCAGCGAGGATACTGCCAATGTATCCAAGTCAAGACGGGAACTGTTTAAGCGAATTATAGACGAAGAGTGTGAGAAGGGTAATGCCCTTGCCATGAGGATCAAGGGCTATGGCTGTTATGGCGGAGATAAGGTCTTTGAATGTGATTGGGAAGAATCCAGGAGGCTTATCACGAAGCTTTTTGAAAAGGAAGGTAACCCGTATTACGCGAACACTCTGGGATATATCTATTACTATGGCAGATGCAACAACGGGATCCCGGAGTATGAGAAGGCGTTCCAGTATTTTTCTGTTGGGGCAGCTAATGATGTGATAGAGTCTATGTATAAGATCGCTGATATGTTCCTCAGTGGTAAGGGGTGCATAAAGTCGCCGGAGACTTCTGATCATATCATTTTTAAGCTTTATGATGAATGCAGGCCAAGATTCTGTATGGGCGATGATGCCAAGTTTGCAGATATCGCATTAAGGTGGGCGGCACACTGGCAGCGCATTGAGAGGTACTCTGAAGCATTTTATCATTACCTTGAAGCAGAATATGCTATCAAAAAGCGCCTAAAGAAGAGCGATTTTTTCGGAGATAAGAAGGTACAGGAGAATATCAAGAAGATTATCGAGGAAGTAAAAGCGCATCTGGAGCCGGGATACCTCAAGGATAAGGATGTGACGCGGAAACCATATTGGCTGTTTGATATGATCTGGGATAACAGCAATGCCAAGTTTGAAATAACCCATATTGAAGGGAACAGATATAAGCTCAAGGTGACAAGACCGAAGAAAGACCATGCACCAAAGGCGCTTATCGTAGCACCTGAGCTCGAAAGAGTAACCCGGACGCGCACATTTGAATCGGAATTCGTGACAGACGAGCCGGTCGTATATGAGTGTAAGGATAAATCCAATATGTATGTGAACAACATAAAATACAGCGATGAGAATGAATATGACTTCTGTAATGGTGATGTGACCATATTTAAAATCAAGAATGCGGATTATATCCTGCAGAGAACAGATTTTGATAGGAAGTAGATGAGATATGGATATTCCATTTTGACATATTGAATTGACCATATTGTACATTGACAAAATACTATAAATTGGTATAATCCCATCTTTGACAGTAAGGTATAAATAAAATGGCTACACCGCTTGTATTTTAAAGAGGTGTAGCCATTTTTTATATCGCGACGATACGTGCTATTTTTTGGCTTTTTTTATTTCTTTTGATTCTTTTACAATATTTCTCATTGCAACTTTTGAGAGATATTCATAGTCGGTTCTAAATCCAAATGCTCGATGTAATTCGTCTGTTAAATCAGTTCTTTTATAAGATGGCACATAACCGCTGCTTTGAGATAACAAAGTCATCGTGTCACTCAACCATACACGCGAAGAGAGGGGATTATTGGGGAGACCATCGCGGGTAGGGGCAGGTGAAATCTCTACAGGTATGGCTCCCGGGGAACGGCGCGAGGGTCACGCATGCAAAATCGCGAAATGAAAAGTGAAATTCGAACTAAAGAAAATTTACCTCTGAGGTAAACAAACATCTTGACTGATTAAGATATTTGTGCTATCATAGATTTACCTCAAAGGTAAATCTGAAAGAGAGGTAATGGTTTGGATATCACGTGCAAGAACAACAAAATCAAAAAGGTTTGTACGGATGCCAAAGTTGCAGAGAGAACTTACGGTCGAGAAATGGCCGAAAAAATACATCAGCGTATAGATGAAATTGGTGCAGCAGATACTGTTGAGATGATGATACAGTTCCATATCGGATGATGTCATCCACTTACGCAGAATAGAAAAGGGCAATACGCGGTGGATTTGGTTCATCCGTACAGATTGGTATTCGAGAAGAATGGTGACGAGATTCAAATAGCAAACATTTTGGAAATAGTCGATTATCATTAGAGGTCAAGATGACAAGTCAAGGAGGTAGCACTATGGTGAGAAGTCGCAGTTATATTGCAACGCCACCTGGGGCGACAATTAAAGAGCAGTTGAATGACAGAGGCATGAGCCAGAAGGAGTTTGCAGCCAGGATGGATATGTCTGAAAAGCATATCAGCAAGCTTATTAACGGTGAGGTGCAGCTTACACCGGAGACCGCTGTTAGATTAGAGATGGTTTTAGGTGTTCCGGCTAAGTTCTGGAATAACCTTGAAGCAATCTACAGAGAGAAGATTATTAAGGCAGAAGCAGAAAATGCGATGGATGCTGATGCTGAAATGGCCAAAAAATTTCCTTATAGCGAGATGGCCAAATTCGGATGGGTACCGGAGACTAGAGAAGCGAAGGAGAAGGTTGTCAATCTGAGGAAATACTTTGAGGTTGTCGAACTTTCACTTCTTGGGAGTGAGC
>DFGA01000066.1 GCA_002371615.1 Lachnospiraceae bacterium UBA3762 | reverse complement strand
TTCTGTTACATTCATTGCTTGTTCCCCCTTTCGGAAAATATCAGCAGGAGAAGACAAGCACTTTCTTCTTTCCTGCTTCGTATTGTAAATGATTGGAATTTAAAGCAGGAAATTTCTGATGTTGAAACTGCAAGAATTGCATATAAGAAGCGGCAAGCCGCAAAGAAAAATCTGCTTTGAAACGATGATAGCATTAACCGATGGGTTTTTCAAGCAGGAAAGACACTAAAATTGGATCTTAAAATCGCAAGTCTGTTATTCACTGCCTGCCGGCCCACTCGATGAACCGCCAGATGAGTCTCCAGATAAGTCTGTAGATGATAAACAATACGATCGCGACGAACGGAGCAATCCATAAGGGTTTTTCAAGAAAGAAAATCACAACACCGGCGATAATGGTTGCCACAATTAGGAACTTTGCAGCAAAGATCCACCAGCTAAGGGTTACTATAGCTCTTCCGATCTTTTCATCACGTTTATCCTGAGAATCTGCCATCTACACGTACCCGCATCCGCTTTTCTCTTCTTTATCGATTTCTCCGGACACATATGAAGCCCGAAACCCCATGTTGATCTCCCGAAGTTCCTTCTTCCCGTCGATATAATCCTGATACATCTCGATTATACCGGGAGAGCAGCCGTCACAGGCTCCGGATATGTTACCGAGAGACTCCGCTACTATCCTCTCTCGCTCTTCTTTTGTTGTTTCACTTATCAGATATCCCATTAGGCATGGCTTCCTTAATTAAAATCTGTTCCCACAACTAATAATAGCAAATCATGTCATGAATTACTCGATCAAAACACGGACACCTTCTCCAATTGTACTCCGCTGTTCTAAAACTCCTGTCTTTTTCCTGCCTTCCAGCAGAATATCCATTTCTTTAACCGTATTATTCAGATATTTCAAACATGTTCTGATTCTCTTCTCTGTCTTCTTTCCCTGCTTCGTCTTTTCATCAAGATTTGCAAGTTCAATCTCCGTTTGGCTTATACATTTCTCTATTCCAGAAATAAGAAGATTTAACAGATCATATTTCTTATACTTGTCAACTACTACTAATTTACAAAAAGTAAGGAGCTTACTGCATTCATTAAGTGTATAGTCCTCTGTCACTTGTGAAAGTACTGTAAATACGGATGTCGACCCGGCGCCTGCAAGTCCCAACAGGGCTCCGCCTCCAGTTAAAACCGCAGTTCCACCGACCATTCCAAATCCTCCGGCTGCTAATGCTCCTCCGCCAATAGCCGCAAGAGATGCGTTTGTAAGAGCCGCCCCATACAACCCTGCGAACGCTTCTCCTGCCAATACTACAGCTATTTCAGGAGCAAATGCTAAAGCAACTCCCCCTGTTAAAGCAGTAGTTGCGACGGTTGCAACGACCCCTATAGCTGCCCTCTTCCCGGATTCTTTCAGCTTAGATACATAACTCCTATATGTCTTTTCAATGTCGGTCAAGTCTGCTTTATCAAGCAATTTTTGCTCTTTTGTAAACACTTTGGAAAAGTATTTGTCTGAATATCTCAGCCCTTTGACCAGTTCCTCATCGTTCCCCAAGGGGTAATATGCTTGAAAAAGTGCTAGTTCGAGTGCCACAAGGTAGAACCAACCTTTGCTTGGGGCCTCTGCATCTATTCCGTAAATATGAGAAAATACGTCTTTTTCCGAGTAGTAATAATCTTCATCCAGGGGAATATTGAAACTTTTTAGAGTTGCGTCTTTCCACCGTTTTAGCCAGTCTTTCTTGATAAGCTGGTGTTTTGCATCTTTAGTATTTACAATATCATATTCAACTGCCAGGGCTTTTAAAGAATATAGAACCCGAAGTTGTCCCTCATTTAGCGACATAAAATGATATCCCAACTTAAATGCATTCTCTTCAAGTTGTTTCTTCTCCTTGATGTATCTATCGTATATTTCCTTTACATCCTCTTTGATATATTCGGCATCTGACGAGCATGCAAATACAAATCTACCAATCCCTACATAATTAATTGACAAAAAGAACTCGGCTGCAAAAGCCGCTTTTGATCCCTTAGATTTCTTAAGAGCTTTGATAGCGGTTCCAGATGTGTTGATCGCTACAAAAACACCGCTCGATATTGTGATCATCCTCGTAAGTGGCCTGCTATTAAAAGGTAAAAATGCGCTAACATCTAGTTTGGTTAAATCCCCCAAAGAATTAACATCCTTCATTTTAACCTCGTTGATAAAACGTCTTATCATATAAAATGTTCGAACAATTACCTCGTTTATAATAACGGGTTTGGCTTGATTCTTTATATAATGACCAATTCCCATCTCTGTTCGTAAGTCAAACTTAATGGGATTTCCATTTTCATCTTTTATCAGCGTTCCATTGAATAACTTCGAGATATACAGAGACAGCGTTTTAACATTATTAGAGTTCTTAATATCTGTATCGGAGAATACCTTGAGGGATGATAATTCCTTGATCATAGATAACAATGGCCCCGGGATTCCCGTCCCTCTTCCAGTTCCTTCAAAAACACTTCCGCTTGATCCTGCCATATCGCTGATCAAATGACCTATCCAATTTACTGTTCCACACAATATCTTTTCTGGAAATGAATTTCCTATCAGACCATCTTTAGTGATCTTTACATGAATCAAATTCCCCTGCGTATCAGTTCCAAATCCCACTCCAGTAAACTGCATTATTATAGAACACAACAGTCCAACAATCGTAGGATGATGGGCGAAATCTCTTAAATGGTGTTGTTTCCCACCACCAAATTCGTTTGTAAGAAGGTCTCCAGCCATAGGGAACCTTTCCTCCAGAAACCTTATACATCCGGATAAATCTGTTCCTTTGTAGCCAAGTTTTCTGGCAAAAGCCCTAACAACTTCATCAGCTTTTTTGCTGCCCCAATTATATGCCTCCGCAAGATCAAACTTTTTTGACCATAATAAACTTAATGATCCTGTAAGGACTCCGCATGCAACGGATGCCCCATAATCAAGCTTGTCAGCTTTATCAATACCATCGTATTCAGCCTTAATAAAGTCATCGTCAAACCCGGCTGGGATCTCCGCTAATGATTCTATCTCTGTAGTTCCTACCTTATCAGGAATATTCGTTTCAACGACTCCAACACTATAGTTAAAATCTATTATCATATCGTCTTGTTGGCTTAGACTCAATTCATTCATGCATTTCTCTCCCATTATATCTGTGTTAAAAGCTTATATTCTTGTTACGCCTCACCTTAGCAAAGGTCACATCTACTTCATTGCGATATTCCTACAAAACCGCTGATATACTTCTCGCATATCCGGTTCCAGTATGTTAAGTGTCTCAATCTTATATCCCTCCGGCACACCATAAAATGCCTCTGCGATCCCGGCAGCAATACACGTGAGCGTATCGCAGTCTCCGCCAAGCGAAACAGCTGTCCTTACAACATCTTCAAAATCATTCCCTTCGAGAAAGGCCGTGATCGCTTCGGGTACGGTCTGCTGACAACTTTCCACATGTCTGTATCCGGGTCTTATCTCGTCACAGGTGCGGGTCATATCATATCCGAAATGTATCGAGATATACTGCCTGATCTCTTCCTTCGAGTTTCCGTTCCTTGCCATATATATGGCAGCGGCAGTTGCTTCGGCTCCTTTGATACCCTCAGGATGATTGTGGGTGACCTCTGCGGTTGCTTTTGCCACTTGACGTGTCCTCTCAAGGCTGTCATATAGCCATCCCGCAGATGATACCCTCATGGCAGATCCATTTCCCCAGCTGTTATATGGATTTTCATCATCAAGCTGCAACCACCATATAAACTTTGCTCCATATCCAGCATTGGGGTAACGCCTCCCCCATGTTTTCATGGATCTGATCACGTCTTTATGTATAGTGTCGATATCGGCTTCTTTACCGGCTCTCATCAGCCCGTCAGCTACTGCAATAGTCATCACGGAATCATCTGTATATCCGGATGCATCAATAAAAAGCGGACCAAAATCCTTTACCTTCGGGCTTCTGTCAAACTCATAAGGGCTACCAACGATATCGCCAAGTATTGCTCCGATCATTATTATGCCCTCCTCTTCCCGTTCTTCTTATCGCTTCTGCCTTCATAGTCCCGGTCAATCTTTGCTTTCCAGGCTCCTCCTGCAAGGGATGCATGCATCATCTTGGAACTGCAGCGCCTTACGTGGGATACGGCTTCTTCCAGTACTTCATAGTTGAGGGCTGTACCAACTCCATCACAGTGATAGTTTGCCGCTCTGTCCGCACTGATACCCATGTTTCCGGCAACTTCGATCGCATCGATATTTGCTCCGAGGAACAGGAACTCCCAGTTGTACTTCTCCTTCTGCCGCTCGATCATCTTCTTTACATCTTTGAAGCTGTATCTTTTGCTGGCATTTTCAAGTCCGTCAGTAGTGATCACGAACAGAGTCTTCGAAGGTCTGTCCTCATCACGGGCATATTTCTGGACATTACCTATATGATGGATTGCACCCCCAACTGCATCAAGAAGCGCTGTGCACCCTCTTACGTAATAATCCTCATCCGTCAACTTTTCCACATCACCGATCGGTGTCCGATCATGGATGACTTCACTTACGTCATCAAACAGTACTGTTGAGACAACAGCCTCTCCGTCTTCTTTCTGTTGCTTTTTGATCATGGAGTTGAATCCGCCGATAGTATCGGATTCCAGACCGCCCATAGACCCACTTCTGTCAAGAATAAATACCAGTTCAGTTAAGTTCTCTCTCATAATGAATACCTCCGTAAAATGCTTGGTTTGCTTGTTACTGAGGCCATTATAGGTTTTATGAGAAGTTCATCGGTCACTTGTCAGGCGACATTTTGCAGATCAGGAAGCCTGCGTTCCGAGAAGTTGTTCACCATGTTCAAACAAAGCCACATTTATCTCATATATGTCATATGCTTCTCTTTCAATGAAATACTGTACGATAACATCCTGCTTGCTACATGGGGAAAGAGCCAGTCCGGCTCTTGAAAGAAGATCTTTTGTGTCATCAAGGCTTAGTTCCAGTGCTACAGCCAACGCAAGAGCCGTTCCTTTACTCGGGTTCTTTGTAGTTCCGCACTTCAGCTTTGAGAAAGCCTTTCTGTCAAGGTTTGCCTTCTTCTGAACCTCAACATCAGTCATACCCTTCTTATCAGCGAATGAGAAAACCAGCTCCATGAAAGACTTATCGAGGTTCTTGACAACATCATCAAGACTTCGGTCTGCTTCCTTAGGCATGGCGCAGACCATATCCATTGCCTCATCCACCAATGCTGCGCCATATGTTAAAACTGCGTCACTCTTTGAGGACAGTTTGTTCTTCTTCTTTTCTCTTTTAGGAGATATTGAGGGTTTTGCTACCGAAGTCTGATGAAGAGCACCTCCGGTCATAGCCATATTGGACGACATCAGTCGCCTCTCGTATCCCATAGCATCTGAATCGAGATACTCTTCCTTTGCTTTCTCTTCTACGTAGTTATCATTGATATAAGCATCAATGTCCCCATACAACTCTGAATACAGGTTGAATGATTTTTCATCGAATACGACCAGATACAGAACCATATCATGATCAGCCATAAACGATTCTATCTCTGAAAGAGCAATTCTAAGAGCAATTCCCTTGGGGAATCCATAACTACCAGACGCTAGAAGAGGTATAGCTAAGCTTTCCACGTCATAATCAACAGCCAGCTTGAATACACTGCGGTAACACCGCCTAACAATTTCTTCTTCCCCCGAATCTCCACCCCTCCATGAGGTACCAACAGTATGAATGATATACTTCGCAGAAAGCTTATATCCAGCCGTAATAACAGAAGCGCCACGATCAATGGTTCCTATCTCCCGGCGCTTTGCTAAAAGCTCATCCTTACCTGCGGCCTCATAAACGGCTGTATCTATCCCCGGTCCGTATCCCGGCAATGGATTTGCTGTATTTACTATGGCATCTACATGCATTTTTGTAATATCATTTCTGACTATCTGAAAGGGCATTCTATTATACCGTTATATATACTGAACTCATACTCTGTTTGCATCGATAAATTTAGTTACTATTAAAAGAAAGGAGCAATGGGGCTGCCTCTCCACAGGTTTTCCTACACCCTCTTTCGATCTGCTCTGGCTGCTGATACTTCTGCGTTGATCTCTTCAAGGGTCATCTCTGGCACATCTGATGCCTCTTCTCTTAAAGCATTAATAGCTGCTCTAAAATCTTCTCTTGTATTCGTTTCTGGTAATACAGCATCAAAAGGAAGTCCTCGTACCTGCTTACTTTTCTTCATAAACATACGAAAAGCAGTAGGGAGATCCATTCCAAGCTGCTCATAAATATCTGCCACATCTTGTTTTAATGCTTTATCTGCTCTGAATTGGATTAGAACCTGTTCAGCCATAATATCATCTCCTTTATAATCATATGCATAATGTATGTGTTTATTAGTTGTTTGCAATATTATTATACCCAGAGACTGAAAATACATCAACAAGAAAATCTAAAACCCTACCGGAAATGACCGGGTATTAACCATAGCGCACACGGAATTGACGAGAAATAGTCATTCGTATATCATTAAGCAGATACCAAAGGTGCCCATTGCCACCGGGTAATGGGGTGTTCGCCATTTCTTTATCGTTAGGTCTTTGAAGATAAAGAAACGGCGTTTTTTATTTCATGGAGGTTTTGATATGCATTGGATTTTTCTTATTTTAGCCGGGATTCTGGAGGTCACATGGGCCGTCGCCATGAAGTACTCAAACGGATTTACCGTAATGCTGCCCTCAGTCATAACCGCTGTGGGCTACATCGCAAGTGCCGTATTTCTTGCTCTTGCCTTAAAACACCTTCCTCTTGGAACCGCTTACGCTATGTGGACCGGATTCGGTATAATAGGTACTTCTGTGCTGGGAGTGATCCTGTTTCATGACAAACTGTCTGTGCCCCAGATAATATGTATCTGTTTGATAATACTCGGAATAGCTGGCCTGAAGCTCCTGTCAAAGGAATAGGATTGAACAGTTGAGGCCGTACTTGGAAAGAATGATTTCCAACGATATCGCCAAGTATTGCTCCGATCATTATTATCTCCAAACCTCCTTGCCGCAGAACTTACAAACGTGCAAGCCCACGATCTTAACTCTCTTATTAACTCTCGCTGTTTATCTGTCATTGAAGATTTCCTCGTGATAGAATGATCGGTGTAAACAGTATTTACAGGAGAGAAAAATGAAGATAGCTGTAAGTGCCTGCCTTTTAGGGATAAATTGCAAATATAACGGCGGTAACAACTATAATAAAAAGGTTGTTGCTCTCGCATGCGATAACGAGATCATTCCCGTCTGTACGGAAGTATTGGGAGGACTTCCCACGCCAAGGGATCCTTCCGAGATCGCAGACGGCGTGGTAAAGCATAAGAACGGAGAGTCGGTTGATGATGAGTTTCAAAAAGGTGCTGCTGCCGCCCTGGACATTGTGAAAAAAAATCATGTCGAACTTGTCGTATTACAGTCAAGAAGTCCTTCCTGCGGAATAAATGAAGTATATGACGGTACTTTTTCAAAAAGACTCATTCCCGGCGAGGGAGTATTTGCCAGACTTCTTCGGGAAAACAATATAAGAACTGTTGATGTTTCGGATTTATAATAGGAGATGGGTTATGTATTATGTGCCTGATGGAACAAAGATAGCGGGATTTTATGAGTGCAGAAAGTGTTCGGAAAGATTCTTGGATACAAGAGTAGCACCGAAACTCATATGCCCTTATTGCGGTGAAGCCCCTGATATGGAGATTGGTCCGGATGATGAAATGCCGCAGGCTGAGGAAAATGCAACTCTTATAGAAGTTATAGAAAACGAAGATGTGGAAAAATATGATACTCTATTAAGCCTTGCTATAACAGGAGGCGATTACTCCTGGATATAACCGATCCGCATGATAAAAAAATCCTAAGGCTCAAAAAGAACTTGACGGAATCATCTTGCGCCTTGAGATGAACATGTCTAACAATTATAAAGATGCGGCAGATCCGATACACTTTATACACAGAATACGCTCTTTCTGACATGATCTCCGAAAAAGCATAGAATATCCCATTCTGATCTCAGTTCATACTGCCGGATACGATAGAGTACTCTCCCATCTCCGACAGGTCTAGCTCAAGATCAGCATGTTTTGTCCTATCAAGGCAAAGCCTTACATTTGCCATATCACTTGATTCGACGAATTCCACTGCCCTATCCGTCGGGCTTCCCGTGGATATCTTTCTTTTTATGAGGCGATCCTTAAGCATTTGGGGTTCTGCTTTTATTAAGATCGTATAATCCGCATAATCCGAAATATCCCTCCATCCGTCTTCATCAAGTAGCAGGTAATTGCCCTCAAGGATGACTATATCTGCGTCTACAAATACGGCATCTTCCACCGGATTGTGAAGGAGGCGGTTATATACCGGCCAGCCGCAGTTTTTCCCCGAAGCTATCTCACACAGCTTATCCTTTAACTTTTCTATATCAAATGTGACAGGAGCCCCCTTTATATCGACCATAAGAACCTGTTTGCCACCGACATCGGCCGTGTGGCTTGTCAGGTATTCCTGATATCGGTGAAATCCGTCCATGCCTATTGCCTGAACCTTTTTGTCCGGTATGACATTTGAAGAGAGATGTTCCAAAAAACTTGAAAGCGTGCTTTTCCCGGCTCCCGGCGGTGCTGCGAGCATTACGATCACGCGTCTTCCTTTTTGTGAATGCAGTTTAGACAGTCGACCAAGAAGCGGGATAAAGACAGTGTTTATCTCCTCATCGCTGTACGTAGCCGTGATCTTTATTCCGTTGTTATCAAAAACATATTCCATAGCCAGAAAGAAGAAACAATGATTCCCAAAAACTCATCGCCCTTTAGGGATGATCAATTATTGCACCGGTTTAGTTTATGACTCGCATTCGGATGTCTTTTTTCCTGCTATATATACCTCGCGGTATATGAGAAATACATAAACTACGCTTACAAATATATTTACTGCCATAACACTCCTAATAACGATCATCACTGCTACAAACACGGCGGTAAGAAGAAGCATTCTCGTCATTACAGCTTTATTTATCGCACATCTTCTCTTTGCATACAAACGGGTGGAAAGCAAAAAAACATAATACCCCACTATTGATAATACGATAAACAGTACCTTCGGGAGGATGGCAACTTCCTCCTCCCTCATGAACTCAAGAGAGTTTGTGATATTATTGAGCGCAAATATGATAAATATATGGATCATCATAAAAAGCATTCCACTATCTTCCCTCTCCCTGTCGATTATATGATCATAAATCGTCCCATAAGACAAAAAGAGCCCTACCACGATCAAAAACGCCATTAAAGAGTAATATATGGTATTTAATTCAAAAGATCCGTCACCGGCAAAATATCCCGAAAGTCCTATGATCATCTCACCGAACGTAAACACCACATAAAGCATGGCTCTTTCCGTAAGATGAGAAAAATCTATTGTCTGGGATGCGCTTTTTACCCTGCCGTAAAAAGTCATGATAATACCCGTAAATATCGCAACAAATGACGCTAGGGCACTGGCATCAGGGTTGAAATTTGCGGATATAAGCACTATGGCAGCTTCTACAAAGAGCGTTGCTGCCATCTTCTTTATCATTCCCCGGTTCCAGACATCCATTTTATGATTGCGAAGTTCAATCATATACTGGATCCCTATATTGATAAGTATCAAGCCCCATGCAATGTGATATTCTGTCTGGTAACCTGTCCAGTCGGTCCTCGTGCTCTCCCCGATAAAGTACATAAGGTACATGTTGATACACAAAAATACATGATCCCTAAAACTGTTCCTGCCAAACAGGTTTATATAAAATGTCGTGAAATTCCATATCTGTATAATCGCAAGCGTACACAGTGCATATGCCACGAAGTTGGCAGGCGCGACAAAACCGTTGTCAAAATTATGCAGCAGCGAATTATTTTTCCCTATCACATACACGAAAATCAGATCGTAGATAAGCTCCAGATATTCTACTTTCTTCTCATCTTTACCTATCATTATCAAACTTCTTATCCAGCCTTTCTTTTAACAGTTCACACATTTATAATATGCCTTCTGACATCCGGCCTTATAACATAACCCTATAACATCGTATACTAACCCCGTCTACCCCAATGAAGATGCATACAGTAGATTTTTATCAATTGCTTATAATTCGCCAAAATAACGTCCATGCATCGGATAAATCTCCATTAATATACCTCGGCATCTCTGCGTTTTTCAGTCGGATGGTTTTCACATACATATTTATCCGTCAGTCCTCCGACTCGAATACATAGAGGTATCCTCTGCACTCTATCTCGGCTTCGTCCCCTTCGATCTCATTACTTACGCCAAGAGATGATTTTCTTTCGAGTGTTATGTGCTCTCCGCTGTATTTAAATCCCTTCAGGGATACATTTACCATGATGTCACCGTATGGAATAAGCGATACATAGCGGTATCGCCCCTTCTTTATCACCGCATGACCCTCAATGAGACGTATACGGTTGTTTGCGTCATAAATATAGGCTTCCCTGTATGCATCATGACACAGTTTCAACAGGTTTATCGCGGACACTGTCTGGTCAAGCCTCGCTCCCGTCGCTCCTAATATATGTATCACTCCGGTAAGACGAAGGGCTCTCTTTACGGCATGTTCAAGATCAGTCTCATCCTTTTCGGCAGAAAGCCTGTCGAGTTCTTTCGCAAATTTACATATCTTCTCCACCTCGGAAGGAGACACTGAGTCAAAGTCACCCACGGCAATATCTATCTGATAGCCGCTCTCGGCAAGGTACAAAGCTCCCCTGTCGGCACCGATTATAAACGCATCAGCCAATATGTCTTTGTAAAGCGACAGATCACATGTTCCGCCTGCCACGATCGCTATATCTGGCTTCATTTATCCACCTTCCAGCCGACAAAGACGGCTTCCTGCAGTGAGAAATAGTCGGCCATGTTGCTGCTAAGGCCCGATGCCATAACTGCCCTGTCAAACGGAATATCTTCTATGTTTGACAGATATATGAATGTTGACTGCTTTGCGGCATTACTCATGCGTCCGGTTATCTCAAGGCGGTATTTGTAATTTCTTCCATCATACATCCACGTACCGTCATCCATCTCGTAATATGTCGCAAAATCGCTCTTATACTCTTTTTTGACCGACTGCACAGACTCTTCTTTACCGGCTTTGGAAGACAGATAAATTTCCGTAGGTCCGTCAGCGCCCCCGATAACCGTAACTTCGTTTTTGCGCACGGCGCACCCTGAAAGTATAATGGCAGTTATCAATGCCGCAAAAAACGCTGTACTTCTCATTTCCATCCCTTCCATACATCCGGCTGATAACCCAGGGTAGCCGCCTTACCGTTCCTTACGACCGGGGTTATGATGATCTGCTGGTTTTCAAGGATCTTCTCTATCCTGTCATCTCCGGACATATGTTGTATGAGTGCGAGCATGTCTCTATCCTTACAGTTTTCGTTTATAAGCTTATCGATGCCACCAACAGACTGTGCTACGGATGTAAGCTCACCTTTGCTCATACCTTTTTCCTTCATGTCAATGAACTGAAACTTGACGTTCCTCTCTTTGAAGAACCGCTCCGCTTTCTTTGTATCGTTGCATTTTTTCGTTCCGAATATCTGTATCATTTTCTTCTCCTACCGGTTAAGAATCAAGTCCATCAGATGCCACTTCTGGCCGCCCCATGAAGAGTTTGCCTCCCCCCCCTGTCGGTAAATCCGAACTTTTTATACATCTTTACCTTCTGTTCCTTGCACGTAAGGATAAGGGTGCTTCTGCCCTTTTCCCACTCTCTTCTGCAGTAATTATATACAAGTTCTCTTGCAAGACCCTGCTTTTGGTACTCGGGACGGACACATATGCCGCAGATCATAATGTTCCTGCCGTCTTTATCATGAAGGGATGCATCTGTAAAGAAGTCATCCGTAAAGTCATCGCTATCTGTTGCTATGCCGTTCACAAAACCGGCCATCTTACCGGTTTTTTTCTCGACCGCCACCAGGAATATTTCTTTTGCGGCTCTTACCCGCTCCCTCATATGTTCCAGCATACAAGCCTCTTTGGGCGGAAAGCATTCGGCTTCCACTGTTGCCGCCTCATCTGCCTCATCATCATTTATCAGGCGGAAATCAAAGCGTTCATACAGGTCATAGTCAGCAATGCCAAGCTCCTTTACGACTTCCATCACCCTTCTTCTTCCGTCGGGAAGGATATAGGCATACTTTGCCTTTGCCGGTATGCGGATCATGTCTTCCTCATCAAGTTCTTTAAGAGTTTCATGGTCATATCCTTTCCATGAAAGCTCATGAAAATGCGGCTCTTCACTATTATTAAACCTTGTAAGGTACATAAGGGCAAGGGTAAGATCCTTTATGGCCTCTTCTCTGTTTTTCATCATCTTAGATCCTCTGACTTGGGCATAAACTCATCAAAACCTGCTTATACGATTTTCAGGCCAAGCTCATATGCGGCCTTCGGATATATACTTTCTGCTGTCATTGACGGCGTGCCGCACCCCTTCCCGAAGACTGTGCCGCAGTTGGTAAACTGCATGTATTCGCAAATTCTCCTGTAATAAGCTTCTGTTACTTCAAATACGGTATCGGAGTCATCCCAGGCAACGGCAAGAAGAGCTGTCTTTTTATGCATACCTGTAAGTTCCCCGGTAAAGCTGTAAAACCTGTCCACCACGCATTTTAACTGGGCCGGCCAGTTGTAATAGTATACCGGCATGACAAATACGAGCATATCTGCTTTTTTGATAAGATTCTTTAATTCATTTTCAAAGTCATCCTTTTGTACGCATGCTCCGTTCATGCCGCAAGCATTACAGCCCCTGCACGGACGGATATCCTTGTTCATCAAGTCATATTCTGTGATCACATGCCCCGCTTCTTTTGCGCCCTTTATAAACTCACCGGCAATAAGGGCCGATGATCCGTTTTTGTTTCCGCTGCTCTTTAGTACAAGTATTTCCATCTTTACCCTCTCCTTCTAATAAACCTCGGCGTCCCTTCGTTTTCTTACCGTCGGGTGGTTATCACATACGTATTTATAGCAGAAGCAGTCATCATCATGATCGTTTATGATGCCGCATGCCTGAAGATGCGAATAGATCGTTATCTCTCCGACATACTTAAAGCCCCGCTTTTTCAGATCTTTGCTGATAGCCTTTGACAGTCCGTTGCTGGCAGGTATTCTTGCATCAGGCTTGTTATGCCCCTGATAAAGGACGGTTTTCCCGTCCGTATATCCCCAGATATAATCGCAGAAGCTTCCAAATTCCTCCCGTACTTTCTTAAAGCACCTTGCATTATTGATAATGGCCGCTATCTTTCGCTGTGACCTTATCATATCCTTTGTGTTCATTATGCGCTCTATGTCGGCATCTGTATATTCTGCAACCTTGTCATAATCAAAACCCGCAAAGCATTTACGGAATACTTTTCTTTTTTTCAGCATAAGATCCCAGGACAATCCGCACTGCAGGCATTCAAGGCACAGATGTTCAAACATCACTCTGTCATCATGTACAGGACGCCCCCACTCATTGTCGTGATAGGGTTTATTCAGTTCGTTTGCCTCCGCCCACCTGCAATATGCCATAACTATCCTTTTTTCTTTTAATTCTTAAGCTTCTCCTTCTTGTACGGATTTGTCTCCGTTGCGTCAAATCCGTCAAGGAGATATTCTTTCGGGATGTATTTTTCGTAATCAAGATCCATCATGTAATTGCAGAAAATCTGCTCCGCATATATGATCCTGCCCCTTCCGTCGGTAAGGGCATATACAAACCCCTGGTATTCATCAGCGTTTACTGCCAGAAGATCATAGGTTTTCTCTTCTTTAACGCTGTAATACCCGATATAATCCGTTGACGGATATTCCTTAAGCCTTTTGATCTCGGCTTCATACGCTTCGGTCGGATAATCCACAACAAGGTAACCCAGATACTGCGCATCCCACGGATTGTAATAGACCATCTTAAAATCAGCCACTTTCATATCGTCCGTTATCTTTTCCGGCCATATGGTCTCATCCATCCCCCATTTGGTCCATTTTGCCGCGGATTCATCAAATGACATATATTCTCTGTAATTTGATATGTCATCATATACTTCCTCTTTTGCCGATACTACACTGTAGAAAAGCAGGCCAAACGGCACGATGTACAAGATGGCAACGGCTGCGAGAACAATTGCTGCTATTATCAGGACTATTTTGAGTTTCTTTGATCTATCCTCTTTCATTTCTCACATAAAAAGCCCGCATAGGGAAACTTATAAAGGATTACCTCATTCCCGAAAAGGTTCACAGGGCTTCCTTCGGCTTTTCCTGCCCTTATCAGCTGAGCTCCCTCGATGACTTTTCCGATAAGGTCATTTTTTACCGGAAACGATCCGTGCATGGCATATATCTCATCAAACATATCAGTGAAATCAAGGAGATGCTTCATGCTCTCGATGTATCTGTCCATATTTCTCCTCGGACCGAAAAGGAAGATATTTCCGTCCTCAACGGAATCCCCACTTACAAGGATCCTGTTCTTTTCATCGATTATCGCGATGCTTCCGGGGGTATGCCCCGGGATGTCTATGATACGAAGAGGGCGGTCCCCGAGATCGATCACCTCTCCTTCATGTATAGGATGAAAGCTGCCTGTTCCGCCATTTTCCCTGTAGTTGCCCTCTTCTTTCTGGCTCATATAAACTTCATCAAAACCACCGTTTCCCGATATATGGTCAGGATCCGCGTGCGTGTTTATGAGGATAAGCGGAAGATCCGTAAGAGTCTCTGCCAGCTTTTTTGCATCAGGCACGTTCATTCCCGAGTCTATAAGAGCCGCCTTCTTTGTTCCGATAAAAAGGAAAAAGCGGACACTGTCATCCTCGAATCTCCATGTATCATCACTTATCTTAATAGTCTGTGCCATCTTCTCCTCCTAAAATCTGCTGCCGCATTTCGGGCAGAACTCAAAATCCTCATCTGTTGAATATCCGCAGTTTTTACACCTCTTTGCGGCATATCCTCCATACATTACCCTTGTAAGGTCTTCCTGGCGTATTTCTACGTCCTCACCCCTTGCGATGCGCCGCCCCACTTCGCCATCAAGCTCATATATGGCGTGACAGCATGTGGTCTCCACATAATATCTCTTGCCCCATTTTAATGTCGGGATAAAGAACAGTGATAGAACCGTATAGGTCATAAACACCTTAAAGCTTCCGTATGCTCCGCAGAGGCTGCAGGTCATGAGCTGGTTTATGTCAAAATCCTTTCTGCCCTGTGTGATCCCCATTATAAAAAACATCTTAATCCTCGCTTATCTTTGCCATTTCTTCGGCAAACCTTTCCTGATATTCCTTTTGTTCGGCTCTTAACGTCTTATCATCGACTTTCTTTATTTCCTCGAAGCTTATCCACTTAAGACGTTCTGCGGCTTTTTCCGTTTTTATCGCAACCTGTGTATACTCGGGTCCTATCATAAGGAGTCTGAGCGCCTCTTCCGGTTTTAAATATCCGCTTGTTATGATCCCAAGCGTATCCTTATCCTTGCAGTTTTCATTAATGAGCTTCTCGATGCCGCCGACAGCCTGGGCAACAGAAGTAAACTCTCCCTTGCTCATGCCCTTCTCTTTCATGTCGATGAACTGAACCTTTACACCGCGCTCTTTAAAGAATCTCTCTGCTTTTATTCTCCAGATCAGCTCTGTGTTTTCCTTTCGGCAAAAAACTCTATCTCTTCCCCTAAAGGTCCGTAGCAGAATGATACTCTTATCGGATACGGGGGATCGGACGGAATCGATTTATCGTTTGGCTCCATAAAGACCTCGTATCCTGCATCCTTTACTCTTTTTGCAAGTTCATCGGGATTGTCGGTAGAAAAAGCGATATGTGTTATCACTCCTTTTGGAAGCCTTTCGGTCCCGTTATTGAATATCTCTACGATATCTCCTCCGATCTCGAGCATAGTACCGTCCGGCCACTGCCTGAGAAGTTTTAGGCCGAGAACATCCGTATAAAATGATCTTACCTTTTCATAGTCTACTTTTATGCATTAGATTGATACGTGATGTATTCCCTTTATCATGTCATCTCACTCTTTCGGCATGCTGTGCTGTGCAATGTAGAGATCATATGTGTTCATGATCTCGGCATTTCCCTGAAGATCCGCATAGATATAAAC
The DNA here is from genome assembly GCA_002371615.1 of Lachnospiraceae bacterium UBA3762. Lineage (GTDB taxonomy): Bacteria > Bacillota > Clostridia > Lachnospirales > Lachnospiraceae > UBA2868. Next base: position 17,146 of record DFGA01000066.1, on the reverse strand, counting down.
AAGCGTCCATTTCTGCTCGGTGGCATCTTTTGGTTTGACCTGGCAGAGGATACAGTAATTCTTTCCCGCCACAACCTGGGTTGCAAGCAGGGATACCGGTGTATATTCTCCGTCAGACAACCACCCATAGCTGTCCGTAGGATCCCGCTATCTTCGTGACTATCAGAAAAAAACTATCTATCTGTTCTCCATTTCTTTTTTAAGTCTCTTCTTTAGGAGCTCATACCGAAGTTTCTTTTCTTCTTTTGCAAAATGTACTTCGCGAAATTGCTCGGGGCAGTCTGTATAATCAAGCTTCTCACCCTTGAACTGCTCGCTTGTAAGGTCAAATACGCATCCATCCACGTCATTAAAACAGTGGAATGTCCCGCCGCTTCTTTCGATCCCATACACCTTTCCGCCGTATATATCCTGCATGAGAAAAGCAGTAATGGAACACTGTCCAAGCGTTTTGTTACCTTCGTTCCAATCCTTTCTAAGGCGCGGCGCGCACGTTTCTACTGTCCATATTTTTTCAAGAAGATCGTAATAATCTCTCGGGGTAAGACCTCTCTCGTCTTTTACATCAGCTTTTTCCCAACCGTAAAACTTATACTCTTTTGTGATCATTCCCTGTTTATCTCCCTTTTCATGTATAGTTCATAAGATTATGCGTCCATGGTCAGTGCCCAAGAAAATCAATTAACTTATCCTGAAAGAGGTGATAACAGGGTTTTTCGATATATACAACATGCGATCCTCCTTCTATGATCTCAAGTTTCGATCCGTCCGGCAGATGATCGAGACAGCCCTTTACAAGGCCGTAATCAAGATATGGGTCTTTGTCTCCGCATATCACCAACGTGGGGACCGTAATCTTATCAAGGTCGACCAGAAGTTCCGAACTATCAACGCACACATCTCTTCTGCCGCCGTTAGGGCTGGAATCCTTATCGTAATGCCAGCATCCGGAACAGAACATCTCTACAACAGCCGGATCAACTATGGCATGATCTATGTTTCCCTGCTCATCCTTTTGAAAATCATCCGCCGCATGCTCCCATGTATTATGGTGAAACGGCTCTGTTACATCATATTTTCCGATACCGCATAAAATGGGGGCATATAATACGAGTTTATTTATATGTTCGCTATGTTTTACGGCAAATCTGCCAGCCGTTACCGTACCCCAGCTCCAGCCAAGAACATCGATCTTTTTCTGCCCCGTAACTTCCACGATCTTTTCTACCGCGGCATTTATATCCTCCGCCGCATAATCTGAATCCGGAAGAAAGCCGTCGGAAACATCCCCCGAACGTCCAAATCCAGCTATATCAAGCCTCCAGACACCGTATCCCTCCCTCGCGAGAGCTCGTGCAAGGCTGTAGTCCTGATAATCTATATCAAATTCATGAGAAGAATATGTCACTCCGTGGACAAGCAGAATACTCTTTTCCGGCTGAGCGTCCTTCATGGACAGCCTGGAAAGATACAGTTCTATACCGTTTCTCTCAAGAGGGCATACATCATCACTGTATTCGATCTCCGACTGTTCATTCGGACTGTTAATTGTAACATTTACATTGCCGCATCCTGTGATCACAAAAGATGCTGCTATTGCAACTGCTATAACACGTAGCTTTCTTATTTTCACCTTTTTAAGCCCTCTTTCTTAGAATTTATTCCCGCCCTTATTCACGACAGAAGAAAGGTGACTGCTGATACATCTCTTCGATTGGCCAGATTCTTCGGAACTTCGGACAAGTATTTTTTAGATATACAAAATGATATTGATATCAGGCAGTTAAAGCCAGAACATGGAAGTGAAATATCCGATATCCACCCATATAATGCGGCAGTTGTCTGAAGCAAAAAACAGATGAATTATAAAAAATGTTATTTGTAAACGACATCATTTTCATAGATTTTTCGTACAGAAAAGACCCATTGTCTTGATGGAGCATCAGAATTATTGTGTGCGCTTAACACATTCCTTGACGCAGAACAGGTATTCATTTCCCGCCGTGCCTGGGATCATCATGATAAATGTCTCACACGGTCTGTAGCCTTTTTTGTTTCTGATCATGAACACATCCGCAATGTATCCGAGATTTGTTGCCTCAACCCTTTTTGCAAGATCTGCGGACTTAAGAAACGCCAGGCAGCGCTCGGTCTCGTCGGGGTGCACCATGTTTTTCGCAAAATAACTGATGCTCTTCTGAAGGTCCTTGCCGTCAACGGCATCACGGTCAAGATAACGGAATCCGCCAAGCAGCGGATATATCGTGTTTTCCGTCAGATTCACAGCCTGCACGCTCTCAAACAGAAGGTTCATCTCTTTGAGCATCGAATCAAGCCGCGCCCGCTCATCCGACACATTCTCCCGGGACAGATTCGTGTTTGTCGCAGCAAGTATGTGATGTCCGTTATGTTCGGCTATCGCATGCACGGTAAAGGAAATATAATTTCCGTTAACCGTGTAATAAAATGTCTCCTTCTTTCCGGACGCCTCAGCGATATCGGCAAACTCACGGTATTTTTTCAGAAGCGGTGAAGGTGTCTTGTAGATCAGCTCATCCATCTGCTCCAAAGTAAAATCATCAGAGAAAAACTGCTCTTTATACGCCTTGTTCATAAAGAGCGTCCTGAAGTTGCTCCCGTCATCCTCGATAACCTCTAGCGGTACCTGGGTCGCTCTTGCAACATAACTTGCCGCCTGATAGAAATCACTCCACTCAATGAGTTCAGTGTCTATGCCTTTTTGTGCCAGATGTTCGAACACTTCCGTGAGCGGTTCGGGTTTTCCGTAATAATATCCCTGTATAAGTCCGCATCCTATCTCTTTGAGGAACTCGAGCTGCTCGGCCGTCTCAACGCCCTCAGCGAGTGTCTTCATGCCGATATCCTTGGCCATGGTTATGACGGATTTTATGATGCTCTTTGATTTTTCCGTCAGGGGCGTAAGGAACCTCATGTCGAGCTTTAACGTGTTGAAATCATACTCTTTCAGAAGTGTCAAGGATGAATATCCGCTTCCGAAATCATCCATCCATATCTCGTAACCCGCATTGCGGAAGTCATTTATGACTTTGCGCATGAGCTCCTCATCGGATGCGATCATGCTTTCCGTGATCTCGATATGCAGGTATTTTCTCGGTATGCCGTGCTTTTTCACGGCGTTCTCCACAACCTCGAGCATGTCGCACATGACAAAATCAAGACGGGAAAGATTGACTGACGTGGGAACCACGGGAAGCCCTTTATCAAGGCGTTCTGCTATGACGGAACATACCCTGTCGATCACGAAACTGTCGAGTTTATGAATGCACCGTTCCTTCTCGAGAACTCCAATGAACCTGTCCGGAGGCAGGAATCCGATCTCGGGATCTATCCACCTGACGAGCGATTCCATGCTGCAGACTTTTTCCGTCAGGGATCTTATGACCGGCTGGAAGTATACTTTTATCCATCCATTCTTTATTGCATCATCGATCTTCCCGACGACATACTCGCTCGTCTTTACAGATTCTTCAAGCTCATCCGAGAAGACGACATAGTCACACCTGTCGTCATCCTTGATCGAATCGCACGCGATCTTTGCCCTGCTCATCGCAGTTTCAACATAGAAATCCGGTCCTGCGTCAAACATGTATATGCCATACTTGCATATGACGTTATATTTATTGCCGTACGACTCACCGAACGTCTTTATGGCGTTCTCGGTATTCTCGATAACGCCCTCCTGCTCCGCAAACACAACGAAATGATCGGCTGCGATCCTTGAGACAAATGCGTTCCGGTATGATTTTCCAAGCACCTTTGCAACGGAGCGAAGGCACGCATTTCCTTCGATTATCCCGCTTTCAAGGTTAAGGCGTTTGAAGTTGACGAGATTGACAAATATGAGCGCAAACGAACCGCTCTGGTGTTCGCTCAGATACTGCTTGTTGACTCCGGTCGCGTATTTGTCGAACCTTCGCTTTCCGATAAGTCCCGTGATGATATCAAAATCATTGGAAACATTATCAAGATTATGAAGATAGATCACGGAATAAAAAACGTCCCCCATGTCATCATCACATGTTCTGGTCCAGTGAACTACGACACGGAGAACGTTACCGTTTTTTGTTATGATATTGAAAAAAACATAACCCGATCCCGAAGAAGAACCGCCGAGTTGGGATTCTATCTCTTTATTTATCATCTCGGGTTCCGGATCATGGATCATCCCGTCAAAGCTGCCACCGACATACTTCATAAGATCAGCCGTATCTTCGCACTCAAAAAAACGAACCAGTTGCTCATTCGTATACAGAAGCTTATGATCTTTATCAGCGCTGAAGATGAAAGCTCCGCTTAGCATCATGTCAGCAAACGGGGATCTTGTCATATATCTCTCCATGGCTTTTACGTGGTCTAAACTATATTATACCACAATCTCCTGACATATAAATCATTTCTTAAGCCAATTCCTACCGGTTGCGTAATCAAGTTCTATCCCGGGCTGGACATTATAAACAAAAACATGGTAGGAAAGGCGCTGCAGGGAAGTCATAGATATCGAAACCCGGGACGAGATTCTGCTTATACTTTGCCTTCGATGAAAGGAAAATATCTATTGTATATAGGGATTCTGTGATAAAATTTTCTTACTATCCGTTCATAGATTTTACAACATATTATAAAAAACGAGGTGACAAACTATGATAAAAATGAACAATCCGAAACTTCTTGAGAGGCTTCAAAAAGGAAACGAAGAGTATGTCAGAAGCGGCAGGTGCGATGGAGATTTCTCGCCGTCGATACGAGAGCTTACCGAAAGTAAAGGACAACATCCCTATGCCATCATCATCACATGCTCAGACTCCAGAGTTATTCCGGAGGCAATATTTAACGCCGGCATAGGGGATCTGTTTGTCATAAGGGTTGCCGGAAACGTTCTGGACGATCACCAGCTTGGAAGCATAGAATATGCTGCTGCCCACCTTGGTTCGAAACTCATCGTGATGCTTGGCCACACCGGATGCGGTGCAGTCGGCGCCACCATTTCAGGCGGGGGTGACGGCTTTATTAAATACATTACCGATAAGATCTCCGATGCTATTGGCAAAGAAAAGGATCCCCAAAAGGCCTGCGAGCTTAATGTCATAAACGGAGTAAATGAAATCCGGGAGGCCTTCCGAAACCATGAAGAGATACAGGCGGCCGGCTGTGACGTGATAGGTGCAATATATGACATTAAGACCGGCATGGTTCGCTGGCTGGAGTAGCAAAAAGTGATAGGTGGATATAAAAGAAAGCCTGCAGGGTCAAAGATCCTTGCAGGCTTTTCATACTCTTATTCCTGTGAAACAGTCGCTCCCACAGGGGCAAATATCTGTGACAACCTGATAGGGCCTGCCATGCCGTTCGGCTCTGCATTAAGGATTGCCAGGCACTGTGCAAATGCTGCTGATCCTGTATCTACCACGGGTATGAACAGTACATAGTTCTGACCGTTGTGAGTGAAGCGGCACATCTTGGCTGTATTTCCATCAAAGAGAGCGAATACCACATCTGCAGAAAGGTTGGGCTCAGCGCCAAGGTTTAAATCTATGGCTGTTACCGGCTGGCCTAATGTCTGCATAGCCGATAATTGGCCGAGTATCATGGATTGTATATGTGCTGCAGTAATCATTGCAGATGCAGGTGCAGGTGCTGCTGACTCAGGTGCAGCCGCAGATGATGACGTATCCGTTGACCAGTCCGGTGTCGGATTAACGGGGCCCGGCACGGGAACATCAGGGGTTACAGGATTCGGATTGGGCTCAGGAGCAAGATTCGGATCAGGATCAGGCTCTACCTGTATAAGCGTAAGTGCCACATTCACATCTATACCGCCACCTCTCGGAACGGTAAGATAATACGATCCGTTTTCACCCTGAGTAAGTGCCACTGTCCTTGCAGAATCCGCATAAACTCCCGCAAGCTGATACCCAGCGGGAACATCGAGTTTCACATATACTTTCTGACCTTCGCCTGCAACATCGAGCATCGTAGGATCAACACCTGTTCCGTTAGCCCATGCTTTTTTGGTGCTCCATGCTGTTCCGTCAGCATTGGCAAGACTTAAAACATTTGCCGGAGTATTGTTTATCTCGGGCTGTGTGACCCGGATGATATAACTGATACAATTTGCCACGGCGCCTTGGGAGTTATCGTTTGTCAGCGCTTGTGCGCCATCGCTTTTTCCTAACAGCGCCGTGCCTTCATTACTTTCTATCTTCCATGCGGTTATGCTTACTTTATTTATAGAGGAATCATCCAAAATCACAGCGGGAATACCGTCTGCAGTAGATTTAACTGTTCCATCAATGATGATATCAGTGGATTGGGCAAGACTCATATCTTCTGTATAAATTCCGGCTCCGTTACTTGTAACATCGCCTTTTACCTGTATATTCAGATTAGTGCGAGCTCCGCCATTTGCATATATCCCCCGTGCCCCGGCCGCTTCGCTGCTAACGACTATATTTCCTTCCACATTGATCGTGGCGGTTGTTGACCCTGTAAAATAATCACCTGTATTTAATGTTGCACTGATACCGAAAGAATTGGCTGCATTGCCATTATTTCCGTCGGAATGCACCTTGACAGCATCGCCGGAACTGTCTTTACCGATATTAATGGTTGTATTTGACGTGTTTTGGGCGAAAACATTAACACCGGTTGCTTCTGCAGCTGATGCTGATATTCCCTTTCCTACATCAATTGCGTTTGTATTATGTGCAGTTGGTTTAATTTCTAATCCCATTGCTTCTGTAATACCAGTAGCCTTAACGGCACCGCCTATATCAACGTTAGTCACTGAATCAGGCTTTGTGGTGTTTGAGTATACTCCTGTAACGCTTTCTCTTTCCGATGTAGCAGTAACATCACCACCGACTGTGATATTTGTATTGCCTTCAGTATTACCTTCAGATAGAGAACTAGTGTTTGTAGCTATCCTTATTCCTTGCACGGTACCTTTACCCGTGACCGTCACATTTCCTTCGTTAGTATCGGGATTTCCAATGGTAATCTTTGCTGTTCCGCCTGCGGCCGGGCGTGCCTCTATTCCATATGTGTTTGCACTACTATCTTCATTATAAGAATTGACTGACAGATTATGTCCTATGGTGACTTCCTTTTCACCTTCGGTTGGGATTGCGTATATTCCTCTCGTGTTTGTCTGTTGAGAATTAACTGACAGATCATGACCTACAGAGACGTCTGCAGCATTAACATAAACACCGGCCACATTACCAGAATAAGTATCAGGTATTTGACCGGCGTCAACCACTACATCACCAACATAAGTGTCGTCTTGAATTGGACCGTTAACCTCCGCCAACGCAGGCACATTTACCGATACAGCAAGAAATATTGCCGACATTAGCGCCGCCGTGATCTTCGGTGCCAGATTTCTAATTCTATTCTGTGTATTCATATCGAGCCTCCTCACACAAGGGATATGTATATCTTATTAATGCAAAACGAACGCTCCATCGGGAGCTATTTCAACTGTTTCTGCTTTATACTCTTTGAGATTATATATTACCATACCTACTGTGTAAATAATAGTGGATCTATGCAAATGGCAGCAGAGATTACCTATTGTACAGACCTCTCATCCTATAATAGCTTTGTGGACAAAAAAGGATTAATGTAATTTTAATGATTCTTCAAGGACTGTTTAAGAAAGCTGCCGTAAAACAAGGTGATGTGATGATCACGTGATATATACGATTCAGGTCAAGCATAATTACGTTTGCTGACCGGATAATATCTTGAATAATATACAGATAGGTGGTATCATGTTGTTAGCAAGCGCTAACTATACCGGGCTCGCAACAGCTCGTTATATCTTAAGGAGGAACTGAAATGAAGAAACTTGTATTGTTAAGACACGGTGAGAGTGAGTGGAACAAGCTGAATCTGTTTACGGGATGGATGGACGTTGATCTGAGTGATAAAGGTATTGAGGAAGCAAAACAGGCCGGACAGACTCTTAAAGCTGAAGGATATGACTTTGATGTTTGCTACACTTCTTATCTTAAGAGAGCTATTCACACACTCAATATAACGCTTGATGAGATGGACAGGGCATGGCTTCCGGTGATCAAGTCATGGAAGTTAAACGAACGTCATTACGGAGCTCTTCAGGGACTTAATAAGTCAGAAACAGCTGAAAAATATGGTGAGGATCAGGTTAAGATCTGGAGACGCTCATTTGATGTCAAACCACCCGAGCTTGCGGATGATGATGACAGAAGCGCAACAAAGCAGCCTATGTACAGAGATGTTGACAAGTCCCTGCTTCCCAAGAACGAGAGTCTTGAAACGACGATAGAGAGAGTTATCCCTTACTTTGAAGATACCATTAAAAAAGATATCCAGGACGGGAAGAGGGTTATCATTGCAGCCCATGGGAATTCTCTCCGGGCGCTGGTCAAGTATTTTGACAAAATGTCTGACGAAGATATAGTCGGAGTCAATATTCCCACTGCAGTACCGCTTGTGTATGAATTTGATGATGACATGAATGTCATAAAGCACTACTACCTCGGAGACCCTGAAACTCTGAAAGCCAAGATGGAGGCGGTAGCTAACCAGGGGAAGAAAAAATGATGCCTGGTCTTTACAAACCGCAGCTTGCTCTTTCGGACGCTAAAGGAGAGATTCTTGTTGAAGGAAAAACAAATGAACATTAAAGCTTATTATCCGGCATATACAAGACCTTCAAACAGGTCATCAACATTCTCTCCATCTATCTGAACGGGATAATCAGTCTTGGTAATTTTAAGTCTTACAAGCCTGCCGTCATCAAGTCTGCAGTCAACAAAGCTGCTGTTATCCGTCCGGATCGGCAGAAATGCTCTCCTGCTTCAACAGTCTCTTCTCCCTGTTCATTGAACTCATCAGCAAGCTCGGAGTCTTTTTGTTTCACGACAAGCTGTCTGTCCCCAGATAATATGCATCTGTTTGATAATATTTGGAATAGCCGGCCTTAAGCTCCTGTCAAAAGAATAGGATAACGGAAAACATCTATTGTATATGGGGATTCTGTGATAAAATGACTTTACTATCCGTTCATAGTATGAGTTCGAATCCCATATGGTCCATGAGTTAAAACTATGAAAAACACACTAAAAACTCCGACAATCGGCAGTGCTCTTCTGCCTCTTATAATGATTCCGATAGTGATAATCGTGGACATCATATTGGTGTTTATCGGGTACAAAGTCGATTCTGCTATTTATAATCCCCCTGCAGATACTGCGTCATTTATGGTGCCTGCATTCACCGTGATCTCTATGATCATTGCTGCAATCATCAGCTTTATAGCACTTATTGTTATGGTTGTTCTTGTCGCAATACGCGTATCAAAATATAATAAAGCAAAAAACATAAACAGAAACGGAGGGATATCTCATGAGTGAAATTAAACAGTTAAATGATAATGATCTTGATAAAGTTGTCGGTGGAAGAATCTTAAATGCCACGGGTATGCCGGGGTCTGACATCAATAATCCCTGGGAGATCGTAGATAATAAGACCGGAGCTACCCTTTATCGCTACAACTGCAAAGAAGCAGCCATAGTTGATGCAGTAAAGAAATGGGGCGGATCCGATTACAATGATGTAAGGGATATCTCACAGGAAGAAGTCATTTCATTGCGACGGTCTGCGGGGATCATGTAAGCTTCCATTTATCAGCTCTTTCGATACATGGAGGTATCCAAATGTGACACTTTTGTGATAAGGTATTTCCCCCTTTTCATCCTACTAGGACAGACAAACCTGATCCTGAATAAAAGTCTTATACAAGAATCTCCGAGTGTTCAGCACTTGGAGATTTTGCATTATATTAAGGCATCTTATAAAGAACCATATTTACGTCTGCATCATCATTTGTGATCATCGAATTATCCTGCCACCTTCCGCTTAGATAATATGACCAGGTAATAAGGCATCCCACACCGAACCCGAACAGACCGTTCCACCAGATTATCGTATGGCCGAAGATCGGACTATTCCGGAATAAGTATGTTACCAGCACCCTCGTCCCTAAAGCTCCTGTTGCCACAACGGTCGGAACCCCACTGTGATTAGACCCTTGAAAAGCCCCGAAAAGTGGGACATATGCCGCAAGGATTATGTTGATAAATGCCACAGTCCGAAGATGGGCCATACAGTATGCTGCGGCCTTATCCGAGAGTGCAAATAGTGTGATTATCTGTCCTGAAAATATCCATACCGCACCGGATATGCATACCGTCATAAGCAGGGATATAATGACCGTCTGCCTTACACCCGTACGTACTCGTTTGACTTTTCCTGCTCCGATGTTCTGTCCCGTATAAGTTGCAAGGGTTGTCTGGAATGCGTTACACGGAAGATTTAAGTACATCTCTATCCTCTGCCCTACAGTAAATGACGCAGTCATTGCCTGCCCAAACCCATTTACCGCTCTTTGTATAAACGTAAGTCCGAATGAGACAACGATAAGCTGGAGAGCTATCGGAAATCCGATCTTCACTGTTTTCTTAGCATGATCAGCCACCCACTTGTACTCAGACGGCTTAAATCTGAAAACCGGGTACTTTCTGGTCATATAAAGATATGCCGCCACAAAGCATGCGATCTGTGAGATATCCGTTGCTATTGCAGCCCCCGCAACGCCCCACGAAAGTCCTGCCACAAACAGAAGATCAAGGCCAATGTTGAGTATTGATGCGATAAGGAGAAAATACAGTGTAGCAGCACTGTCTCCAACCGCCCGAAGTATCGATGAGAAGATGTTATACCCGAACTGAAATACCAGTCCTACCGCGTAGATACGAAAATAAATAAGCGTAAGCTCAAGAAAATCCTCCGGAACCCCAACAAGGTATGTGTATGCAGGCCTTGCTATAAATATACCGACGAGCATGGATATGATACCCATTCCCATGATCATAATGATACCGGTAGAGGCATTCTCTCTGACAAGCTTCGTATTTTTCGCGCCATAGTGCTGCGCTACAATAACTCCATTCCCCGCGGAAAACCCCATCGCAACGGCAAGAAACAGAAAAGTGAAACTTCCCGTGGTACCAACAGCAGAAAGAGCATCCTCTCCGGAAAAATTCCCGACGATGATCGCATCAACAGTATTATATAATTGTTGAAGGAGTGACCCTGCCAATACCGGCAGTGCAAACCGCAGTATGTGTTTCCACGGCGCTCCTTCCGTCATTGATCTTCCCTGCATTTATTCTCCCTTACAACTCTTCTTCAATTTCAAAACTGACTTTACCGCCTCTGCATGTATCATCTGCAACAAATTCAAGATGAACATCCCCGCTCTCGGGCTTAAAAGACGAGTCAATGTCTTCTCCTGCCTCAACAGTAAAGAGCTCTTCTTTTCCATCACCTGACTTTACATATACAACGGCAGAACCTTCTTCAAGGCTTGCACTGTAGTGTATCCTGTCGCTGCCCTCGGCTTCAAGGGTAAAGTTCATATTCCCCTTAAACCTGTTAAAGTCCATAAATGCCCTTGAATCTGTATTGTTATGAACAAACCCCGAAGCACTGTAGCTTTGTGTCGACATAGAGGCACATCCAGACAGGCTGATGGCCACCAATGCAAAAAGAAATGATATCACTGTTTTTTTCATACAAATCCCTTCCTCATCCGTATCTTAACATCCGTTTAATCTTATCACACAAATCATAAGATTTATATTGCGAAATGGTATGGCATACCTACCGTCCCAAGAAAAAGTTCGGCCATGAGGATAACCGTATCTTATTTCACAGGCATGGGTACTACAAGAATTTCACCGATGCCCTCGACCAGATAAGGTCCCATGGCAACTACCAGATAAACACCCGCTGAAAGGGAAAATCCTACAAGAACGGTCTTATGAAATGATTCCGTTTGTATGTTCTGGCATATCCGTACTATAATGTTCCCGTAAATGGTAAAATCCCAGCTTTTAATGGTGCCGGTCAATGAATCTGTTTGAACTGTTTTATAAAATGACCCATATGCATATTCCCGCTCTTTGGGAAGAATCTGTCGCTGCCTTTACCGGAAAGACAAGAAAGGCCACCATAAAGGCTAAAGGGCTGATCGTAGAAGCCGATTATAATGCGTATGAGATAGTATACTATGCCGGGGATAAGAAGATCCACAGCTGGCATGTATTTCATCCTCTTCCGGATCCTGATCCAAAAGATCTTTTGCAATCTAAGCTGAAGATCATGTACAAAAAACGCAAGCCCACCGTATTTAAGGTGATTTTAACAGGAGATACAAGCTATGAGTGAAGTAGGATTTGATATACCGGATTACAAAAAGATTCGTGTAATCGTTGATACGGATGCGGCCTGTGAGGCGGATGATCCTTTTGCGATAGTCCATGCACTGCTCTCTCCCAAGCTTATGGTAAAGGGTGTTGTTGCCGAGCATTTTAACGTTGCTCACTCCATGGAAGACAGCTACAACGAGATCTTAAACATAAAACAGGCGATGGCTGTTGATTTTCCCGCATTCATGGGACAGACCGGACCCCTGTCGGAAGATACCTATGTATCCGAAGGCGTGGATTTTATCATCAAAGAAGCGCTTACCGACAGTCCATATCCTCTCTTTATCCTCTGCCAGGGAGCTATAACAAATGTTGCCATGGCTGTAAAATCATGCCCTGACATCATCGGAAAAGCAACCGTCATATGGATCGGAACGCACGGAGAGGCGCCGTGTCCCGCACCGTTTCGTGAATTTAATGCCGGAAATGACATCGAGGCCGCAAACCTTGTTCTTAAAAGCAACATCGACCTCTGGCTCGTACCATCACAGGTATATACAACAATAACGATCGGAATTGCGGAGATAAAACGCCGCATAAGTCCTCTTGGCGATATCGGAAAACACCTATATGAAAACCTGATATCCTACAACAACTCGGAGGTTGCGGGATGGACTGCCGGAGAGAGCTGGTCTCTCGGAGACTCTCCTGCCATAGCGATAGCAGTAAATCCCGGATGCGGACATTATAAGACGATAAAAGCCCCAACCGTTGCAGACGATACATCATCCGTAGATGATCCAAGCGGGAGGCAGATCCGTCAATATACCGACGTTGACAGCAGATATATCCTTGAGGATTTTATTGCAAAACTCGAGCTTTTTGTTCAGACTGATTAACGAAACAAAGATTAAAAGGAGAAAGAAATGAAGAAAGAATTACTGGTTGTTGTAGATATGCAGAATGATTTTATCGACGGATCTCTTGGCACCAAAGCGGCCGAAAGTCTCATATCGGACATGGCAGATTATATCAGCAGCTGGGATGGTCCCATTGTCTTTACAAGGGATACCCATGGAAAGGATTACCTAAGTACGCTTGAAGGAAAGAAGCTCCCTGTCGAACACTGCATAAAAGATACCGACGGCTGGCAGATACGAAAAGAACTTTTAGATGCAACTGCCGGTAAGGATGTAACCGTCATCGACAAACCGACATTCGGAAGTCTTGATCTGCAGGAGTACATCAGAAACGGCGGATTCGATACGATAAAGTTCTGCGGGGTCTGCACCGGGATATGCGTCATAAGCAACGTCCTGCTTGCAAAAGCTGCATCACACGAGTCCAATATACAGGTTATTGAAAGACTGTGTGCCTGCGTTACTCCTGACAGTCACAAGACAGCCATCGAAGCCATGAAGACATGCCAGATAGATATTATTTAGACGCACTGTCCTTTTATTACCGCGGATAGTTTAGGGCTCACACATGATATACCTGACACCTGAATCAAACGGGAGCTACTGGAGTAAGTACATCGGCAATTGTGCCATATATGTCGCAGATAACGATAACAGTAATCTCACCGTACCGTATGAGCTTTATTAGACGAGGAAGGTGAGCAGATGCCTGTTTTTCAGACATCAATTGCTTTATTGAAAAAGAATTTATGAAATCACAAGTTGAAACCGGTAAAAAGCGCATGTTAAAAACCATATTGGCAGTGATCATTGTCTCTGCCTGCTTTTTATCTTCATGCAATAAGGCGGAAACCACAACGGATCGTACAACAGAAAACTGGATCGATTCCATTACTGACGAGAATGGGGTATATATCGGGCAGGATAAGGAAGTGGTCGGATACTATAAGCGTACTGGTATTGTCAAGGTCGGCGAAACATATGAAGATATGCTGGAATTGCGCGATATAGAGAAGCAGGGATATCTTGTTGCCAATGACGATGGTACAGCATTCTTTGAACTTGGTGGTAAGAAAACGGAATTTGTTTTTGACAATGCGTATTTCTATCTGAGCGATGATGCGAAAAAGACCAATGGATTTCACTATACCTGTATAAACGGAAGACTTATTATCAATGACGGAACAACGATAACACAATATTTAAGGCTTACGGATGAAGAGCTGGCATCCTATCTGGCGAGCAACAAAACAGGAACAGAGCAATAGAGGGTGTACAGACTCATACCTGCGCTGTCTGCGACAAGACCGAAAAGATGAGATAAGGATGCAAGGGAGCTGTACCGCCTTCTCTATCTGTTGTTGGATGGAAAGTAAAAGGATGCAAGCAGTCACACGGAGGCTGACGATCATGAATGAATCATTTGATATACAGGATTACACGACACAAGGTGTTGAGCGCGTTGTATCCGATGCACTGAAAGCAACACTCAAGGATCCGCGCGAGAGTGCCTTTATGGTAAAGTTTGCCGCATCAAGCCGGACGGCTTCAAAAAAGAGAAAAAGAGCCCAGAAGTCAGGAGAACATATCCCGCCGTTCCTCATAGCCAGCATTACAAGCAAGTGCAATCTTCATTGTGCGGGATGTTACTCGAGATGTAATCATGCAACGTTAGATTCCGAACCCGTTGGGCAGCTCACGGATGAGGAGTGGGCAAGGATTTTTACTGAGGCGAATGAGGTAGGTATCAGTTTTATCCTTTTGGCCGGAGGAGAGCCGATGCTAAGGCGTGATGTCATTACGGCAGCGGCAGATACGCCGGATATACTGTTTCCGATCTTTACTAACGGAACATTTATAGATGAAAAATATCTGGAGCTGCTGGATAAGAGCAGGAATCTGCTGCCGGTCATCAGCATCGAAGGCGAAAGGGAAATCACGGATGCAAGGCGTGGAGAAGGGATATATGACAGTCTCATCTCCAATATGAATAAGCTCCATGAAAGAGGACTTATTTTCGGAGCATCCGTTACCGTTACAACGAAGAACATAAAAGAAGTTACGGCGGATCGCTTCCTGAAAGAATTATCGGATCGAGGATGTAAGGCAGTTATTTTTGTGGAGTTTGTTCCGGTAACGGAAGATAGTTCCGGGCTGGCGCCGGGTGATGAAGAAAGAGAGTATCTTGCCTCGGAAATCAGCAGGCTTCGAGAGGAGCATCCTGAAATGGTATATATTTCGTTTCCCGGAGACGAGAAAAGTTCCGGCGGTTGTGTGGCTGCCGGCAGAGGATTTTTCCACATCAATTCTCACGGAGGGGCCGAACCGTGCCCGTTTTCACCGTATTCGGATGTAAACATCAGGAATACTTCACTTAAGGAAGCACTTCACTCGCCGCTGTTTATGGCATTAAGAGGTGGAGGCATCCTTAATGATGATCACGAAGGCGGTTGCGTTTTATATGAGAAAAGAGAGCTTTTGGAGAGTTTATTAAAAAAAACGGAGGAAAATCATGGCAACACTTGTAACGTACTTTAGTGCCGAGGGCACTACAGCAAAGGTAGCAAAGGATTATGCAGAAAGTATAAATGCTGATGTTTTCGAGATAGTGCCGCAGGAACCTTATACCAAGGCCGATATCAACTATATGAATCCGATATCGCGTTGCAATCGGGAACAGCTCGGGGGCAAGGATGTTCCGGTAGCAGGCAGCATTGATAATTTTGACAAATATGATACGGTCTATATCGGATTTCCGATATGGTACGGCCAGGCACCGAGAGTTATTCACACATTTGCCCGTGGCTACGACTGGACCGGCAAGATGGTGCATTTATTTGCAACTTCCGGCGGAAGCGGTATCGGAAAGACCTCGGATAAATTGTCCCCTTCTCTTAAAGGCGTATTATCTGTCGATGCAAAACTTGTGCATAATGCAAGTGAGATTTAAGAGTGCGATAGATCCGGGGCATTGGATACCCTGCCTCACAGAGGCTGGGTGCCACCCTGGCGAAGGGCGCAGCTGGGAGCGCGCAACACTGGCAGATATCCGCATCGCAGATGCGAGATGCCGCCCGGCGAGGGATGTTGAGGTCACGGGCTCGACTCCCCTATACGCTCCACTCGAAAAACAATGTAAAATCAACGGATTTCAGTTTTGTTAACTATTAACAGATTGTTCATAATTCCTGTTTCGGACATAAAAGAACGCTTACACGAAGTAAGCGTTCTTTGTTATATATCAAACCAATAAATCAGCCATATCCCTTACTAAGTTATATTTCGATATAACGCGCTAACACATTATCTCTACAAACCTGAAGTTATCTGACAGACTGCCATTCCTCTTTGGAAAGGCATGTTATGTGTTCCGTTCGGAGAACGCCCTCTATGGCACAGGGCACATTATAGGCCGTATGATGATAATGAAAACCGCACTTCTCCTGAACACGCTTTGACTTTTCATTCCCATCAAAGTAACCACACCATATTTTATTAAGTTTCAGGTTTTCAAAACCGTAGCGCATCAATTCCCTGACTGCTTCCGGTATCAGCCCTCGTCCCCAATACGGAACTCCGATCCAGTAGCCGATTTCACCTTCTGAATCAGGAAGGCCAATATTGCTGGCTTTCCCAAGCATAAGTCCAATGCTGCCAACAGGCTGGCCTGATTCTTTTAATACTACAGCATAGGTCTCCGGCGCTGAAAGAACCCTCCGGATTATTTCACGGCTATTCTCTACACTTGTATGAACCGCCCATCCTGCGATTGGTCCCACATCAGGATGACTTGCATATTTAAATAAATTCTCCGCATCGCTTTCTTCCCACGGTCGGAGGATCAATCTTTTCGTTTCAAGTATCATGGCATACCTCTCTTACCAACGGCATCTCTGCAAACTGGAATCTACAGTGCTAATTCCATCA
>DFGA01000049.1 GCA_002371615.1 Lachnospiraceae bacterium UBA3762 | reverse complement strand
ATGTGAGCAATCGTTAAAAACACATCTCCCGAGATGCTGTAATTCTTTTCAATCATGATTCTATCCTGTCATTCCTGCGATCACCAACTTGTGTTCCTTCGCTATATATCCTTCTCACTTCCAAATCTATTACTTTCCCACCGTTAAATAAAACCGTATAAAACAGGTCAGCGACTCCTGTTTCTGTTGTTTCAGGACTAACGGCTGTCCAATCTGTGTATGTCTGGCGGCAATTCTCTTCGCAAAAACACATGCTCTGCAAAGTTGGTGCATTGCCGTTGCCCATACATTGCTGTATCGAAATGTCCCACAAGGTACAACTAATGTGATCTCCCGGTCATACCAGCTTCCCTGCAGAACAAAAATTCTCCTTACACCGCCTTGTCTTTATATCCCTGTCCCCTTCGGGCTATAACGTACGCCGCCCCGTTATGGACAGGGATCTTTCTTATCTGACAGTACTTCTTTTTTGCGATCCGGCTTGTATTTGCAGGATTTACTTCGATCAGATCAATTCCGTTTCTGACTGCCATATTCCTTATATCGTCCTCATATCTGGAATAATCCAGTGTATGAAGCATTTTATTGTATCGCCTGCCTGATCCCTTTTCTGTCTGAGACTTCTTCTTAACGAACGACAAGTTCTCTTTTACAATGCTTTTTCCTTTTGACAAAGCATATTTTCCTATTTCTGCTATCACCTGACGCATCTCGTTTGCGGCTTTTCCGCCTGTTCCATGATGTTTCAGCCTGTATCGGGCCTTGGAGACCAGGTTTCCTTTGCCATCTGTCTCGGCCATATCAATATGTCCATCGTTAAAATCGAGACCGATCGCACCATTGGCCATTGTTGTCATAACGGGCCGCTTTGCCATATCGAGCGTCACGATCGCCTGCAGGTAGATCTTCGTTCCCCGTATCTTGATACGATATGACACAGGCCTGTCCCGATTCCGGAGACTTTCCCTGAGCTCATCATCCAGATATTTAAAACGGCATTTCCCGTAGACATATCTGCCGTCGGAATCGTATTTTCCATCCTTGCGGATCTTGATATCATAACCTTCCGCATCCGGGCTTAACTGGAACATCTGGTTCCCTGCCGTTTCATCCCTGCTGCCAAGATAGAAAACATTACAATCGCGCCTTTTCCTGTAATCGTTATACCATCCTTCGTGACTGCGGTATCCGTTCTCTTCAAGACGATGCTGCTTATTGAATGTCTTCTTACCGCCGAAACCTAACGAATATCTGCCGCTCCTCATGTCTTTTTCCAATTGCGCCAGCCTGTCCCTGAACTTCTGTATCCTCTGATGCTTATAATAGAGCGTTTTCTTCAGATTCCGATATTTTACAAGCTGCTTCCCATCCAGCCTGTTTGCAGCGGCGTCCTTCTTCAGGATGTTGACGACAGCGGCTGTCTTTTCCGCCTGCTGCTCCAGACACAGGATCTTGTTCTTCAACTGGCCTTTCTCTGTCTTTTTCAGTTCCTGCAGGGCCTTATAACGCCCTTTCATGTCGTATATAACAGAATTCGCAGTGCGTTTTGTGACCGAGAACTTTCTCTGGATCTCCGTATTCAGTTCCGACTTGTTGATGACACCTTTCTGTCTGACAATCACAAGCCATACATAACGCTGAATAATTCCGTAATCCACACGGTATTTCTGTAAGTATCCCATGATGTCGTGCGCTTCCTTTTCAGTAAGCCGCGTCTCTGTCGTCAGGACAGGCATTTGATTAACACCCCCTAAAGAAAATAATTCGAAGTCTGACTTAATGCTCCGGATGACTATTTTGCAGTCACCCAGGCAGGACAGGAATTTGAGGGCAAAATATTCTACGTTTTATCACCCTTCTTCGAAGAACATATCAGGACTTCTTCTGATGATATCCAGCAGCTTTTTCCTGTCGATCTTGTCTGTATCGGAATTCTCAATCAGTTCTTCCAGCATTTCCAGCGTATCCTTCGCATGGATTTCGTGCACCACACGAGATGGTACTGCAGTGAGTAGACATATCCCCGACCATATGTAAGCTCATTTTGTAAAGTAACTTTATTGTCTTTTTCCATATCATTATTGTACCATATGAATCCCCGAGTGTCAACAAAAATCAGAACAAATGTTCTTTCCTGCTGTTATACAGGATCCCGGAAACCAGGTCCACACCAATCACTAATCAGGACTAAGCACACGAATCAATACCGGCCGTACCAGTAGATGCCCTGCCCCGCAGACCGGCAGAATATGAAAAAGAAAGAGGAGATTGTGCCCATTGGACAGACATATGGAAAATCCCTTGAGAACAAAGGATGAAAAAGCAGGCTGAGGAACCAGCCGGCTGACTCATGTTTGAAAACACGAGAATGCGCCGGCTACTATTTAATCATTTTGCGCATGCTTAGGCGCGGCGGATCGCAGACGTGAGCAGTAGAAGGCGCTTTGCACCGCGCACGTCGCGGCAAGAACGCCTCGGAGTTCTATAATTGCTTCGTTATGTTATAAGTCTTTGGAAAAAATTTGGCGGAACCGCCTCAGATTCTGCTGAAAATCCTTGGATACATGCCTTCGTGTGAGTGGTAATCATATTTCCGGATAAATGACTGCAAATAGTCTTGATTACACTATCTTTGATGCATGGATTTCCAGCAGTGTCCTGTCAGGACATTAAGAATATCTTTAAAATATCACATCAACTCACCCTGCGCAATTGACAGAGTCTCTACAAATCATAATGGAATTTCGTAAAAATAAAATAACCGCGAAGTAATAATCCTCCTCACCT
>DFGA01000011.1:25945-128817 GCA_002371615.1 Lachnospiraceae bacterium UBA3762 | reverse complement strand
ATAAAAGGAGAGCCCGCATAATGCGGACTCCCTTTTTGTTTGTACCGTAATTGGATGTTACAAATTACGGTAATATATGAGGGGCGAATAAAGGAGAATATCAATTGAAAAACCGGAATACACCGTATACTCTTCCAAGGATCTCAACATGATCCACTATTATGGGTTCCATAGTATCGTTCTCAGGCTGAAGCCTGTAATGGCCGTTTTCTTTGTAGAAAGTCTTGACGGTAGCCGAATCATCAATCAGTGCTACAACAATATCGCCGTTTCGGGCTGTATTGCATCTCTCTACAAATATCTGATCACCATCCATTATTCCGGCATTGATCATGCTCTCACCCTTGACCTTGAGGATAAAGCTCTCCGCATTGGGAGCATATTCGACGGGAATAGGAAAGTAATCAGTAATATTCTGCTGGGCAAGGATCGGCTGACCAGCGGCAACCTGGCCGACAACGGGAATCTGTGCCATTTCGCGTCTGGTAAGCTGAAAATTGTCATCAACTATCTCAATACATCTCGGTTTAGCCGGATCTCTTCTGATAAAGCCGTTCTTCTCAAGCTTCTCAAGATGATTGAAAACACTTGAAGTGGAGCTGAGTCCGACAGCGGTACATATTTCCCTTACCGAAGGCGGATAACCCTTCTTCAGTATAACTTCCTTAAGATACTCAAGGATCTCTTCCTGTTTTGATGATATATTTCCCTTCGCCATAAGTTCCTCCGTTAACTTAATACGTTCCTCCGTTAATTAAAACTGGCATTTTTATGGGACACCAGATATAGTATCCTGCTATTGTAAACAAAATGCCGATGGATTTCTAATTGCATATTAACATATATATTATTAATATGCAAACATATTTTCGAAAAATATGTTCGAAAAAATCGTTAAAATCTATTGACATTCGAAAACGTGTTCGATATAATACGAACATAAAGAACAAATGTTCTGAACAGAGGTTTGGTTACCGGAATATGATCGGAGGGGAATTATGAGATCGACTTACTACGGAGAATACGATTACATGGACAGGGTGGAAGAGATGCGCTTTAAGAGAATCGCCAGAATCAGACAGGTAAGGCGTCAGAAAATGCTCATCATTATAGGAGTCCTGATTACAATGGCATTTATTTCTTTCTTTTCGATCAAGGCATTTGCCAATACAAACACAACATTCTCCGACAGTTTCGGAACCAAGCAGTATAAGAGTATTATGATTTATTGTCAGGATACTGTAGAATCGATTGCGGAGGATAATTACGGTTTTGGATTTACTTCCGTTGATAAGATGGCAGAAGAGATCAGAAACATTAATCATATATCGCCGGATGAAGAACTCATCCCGGGAAACTATATAATTGTTCCTTATTTCAAGACTGCAAGCGGATATTGATCCTCTCTTTAAGATTTAGTTGCCTTCTTCACGTAATCTGACAGCGGATGCAGCCATACGTCGTCTGTTGTCTTCAAGTGCAGCATAGTGTTTCTTGGTTGTATTAACATCTGAATGGCCCAGTACATCTGCTACCAGGTAGATATCCCCGGTTTCACGATACAGGCTGGTGCCGTAGGTACTTCTTAGCTTATGAGGCGTTATTTTCTTTAATGAAGTCACTGCTGATGCATATTTTTTAACCAGCTTTTCCACTGCACGAACGGACAGACGTTTATTCTGCATAGACAGAAACAGGGCATTTTCATGACCACTTTCGGGAATTATACTGTTTCTTTCTTTTAGGTACTCTTTCAGCGCTTTTTCGACTTCTTCTCCGAAGTATACAACTGCTTCATATCCGCCCTTTCGCCGAATCAGTATACCGTTGTTCTTGAAATCAACATCCTTTATATCAAGGCCCACACATTCCGACACACGTATGCCGGTCCCAAGCAGAAGAGTTACAAGCGCAAGATCACGTACTTTCGTTTTTTCGTGAAATGCTGCCTGTTGTTTAGTCATCTGATCCCCGTTTTCCACATGATCGAGCAGGAGAGCCACTTCGTCGGGATCCAGACGTATTATTTCCTTTTTATGAAGTTTTGGCATAGATACGAGTGCTGCCGGATTCTTTTCTATTATCTCCGAATTGAAGAAGAATTTATAGAAGCTTCGAAGTGACGCAAGTTTTCTTTGCTTTCCGCGCTCCTCGTTCGTAATTGCCTCATCATCTTTTTCATAGTATGACAGATAATCTAGATATTCCGTGATATCAAGAGCCTTGACTTCATCAAGCCATTTGACTTCATACTCGGTTATTTCACAGTTTTTAAATCTCGGATGATTTTCATGCAGATATTCAAAGAACAGCCTCAGATCATATGCGTAGGCAAGTCTGGTTCTTGTGGATGTGGTGTCTTTAATTCCGAGAAAGAACTCTCTGCAAAAGGGCGGAAGAGTGGTCATAAGTTCCCTTAGCTTGACCATGTTTTCCGCGTTTTTCTTGTCATGATAGTTTAAATTTTCCATTATTTACTCCCAACTTATATTATACCGCTGTTTCTGATTGCCGTAAAAATTCTCTCTTTGACCCCGGGCTCATCATGATTAAGGCTTTTGAGCAGTTCCTTGACATATTCACGTTTTGTATAGCCGTCAGCCGGACAATACTTTCCGGCAACAGGCAGATCCATTTTATTTGCAAACCCTATCACATCGGATTCATTAACGTATAACAGAGGCCTGATCGCAGTGATCCCCGTCCTGTCAAGAAATGTTACAGGTTTAAATGTATGAAACCTGCCTTCGTATATCAGTGACATAAGGTATGTTTCCACTATATCGTCCTTATGATGTCCGTATGCGACTTTATTGCAACCGAGGTTTAGAATGGCTTCATTAAGTGAGCCTTTTCTCATTTTGGAACATAAACTGCATGGATTGCTTTCTTTGCGCCTGTTAAAGATAATATCGTAAATATCGGTGTGGACCACATGGTAAGGAACATCCAGTCTGTCACACAATTCACTGATCTTTGAGGTGTCGAATCCCGGCAGCCCGAGATCTACTGTTATGCCGATCAATTCATATTTGTGAGGGTAGAATCTCCTCAGCTCCGACAGTGCATACAGAAGTGTAAGGGAGTCTTTGCCTCCCGATATTCCAACGGCTATTTTATCGTTGTCGTTTATTTGGTTGTATTCATCAAGCGCTTTTCTTGTAAGGCTCAGAAGTCTTTGAAGTTCCATGGGTGTATTATAACAGATTTTATTATCAAAAATCGTGCAAAAATAGGAAACCATATAGTATAATTTAATACAGTAGTCCAAACAGCGGGGGAAGATTGCGTTTATTACCCGAATGAAATTAATCAAGGAGGATAGGGAATGGTATACAGTGATTTTGAAGGATTAAAGATTTCACAGCTTGGGATGGGTAATATGCGCCTTCCGGTTATTGATAACGATGACAGCAGAATAGATAAAGATAAAACACGAGAAATGATTAAATACTGTATGGAGAACGGAATCAATTATTATGATACCGCATACGGTTATCACAACGGCAATTCGGAACTTGTTGTAGGAGAACTGCTCAAAGAATACGACAGGGACAGTTTTTATCTGGCATCAAAGTTCCCCGGCTACGATCTTAGCAATATGCCCCATGTTGAGGAAATATTCGAGGAACAGCTGAAGAAATGCCAGGTGGATTATTTTGATTTTTATCTGTTCCATAATGTGTGCGAATTGAATATTGATGCATATTTGGATCCCAAATATAAGATTTACGATTATCTGATGGAGCAGAAGCGAAACGGAAGGATCAAACATTTGGGCTTTTCAGCCCACGGGGATATCGCTAATATGACCAGATTCCTTGATGCTTACGGAAAAGATATGGAGTTTTGCCAGATCGAGCTGAATTACTTTGATTATCTGTTCCAGGATGCGAAGGAAAAGGTTAAATTACTTAATGACCGCAATATTCCCATATGGGTAATGGAGCCCGTAAGGGGCGGCCAGCTTGCAACTCTTTCCGATGAAGATACCGCAAAACTTCATGCTGCAAGAGCTGATGAGGATGTACCTGCATGGGCATTTCGTTTCCTTCAGTCAATTGAAGGTGTGACCGTTATTCTCTCGGGAATGTCGAATATGGACCAGCTTACAGCCAATATATCAACATTTGAGACCAATAAGCCCCTTAACAAAGAGGAAATGGATCTGATACTTGACATTGCCGACGGTATGATAAAGAAAACAACAGTACCTTGTACGGCATGCCATTACTGTGTTTCGCACTGCCCGATGAAGCTTGATATTCCTTTCCTGCTCAAATTGTATAATGAGGCGATGGTAGCCGGATCCGGTGATTTTATCGCTCCGATGGCTCTTGCTTCTCTGCCTGCCGACAAGCAGCCGGAATGCTGTGTTGCCTGTCACAGCTGTGAACAGGTGTGTCCTCAGACTATTAAGATCCCCGATCATCTGGCAAGTTTTGTGCGCAAATTAGGCAGATGATCTGTGTCAGGGGAAAGTGATATTATGGATAATAGAGAAGCCGGCAAAACTTCAAACAATCTGGAATTTGGAATAAAGATATGGGTTGGTCTATGTTCTTTATTTTCTCTTATTATCTTTATCTACGGACAGTTTTATATCAGATATCAGTCATTATATAACAGTACCTGTAATGTGTATGATGCCGTCTGGACCTACACCGATCCGGACGGTGTCACATCCACGTACAGAACGAATGATTCGATCAACGTGAAAGGGATCGATACCATTCATCTGGAATTAACACTTCCTGATGAGATACAGGAAGGTACCTGCCTGTTCTTTAAGACAAGCCGTGATCTTGATGCTTATATTGATGGAGAACTGCGAAACAGTTATAGTATCAGCTATTCGGCTCTCGGAAGAACTGTCAAATCCCAATGGTTATCCGTTACGCTTCGCTGTGCAGATGCCGGGAAAAAACTGGTCATCGAGCGGGAAAACTATAATGCCGATCAATATTTATTAAGAGAAACATACCTCGGAAACCGTTTGGGGTTTGTTACAAATCTTATACACGAAAATATTCTTATCCTGTTTTTGAGCTTTGCCATTATCACATTCGGAATAGTTATAGTCGCTATTTGCTTGGTATACAGAATAAGAGGAAGGCGTCCGTTCCCTCTTTGGTACTTAAGTATTGGTGTACTTAGCGGCGCTTTTTGGCTGATTCTTGATAATCTTACATATCCTGTATTCTTCCGTAATTATTTTGTTGACGGTATTACCGCCTTTTTGGTCATAATGATAGTCCCGTTCCCGTTTGCAGCTTATATCGACTGTATTACCGGGCATAGATACCGAAAGGCTACGGATGTTATCTACGTTATGATCGTGGCTAATTTTACCGTTATGAGTATTTTGCATTTTTGCGGAATAGCAGATTTTTCCACAACAATGCCAATAGGAAATATAACGATCGCAATAGTTGCCGTATTCCTGTTTGTAGTTATCATTTATGACACCTATGTATTAAAACATAAGGATAATTCTATTATTGCTCTTGGTTATAGTGCTTTTACGCTTCTTGGTATCATTGAGATCATTCACCTGAATCTGACTCTTCACACAAACGACGGAATATTTGTTGCCATTGGCCTTATGTTGCTGCTTGTCAATGCTGTTTACCATGAAGTAAAGAGAATAAGCGAGATGAGAGCGGTGACAATTGAGGCTCAGAAGGCAAACAATGCGAAGACCACATTTCTTGCAAACATGAGTCATGAAATACGTACTCCGATAAATGCAATACTCGGAATGGATGAACTGATACTTCGTGAGGATACCGATCCCAAAATCACTGAATATGCCCGTAACATCAAAGACGCCGGAAATGCTCTGCTTGGGATAATAAGTGATGTTCTTGATTTTTCCAAGATAGAACAGGGCAAGATGGAGATAATCAATGCCGAATATGATACAAGGCAGCTTATCAATAACATAATAACCATGATAAGCGTTAAAACCGATGAGAAAGGCTTGAGATTTGAGAGGAACATTTCTGATGATCTTCCTTCGAAGCTTATCGGTGATGAGAAAAGTCTTCGTGAGATACTGATCAATCTGTTAGGTAATGCTGTCAAATATACACAAAAGGGCAGCATATGTTTTACGGTAAAGGAAGAGAAAACTGATGATAAGAGGATCGATTTATGCATATCCGTAAAAGACACCGGAATCGGAATAAAAGATGAAGATAAGAGCAGGCTGTTCATGCAGTTTGAACGTTTTGATCATGCTAAGAACAGATCTATAGAAGGCACGGGACTGGGCCTTGCGATTTCCGCAAATCTTATAAAGCTGATGGGCGGTACGATTGACTGTGTAAGTACATACGGTAAAGGTAGCGATTTTATTGTACGTATACCCCAGGATGTTGCCGACAGTACTCCTATAGGGAATATTGAAAAAAACAGTACCGTAACAGATGCGGGGCCGGATGAAGATATCCTTGATGATCTGAATGGTGTTAAAGTGCTGGTTGTTGATGACAGTATAATGAATCTTAAGGTTGCAGGAGGTCTGCTCAAGGTCCTTCACGCTGATGTTGTTACCTGTAAAAGCGGATTGGAAATGCTCGATCTGATCAAAAAGGAAAAATACGACATTATCCTGCTCGATCATATGATGCCTGAACCGGACGGCATAGAAACGCTTAAGCGCGCAAAAGAACTTGCAGGTAATCTTAACAACAATACACCTTATATTGCATTGACAGCAAATGCTATAGCAGGAGCTAAGGAAATGTATATTGAGAACGGCTTCTCCGACTATCTTAGCAAGCCGATGAAGATAGAAGAGTTGTCGGGGGTTATAAAAAGAAATTTAAAAAAGGATGTTGACAACGGTATTTCATAGTGGTATATAATTGGACAAACCTATGAGAAAGAGTAGTAGGTCTTGTCAATTCTTAGAAGAGAGCCGCAGGCGGTGGGATTGCGGTAAAGAACACAGGATTGAATGGACTTTCGAGGGCAAACAGAAAACCTTCGGGTGAGTATGGGAGACGGAGCAGACACTTCGTTAACAAAGTCAGCATATGTTGGTATGCGTTGAGTGGATGCAGATGCATCAAGCCGGGTGGCACCGCAGGAGATCATTTATCCTGTCCCAGCACACAAGTGACATGGGACAGGTTTTTTTATTTGTTATGAAACTGTCCCGATACCAACCAAACCGCGCCATTTAACGGCGTAGATTTCGAACAAAAAGGAGACAGGAAAATGAAGAAAATCATGAGAAAAGTAACTGTATTGTTAACAACAGCTGCACTTGCACTCGGAATGAGCGCCTGCGCGGCACAAGGTGGCACAAGTGCTCCGGCTCAGGATGGCGGAGCCGTGGAATCGGGCACAACCTACAAGGTAGGTATCTGTAACTATGTAGATGATGCATCACTTAACCAGATAGTTGACAACATCAACGCCCAGCTTGAAACACTTGGAAAAGAGAATAATGTTAAATTTGAGGTTTCATACGATAACTGCAATGCGGATGCGAATGTTCTCAATCAGATAGTTGCAAACTTTATTGCAGATAATGTTGATCTTATGATCGGTGTGGCAACTCCGGTTGCAATGACTATGCAGTCACTTACCGAAGGGAAGGATATACCCGTTGTGTTTGCGGCAGTTTCCGATCCCGAGGGTGCAGGGCTTGTTGCATCAAATGATGCTCCCGGTGCGAATATTACCGGAACAAGCGATTACCTTGATACAAATGCGGTAATGAATCTGATATTTGCCAATGATCCTGAAGCCAAGAAGATCGGCCTTCTGTACGATATCGGTCAGGATTCGAGTACAGCACCCATTGAGGCTGCCAAAGAATACCTTGATGGCAAGGGAATAGAATATGTGGAGTATACGGGAACTAACGTTGACGAGATTGCTTTTGCGGCACAGGCAATGGTTGCCGACGGGGTTGATGCCGTATTTACACCGACTGATAACACGGTAATGACAGCAGAGCTTACAATATACGAAACCCTTGCAAACGCAGGGATTCCTCACTATACAGGAGCTGATTCCTTCGCTCTTAACGGAGCTTTTGTTGGATACGGTGTGGATTACGCAAACTTGGGTGTTGAGACCGCTAATATGGTTAAGGGGATACTTGTAGACGGTAACGACCCTGCCAAGACACCGGTTATGACATTTGATAACGGAACCGCAACGGTTAATACCAATACATGTAAGCTTTTAGGTCTTGATTACGAAACGGTTAAAGAGGCATTTACACCTTATTGCTTAAGAGTTCAGGAAATTACAACAGCGGAGAGTTTTAATTAATGTTACCTTTATTTCAAACCGCACTTGAACTGGGACTTATCAGTTCCTTAACGGTGCTTGCGTTATTCCTTAGTTATTCAATGCTTAATGTATGCGACCTTTCCACGGACGGCTGCTTTACTTTGGGAGCCGCCGTGGGAGCGGTGGTTGCTATATCCGGACACCCCTATCTGTCTGTAATTGCGGCGATGGTTGCCGGAGTTGCATCCGGATTTATTACGGCGTTTCTACAGACGCGGATGGGTGTTGACAGTCTGCTTGCCGGAATAATAATGAATACTGCTCTGTATTCAGTAAATATCGGTATTATGGGCGGAAGCTCGCTCCTTAATATGAACAGGACCGATACTATATTTACAAAGCTTTCGGACCTTTTGTCCGGGATAAACCTCACCGGGTTTGAAAAACTCGTGATATCAGGCGTTGCCGCAGTCATTGTGGCAGCGTTTTTGTATCTGTTTTTAAAAACAAAAATAGGTCTTGCCATAAGGGCAACCGGCAATAATCCGGATATGGTACGTTCTTCTTCGGTTAATCCTGTAATGACAACAATAGTTGGTTTATGCGTATCCAATGCCTTTACAGCATTATCAGGCTGCCTTCTTGCCCAGTCACAGAAATCCGTTAATATTGATATAGGCTCCGGGATGGTAACGGTAGCCCTTGCATCACTTCTGATCGGTAGTACGTTTATCAGGAGCAGAAGGATAGGCTTTCGCATAATAGGGACAGTGCTGGGAGCCTTTATTTTCAGGCTTGTATATACAATTGCCTTAAGATTTAACATGCCTGCATATATGCTAAAGCTTGTATCATCCGTTATCGTTATCATTGCGATCTCGGGTCCTTACCTTAAAAGCAGATATCCGGAATTTGCAAGAAGACTGGAGAAGAAGAGATGCTGATAATAAACGATATTTCCAAAACATTCAATCCGGGAACGGTAAACGAAAAAACTGCACTTTCCCACTTGTCACTTACGGTTAATGACGGTGATTTTATATCGATCATCGGCTCCAACGGAGCCGGAAAATCAACCCTTTTCAATGCTATCGCAGGCTCTTTTATGACGGATGAGGGAAGGATCGTTCTTGACGGTGTGGATATCACCATGACTCCCGAACATGTACGTGCCAGATCAATAGGGCGTCTCTTTCAGGATCCCCAGAAAGGTACCGCTCCGGATATGAGTATTGAAGAAAACCTTGCTCTTGCCGCAGGATCGGGTGGGTGGCTGTCAAGGCTGTCAAGAAGGGAAAGATCCGATCTTCGGGAACGGGTTGCGGTTCTAGGTATGGGGCTGGAGGACAGGATGTCATCTCCGGTAGGGCTGCTGTCAGGTGGACAGCGTCAGGCGCTGGCGCTTCTTATGGCGACCATTAATCCGCCAAAGCTCCTGCTTCTTGATGAACACACGGCTGCACTTGACCCTGCAACAAGCGAAAAGGTAGGAGAACTTACAGATAAAATCGTGGCCACAAACAGGCTGACATGCCTTATGATAACTCATAATTTGACTTCAGCCTTGCAACAAGGGAACAGAACGCTTATGATGGAGGGTGGAAGAATTATACTTGACATAAGCGGAAGTAAGCGTGACGGAATGGTTGTGGATGATCTGCTTGAAATGTTCAAAACAGAAGCCGGACACAAACTGGATAATGACAGAATACTTCTTGCCAGATAATGTCATGCAAACATTAAAAGCTTTATGCCGGAGGGGGCCGGTGCTATGAGAACTAATATGAGTTATATAAGAAATACCGGATTATTACTGTCGATAGCAGCCATGTTTACATGGCTGTTTTGCGCCTGTTCATCCGATAGTATTACAGATACCGCACTTGAAAAAGAGAAGATCACATCAGCTGTGGCAAACGATGCCGTAAATTTCACTCATGAACTTGACTCATACACCCCCGAAAAGGATAAATATAATTTCTACTTCACTTACAAGATCGTTCACCCTTGGTGGGATGCGGTGGCACTTGGAATGGAGGAAGCGCAGAGACAGTATCTGGATAAGGGTATTACAGTGACTTATGAATACATGGCACCCGAGGAGGCTTCCGCAGAAGATCAAAAAGAGAGGCTCTTAAGTGTAAATAAGGGAGATTATGATGTGATCGGCGTTGACGTTGCGGATGAAAATACTATTTCGCCGATGCTTGATGAAATGGTTGATGAAGGCTATAAGGTTATGACTTTTTCCAGTTCAGATGCGGCGGAAGGATGCAAAAGAATTGCCTATGTTGGTAATACTCATAACTATCAGGATGGTGCCGACCTTGCGGAAGCGTTGTGCAAAAAGCTTGATTACAAGGGGAGTGTAGCCATACTTGTTGGAACCAAGGACGCTCCGTGCCACGAGGACAGGGCAAGGGGAGCAGCGGAAACCGTATACAAGTATTCCGATATGGATATAACTGCCGTGGAATACGACAACGATTCCATTGAAAATGCATATAATCTCACTATGGATATTCTGGATAAAAACCCTGATCTTGACGGGATAATATGCTGCAACATGAGTAATCCCGTGGGAGCTGCAAGGGCAATAACCGAAAGAGGAAGCGATGCCGTGATAGTTGGAATGGATCACGACAAGGAGGCTTTGCAATACTTAAACGAAGGTGTGATCTACTGTCTGGGAGTCCAGGACTGCTTTTCAATCGGTTTTGATACACTTCAGGTAGCAGTGAAAATCGCTGACGGCAATCTTCCCGGGGAGCTTTATCCGGAAGAGACGAACGAGATCACAACTATCATCTATCAGGAAGATGCGGCTTCAATGCTGGAGCTTCTCTATGGTGACATACTATGACAAGTGAAAAAGAGATTACAAATAAAAGATTCGTGTATACCGCCGTAATAGGAAGTGCACTGGTTGTGGCGATACTTACCTTCGGTACCATATGGGCATCAAGGCAGACAGTTTCGACTACGGATGAGGCGGTTTCTGCTGTAAGTTCCTTCTATCTTGAAGCCATGGCCGATCAGAGAGCAAGAACGATCAATAATCTGATCGACAATAATTTTGAACATATGAATACGGCTCTTTCGGTAATAAGGGATGAGGATATCAAATCCCAGGAAGAGCTTCGGAACATGATCGGCAAGATCAAATCACTGCTTTCACTGAACAGGTTCGCATTAGTTGATGAAGACAATATAGTATATACGCAGTACTCTACATATACGGGCGGAAGCAGATATGATTTTCTCTCATCGGATAAGCTTGCCGGCAGGATTATAAGCACCGTTTATATGTATGGATCATCGAAGCAGTTGTGTCTGGTCATTCCCGCAGACGGACTGACGATTATGGGGAAACACTTCAAGGCATGCTTCGTGCAGATAGACATTAAGGATATCAGTAATCTGCTGCTTCTAGAGGACAAGGATAATACATATTTTACACTTTATATGAAGAACGGCAGTAATCTGTCCGATACCGACCTGGGTCCTTTCGGGGCGGATGATAATATACTGGAGGCAGGAAGAGCCTACATTTCACCGGACTTATACGAGAAGTTTTCAGAGGATTTTGAGCAGGGAAGAGAAGGCAGCCTTACAATAATATCGGATGGCAGGCAGGAGACTATCTGTTATGCCCCGGTACCGGATACGGGTTGGATGATGACTGTCCTCATCCATGAAAGCGTCATTCATGAGCAGTTCCGCGAGATCAGCGAAAACAACCATTTTATCAGCCGTATGCTTATAATAGTCACCCTTTTATCCATGGTGATTTTCGCAACGGTTCTGCTGCTGCAGATGCGCAGGATTTCAAAGGCAAGGCTTGAAAATGAGAGAGAAAACAGCAGGATGTTCAAGAGCATGGCTAACACCGATTCTATGACCGGAGTCAGAAACAAACATGCATATTCCGAGTACGAGAGTAATCTGAATAATATGATAAGATCCGGAAGCTGCTCTGATAAGATTGCTGTGCTTGTGTGTGATATTAACGGCCTGAAGCATGTTAATGATACGCAAGGACACGCTGCCGGAGACAAGCTGATCAAGGATGCGAGCGCCCTTATATGCGAGCATTTCGTGCATGGCGCCGTATTCCGTATAGGCGGTGACGAATTCGTTGTTATATTGCATGATAAGGGCTACGATTCCATGGGGGAAACCCTTGAAGCCATCAACCGGGAGATAGAGTCTAACATCAGTAACGATGGTGTGGTTATTTCCATAGGATATTCGGTTCTAACAGATGAGGACGAACAGCTTCATGATGTATTCGAAAGAGCCGACAATATGATGTATCAGCGCAAACAGGAGCTGAAGGCTATGGGAGCCAAGACAAGAGAATAGTACTATCCCCGGTATGACAGAAGCAGATAACTGCGAATTATATGCAATAGCCGGAAGAGATATGAAAAAGGCGGAAAGCTTTAAGGACAAATTCGGCTTCAAGGTGGCTTACGAAGGATATGATAAGCTGCTTGCAGACGAGGCGGTTCAGGCTGTTTATATACCTCTTCCCAATAATCTCAATCAAGGGATATATAGCCGGTGGAAAAATCGTTTGCCGGATCTGTGGGGTCGGAAAAACTAAATGATATCTCGACCTTGGCATCAGCGGCGCGATTTTCAAATTCCTCACCCGGGCAGTGAACCGAATCATGATGGAGCGTATAATGGGCGGGAAGTCCGGAATCATAAAGGATATAGCTTGATCCCGGAACTTTTCCGTTTATCTTAAAATCCGATGTATCAATATAGAAGTCGTGATCCGAGAGGTTATCGATCCAGATATCATAGCCTCTGTCCCTGTTTTCTTTTTCCAGACTTCTGATACGTATGACATCATTTTCAAAAATCACACTGCCGGCATCGGCATCATCCGTAATGACGGTATATCCGTTATCATTCAGCCTGAAGGTCTCCATTTCCTGACTCTCGTATATATCGTCCGCGTCCTCTATGGCAAGAGTACGTTTGCCGATCACTATCTCGTCAACCGAATCATACCATTCCCCGTAGATGTTTTCATAAAACAGAACATCAGCTCCGGCTTTAAAATAGCCGGCAATATAGAATGAATCACGGGATTTGCACCGGCCGTTGACACCGGCACATTTCAGGGAAAGCCGGATTGCCTCTTTGCGTGTATTGACAAGTGAAAAAGCGATACGGAATTTTCTGGATTCTCTGTCATATTTTCCGTTATCATTATCGGCATATATTTTCATGATACGCAGAGTCACGCCACCTTCATCAAAAATCGTAACCTCCGGACTGTTTAGCAGTGTATATTCCGTATAACTGTTATCCTGAAGTTCCTCATTTCCCCGATATTTATGGGAATAGTGTGATGATACACTGTAGAAGACCGCAGCATATATGACTGTTAATACAAATACGCATACAAGGGCTATGATGGCAATTTTTATATACCGCAGAGATTCCAATGCCTTCTCATGAGCTCTTAAGACGGCATCCTTTGCGGCGGCATCCGCCTTTTCCTCAACAGCGGCTTCGTTGACATCAAAGCGGCTTCCCAGCTCTTTGTCATTCCCGTAGACGGCCCCGCAGTTGGGGCATCTTTTCTCTTTGGCAGTATTTATAACATAGCCGCAGTAATCGCATGTTATTTCAGGGCTTTTTGCCTTCGCCCTAAAAGACTGACGTTCGGCAGCCTTGCGAAACTCCCTGGAACTTAATATATGAGCCTGAACGTACAGGTAGCGTACAGTCAGAACTATTATGGCAATGATCAATCCGATTATTAATAGAATGAAAAACATTTTAGACCTCTGTATATGTAAGGATAGCAAAGCCATTTTATCACAGAATCCCCATATTAAACAGATATTATCCGCTGTGTGATTACCTGTTTATGTTGACACATTTATCTAATCACATTAAGATGATTGCGTTAAGCCAAATTGTTTAGAGTATCAGAGGAGAAAAAAACATGGCAATAATACCGATTAAAGATATACCAAGTTCAACATCATCATCTCCAACACAACGTGATCTTATAAGAGCAGATATTAGAGAAGCCATAAGACTGGGTGTGACAAAATTTGAATTTGACGATGATCGATACAAGTATTCAACACTTGTCGGAAATGCAAAGGAGGCATATAAGTCATTTTTTATAAAAGAAATATACAATCCTTCCGTAGTAAAAGCTGAAAAACGATTAAGAAAGGAATATCCCGAAGAGGAATTTAGCATACCGTCGTGCAACACCTATATTCACAAGACAGCTCTGTTTTCCGCGAGAAAGCAGGAAGACAGGATACATGTATATTGCGCTTTGGATCTCAATTTGATAAACGGAATGGATGGATACCTCTATATTGATGCTTTAAAAACACTATACAGAAAAAAGCAACAATGATGCAGGAATGATAAAACTATGGAACCTGATAAAGTGATAAAGGCCATCATCAAAGATATGAATGCAAACAGACCCGTCGAACAGATTGCAGAGCGCAACAAAGTCGACAGGGAATTTGTGGAAGATGTATTACAGATATATACAACACATCCCGGGATTGATATGGACGGCATTCTGGATCGGTTGAAGTACTACTCATGATGAGAAAGCTGATTTCTGCTAGACCGGTCTCCGCCCCGGAGAAAGAGAGGTATGAACTTGGTGAAGATGTCTTTTGATGAAATAAACAAAGAGCTTACGCAAGAAGAGCTTATAGAGCTTGAAATGGCTGAGAAAAAGGAGCCTGTATATGATGAGGATGCCCCGGCCATGACCAGGGAACAGTTAATGCAATTCAAGCGGATCAACCGGGAGAACAGAACGAAACCAACCGTTTCACTGCGCATTACCCCTGCTACGCTTAAAAAGGCGAAACAATACGGCAGGGGATATATGGGTTTGCTCAGCAGGCTGCTGGATCTGGCGATAAATGACGAAGAAATGGTAAAAAAATGCATTTAGATGGAAATAGAATAGAAATAGGGTAGTGTGACACTTCTGTGACTTTTCAAGGGGTAAAATATTCATACAGAAGTATAGACACAATCAATTACGCACATTATTTATGGAGGTTACAACTATGAAACTTGTAGGAGAACTAAAGGATAAGGTCGAAAAGGCTGAGAATCAGGAAGAAGCAAAGAAGATCATCAAAGAAGCCGGGATGGAACTGACAGATGAAGAACTGGATCAGGTAGCTGGTGGTGTTATTTGGCGATTATCTTACGTTGACAGTCAAAATAATGGCTAGTGCTATGTTGCATAGCTCCAGTAATGAAGAGCGTCCGGGAGCGAAGCGGACGGAAGGTTTCCATTTTTGAAGCGATGGAATATAATAAAGGGGTATTTCAGATCTTAACCGGATTTTGGTCAACTCTGTTTATTATTTCCTACATTTGATTTACGTTATCCCATACAGGTGATGGCTGTTATACATTTTTCAGCTGTGATATAATATTTCGGAAGTTTTCCATTGGATGATGTATAAATAGTAGAAGTCCAATGAGTTTTTTGTGGATGGGAGAAGAATAGGGTTATGAAGGTGAAATTACTGATAGCTATGATTTTAGGAGCAATTATGTTGTCCGCATGTTCTTCCGAAACAGTTAATACAAACAATGAACCTGGTAAGCAAGTCGAGGATGATGACGAAACTATTAAAGCAATGCAGGCTGAGATAGATAGTCTTAAGTCGCAACTTGAGGAGAAGAAAGCATCTGAAAGTGAAGTGCTCGTTGATGGCGATAAAAATGAGGATTCACCAAAAGAGTTTGGTGAATCGGAGAAAGACAACTCTAAAGAAATAAACATTGATAATCTGTGTGAGAGGTTCAACGTATATATCAGTGATCATTCTTCGGATTTCCAAAAAGTAAAATATACGCTTGCAAACTTAACTGATGACGATATCCCTGAATTGTTGTACGTTGATCAGATCGGGTTAAAGGGTGTGCTTATGTATGATGGTAAGAAAACGGGCCCGATTATTTCAGGAGTTGGAACCAGAGATATGTACGAGAAATTAAGATTTGAATGCAAGAAGAATCAGTTCAATGATGCCGATCTTTCTATCCGTTATGCGGAGAAGGGAAACAGGTTTGCCGTATATATGAGTGAATATAATCATAGTAACACCGTTGAAAAAGCATCTACAGACAGAGAGAATAATGTTTTCTTTGAGATCAACGATAGAAAAGAACTCATAAGAGTGTCATTTGCTAATATTACTCAGATTCTTGAACCTAATGGTGAGGTACATACGACTCTGTTCAGTTTATCCGATAATCCCCAAGCGTCAAGAGAGGATTATGACGCAGCAATTGAGAAATACTATGCGGGCTTGGACAAATCAGTTGACCTGATCAATGAAACTTATGAATCGGTTGAAGAAGCATTTGTTGCATATGAAGAAAGAAAATAGACTGTAATCCCGAAAGGAGAGAAGATGAAGGACTGGACCAGAAGAGGCATAACAATCTTGTTGCTCACTATATCATTTGCGTTGTTGATTTTTGGGAATATTCTCAAGATCAAGGGAACCCGTGCGGATATGACAATGTATGACAGCTTGATCCGGGAAAGTGAAGATAACGTGAACATGATGTGGGCTGAAGGTAGTAGAGATATGCGAATTCACTATCTTGAATCAATTAATCAGCATCGTTTTTCCTGGAGTGAAGTGAACGGGATATTCAGGATATATGATGAAAGAATGAACTATGTAGGCTCTGAAACGATTGCAAATGTAGGCAAGGTTTTTAGGTTAATTGCAATAGTGCTTTTTTTGCTTTCGCTATTTATGATCGTCACTCAAAAGCGACTTGGACCGGTTCTGTATACAGCTGTGAGCATAATGCTTGCTGTATATTTTTTGATCGTGGAGAGAAAAGTACATGATTTTATTCATGGATGGATTGACGACTTTGGGAATATGGATCTGCATATCGGGCTTACGGCCGAGATGATCATATCCATTCTGCTTGCAGTTCTGGCAAGCGTTGTATGGTTTGTTCTGAAGGACGCAGATAGGACTATTCCGAAAATGGGAAGTGTATCTGGATCAGACAGATCGATGTATGGCTTATCAAAAAAGGCTACTGCACGCGGATATAATCGTAAGGTGTCACGCTCGGCCGCCGAAGATCTCAACGCAATCAAGTGTGGTAACTGTGGTAGAAGGCTTAATTCCGGGGCGGTGTTCTGTCCGTCTTGCGGGATGAAATACGTTCCCCCCGTAATAGTGGAACAGACGCATGACGATGAAAAATCGAAAGTACGTTCGAATGGATTCTGTGCGAAGTGCGGTGCTATGCTTGATAATGATGCGATTTTTTGCGGTGAATGCGGAAAAAGAATAAATTAAGTGAGCAAACGAGGGGTCATGTATATGCATCATAAACAGGAGGTACAATTATGGCCGGATTAATGAATAGTATTTACAAGGGTGTTGCTGCGATAAATGTTAAAACTTCAACTATTACAGAAACATCTAAGCTTAAGACAGTAATATCATCAAGAGAAGACGAGATAGCCATGCTAATGAAGACCATTGGAGAAACGGTATACATAAACAGGGCAAGTTTTAACATGGGGATGGTTTCGGAAATGCTTGAGGCAGTCAAGACGAAGTACGATGAGATAGAGAGTTGCAAGAGTCGTATCGCTCTCCTTGAAGAAAATGAAAGAAGCATTTTCGGAAAAGAAGGAGGAGCGGAAGCTAAGCTTTTCTGCACACAATGTGGTGCGCCAAATGGTGTTGGAGACAGGTTCTGTGAAAAATGCGGAGCCAGTTTGACTGATTGATATAAACAGTGATTTAACGGGAAAATGAGTATGTATTGTCAAAAATGTGGAAAAGAAAACAAAGACGGGTATAAATTCTGCAAATACTGCGGAAGCAGATTTCATGAGTTGATAGTATGTTCGTCATGCGGCATGGAGAATAAACAG
Source organism: Lachnospiraceae bacterium UBA3762 (assembly GCA_002371615.1). Lineage (GTDB taxonomy): Bacteria > Bacillota > Clostridia > Lachnospirales > Lachnospiraceae > UBA2868. The sequence continues at coordinate 110,609 of DFGA01000011.1, read as the reverse complement.
GGTAGTAAGTTCTGCAAATTCTGTGGTTCGGGTCTGATAACTGCAGAGAATGCTGAATCTTTATCAGAAGTTGAAACTGCTGTTAATCTGCCGGAATTTGCAGATAACTATGGTGAATACGAAAAACATCCGGATGATTATGAAACAAACAATGTAGAAGTAGAAGCCGATACTGATGAGGATGCTGAAATAGAAAAATGGTTTGAGGGTGTTGATGATCGTCCAATAAAACCTGAACGTCAAAGTAAAAGATCATCTCCGAGAAGAAATAAACAGGACATATATATCGATAACAGGGTACTCATTTCGCTAATGGCTGTGCTTGGTGTTTTATTGATAGCACTTGGGATGTCTCTTGTTGCATATTTCAAGACGGGTTCGCTCAATCCGTCTGGTCTCTTTGATATCGACAAGACGGAAGATGTTGCTGATACGGTTAATGATGTTGAAGAGAAGAAAGAAAAAGAAACTGCTGGATCGACTGGATCATCTGATGTCATCGAGGTGGTTGATATAATGGAGAAGAAGACTGAAGAAGAATCCCCGGTGGATGTTGATCTGTTTGCTGAGTTTATCGCGGGAAACGTAAAGGCAGTGGTTGCGGATGATTTTTTATGCTCAATAGAGTGGACAAATGAGATGAAATCCGGACAGGAGTATACATTTCAGGAAATAAAGGATTATGTATTGAAAGATGAGAAAATATCATACGAAAGCTTCGAGAATCCAGATGCGTATTATTTTATAATACATGTCCATGGCGGGATAATGAATGCATTGAAACTTTCATATAGTCTTAAAGATAACGAATCCAGTGAAGGGTTGGACGAAACATATGTTTTCTATGATAACAATGGAAAACTGGAGATTAAATTTGCAATAGATGAGTCAAATTTCGGAACAGGGCCAAGTATGCGAGGGGGAAGCGTTGATGCGTCGGGAGTTTCGAATTATTATGCTCATGGAGGAGCTGGAGAGTCTCAATACAGCAGAATGTATGCTCCTGACAGTGATTTCTCCTATAAGAAGATATATGATGAAGAATCGCATATTGCATATGATCCGTATTTCTATGATACGAACAATATGCCTATTGAGCCGTTGAATCTGACCATGGAGGAAGCTGCTTCGATGAATGAATCAGCACAGTATGTCAGGTATTACAGGGAAATAATTGATAACGATGTATTCTTCTATTATCTGAATGACGGCGAAGAAGGATTAACTCAGAGCACAGTTGATTTCATCGATACAATAGCAGCCGGCCACGGATTCGGATTTGATGGCAAGGCAACAGCAGATGCTGCAAGAGAAGCCTATGAGAAGGAACTTGGAGTGTACGAGATCTGCCAGGACCCTACTTCTCCTGAATGGATCGATATTGAATAAACAGATAGAAGTTAAGTTGAGTTGTTCGGTTATTGCCGGGAGATAAGAGAATAATGAGAAGAAGTACAATCAAAATTATATTCGCAACGCTGGCTGTCTGTTTTGCTACAGGAGTCGGTATAGGGATCCTTATCTGGACAAATTCCAATAGAAAAGCAACGAAAAACAAAGAGAATAAGTTGGAGAATGTATCAGTGGACACTTCTGGCAAATCTGATGGTGCCACGGATTATTATGACGAAAATGGAATAAATACAAGAGATGAAATGATTTCTGAATTTGAGGGAAGTGCGGAAAATGCCTGAGTGGCTGATACAATATCAGGTATTCTAAAGGCTGGAGACAGGTTATAGCTCTTTGTTGCCGGGCGTATGAACAAGAGCAGTATGGTGACAGCAATCTATCTTACAAAACCGGATGGAACATTAAGGTATTGTGTCAATGCTGCGGGAATCGGTACCCTTGGCCAGTTATCTAAGATGAGTGACAAAGAGATTATTGCACTCATGGATTCCCAAATTCGTTGTACAATTGTATCAAGTCATGCATCGGATGCAGCGAACGCATTCATTACGGATTTCATCAGCAACAATAATCTTCATTATTGACTGAGTCTTTATACAGATGGGACAGGTAATAATGTTGAGAGCGAGAAGTTGTTTTTTGAGGCGTATCCATATCCGCATAATTTAAGTCCCGAGCCTGACGAGACAATGATATATGGTCATGAGTTTAGATATCCCTAAAGAATCTTCTGGCAAACTCAGGCATACAATTCTGCATCTGATACTTTACCCGTTCAATTCTTCTTTTATCTGCTTGTAATTTATCCATGGATAAATTATACGATATGAACCTATATCACGACCATTGACAAAGTTATTGCAACCTTTTTACCTTTTAGGAAGAGCATAGGTCGCGATAAAAATGTCAGTTTATGGACGATCTGATTCACGACAGATATTTTGCATTGCACAAAATCCGAGTATTGTGATTTGAATCGGAACTGATTTCATTGAGAAAACCCGTGTTACGTGATAAAATATAATTGATTTTAAGCGAGTATAGGAGTTTGAATTGAAAGATCACCAAACAGTTTCTTTTGTTCTTGGAGGACTTAATTTTGAGTATGACAAGGATAAAGAGGAAACAAATATACAAAAACACGGAATATCATTCAGGGCAGCAGCCCGTGTTTTCTTTGATGAAAACTATATAGAGGCATATGATGATGACAATATGGCCGGAGAGCCTCGGTATGATATCATTGGAGATGCGTCTGTTGCTGGAGGATTAAGTGAGATAACAATTATAGGCAATGTCGAGAACTTTGCCGGAGATGTGAGAGATATTCTGTATGTAGTTTATACAGAGCGTAGAAATAAAAATGTGGATGGAAAGCCGATCGAAGTTATCAGGCTGATATCGGCACGACTGGCAAATGATTTTGAAAGAGGATTGTACTATGGTAAAGTATTCTGAACTTTCAGACGAGCAAAAAAAGGAACTTCTGTTTACTCCCGAGGAAAGACGTCAGCTTGACGAAGCAAGAAACAGACCTATTGTTTACGATGAGGATTGTCCAGCGGTGACTCCGGAAATGGCTGTTAGATTTCGAAGGGCAAATCCGGGGAAGTACAACAAAAGGGCTTAAACAATAATATAAGCGCAATTTCGCGCTTATATTATATGACAGAAAGGTTTACATAACAAGCGGACACTATCTTGGGATATATAACTGTTCGCGAAAGACAACTTTAACGAATAGATATTAAGGGATCAGATTCGCTTAGTTGCCAAAAATCTCATCAGAATCAAGCATTACGGTAAATGGACCGTCATTAACCAGGCTTACTTTCATATCGGCACCGAAAACGCCGCTTTCTGTATGAATGCCGTATGTGCTCTTGAGTTCATTTAATACATATTCATACAGCTTGTTGGCGTGATCCGGATCTCCGGATTTAAAAAAAGACGGCCGGTTTCCCTTTCGGCAGTCTGCATAAAGTGTAAACTGTGAAACAACGAGAATGGATCCGTTAATATCGCCTATGGAAAGGTTCGTTTTCCCGTTTTCGTCTTCGAATATTCTTAAATTTACAGTTTTTCTAATCATTTTATCGGCAATTTCCTCGGAATCCGAATCGCAAACACCGATAAAAATCAATAAGCCCCTGTCAATATTTCCGACAGTTTTACCGTCTATATTAACAGAAGCTTTATTAACGACCTGAATCAAAAATCTCATTTTAAACCTCTGTCCGGTCTTCTTTTTCATTTAGAAGAAGATCCGTATTGGTATTGCTTGATAATGCCCGGTTATGATCCTGTTCTTCATTAAAGGTTTCTTCGGTGACTTTATCAAAAGTTTTCTTCGCAAAACGGAATGATTTTCCGGTATTTCCACCGGTAGATTCTTCATCCGGGTCATAGTCGTAATCAACGTAATAGCTTGTTTCAACCGGCATATGCTTTATCTCAAGTCTCTTGTTGATAAGCGTCTTAAAAGCAGCATAAATTACCGCAAATACAGGAACGCCTATGAACATTCCCAATATACCGAAGAGGCCCGAAAATACAGTAATGGAGAAAATAACCCAGAAACTGTTAAGTCCCGTTGAATCTCCCAGGATCTTGGGGCCGAGAATATTACCGTCAAATTGCTGGAGGATCAGAATGAAGATTACAAAAACCAGACATTTTTTCGGATCGATCATCAGAATGAAAAATGCGCTTGGAATGGCTCCAATAAAAGGTCCGAAATACGGAATGATATTCGTGATACCTACAAGTACGGCGATCAGTACCGGATACGGCAGACGCAATATAAGCATTCCTATATAACACAGAACACCAATAATAAGAGAATCAATGATCTTCCCGGAAATAAAACCGCCGAATATCTTGTCTGAATAACGCAAGTTATTTATAAAATTATTAGCTCTCTCCCGCTTTAAAAATGCATACAATACTTTCTTTGCCTGGGCAATGAATTTTTCTTTGTCAGCAAGAAGATAAATGGAAATGATGATCCCGATGATGAAATTCAGGAGGCTCTTGAAGATCGTTATAATGCTCCCTACAAGGCTTGTTGATGTTTTGCTGATGATTTCTTCAAAGTAAGGAAGGATCTTGTCATAAAACATCTTGGTCATATCTATACTGTATTGCTTGAGCATTGTTTCCAGTTTAGGATATTTGGCAAGTACATTAGCATAGTATTCATCCATATTCAGGAAATAAACAGGTATCCTGCCAAGGATGCTCTGCATATTAGATATGATTCTAGGGAACAGAAGCATTACAAGTGCATATATCAGGGCAATAAATATTATTATAGTAAGAAAAGTCGAAAGAAGCCTTATTACTTTGGCTTCTTTCGAATATGTATGATCCTTGCGCCGCTTGAATTTGTTCCATAAAGGTCCGAAAACCTTATTCTCAAGAAAACGCATAACAGGATTGAGAATATATGCAATGACAAGACCGGCAATGATCGGAGTCAGCATTGAAAAGAAAGCACTGATCAGTTCGGAAAACCTGTCGGAGTGAAAAAGAATATAATAAAAGAAAATACCTCCGCAAACTATAAGAAGTCCGTTCATACCGACCTTAAAATAAAAATTATGATTTTTGTTTTCTTTCAATTAAATATCCCCTGTTACTTATTTGCAATCATATTCTCATAGTCCATAACAAACTGGTACAAAAGCTCCACAGTGCCGTCTCTTCCGAGAACAGTTGAGTCAACGCAAAGATTGTATGTCTCAGCCTTGCCCCACTTCTTGGTGGAATAATAGTTATAGTAACTGGCACGCTGCTTGTCCTTCTTGATGATCATATCTCTCGCATCTTTTTCGGACACTTCATACTTGTTCATTACCCGCTCTATCCGCTTACTCATATCACCGTAAATAAACAGATTAAGAACATTATCGAAGTCAGCAAGAGCATAATCGGCACATCTTCCAACGATAACGCAGGGGCCCTCTCCCGCTATTTTCTTGATGGTGTCAAACTGGGCAAGGAATACCTTATGAGACAAAGGCATATCCACATAATTGGAATTCGTAATACCGAAGGAATAGGTGTCCATTACAAGGTTATACAAAAAGCTGTTGGTCGGGCGTTCATCGTTATGCTCCAATATCTCCGGACAAAATCCCGAGTCCTGGGCAACCCTCTTAATAAGGTCCTTGTCGTAACATTTGATCCCAAGCTTTTCGGCCAGCTTTCTGCCTATCTCATGTCCGCCTGTTCCGAACTGTCTGCCGATTGTTATTATTGACCTCAATATGTTATCCTCCGTCAGTTATTAATAAGCTTGTCTTCTTCGTTGTTCCATGAGTAAAGCTTTCTGACTTCTGCTCCGACCTTCTCAGAAGGATGCTCGGATGCAAGCTTTCTCATTGCATTGAAATGTACCTTTCTTCCGGCAGGTGACATCTCGAGAAGGAACTCTTTTGCAAATGTTCCGTCCTGAATATCCGACAGAATCTTCTTCATCGTCTTCTTGGTCTCTTCCGTAATGATCTTGGGACCGGTTATATAATCGCCGTACTCTGCTGTATTGGAGATGGAGTATCTCATTCCCGCAAATCCTGACTGGTATATAAGGTCTACGATAAGCTTCATCTCATGAATGCATTCGAAGTAAGCGTTTCTCTCATCATATCCCGCTTCAACAAGAGTCTCGAATCCTGCCTGCATAAGCGCACATACACCACCGCACAGAACTGCCTGCTCACCGAAGAGGTCTGTTTCGGTCTCGGTTCTAAATGTAGTCTCGAGAACACCTGCTCTTGCTCCGCCTATAGCAAGTGAATATGCAAGTGCGATCTCAAGTGCCTTACCTGTTGCATCCTGCTCTACAGCTACAAGACAGGGAACACCTTTTCCTGCCTGATATTCGCTTCTGACCGTATGTCCGGGTCCCTTGGGTGCGATCATTGTTACATCGACATCCTTGGGCGGTTTGATACATCCGAAGTGAATATTGAAACCATGTGCAAACATAAGCATATTACCGGCTTCAAGGTTCGGCTCGATATCCTTCTTGTACATATCGGCCTGTAATTCATCATTGATTAGAATCATGATGATATCGGCCTTTTTTGCTGCTTCGGCAGCCGTATAAACTTGAAATCCCTGCTCTTCGGCACGCTTCCAGCTCTTGGAACCTTCGTACAGACCGATTATTACATTACAGCCTGACTCTTTGGCGTTAAGAGCATGTGCATGTCCCTGGCTTCCGTAACCTATAACGGCTATGGTCTTCCCGTCGAGCATTGACAGATTACAATCTTCCTGATAAAAAATTCTTTGCATTTTTTCTCCTCCTTATAAATAAACAACCCCGTCGCTGCCGCGGCGAAGGCCAGCTATACCTGTTCTTGCGATTTCAAGTATCTCGTAGTCCTGAAGCAGTTCGATGAAAGCGTTGATCTTGGACTGGGTTCCCGTAAGTTCGATTATCATTGAATCTTTTGTGATATCAATTATCTTGGATCTGAATACATCGCATACCGTTATAAGTGCCTGTCTCTTTTCCTCTCCGACTTTAACTTTGATAAGTACAAGCTCACGATATACCGAATCATCGGGGTCGAGAACTCTTATATCTCTTACATCGATGAGTTTTCCGACCTGCTTTTCGATCTGTTCGAGAATGTCCTCATCACCGCTTGTAACTATTGTGATCCTGGTATATCTTGGATCGGCTGTTATTCCGGCCGTAATACTCTCAATATTATATCCGCGCCGTGAGAACAGGCCGGATATTCTGGACAGTACACCGGAAGTGTTGTCGACTATGAGTTGTATAACTCTGATCATAACAATAATGTCTCCTTACATTTATTTGCAGTTTCGAGATTTATTGTATCTTTTTGATTTTTTGTTGTCAATGAAACAGGATCATGAAAGTGAACATTTTTGAAGGGCCAGAGTACCTGTTCTGGCTACTTCGATTATTGCCACATCAGATAGCATTTTGATTAGAAGTGCGGTTTTATCCGGTGTATCGCATATCTGTATCATCATCAGATTCTTGGACATATCAACAATTTTGGCATCAAGTATTTCACAGACTTCCATGATCTCGCGCCTGTTTGATTTGGTATATCTGACTTTGACAAGCATTAATTCTCTGGATATACTCTCCTCTTCGGAAAATGTTTTGATCTTGATCACATCGATCTTTTTGTTAAGCTGTTTTTCGATCTGTTCAAGAGTAGTTTCATTTCCGGAACTGAGTATCGTAATGCACGATACTTTCGGATCGTCGGTTTCTCCCACGGCGAGGGAATCTATATTAAAGACTCTTCTTGCAAACAAGCCGCAAACTTTTGCGAGAACTCCCGATCTGTTTTCTACGAGGATTGAATATAACCTTTTCATAATTCACCTTAATACTTATTTAACAGTATCCATAGGATCGAGCATACACTCCATAAGAGCGGGGCCCTTATCCGCAAGGAAACTGTCTATAGTCTCTTTCATATTCTTATCGTTTTTCAAACGTACAAAAGGAATGCCGTAAGCTTCCGCAATTTTGGAAAGATCCGGAACAGTTCCGAGATTTACCATCGAATAATTTGCTTTATATGTGTTGTGCTGGTACTCTCTTACAAGCCCTAGATAACCGTTATTAAATACGACTATCTTGATGGGTATCTTATTTTCGACCATTGTAGCAAGCTCATTCATTGACATCTGAAAAGAACCGTCACCGCAAACAGCCACAACATTTCTCTTCATATCGGCCTTTTTGGCTCCTATGGCTGCAGGGATCGAGTATCCCATTGTCCCCATTCCTCCGCTTGTCAGGAATTTCCCGGATTTTGCCACATAATACATACACGACCACATCTGGTTCTGTCCCACGTCGGCAACATATATATCATTATCTGCCAGCTTTTCGGAAAGAGTTGTAATAAACTTTGCCGGATCAACATAGCTCTTGCGCGGAGCCTTTCTGGGCATGGATTGAGATCGGCATTCATCAAGAGCACCTACCCATTTTGAAAAATCACAAACGGCATCCTGTTTTGCCAGATCATTGAATATATTTTTGATATCTCCTACAAGCGGAATTGTAGGCCCCACATTCTTGCCTATTTCCGCAGGGTCAACATCAATATGGATAAGAACGGTATCTTTAGCCACAAGATCAGGTGAAGATACTGCCCTGTCGGCTATTCTGGCTCCTATAACGATCAGCAGATCCGATTCGGCCATTGCATAATTGGCATATGACCTTCCGTTATTGCCGATCATTCCGTAATAGAGAGGGTCATCTGATGGAATTGAACTTATACCCATCATCGTTGTGACAACGGGAATACCGTATTTGTGCGAAAAATCACGAAGCTCTTTTCTCGCGCCTGACAGAATAACGCCGCCTCCGGCTAAAATCACGGGACGTTTAGCTTTTTGCAGTTCGGTAATGACCTTTTTGAGCTGCACGGCATGGCCCTTGACAGTCGGCTTATAGGTACGCATATTAACGGATTCAGGATACTTAAACCCGGAAATAGTCTTATTCTGAATATCGATCGGAATATCTATAAGAACAGGCCCTTTTCTGCCGGTGGTGGCTATATGAAATGCCTCTTTCATTATCCTGGGGATATCAGCTGCATTTTTAACAAGGTAACTGTATTTGACAAAGCTTTCCGCAGCGCCGGTAATATCTGCTTCCTGAAACACATCGCCCCCAAGCAGATTGGAGTCCACCTGACCCGTGATACAGATAAGCGGAATGGAATCGGCATATGCTGTTGCTATTCCGGTTATAAGATTAGTAGCTCCGGGTCCGCTTGTTGCCACGCAAACACCCGGTTTTCCGGTAACTCTTGCATATCCGCTCGCCGCATGGGCAGCGTTCTGTTCGCTCCTTACAAGTATTGATTCGATTTTAGTGTTCAAAATGCTGTTAAAGAAGGGGCAAATCGCCACTCCCGGATACCCGAACAGCGTTGTTACCCCTTCTTTTTCCAGGCATTTTACGATTGCATCAGCGCCAATCATAAATTAACCTTCTTAGATATAATTATTTTACTGTATACAACTGTTATCTTCTGAACAGTTTAGCCAACGGAGATATGATTGAACTCAGATCCTTGATGGCTTTGTTGAGTGATTCAAGATCGATATCATCAATCTTCTTAACTGTCTCAGCGAGACTCTTTTCGCTTGTATCAACGAGACCGTTGACATTTTCAAGCATTGCGTTGATGTCGATAGCAGCAAGTTCCTGTGTAGACTTGTCAAGGTTGGTTACAACAGACTGAACTTCACCCATCATACCGTTAACTCCGGATATAACTTCGCTGGCGTCTGTTATTGCCTTGCTGGCAACTGTCATTGTCTCACCGGCCTGATCAATTATGCCTGTGGCATCTTCAACAACAGCCGATACATTAGCGACTTCTTCGCTGACCGAAAGGATGAGTTCATTAGCATTTGCTACGGCACCTTCAACCTGAGGAATGAATTTCTTGATCGTAACAAGCATAACGATCAGAAGGATCAGGCACAGTACAGAAGCACATAACGAGAACAGACTCTGGAGTTTAACCCTCTTCTGAGCCTCCTCATTCTCGTTCTTCATCTCAACGAGAAGGCGTGCGATAATCTGCATATCCCCGTCTTTGACGTTTTCAAGCATTGATGTCACATCGTAGTTGGATAGTTTGGATGTGCCTGTGTAAGGATTTGTTGTTTTGTTCTCTTCGCTCATAAGTAACCCTCCGTAATTTATTTATTATATGAGTTCGCATATAATGACATATTTTACCACAAACATCATTTAATATCTATATTTTCTGTGAAGATTTACTAAACTTTTTCGCACAATTTAATGAACAAATTAAGATACTCGGGAAGGGGTGCCGTAAGCTCGATATATTCTCCTGTGGTTGGATGTACAAAACCGATAAGATAAGCATGCAGAGCCTGTCCGTATGTTTCTACGGGCGTTTTTGTTCCGTTACCGTACACAAAATCCCCTGCAACCGGGTGTCCGATGGAAGCCATATGTACCCTGATCTGGTGGGTCCTTCCTGTCTCAAGACGGCATCTGATCAGAGTAAATTTTTCAAAATTCTTAACAACTTCATAATGAGTAACCGCTCTTTTTCCACCAGGCGTAACACACATTTTTTTCCTGTCGGATGCGGATCTTCCGATCGGTTTGTCAACAGTCCCGCTGTTTTCAATAACGCCTGTTACCATTGCAAGATACTCTCTTTTTATAGAATGCTTCTCGAGCTGATCCGCTATGCATTCATGTGCTCTGTCATTTTTGCATATTATTAATGATCCGGTAGTATCTTTGTCAATACGATGAACTATTCCCGGTCTCATTACACCGTTTATCCCCGAAAGATTATGACGGCAATGAAACATTACTGCGTTTACAAGTGTATGCTCATAGTGCCCCGGTGCCGGGTGGACAACCATTCCTTTCGGTTTGTTGACTACGAGAATGTCATTGTCTTCATACAAAATATCAAGCGGAATATCTTCCGGTGTGATGTCGGGTATTACCGAATCGGTCCTGACCAGGATTATATCCTTGTTCCTGACTTTGTAGCTTGGCTTTATCAGCTTGTTATTTACGGTCAGATCACCGGATTCTATGATTTTTTGTATATATGAACGTGAAAAATCGGCAAGAACATTTGTTACGAACTTGTCGATTCTCTCATTCTCCATATCTTCGTCTACATTAAGCAGATATTCTCTCATGGTTACTTCGTCCGGATCTTCTGAAACGGGGCTTTTAGAGCCTTTTCAAGACAGCTGTAATCTTCCTCTTTGAATTTAAAAAGCATAATAATTGCGAGAACTACCGTACAAACGCTAACATACATATCGGCAACATTGAATATCGGGAAATTGATGCAGGAAATATATATAAAATCCACAACATAGCCCTGCATGATCCTGTCGATCATGTTGCCAACACCGCCTGCGGCAATAAATACCATGAGTATTTCAAGCGGTCTGTATTTGGCATCGGGCGGCAAATTCCATATGATGTATACTATCGCAGCCACAACCGCAACTGCAATTACAAGAAACAATGTTCTGTGTCCGGTCAGTATTCCGAATGCAGCACCTGTGTTCCCGTTCGGAAGATAATACAATTCAAGTACGTTTTTGATCAACGTTATCGGTTCATTGTTCATAAGCCTTGATGTCGCCCACATTTTAGTAAGTCTGTCGGCGATGATCAAAGCTATAAAAAGTATGAGGTCAAGAGTGCATCTTTTAAACTTAGTGTTCATATCAATCCCATTCAACTATCAGGCTTTTAAGAGCTTCCTTTATTTCGTCTTCCGTAACATCGTTAGTAATAACCGCTTTGCCTATCTTCTTCAATAATATGAATTTAAGTCCCGAATCAGTGTTTTTCTTGTCATGTCCGATATTGGAATACACACTTTCAATATCAAACGGATACAGACTTATCGGAAGATCAAAGGGAACGAACATATCCCTTATTTCATAGAATTCTTCTGTACTTAACATTGAGCGTTTATACGAAATATAAGCAGCCGCAACGCTTCCGAGGGCTACACATTCCCCGTGAAGATATTTGAAATCAAAGTGTTTTTCGAGAGCGTGTCCGATAGTGTGACCAAAATTCAATATCATCCGCTCTCCTTCTTCAAAAGGATCTTTTGTTACATAGTACTGCTTGATCTCTACTGCTTTAGAGAGCATATATTTAAGCGCCTCACCGTCTTTTTCCATTATTTCGGAAAAATTCATAATCAGCCATTCATAGAAATTGGCATCCCTTATAAGCCCGGCTTTTAATATCTCGGCAACACCGGATGAAAACTCCCTGTCGGGAAGTGTTTTCAGGACATCGGTGGAAGCATACACAAGGCTTGGCATATATATACTGCCCACTATATTCTTGTACTTGTCATAATCCACTCCGCATTTACCGCCCACAGACGAATCTGCCATAGCAAGAAGCGACGTCGGAAGGTTGACGAAGCGGCATCCTCTCATGTAAGTTGACGCTATAAAGGCGGCAACATCCCCGGTAACGCCTCCGCCAAGCCCTATTATCATATCTCTTCTGTTAAAATCACAGGCAAGCAGTTTATCATAGCAGCCTTTAACTGTGTCCAGTGTTTTATTTGATTCTCCGGCATCAAATATGTATTCAGTAACGACTACCGCACATTCCGAAACATATGACCTCACCGCATCAAGGTATAAAGGTGCCACATTGGAGTCGGTGACGATACATATACGCTGCAGGTTCGGAAACATACCGCTTATCATTTCAGCAAGCTTACCGTAATTGTTTTCAATGACAACAGGATAACTGCCGTTGTTTTTATAAGAAATGTTTAAAGGATCCATACTTACCTCAAAAAAAGCTTCCGACTGTTTATCGGAAGCTTTCGTTTTAGAATTTGTTGTTCAGGGCCGGAACATCAAAGGCTCCGGATAAGATCTCCTGAAAATCCCCCGATACATCAACATTTTTGGGTGTCAAAATAAAAATGTAATGAGATATTTTCTGAAGATTCCCGCCAATCGCGTAAGTGCTGCCGCTGGTAAAATCAATAATGCGCTGTGCCATATCAACATCCAGGCCTTCCATATTGAGAAGAACAGTGTGATTCTCAAGAAGTGTGTCAGTGATCTCCCTTGCGTCTTCAACGGATGTCGGCTTGATTACACAAACTTCCATACCGTTACTCATCATACGGTTTCGTCCGTTTCTCGGGGTTGTTCTGGCAGGTGCTTTGGCCTTGGAATCATCCTCGTCATCATCAAGCGTCTGTGATTTTACAGCTCTTTTATTAACAGAACGTGATGAACTCTTATCATCATAATCATCATCGTAATAATCGTCTTCGTATTCATCCTCGTCGTCATATTTCATAGCGCCGAGCATTTTGTCCAGTAAACCCATAATAATCTCCTATCCTTTGACCCCATAATCTCTCTGTCCGAATATCGATGTCCCGACCCTTACAAATGTCGCCCCTTCTTCAATCGCAACGGTATAATCGTTTGACATACCCATAGACAGACAGTCCATACAGACATTATCAATGTTTTTGGCGTCTATGTCAACAAATAATTGCCGCAGAGTACAAAAAACGGCTCTGTTTTCTTCCGGATCATCGACAAATGGCGCAACAGTCATAAGGCCTCTTATCCTGACATTTGCAAGAGCACTTATTTCCTCGCAAAGACTAAGGGTATCTTCGGGTTTAACACCGAACTTTGTATCTTCCCCCGCAACATTAACTTCGATCAGTATATCAGCCGTTACATTATGCTTGATTGCCTGGCGGCTTATCTCCTGGGCAAGTTTCAGAGAATCAACACTGTGGATCATGCATACTTTATCAATTATGTATTTTACTTTGTTGGTCTGAAGATGTCCTATAAGGTGCCATCTGATGTCGGAGGGCAGTTTGGGATATTTATCTATTATCTCCTGAACTTTGTTTTCTCCGAAATCTCTTATTCCCGCATCATACACTTCTTTGATCATTTCTACGGGTTTTGTTTTGGAGACCGCAATAAGTGTGACATCCTTATCATCCCGTCCTGATGCTTTAACCGCTTCAGAAATACTGTTTTGAACTTTTTCTAATCTTTCCCTGATCATAATTCTTCCCCGTTGTGCATATAAGCCACTTTATTAGTTATCATAAACCATGTCCGTCAGTCGTATATAAAGTCATTCTCTGTTACGGAATCACCTTTTAATGCTATATAATCATAAACCGACAGACCGTATTCACTGTTTGATTTTACTATCGCATACTCTTCATTCTGATTAAGAATGGTTATCTGTTTAAAGTCTGCATAACCTTTATTGATGTTATATACGCCGATAAGGCTTGCCTGCTTGGAAATTGCATATCTCTCACCTGTTTCGGGCATTATAACGTAATCGCCAATATTAAACACAGATTCATCAACGTAGAGCATTCCGTCAACATTGTTGTAAATCGTTGCGGGAACAAATTCCGCAGACAACGTACCGTCTTCAAGATAAGATTCTTTATTAAATCCCTCATCATTGGAGTTACCGCCGCTTGTCAGATACGCTTCCGGGATCAGGTAGAAATTACGCTCGGTAATTGCGGAATTGGGAATTTTCAATCCCTCTCTTGCATTATCAAGAAGTTCGATCTCCACAAATCTGTCCGAAGCAAATGTGATCATTGAATTATTAAAATCAAGTTTGGCATATATCTTGCCGTTTTGACGCAAAACGCTTACAGCAGCCCAGGCTGTATAATTATTCTTAAGGAACCTGACCTCAATATAATCCTCTTCTTCAAGAATTTTGGCGCGTTCCTCGTCAATTTCTATAAGAATGGTCCACAATTCGCTTGTAATCAGTTTGTATGCATTATCTCCTTCGGATATCAGATCGTTGGAATGAAGGACATTCTTGTCATATCCTTCGCCGTTAACCTGTTCGGGAGTTATCGTCTCGGCCGTAAGGCCTTCATATCCGTCGGTAGAGTACTCGATCACTCCGGATTCCGGTGCATAACCGAAATCAATTGAATCGGCATAGTTTTCCGCCCGAAGTTTGTCAATGTTGGCAAGCACAGCCGTATTGGCAAGTTTAAGGACCGTACCTTCAATGTTATACTTGAAGTTGTAAGTGTCAATATATTTTTCGGGTCTGAAATCAACGGCAAAACTTGAAATATTGTTTTTGATATCCGAAAGGCTTTCGTTGGAGATCGAGCTTTCATCAGCACTCTCATCTCCTATCATTTCGGCAAGTTTACCTGTGGAATCCACGGTATATACCATTGAAAACGCATTTACCTTTTCGGATTCACGGGCATAGTAGTTAATATAACCCGAAAAATCACTGGTTATAACCGTCTCATCCCTCAGGATAACACCGTCATAAGTGTTGTTTATAGCCAGAGATCCAAGCTTTACTTCATAAGGGGTGATGTGGCTTTGCCTGAAATATGAAACCACCATTATGATTATATAAACAAAAATAACCAGGAATACGAGTACTCCCGGATTAAATGTAATAGGTTTGACAAAATGTGAAACCTTCTGGCCTTTAGCCGCATCCTGCTTTTTTTTCTTCTTCCTGCGCAAAGTCATCTTTACATTTTAAGGAAAGCCCCGGCTTGCCGGGACTTTCCGAATGTATTCATCTGATATTATAATGCTACGATAATCTGTGATTTGTACTTCTCGGGAACCTCATCAGGCTCCATTGTAACACTGATAACAAAATCCACATCAAACTGGTTGCTGATCTTTTCGAATTTATCAAGTACGCCTTCAACAGCGTCTTTGTCTTTAATAAAAGCGACATCCATAAAGCTGTCGAGATATACTTCCTGAAGGTCGTGATCCTGTGAAACTATTCCGCACAGAAAACCGAAAAACTCATCGGTTGAAGTGAAAGGAAACTCGGAAGTATTAATAAGTCTGATCCTGTTCTTGAGCTCATACATATGTTTAGAGTTCTTATCAAGATAGACAATATTACCGTCTACGGTCTTGACCGCATTGTTCACCTTTTCAAGTAAGTGTTTTGTTTTGCCTTTGCCTTTGGCTCCAACAATAAGCTGAATCATTGCAGATCCTCCTTTATTAAAGATATATCTAATTATAGTGTATTTGACAATAAATGACAACTAAATTTAGTGAATATCGGTCAACAGTGTAGTCATGTTTTTGTATAAACTGTCACGGTCCGTAGATCCGAGAATGACTGATATATATGTATGTCCGTTTGCTCCGTTAGATAACAGTATCAGACAGCTTTTCGCAGCCTTGGTGGTGCCTGTTTTTCCGCCTACAACACTTACTCCGTCAGGAGCTGTTACATCCCCTTTCAGATATGCATTGGTCGTCGATATTTCTATATTTTTCGGATTGCCTTCCCTGTCCTTGTATGTGCTTTTATACTCGGTTGTATTGATGATACGCCGAAACTCTTCGTGCTGCATGGCCGCATTGAAGATAAGATACAGATCATATGCCGTCGTGTAATGCTCTTCGTCTGTAAGCCCGTGAGGGTTGGTAAAGTGTGTATTGGTGGCGCCTAGCTTAACAGCTTCATCATTCATAACCGAAGCAAAGCTTTCTACACTTCCCGAAAGATATTCGGCGATAAGAACCCCGGCATCGTTCGCCGAATATAGCAGCAAAGCGTTAAGAGCCTGCTCCAAAGTCATCTTATCCCCTTCCTTGATACCAAGAAGCTGTGCTCCCGATTCGGTAATAAGCACATTTGAAGACGCTGTAAGAGTATCCTCAAGATGACCGTATTCTAAAGCTATATAAGCCGTCATTACCTTTGTAAGAGATGCCGGATTCAGTTTCTTGTGAACATTTTTGGCATAGACAGTTTCTGCAGATGTGGCATCAAAAAGACCTCCTGCCTCCGCTTCATCAATTGCAAGGGACATTTCTTCAAAATCATTATCCGTAACACATATATCAGCCGCAAAAGGTTTGATATCCGAATCCGAACCTGTCAGAGTAATATTAACGGAACTATCGGCCGAATCAGCATCAAACGGCATCTGAAGTTTTGATGAACATGCCGTAAGAGACAAAACCGTCAGGGCAAAAACAATCGCATAAAGCGTGTTATTTGTACATTTCACGCCACTCCATATCCCCTCTGTCAAGTGATTTGATAAGAAGTTCCGCAGTTGCAAGATTAGTGGCAAGCGGAATGTTATGCATATCACAAAGTTTGACTATATAGTTAATATCCGGCTTGTGCATATCAGGCGCAAGGGGGTCACGCAAAAATATCATAAGATCGATCTCATTGTGTTCGATCTGAGCACCGATCTGCTGCTCTCCTCCAAGGTTTCCGGCCAGATACTTATGAACCGACAGATTTGTAACCTCTTCGATCAGTCTGCCCGTTGTTCCTGTGGCACAAAGCTTATGTTTACTTAAAGCTCCACGGTAAGCAATACAAAAATTCTGCATCAGTTTCTTTTTCGATTCATGAGCGATCAATCCAATATTCATCAAAACTCTCCTTCGAAATACTCGCCGGCAGGCGATTGCAATTTAACGTTCAACACAAAACCTATACCTATAAACAAACTGACAAGACTGGTCAGGCCGTAGCTGACAAAAGGTAAAGTAAGTCCGGTATTGGGCAGAAGTCCCGTAACAACACTGATATTGATAAATGTCTGAATTCCTATCAGACCAGCCATTCCGCCTGCTATGATCTGTCCCGCAACATCCTTTGCGCGTCTTGCTATGAGCAGGCACCAGATCGCTATCAAAAACAACAGTCCTATAACGAGACAACAGCCTACAAATCCCATCTCTTCGCCGATAACGGCAAAAATAAAGTCGGTGTGTGCGGCTGATATGAAATTACCGTTTTTGACAGAGGCTACTACGTTATTGTTGATACCTTTTCCGGATAACTGACCGGAACCTATTGCGGTAATTGCATTAAGTGTCTGATAAGCTTCGGTACTGGCGTATTCATCGGGATATAACCATGCAAGGATCCTTCCCTTATGATAATCCTTGATAATATGGACATCATCACGCATCAAATATCTAAGTGCCAGTATAAACGAAGGAACTCCGATAAGAATTGCCCCTCCGATGATCTTCCAGCTCAATCCCCCGATAAACATAACGACCGCGAATATGGCAAGTACCATTATTGTAGTAGAAAGATCGGGCTGCTTGAATATCAGTATCGTGGGCGGAATGATCAATATAACACATGCCGCAACAATACGAACGGTATTAATATTCTCCTTATGTTTCATAATAAACGCGGCATAGAATAAAATCAATAAAATCTTAACAATCTCGGAAGGCTGAAATCTTATTCCTCCGATTTCAAACCATCTTTGAGCACCGCCGCCGGAATCACCGAACAATTGAACCACCACAAGAAGCGCGATTGATAACGCATATATAAGCCAGTAGAATTTCAATACAAATGTATAACTTATCAGAGAGACAACGACCATAAGAACCAGTCCCATCACAAAACCTTCCTGCTGATGGCGTACGTATGATTCATCGGCACTTTTGATAAATACAATGCCCAGTGATGTGATCGCTATACAAAGCAGTACAAGAAACAGATCATATTTTCTGAAATTATAGTTTTCAAACATAACATCCACCTAAAACGGTATCTGTGCAAGAAATTCCTTTGTTATATCATCGCATACAATTCCGTCTTCACCAATATAGATAATCTTTGCTCCCGCAATCTTGCGTAAAAAGCCGGCATTCTTTGTAAACATGGTACATTCCTGACCTGCCACCTCAATAGCCTCGGCTTTGATATCAAGAGCTGCTACAAATGCACCTTTGTCCCCTTTTGTCCCGGCGGATATGTCACCATATACCGTTCCTAGTATAACAACGGATCCAACAGCCGTAACACTTGCTCCGGGATTAACATCGCCGAGTACTACAATGCTCCCCTCCGTTTCAAGATTTTGACCGGCATGAAGTGTACCTTTGTAAACAGATGAATTTTCAGCTTTTCCGGTAGGCGAGAATGCATTTGCCGCCTGAATGAATACTTCATTTTGTTTACTTCCCTTTTCCATGATGCACAGAACATTAACATGCGAGTATTCACCGAAAGCTTCGATAAGAGCTCTCTCTTCAAGATCAGACAACTCTCTTCCCTCAAAAGTGATAACAAGTTTTGCATCACCCAAAAACCTGTCGGACTCGATAAGTTTTTGTGCAAAGGCAACATACAGGTCTTCAAACGGCATCTCATCATTGAGAATGAGCTTCAGACCGTTGGGAAAGCTTTTAATTGTTACAGCAGGTTTCATATTATCCTCACTTTAATTGATCAGTCTTCTATTATTTCAGTTGATGCTTCATCAGCTACTCCGCTTACAAGCTGGTCAGCATCTTCCGTCTTAAAATAATAACTTAATACGTCTTTGGACAACTGGGCAGCATTTGCCGATGTATATCCGTAAGCTATACGGGTCGCTACCGTTATCTCCGGATCTTCATAAGGCGCAAATCCTATAAACAGAGCATGGTTGGTACGTGATTTACTTGTCTGAGCCGTTCCTGTCTTGCCGGCGACTTTGATGGGAAAGCCCTTAAATGCCGCTGCTTTTTCTACAACCATGCGCATTCCGCTGTATATCTGCTCCCAGGTACTGTCGGCAAATACAACACTGTTTTGGATATCCGGAGACTGGGATAAGATCACAGTTCCTTCGGGACTTACGATTTTATTCAGTAATGTATATTGATAACATGTCCCTTTGGTGGCAATAGTCGTCACATATCGTGACAGTCCTACGGTCGTATAGTTGTGCGAACCCTGACCAATCGCCGAGTCAACAGGCAGCTGATCGGAAAATTTCGGGCTGTTTTCTTCCATTTCTATACCGGTTTTGGAGGTCAGACCGAACAGATCGGCATATTTTTGCAAACGATTAAGTCCCGTTTCCTCGTCATAATTGGCCGTATGCCCGTTTGTCGCAAGACGATAGCCGACTTCATAAAAGAATACATTACAGGAATTACCTATCGCACCTGCAACATCCAGATTTCCGTGACCTCCGGGATATACCCAGCATTGCTTCTGCACGTCAAAATAATCGAAAATACCCTCACATCTGATAGTTTCCCCAAGATTGACCATGCCCTCTTCAAGCGCACAAGCTGCCGAACACGGTTTAAACGTTGATCCCGGAGCCGTCATCTGCTGTGTGGCATTATTATACAGTGGACTGGCAATATCAGACAAAAGTTTTGCATAATAATCCGAATCGATGGAATTGGCAAACCTGTTATTGTCATATCCGGGATATGTTACAAGCGCAAGAAGTTCTCCCTTTGTATTTGATACGACGCAGGACCCGGAACACGGATCAAGTGCCAGCATTGCCGGAGTGATCTCCAGATTGGCGATCTTGTTTATTATAAAATCATAAGGGGTCTTTTCTCCGCTCTCAAGCATTGCCTTATCTGCTGCCGTACCGTATATGATCTTCTGCTCGTATAATATCATACATAACTGCCGTCCGGATATCTCATCATCGGCAATCATGTATTTATACATCTTTTTCCCGAAGCCGCTGTTTTCGGAAAGGTCATTTATAATGTAATCAACAAGCTGAACATACACCTCTTCCGAATCGGAATACTGACTGTCAAGATGGAATTTGGTCACATCCATCCAGTTTTGCGCAAGACAGTAATGAAGATATTCGTTAAGACTTATAACTTCATTTGTAGTCCAGTCAATATATGTTTTGTCATCTCTGTCAATAAGGTCCGAAATGAGAACTCCCGTAGACTGGGACATAAGTCTTGTAACTATATAGCTTTCATATACTTTCATCTCATCCGGAAGATCTTTATAAGGGGTCTTACCCGTCATAAGCTCCTCGCGAAGCCTTTCCATTACAGAATTGCGTTTTGCGATAAAAGCATCATTTACCTGTTTTTCATATGTTGCGGCGTTTTCCCCTGCCATGTGTTCCGTATCAATTACGCTGTTGTTAATAAGAGCATAATACACATCATCGATCGGTATCATCATCAGTGAAGATTTGACCGTATCATTATTATACGTCTTCATGTTTACGATCTTTGAAACGAGTATACCGGCAAGTTTTTGCTCAAGCATGTTGTATACGGCTTTCTGGAGATCGGAATCTATAGACAGATAAACATCATTACCGGCTTTAGGGTCAACATGGGATATAGACTCTATGATTTTACCCATATTATCGACGTAGATCACATCTTTTCCTTTGGTACCCTGCAGATACTCTTCCATTGATTTTTCTATTCCGGATTTACCGACCATATCGGCAGCATTATAGTCATGTTCGGAAGATGCAAGCTCCGCAAGATCATCCGGAGAGGCATTCCCGGTATATCCGATGATATGTGCGAAATATACCGGATCGTTATATTGGCGGAGTGTATTTACTTCAATTGAAATGCCCTGAAGTATATCGGAATTCTCTTTTATGGCAGCAACTGTTTTCTCGTTGACATCATCCGCTATTACGGTAGACAAATATTTCTGATAGCTGTTTGTGGAAAGCTTATACCTTATCGTCAGTATTTTCAGGACTTCTTCTTTAGTATAACCTTCAAACGGAACAAAACGGCTGTTTCCTTTTTCATCTATCACAGTATGTCCGATCCCGTATTTTTTGGAATCCGACAGATAATAGATCACATCATCCGGAGTCGAGTTCCGCTGCTGTGTAGTCAGATCATCGGTTGATTTGTGTCCGTATATATCGGCAAGAAACCGGAGCAGTCTTGTTCCCGTAATTGTAAATTCATACTGATCGTCATCGTTTAATATGATCTCAAATCCGTTAGATACCTTATCTTCACAGCTCTCAATAATATTGATCGCGCGAAATATGGAATCATTGATCATGGCATTCTTGTTTTTTCCGGATTCGAAATTATCTTCTATCGTAACAGAATAAGCCAGTTTATTGTATGCAAGAAGATTCCCGTTCCTGTCGTATATGTTACCGCGGGTACTCTTGAGTGTAGTCTCTTTCTTGATCGTCAGTTTGAAGTTATTCAGATAATCCTGCCCGTTTATTATCTGCATCACAAATAAACGTTGCACAAGAACAACGATCAATCCCACAAAAATGATCATCAAAAATGTAAAACGGTTAAAAATGGCATCTTTGAGCCATTCCTTGATATCAGAAAACAATCAGGCACTCCTTCTTTCAAGGTCTTCAAGCCATTCATTAATGTTCAGTATGATCTTATAAATTATGATAGTGACAAAAATCGTATAGACGATCTCCGGAAGGATTATGTGCAGAAAATAGTATCCGAACCTGAGCTTGCCCTGTATAAGGAATTGAAAAATATACACAATAAAGCAATATACAAGCTCACTGCTTGTTATAAGAGCAACCGGCAGTTTAATGTCTTCCGGATAAAATATGCTTGCAAAGAAACCGTTCAGATAACCGATGACCATGTATACAAGCGCATAGAATCCTATCAGATCCCCGAACAGAATATCCATCACAAGACCGGATATAAATCCAACGAACATTCCGTCCTTTTTGCCGCGCATAAATCCGAAACATGAAGTCAGAATTATAAGCAGATTCGGAGCAACTCCTCCGATAGGCAATATACGGATCATGGTACTTTGTATAAGGTAACTTATTAATATCAATAAGAGCATTACTGCTTTTCTGTACATTTTATTCCTTCGTCTGTTTCATCTGGGTGATCACAAGAACAATATCAAGATGTTCAAAATCCACAACCGGCGTAATATATCCTGATTTGGTAAGATTGTTTGAATCACTGTTTATTTCCTTGATGTATCCTATGGAAATACCGGGAAGGTACTTGCTGCTTATCTGGCTGGTCACGATCTGGTCCCCGGCAGCAACAGCCCCGTCCTCATCGCGCAATTCGGTGAATTTGATACTTCCGTTTGAATACATTTCAAGGTCCCCTGATACGATCATTGTATCCGAGGTGTTAAGTACCATTGCACTTATGTTTGATTCATCATCAATTATCGATCTTACGGTAGCCCAATTGGGTCCGACAGAGGTGACGATTCCTACAAGACCGGCTCCGGCCATAACGTTCATGTTTACTTTGATACCGTCATTACTGCCCTTGTCTATAAGAAAAGTCGAGTACCAGTTGCCGGCATCCTTACCTATTACCCGGGCACCTACTGTAGGATACTCGCTGTATCTTTCATCAAGAGCCATAAGCTGACGAAGTTCGGCAAGTTCATATTTGTCGGTTGTAAGATCATTTATCCTGATCGTAAGTTCATCGACGGTCTTCTTGAGCTGTGCATTCTCGTTACGCAGCGTCTCAAGCTCCTTGATTGATTCGGAGCGGTTAAACAGCCAGTTCCCCGCATATGAAATTGCTTTTTGAAAAGGGATAACGGTATACCCGGCTACCGCCTGGGGTGGTCCGTCCATTAAATCCGTAGCATAAGAAAGCACCATCATTATTACACAAATAACAGACAGTGCCAGTAATAGATATTTAGCCGGAATCGATATTTTATTCCTTTTAGATCTGTTACGAGCCATTTTAAATGATCACCCGGAAAAATCCTGCATCGTATATACAACAGAATGAAGTTTTTCGTTTTTGATTATCTGGGACAGGCCGAAAGCCACACTTCCTTCTTTGTACGGCGAGAACAAAACATTAAGTCCCGTACTTTTGGAAATAAGGCTGTGAAGATCACCGATTCCGGCACTTCCTCCCGTCAGGAAAATACCTTTTTTATAAATATCCGCTCCGAGTTCCGGAGGTGTCCTCTCAAGGATAAGTCTTACATTATCGATTATGTTTTCAAAGTTTTCGTGCATTGCACGCTCTATAAGCATTGTCGGGATCGTACGTTCAACCGGAAGACCGGTTACGATATCCCTTCCGTATACAACGGCATCACGCTGTTCCTTCTCAAGCATGGGAAGCTCTATCTTTGTCTGTTCAGCGGACTTGGCTCCGATAAGCAGATTGTATTCCTTACGTATCATGTTCCTTATGGATTCGTCAAATTTTTTACCGCCGGTTTTGATAAGCTTTGACAGTACTATTCCGCCAAGGCTGAGTATTGAGATCTCCGTTGTCTCATATCCGACATTAACAACAAGAAAGCCCTGGGAACGATGCATTTCCACATCCATCCCGATACCGTCGGCAATTGCCTTTTCCACAATATAGATATTCCTGGCTCTTATGTTGGATTCTTTGACCAGATCGACGAATGCACGTTTTTCAACTTCCGTAATATCCGTCGGAACGGAAATGTAATAATCGGCGCTTCTGATATTTCCGTCCATTTCATCATTGATGAAATTACGGATCAGTATCTGCATATGGTTGATGTCGGCAATAACGCCGTAAGTCAGCGGAAATGTAACTTTAATATTATCCGGAGATTTCTCATACATCGTAAAAGCATCATCTCCGTATGCAAAAAGATTGTGTCTGTTCTGAATCGCAATCATGTTCTTATGTGACACGATCCTGTCAGTAAAACCGTTATATATTTTTATATTATAGGTACCTAAATCTATACCGAATGCATTTACAGCCAAAGTATAATCCTCAAAAGCTCATACAATATCTAGCATATTTTACCACAACAGTCGCTAGATGTATATATCAACAATTTTTTCGTCCACCAGTGCCTGAAGTGATTTCAGAATCCCGACTTTAGCATGGTGCCATGTCAGCCCTCCCTGAAAATAAACGGCATATGGGGGTTTCATAGGAGCATCGGCCGATAACTCAATTGAACTTCCGGATATAAAAGCACCGGCAGCCATAATAACATCACAGTCATATCCCGGCATATCCCATGGTTCTGCGGTAAGATAAGAATCAACAGGGGCGGCGGATTGTATGCCGTTGCAAAAAGCTTTTACAGCCTCAGGCGATCTTAACGTAACGGCCTGAATAATGTCATGCCGCTCCTCCGATCCGTCAGGTATGACTTCAAATCCCAGTTTTTCGTATATATTGGCGGCAAAAGTAGCACCTTTAAGAGCGGCGCATGTTACTGCCGGCGCAAGAAACAGTCCCTGGAAAAGAGTCCTGTTAATATCAAGCGTGGCTCCGACTTCCTTGCCAAGTCCGGGGGAAGTCAGCCGGTATGCCGCCTTTTGTATACAATCGGCAGTCCCGCATATATATCCGCCTATGGGGGCCAGTCCTCCGCCGGGATTTTTGATAAGGGAGCCTACTACCATATCGGCACCGTAATCGGAAGGTTCTTTTTTTTCAACAAACTCACCGTAGCAGTTGTCCACCATTACGATAATGTCACTGTTGATATTTTTGACAAATCGTATTGCTTCCTTAATCGCATCCACCGAAAGAGTCGGACGTGTCTGATATCCTTTGGAGCGCTGGATCGCAACAAGTCTGGTATTTTCTTTGATTGCCCCTTTGATCTTGTTGTAATCAAAAGATCCGTCTTCAAGAAGATCTACCTGGGAATAGGTAATTCCGTATTCTTTGAGAGACCCTATGCTGTCCCGTATTCCGATCACCTCTTCAAGCGTATCGTAAGGTTTACCGGAGATCGAGAGCATTTCATCTCCCGGGCGCAGCTGTGATGAAAGTGCTGTTGACAGCGCATGTGTGCCGCAGGTGATCTGAGGTCTTACAAGAGCATCTTCTGTTCCGAAAACAGTTGCATAGACCCTTTCAAGAGTATCCCTTCCGAGGTCATTATATCCGTAACCGCTTGAAGGCATAAAACAGCTTTCCGAAACCTTGCATTTCTGCATTGCATTAAGGACTTTCAGCTGGTTATACTCTGCGGTTTTATCGTAACTGTCAAACCGGTCTTTTAATTTATCAAGGATATTCTCGCCGAATTCATATACATCCTTTGAAATCCCGCATTTTTGATATATTTCATACATATCTTCATTCATTTATGATCCCTGCCTTTTTGATTGTTGATATTATTGTATCAAGCGGATCCGTATCGTATCTTTTATCAATGAAAATAACATCCCTCTCCCGCTTAAACCATGTAAGCTGCCTTTTGGCAAAATGTCTCGAATTTTTTTTGATCAGATCTGTCGCTTCTTCAAGTGTGATTTTTCCTTCAAGATATGAAATGATCTCTTTGTATCCTATACCCTGCATGGAAACGTTTGCGGGCGAAGCTTTACCGGCCAAAAGGGTTTTTACCTCTTCAACAAGTCCCGCTTCAATCATTTCATCCACTCTTTTGTTAATACGTTCGTATATTTTCTGCCTGTCATCCGTAAGCACGAAATAGCAAAAATCATAGATCGGGCGTTTCTGGTGCTCGTCCCTGTTGTGATCCGATATTCGAAGTCCGGTCTGTCTATGATACTCAAGTGCCCTGATCATTCTTTTATGATCGTTAAAGTGTATATTCTTTGCCGCTACAGGATCCGATTCTTCAAGCATTTTATGGACATACTCCGCTCCCTGTTCATTGATCAGTTCCGTTAGTTTATGCCTGTATGCCTCATCGTCATCATGTGTTGTAAAATCAATATCATACAAAACACTTTGAATATAAAACCCGGTTCCGCCTACAATGATCGGAATTCTTCCGAGATTTCTTATCTCTTCAATTGAAGCTGAGGCAAGTTCTTTGAAAGATACTATGTTAAAATCATTCGACGGTTCAACAATATCGATCAGGTAATGCGGAATGCCCTGCCGTTCATCTTCGGTTATTTTGGCGGTTCCGATATCCATCCCTTTATATACCTGCATTGAGTCAGCAGAGATTATACTACCGCCTATCTTTTTTGCAAGTTCTATGGAAAGTGAAGTTTTACCGACCGCTGTGGGACCTGAGAGAATTATAAGCGGATCCATATCAGACTATCCTCTTAAACATTTTATCAAGATCCGAATTGGTAAATGAAATGATGGTAGGTCTTCCGTGAGGGCAGTTATACGGATTATCAAGCGATAACAGTTCGGAAATAAGAGCATCGGCTTCGGCATAGCTTATATTCGTATTACCTTTTATTGCAGCCTTACAGGCCATTGTAGCTATACGGTCTTTGACCTGCTTGGGTTCACGGGTGCGCAGATTCTCGGAAAGATCATCAATAACACTGAGGAAATAATCCTGCTCGGACAGCCTGAATAATTCGGCCGGAACCGAAGTAAGAGCATATTCATGCCCTCCGAAGTGTTCGACTCTAAAGCCAAGTTCTTCAAATATACCGATATTTTCCTTTAATATGTTTTCTTCCGATGCCGTAAGCGTAACAATATAAGGCGGACTGATCATCTGTGATACTACTTCTCCGGATTCGATCTGCTTGCTGAATCTCTCGTAAAGAACCTTTTCATGAGCAGCATGCTGGTCGATTATATACATTTTATCCTCAAATTCTATGATCCAGTATGTTCCGAAGACCTGTCCGATTATTTTGTGTTTAGGCTTGTTTTCCTCGGCAAGAAATCCTTCGGAAAACAGCGTTTCCTGCACAGGTTTTAATTCCTGCTTATGTTCTTCGTAATCTTTTAATGTCTTTTGCCTGAAGCTGTCAATACTTTTGGTTTCAAACGGTTCCGGGATCCTGGACTCTTCGACTATTGATGAAGGTAATTCAGGCTCTTCCGGCTGTATATTAATCTCCGGCTTTTGGGATATTCCGCCGGAATTATTCGGGGGAAGCACTGCACTTGGAATAAGTTCACGGCGCGTAACTCCTTCGGTGACAGTATCAAATATGGCAGTATATATCTGCCTCTCTTCCATAAAACGTATTTCCGTTTTGGACGGATGTACATTTACATCAAGCAGTTCCGAGGGAATATCGATATAAAGTATCACAAACGGAAATTTGTGCAGCATCAGAAATGGTTTGTATGCCTCTTCTACGGCTGAAGACAATACTTTACTCTTTACAAGTCTTTTGTTGACAAAAAAGAGTTCATAGTTCCTGTTGCCCCTGGCTGTCTCGGGCTTTCCGATATAGCCGGATATGCTGCAATTCTCGGATGTATAAGAAACATCAACAAGAAGATTCATTGTTTCACGTCCAAATACACTGTAAACATCGGAAATGATATCATTCAGCCCGTTACTTGAAAGCTTTAGTGATCCGTTTACCGTATACTTAAAAGAAATTTCGGGATGTGACAGTATCAGCCTTTCAACAAGTTCGGTAATATAAGATCCTTCCGTTACGGCGCTTTTTAGAAACTTTCGTCTTGCCGGAGTGTTAAAGAACAGATTTCTTACAATAACGGTTGTTCCGTCTGCCACACCCGCTTCATCAAAAGACATCTCTCTTCCGCCCCTTATACAATATCTGTAACCGAGCAATGAATCGGCTGTTTTGGTCATCAGTTCAACTTCACTTACGGCAGCAATGGAAGAAAGCGCTTCCCCGCGAAACCCCAGTGAATACACATTCATAAGATCTTCAATGGATTTAATCTTACTTGTTGCATGACGTAAAAAGGCCCTGGGAATGCTGTCGTGTTCTATACCCGATCCGTTATCGGTAACACGTATATAGTCGATCCCTCCGCCTTTTATTTCGATACTGATATTCTCAGCTCCCGAGTCAATTGCATTCTCGACAAGCTCTTTTACAACGGAAACCGGTCTTTCCACAACCTCTCCGGCCGCGATCTTATTAATTGTAGATTCATCAAGAATATTTATTTGTGCCATATCTTACCATCTGTTCTTTAACTTGCTTTGCAGCATCCCGAGTGCATTCAAAGCTTCCATGGGTGTCATGTTATTACAGTCAAGATCCATAAGTTCAGATATTATCTCTTCATCACTTATAGTATCAAATAATGACATCTGACCTCTGTCAACATCATCGCTCTTTTTAAGTATCTGTTTTTTGTCGGAAACAGATGCTATCGAGCGTACGCTTGCCGAAATATCGTTTTCCGACAACTGTGCCACAAGTTCATTGGCTCGGCTTATCACACTGTCGGGAAGCCCTGCGAGCTTGGCTACGGCTATACCGTAACTCCTGTCAGCGCCGCCCTTAACTATCTTTCTTAAAAATACTATGTTGCCTTTCTGTTCTTTAACGGCTATGCAATAGTTGTTGACGGAAGGTATCTTGCCTTCAAGTTCGGTCAGTTCATGATAATGCGTGGCAAAAAGCGTCTTGGCTCCAAGAAGCTTTGTATTGCTTATATACTCGATTACCGCCCATGCTATGGACAGTCCGTCAAAAGTAGAAGTACCTCTTCCTATCTCATCAAGTATGAGAAGGCTCTTGGGGGTGGCGTTTCTGAGAATATTAGCAACCTCTGTCATCTCAACCATGAATGTGGATCTTCCGCTTGCAAGATCATCGCTGGCACCGACTCTTGTAAAAATCCTGTCAACGATTCCGATATTTGCCTTTGAAGCCGGCACAAACGATCCTATCTGAGCCATAAGAACGATCAGGGCCACCTGCCTCATATACGTTGATTTTCCGGCCATATTGGGGCCTGTTATCACACTTATACGATTGGATGAGTTGTCCAGATATGTGTCGTTTGCCACAAACATTTCATCTTTTGTCAAAAGTTCCACAACAGGATGTCTTCCGTCTTTGATATCAATTATTCCCTTTTCGTTAATTGAAGGTCTGACATAATTATTGGCGGAAGCGACATATCCGAGAGATGCATATGCATCCGCTACTGCTATGATCTTCGCGCTTTTGAGTATCCTGTCCACTTCGCCCGACAGCCTGTTCCTTATATCCACAAACATATCATATTCAAGCGAGAACAGCTTATCCTCGGCGTTTAAAATCGTATCTTCCAGTTCTTTTAACCGCTCTGTAGTGTATCTTTCTGCATTTGCCAGTGTCTGTTTTCTGATATAATCATCCGGAACAAGTTCAAGAAATGAATTTGTCACTTCAAAATAGTACCCGAAAACACGATTGTATTTGATCCTGAGATTCTTGATCCCCGTTCGTTCTTTGTCTTCGGCTTCCAGCTGTGCCAGCCATTTCTTCCCTTCGGTCTTGGCATTTCTCAAGGAGTCGATTTTTTCGGAATAACCGGATTTGATTATTCCGCCTTCTTTTATTGTAATCGGCGCATCTTCACTTATGGCGTTGTCGATTAATTGGCACAGATCTTCCAAAGTATCAAGACCATCGCACAGATTTCGTACTGCCGCCACTTTTGAATCCGCCAATAGCGCTTTTATTGGAGGCAGCATTCTTATTGAGTTGGCAAAAGCGATCAGATCCCTGGGATTGGCGGAATGATAATTTATCTTTCCCATAAGACGCTCAAGATCATAAACCGGATTCAGATACTCCCTTATCTCTTCGCGTAATATAAGGTCATCCTTGAAGGCTTCAACGGCATCAAGTCTGTTCCTGATCTGTGCCTTATCAGTAAGGGGCTGTTCCAGATACGACCTTATCATCCGGGCACCCATTGCTGTTTTTGTCTTGTCAAGGACATACAGGAGCGACCCTTTCTTTGTCTTATCCAGCATTGTCTCCGTCAGTTCAAGATTCCTTCTTGTAGCCGAATCAAGAATCATATAGTCGGAAACATTGTATATGCTTATATTTCTTATCTGGGCGATACTGCTTTTTTGTGATTCGGACAAATACAACAAAAGCGCTGCCGATGCAACGGTATAACTTGATTTTTTCTCAAGCCCCAGTCCCGTTATGTCGGCAACTTTGAACTGTCTCTTAATTGCCTCCTCGCACATCTCATCATCGAAATACCATGGTTCAAGAGAAAATACAACCGCATTGATATGATTTTTAAGATCGTCAAAATCAAAACCTGAAACTGTGAAAGCTTCATTACAAATGATCTCGGACGGTGAAAACTTATAGATCTCATCAATAAGCTTTCGTTCATCTGTAACCTGCGTAGTCAGAAATATACCTGTTGTTATATCGGATACGGCAATCCCGAATACATCTTCGGAATAATATATACACATTATATAGTTATTGGATTCCTCGTTTAAGGTCTCCATGTCTATGTTGGTACCCGGAGTCGCGATTCTTGTAACTTCTCTTTTTACAAGACCTTTTGCTTCTTTGGGGTCTTCAACCTGTTCACAAACCGCTACTTTATATCCTTTTTTAACAAGTTTATTAATGTATATCTGAGCAGCATGAAAAGGAACCCCGCACATCGGAGCACGCTCTTTGAGACCGCAGTTTTTGCCTGTAAGTGTCAATTCCAGTTCTTTTGATGCGGTTAGGGCATCATCAAAGAACATCTCATAGAAATCCCCGAGACGGTAAAAAAGGATGCAGTCTTTGTATGCTTCCTTAGTTTCCATATAGTTTTGCATCATTGGAGATAGTTTTTCTTCCATCATCTTCCCCGCAAATTCTGATATAAT
Source organism: Lachnospiraceae bacterium UBA3762 (assembly GCA_002371615.1). Taxonomy (GTDB): domain Bacteria; phylum Bacillota; class Clostridia; order Lachnospirales; family Lachnospiraceae; genus UBA2868. The sequence continues at coordinate 79,318 of DFGA01000011.1, read as the reverse complement.
GATTTTCCTTGTCTGCTTCTTGTAAGCTCACACAGTTTAAGACCCGTAAAATCGACGAATCTGCATTTGATTCTGTCAAATTTTATTGCATTTTTAATATGCTCGGTAAGTATATTGTAATCTTCCTCTGATTCCATATTTATAAAATCAATTATTACCATACCACCGATATTGCGAAGAACAAGCTGTTTTGCGATCTCGCTGCAAGCCTCAAGGTTTACCGCAAGAAAAGTCTCATCCCTTGTGGCCGATCTGTCACTTGAAGCCGTATTAACATCGATGGCCGTAAAAGCTTCCGTTGTATCTATAGTAATGTAAGCACCGCTTTTTAAATAAACTTTACGGGCCAGACATGATGATATTTTAGCATCAATAGAATACAATTTACCAAGACTCACGAGTTTATCATCGTAAAATCTCAGTTCGACCCGGTCGGATAAGTTGACCCGTCCGGTTAAAGTGTCATGGTCTTCATTTAATTGATCCATGATCTGCGGAATATCTGTAATTACTTCCTTAAGACCTCTTTGGGACAGATACAGTATATCGGAAACAAATGCCGGTACAGGTCTGTATAATACCGAGTATTGAGGAAGATGCTGCGAGCTTTCAATTATTCTTCCGATCATATTTACGGCATTATTAAACTCTTCTATCGCTTTTGTTATTCCGTCTTCTTCCGTGTATGTTCTTGTCCTTACGATAACTCCGGCATTATTATTGGCACAAAGATCATAAAAACTGCCGGCTATATCCTTTTTGGCCGGCTCGGGTATTTTAGACGATACTTTGACATATGACCGTTTGTCTGTAACAACAACATATTCGCCTTCAAGTGTGATCGAATCGGAAAACATCGGTTTTTTGTTGTTTATGGCTTCTTTTTTGTAAACAAGCGGAATAACTGTTCCGTTTTTGTACTTTTTATTCAAAAACCCTGTGGATTTGGGTCCGTATTGGACAAAACAGGAATCTATATTATCGATCCCGCGGTCTATCCTGCAGTTTATTACAGTTCCCGGTTCAATTTCGTCGGAACTGTTATACACATATATGTGCTTCATTTGATCGTTTTCAATATGAATGAGCACATATTTGTCTTCATATAATGTAAATACAGCCTTATTATCCGTCATAAGATATCGCATCCAATTTCATCAAGAGAAACAAGCTTCTCATCTATCCGGGCATACTGATCGATTCTTTTAAAGATCAGTTCATCAGAACAAATGCTCTCATCCGCTATAGACAGTAATCCTTCTATAACATATTCCGGCTTGATGTTATCCGTGCTTCCGGATGATATGAGCATTTCCAGCTCATTTGACTCTTTGACGTAACAAAGTTCATAAACAAGCGGTCTTATATTGACTTCCTTCTCATTTTTTTTCGTTTTCTTAACGATCCTTACCTCATCTGCTTCCTTAAAAGAGCTGATAATGCCGGCAAGTTTTATGATATCGTCTCCGGTATTTGATCCGACCGAATATCTTGCGGCCGCGACGGAAGCCATTGCGCTTTCGCATTTGGGCGGAAGTTCTTTAAATGACAGTATTTCTATCTCCGGTACCGATTGAAGGGCAAGCGCACTTAAAGCTTCTTTCGTCACAACCGGTTTTGTAAGTTCAACATCCGCATACTCACCGGTACTTTCCATCCCCAAAGGCAGCGGAGGAGTAAACGATAGTATCTGATGCGGGGAAAATCCTTCCGAATATGCCACAGGTATATTCGCTCTTCGGAACAGTTTTTGAAAATACCTCATTACATCAAGATGTCCGATATATACCAGTGCGCCTGATTTTGAAAATCTAATTCTTACTTTCAATGCAGACACCTCCGTGGTATTTGGCCACACCGCATCCGCTGCACTTTTCCCTGCAATTCGGAGTGACCTTTCCTTCTTTTGCGTTAAGATATTCTCTTTTAAGGAATTCCTTTGTTACACCGGTATCAATAAAATCCCAGGGAAGCAATTCATCCGTATCTCTCTCCCGATTATAGTAAAACGAAGGATCTATATCCGCTTCCGAAAAAGCTTCTTCCCACGGCTCAAACCGGAAGTTTTCAGTCCAGGCGTCAAACATGCACCCCTTTTTATAGGCAATTTCAAGAACTTTGGATAATCTTCTGTCTCCCCTGGCAAATACACCTTCAAGAACAGATACATCCGCAGCATGCCAGTTGTATTTAATGCTCTTATGGTTGAGCTGCTGTTTCATTGCCGTATTGACAACATGAGCCTTGTATCTAAACTCATCCATCGTATTCATTTTAGCCCACTGAAAAGGCGTGAACGGTTTCGGGACAAAAAATGAGGTTGAAGATACTATGGATACTTTTGTTTTACGCTCTTCTTTCGGTATTGTATCATAATACAGTTTTGCAATATCATTGGACAGTTCGGCTATTCCGATCATATCCTCTTCGGTCTCAAACGGAAGACCAAGCATAAAATATAATTTAACCCTTGTCCAGCCACCGATAAAAGCCTTGCGGCACCCTTCCATTATATCTTCTTTTGTAAGACCCTTATTTATAACATTTCTCATTCTCTGGCTTCCGGCTTCGGGTGCAAAAGTAATGACCGATTTCTTAATATCCTGGACTTTACTCATGACATCAAGCGAAAAAGCATCCACACGAAGTGACGGAAGGGATATATTAATATGACGTTCGGAAAACTCATTTATCAGAAAATCACAAAGTTTGTACAATTCCGGGTAGTCCGATGAAGACAGGGAGGACAGGGAGATCTCCTCATGTCCTGTATTTATGATCATCTGCTTCGCATATTCTTCGAGTTTCTTCTCATCTCTTGATCTGATCGGTTTATACACGGAACCTGCCTGGCAAAAGCGGCATCCCCTGATACAGCCTCTTTGTATTTCAAGAACCACTCTGTCCTGGGTTGCTTTAATATAAGGTACTACGGGCTTAAGGGGATAACATGATCCCGAAAGATCGGTGACAATTTCCTTTTCTATTCTGGACGGAATATCATCATACAACGGCATGAACTGCTTCAATGTATTATCGTCATTATATGTGGCTTTGTAGCATGAAGGTGCATATATTCCGGGAAGGCATGCGGCCTTATGAATGAATTCTTTCCTGTCATATCCGTTATTTTTGCATTCCTTATACAGATCAAGCAACGGCCTGTAAATTGTTTCTCCCTCGCCTATATATACAAGATCAAAAAAATCAGCCACGGGTTCCGGATTATATGTACACGGACCTCCGCATATCACGATCGGATCATCATTATCCCTTTGATCCGAATAAAAAGGAATGCCTGACAGATCAAGTATCTGAAGAATATTCGTGTAGCACATCTCATACTGAAGTGTGATGCCCAGAAAATCAAACTTTGAAATCTCATCCTGGGACTCCAAAGCAAACAGTGGTATTTCTTCCTCTTTCATTATATCGTACAGATCCGTCCAGACCGCGTATACACGCTCACACCACACATCATCGTATGAATTGAACATATCGTATAATAGCTGGATCCCGAGATGACTCATTCCTATCTCATACAGATCGGGAAAACACATGGCAAAACGAATAAGCCCTTCCGGATCCTTATATACGGCATTAACTTCATGACCTATATAACGGGCGGGCTTATCGACCGATTTGAGTATTCTGTTGGGCAGAGCAAGTTTATTCATCAGAATCTATCTGTTGGCCAGTTCTTCCATAACATCATCCCACGTAAGTCCTTTAACAGCCATAAGGACCATTACATGATAGAGAAAATCCGCTATTTCGTATTTGCTCTCTTCCGGTTCGGGATTTTTGGCGGCAATAACTATCTCCGTAGCTTCTTCTCCCACTTTCTTGAGTATCTTATCGAGACCCTTATCAAACAAATAATTTGTATATGATCCTTCTTTCGGATTCTCTTTCCTGTCAAGTATAACTTTCATAACATCTTCAAGTATCGTGTAGGGGTTGGTTTTACCGCCCTCTTTACGGATTATCTCATTGAAGAAACATGAATAAGCCCCGGTATGGCAGGCATTTCCTATCTGAACGACTTTGGCAAGAAGAGCATCGCTGTCACAATCGGAATCCAATGATTTTACGTACTGGTAATGCCCGCTTGTATCACCTTTGCGCCACAGGCATTTTCTCGATCTTGAATAGTACGTCATGATGCCTTCACGAACCGTTTTTTCATACGCTTCGCGATTCATATATGCAAGCATCAATACCTGGGATGTTACAGAGTCCTGGCATATGACCGGAATAAGACCGTCTTTGTCGCATTTAAGATCGCTCCAGGCTACGGTCGTTTTACCGATAGATGTATCTATACCGTCCCTTTCCAATTCATCTTTCATTGAATACAGATCATCCGCACGGTTGTTAATAACATCTCCCGTAATACCGTATACACAGTTTTTCTTCAGGATATCAATATTAAAATCGTCATTGATCAAAGGTACGACGGGGATCTCATCAAATTTTTCGATGAAGAGTTTTCCAAGCAGTATGGCACCGGATGTATTTTCTTTGATAACCTTCAGATTATCCAGTATCTGCTCGAGACTGTCGGCACATACATAGACCTTGTTTTTGGAAAATCGCTTGCCGGCTTCTTCGATCAGATCGATATTTGTCTGCTTTGCCATATTAAGTGCAACTTTACGGCATCCTGCATATAAAAGTTTTTTGACATCTTCGAGTCTCTTGATATTGCCTGCCCCGTAGACAGGAGTATCCGTGGCTCTTGTAATCGCCCGAACTGTCAGCAGAGCTTCCTCGTGTTCATCATCGTCATCGGAAAGATCAAACAGCAGTATGGCATCGGCTCCGTTTACTGCCAGAGATGTACAGTACGACACAGGATCATCACTGATAACAGCATTATCGGAAAATCCTTTGATCAGCGTCTTATTTTTTAAATATACACACGGTATCAGAAGTTTATTCATTAAAGTGATCCTTTCGTGGACAAAACATTTGTGATCCTCGCATCAAATCCGGTTGCATCATCGAGTGCTTTTGCAAAACTTTTGAACATGGCTTCACAAATATGATGCGAGTTGAACCCCGAGAGTACTTTTATATGTATGTTCATGCCGGCACTGTAGCTTACGGCATAAAAGAATTCCCTGATCAGCTCTGTATCAAGATATCCGATCCTCTCACTGGCAAAATCGGCATCAAACATAAGATAAGGTCTGCCGCACAGATCAACAGCGCACATTACAAGAGCATCATCCATAGGCAGGATCATATGTCCATACCGTTTTATACCTTCTTTCGTTCCGAGAGCCTCTTTGATCGCTTCTCCAAGTACGATCCCGCAGTCTTCAACCGTATGATGCCCGTCAACGTGAAGATCGCCTTCACATGAAAGAGTCAGATCAAAGAATCCGTGTTTGGCAAATCCTTCAAGCATATGATCAAAAAAACCTATGCCGGAATCGATTTTGGCCTCTCCCTTTCCGTCTATGTTTAAACTAACGGTAATAGAAGTTTCTTTAGTTTCGCGACTTTTCTCGCTGGTTCTTGCTTTTGTACTCTTAGAGGGCATATTACATCACTCCTTTATCAAATCTTACACCTATTGAATTGGCATGGGCCGTCAGACCTTCAGACCTTGCAAAACTCATTATATCATCGCACGCATCCCTAAGCGCCTTTTGGGAATAACAGATTATACTGCTTTTCTTAATAAATGCATCAACTCCCAGTGGTGAGAAAAACTTTGCAGTTCCGTTTGTAGGTAGCACATGATTGGGCCCGGCATAATAATCTCCGAGTGGTTCACTGGAGTATTCACCAAGGAAAATAGCTCCTGCATTTTTGATCCTGGTCATAGTCCCGTACGGGTCTTTTGTGATTATCTCAACATGCTCCGAAGCAATGGTATTGGCTGCTTCTATAGCTTTATCCATATCTTCCGCCACCAGGATATATCCGTAATTATCAAGAGATTTGGTTATTATTTCCTTTCTCTCAAGCAGTTTGACAAAGTCATCCACATATTCAGATACCTTTTCGGCAAGTTCCCTGCTGCTTGTTACAAGGATAGCACTTGCAAGTTCATCATGCTCGGCCTGGGACAAAAGATCCGCCGCAACATATTTGGGATTGGCACTCTCATCAGCAAGTACAAGTATCTCACTGGGGCCTGCAACAGAATCGATGCTGACATATCCGAATACCGCCTTCTTGGCAAGTGCTACAAATATATTACCGGGGCCTACGATCTTATCAACCTTCGGAACTGACTGTGTCCCGTGTGCCATTGCGGCTATTGCCTGAGCTCCTCCGACTTTATATATCTCTTTTACCCCTGTTATCCTGGCTGCCACAAGTGTACTCGGAGCCACTCTGCCTTCCGCATCGGCGGGAGTAAGCATTATGATCCTCTTTACTCCTGCTACTACAGCGGGAATTATGCACATAAGAGTTGAGGAAGGATATGCTGCCTTCCCTCCGGGTACATATACGCCTACAGTCTCAATAGGTGTTACTTTCTGTCCGAGAATGGTTCCGTCTTCTTTTGTATCTATCCAGCTGTTTTGAAGCTGTTTTTTGTGGTATTCGGTAATATTGGCGGCACTTCTCTCCATTACCCCGATAAGATTTTTGTCGTAAGATGTGTATGCTTCTTCGATCTCACTCTCACTGACTCGAATATTATCTTTATCAATATTCCATTTGTCGAATTTCCTGGTGTATTCAAATACCGCCTGATCGCCGTTTTGCCTGACATTTTCAATTATTTCGTTAACAGTCTTTTCATATCCGGTGTATTGACCCGGGTTTCTTTTAAGCAGCCCTGATAATATATCCTTTATTGAATCCTCGGTTAATGATACTATTCTCATAATTCCTCCTTGATCCTGTCAATAAGATCATTTATCCTTTTTGACTGAAGCCTCATTGAAACGGGGTTAACTATCATTCTGGCAGACAGATCACATATTTCCTCAAGCACTTCAAGCCCGTTCTCACGAAGAGTGGACCCGGTCTCGACTATATCAACTATACAATCGGACAATCCAACTATCGGAGCAAGTTCAATGCTGCCGTTAAGCTTTATAATATCCACACTTTGATGCCGTTCCTCGTTAAAATATGCCTTGGCTATTTTCGGATATTTGGTGGCTACTTTGATGATATCCCGGGTTTTTAGCAGTCCCGAAGCACTTTTCGGCCCGCACACGCACATACGGCACTTTCCTATCATAAGATCCAGAACTTCGAGTACTTTCCGGTTCTCTTCCCGGATGGTATCTGATCCGACTACACCTATATCAGCAACACCATGCTCAACATATGTCGGAACATCCGGTCCTTTTGCAAGGAAAAACCTTAATTTCAATTCTTCATTTACGAAGATCAGTTTTCTCGTTTCTTTATCTTTGAGCTGTTCGCATGAAATACCTGCCTTTTCAAGTATATTCATTGTCTTATCGGCCAGTCTGCCCTTTGTAAGCGCGAATGTAAGATATTTCTTGCCGGTATATCCCGTATCTTTCTGCCCGCTCAAAGCAATAATAGCATCATCTACCGATATTCCGAATCCTATGGCGGGAGCAGGCTTTCCGAACTTGCTTACAAGATTATCGTATCTGCCGCCCTTTATAATGGCGTCACCGCTGCCGTAAGTATAGGCTCTGAATAATACACCTGTATAATAGTTGTATTTGTTCAGAAGTCCGAGATCAATGGAAATATACCCGTTATTATCGGATTCGTCCAGCAGATCCGCAATTTTAATGAGCCGGTCGAGAGCCTTGCAGCATTTATCGTTGTTGACTTTATCCTTCAGTTCATACAGGGATTCCTTGGATGTGTACGAATCCGAAATGTTAACGATAAGATCCGTATGCTCTTTGTCAATATTTAAAGACGCAAGAAGTTCCTTCGCTTTATAATAGTTTTTCGCGGATATAAGGCTGAGAAGCGATAATTCTTCAGCTTCCGATATACCGAGTTCTTCGCATAACCCTTTAAAGAAATTCCCGTTTCCGACCGATACGACAAAATCATTAAAACCCATTGTCTTCATGCAATTTACAACAAGATGAATGATCGCCGCATCTGCCTCGCACGAGTCATCGTTATACAGTTCGGCACCGATCTGGGTGCTCTCTTTTAATCTTCCGTTCAGATCATCTCCGTTAATAAAAGTATTCCCGCTGTAACACAACTTGACCGGAGACGATACATTAAAGTAAAGTTTCGAAAATGCACGGGCCATTGCGGGAGTAAAATCCGGACGAAGGACAAGCGTATTACCCTCTTTGTCATAAAACTTATATAACTGGCTAGACGGTACGGTCCCTATATTGCTTGCAAAAACATCGAAATATTCGAACGAAGGAGTCTGCATGAGCAAAAATCCTTCTTGCTTCATGAGACTTAATATATTATCTGTCAGTTCACTCTTAGTGTCGTACTCGGAAGGAATGATATCCCTGACTCCTTCCGGTGTGTAATAATGATTATTCATAATCCTCTCCACTTTAATGCTTTAAATTGCTAATTCGTTACCATGTTATCACACGAAATTATATAAGACACCTTATCGTAATGTCAAATCTTTTTTGATACCGTCAAGATAAGGAACAAAAATACCTTCATGGGATTTTAAATCAAATCCTTCTTCAAGTTCTTCCATGCGAAAGCTCTTACGCCCTCCGGAATTCATTCTGTCCCAGAATTCCTTCAGCTTTGCGAATCTTACATAACAAAACCGGTCAATATGCGAATAGTATATGATTATAAAACTGATACCGCCCTGTTTCTCAAAATCTTCCATAAAACAAATCTGATGTTCATGAATATTAGCCAGTGAAAATGTGTTAACGGCACACTCTTTGGCATCAAAGCAAACCGGTATCCCCTGAACGGCACCTATATAATCAACGGTACTCTTCTGGTCAAAATATGCCAGCGTGATCTGAGTATGATCCTGATTCATTTTGATAGGGGTGATAGGCGTCGGGATCTTCTGAACAAGACAAAGTCCGTGTTCTTTATACAATTCGTTTGTTCTGTTTATTAAGTCTTCCAAAGTAGAACCACGAAGACCTCTTGAACTCCATGTTGCCATCAGATCACCTCTGAAAATTCATGCGGCAATTCTATTTCAAATTCCTTTCCGGACACACTCTTTATCTCAAAATCATCCGCAAATTCCATTTTCCTGCACACAAGCATCTGATGATTGATGCCGTATCTTCTTTTGTATTCATCATTAAGCCGTTTATCCCCGTATTTATAATCTCCGATTAGCGGATGTCCAACAGAGGCAAGATGAGCTCTTATCTGGTGAGTCTTCCCTGTTACAAGCAGTATTTCGAGAAGGCTTAGTTCATTATTTGAAGATATGGGATATACTCTTGTATTAATATATTTTCCCGACCCCGTATCGTTATATACACGGACTTTATTAATCTTTTCACTCTTTATGAGGCTTCCGGCAAGATCCATTTCCTTGTGGACGACACCTTTAACAATACAGTTGTAATATTTTTTTATTCTGTGATCCGCAAAGGCTGCGTACAAACATCTTGATCCCTTATAAGTCTTGGCAAAAGTCACAAGTCCGGAAGTGTTCCTGTCAAGCCTGTTACATACCGCGGGAGTAAATGTACTTATCATGCCGTCATCACTTTTACTGTTATTCACGTAAGATAACAGTATTTCATTAAGGGATACGGAATCGGCGGATGATTTTTGCGACAGCATACCCGCGGGTTTATTAACTATAATAATATCCTCATCCTCGTATACTATTGGAGGAATATCATGAACAATGTCACATGAAGATGCATTTTTCGTAAATTTTTCAAATGTCTCATCGGACAAATAGAACTTTATGTTGTCTCCTTCATGAAGGATCTCATTTCCCAAAGCTTTTTTATCGTTTAGAACAATGTTCTTCTTGCGGATCATTTTGTACACAAACGACGCAGGTGCCTCTGAAAGGATATGATGAACGTATTTATCCATTCTTCGGCCCTCATCTTGTGAAGAAATACGATACTCTTTCATAAAGAAACCGCCTTAAGAGTATTTAATATACGCACAGATGATGCCCCGCTGTCATCGCTTAAGTTTTCATTCATCTGATTAATTCTGGCAATAAACTCTTCTTTGTTGTCGAAAACCTTGACCACCGCCTTATGTCCACCGTTATTCAATACCGTCTCTATGTGCTTTTTGATCTCGGCGGATTCATATTTTCCATCCGGGATCAACACTGTAACCGTAAAGGCAATACAGCAAATCACCGGAACAAAATATGCTTTGCTGCTTGTGGTAAGAATACTCTCATATATTGCGGGAATACTGCCAATGACGGACGAAAGCTTTATGTATTCGGATTCCGGAAGGGACCGGAATCTGAGCAGCATTATCAGCCCTACAAGCGATTTACTTGCGGGAAGTAATGCAAGGATCGCAAATACAGACCAAAGACTCTTTTTGGTGCCAAGAGTCTTGTATCCTATCATAAATATGCCAAGGGCCATGGCAAACAGAACTACGGTTTTGACCGCTTCAAACAAGGTCTGTTTCCGTATATAGCCAAAGGTGCCTTTCAGTTCACGCATTATATACTTCATCCACTATCTCCTTGTAGGACATAATGTTGTAATCGGCGATACGGCATTTTTCATCCCACTGGTACACCGAATAATCATCATGAATGGCTACAGTCGTCATACCTGCATTATTGCCGGCTATGATCCCGTTTACAACGTCTTCAAATACGAGGCATTTTTCCGGAGCAGCTCCGACTGCCGAAGCAGAGTTAAGATATACATCCGGGAACGGTTTCCCTGCCCCTTCTACTTCACCTGTAATGATCGAATCAAAGTAATCAAGAAGGTTGTTATTCTTAAGAGTAGCAGTACAGAGCATACGGGAATTGCTTGTTGCAATACCGAGTTTGGTCCCGCGCTTCTTCAGATATTCCAGAAACTCTCTGACATATTCCTTGGGTTTTACGATATTGGAATAGTGATGGTACGCCATCTCATTCCAGTCATCCATTAGTTTTTGGATGCTTATATGCGGTAAATAATTATCATGGGTATATACCGCCGTATCATAAAAGCTCAACCCCTCAATCTCTTTTTGATAATTGGAGGGCATGTCTATCCTGCATCTTTTGAAATACTCTATATCTATGTTTTTCCATATCCACATGGAGTCGATTACCGTTCCGTCAAGATCAAACAAAACAGCCTGTGTATTATCAAGTATTTCTTTCCACATCTATCTGTATACCCATCCCTTTTCATACAGATTTTTTATTTTATAACCGTCAAATATCCCAAATCCGAGCGGATAGGAATCGACACATACGAGAACATAACCTCCGGCAGTTTGAGTGAAAGCTTCGCAACCGTCGTTAACAACAGTTTCTCCTTTCAGATATTTAATGACCTTAGGGTCATCAGCCGGAAGATCTATTGTATTTATAAAATCGCTTTGTCTAAGCGACAGCGCAAACGCGGTATTCGGTACAAAGCGGTCTTTTTTATTAGTTTTTCCGATACAGATTCCGGTCCTGATATAACGTACACTCCTGTTATAAACAATGTCAGCCAGAGCGGGCATCATATATATATAACCGTCTTCTTTTATCAGAAAATGCTTTTGTGAAAAAGTGTTTTTATACTCTTTTGTAAAATTATCCGAGAAAGCTTTTACACTTTCCGGCAGATCATCGAAAACGCGAAACGGTGACTCATGAACGGTTTTTGTATCATCCCAGTTTCCACCTTTATGAATCAGTGCCACAAAGTGGCCCTCACCTTTGAACTTATGTGGAAGGGCATGCACACATCCTTTGAGCAGCCCGTTGCCGGCATATTTGTCATACGGTCCCGTAAGCCCACAGGCTTTATCTGTATGTACCACAGACAGATCATCATGCTCCGAGAGAAAATCATTTATCACCGATTCGTCTTCGAGATCGGAAAAAGTACATGTCGAATATAGCAGATAACCGCCCGGGCGAAGCATTTTGTATGCGTCACCAAGTATGTCCTTCTGAATCCTTCTGTAATAAGCAGGCCCGTTTTTCTTATATGAATCAATAAGATGAGGCTCTTTTCGAAACATCCCTTCCCCGGAACACGGAGCATCGACAAGTATCTTATCGAAGGTTTCGCGGTATATCTTAGAAAGCTTCCCGGGCTCCTCACAGCATATCAGGTAATTATCATTTCCAAACAATTCCATGTTTTTAACAAGTGGAATTGTCCTTGAAAAACTTATATCATTAGACACAAGGATCCCCGGGTTATGACAGGAAAGCTCGGTCGATTTTCCGCCCGGCGCTGCACAAAGATCGCAGACGATATCCCCTTCCTTAACATTAAGTATACTTGCCGGAAGCATCGCCGACGGTTCCTGAATATAATAAAGCCCGGCATAATAATACGGATGTTTGCACCAAGCATCCGCATCATCTATGTAATAACCGTTTGGGACATATTCAATCTTTTCAATATGATACGGAGATATCTTTTCGAATTCATCACAGCTTATCTTGGATGTGTTGACCCGAAGTCCGCTAAACGGTGTTTTATTATACGATTCCATAAATGAATCATACTCCTCCGGGATCAGAGAGCGCATAGATTCACAAAAGTTAAAAGGTAATTCCATACTATATTGTTTTTAATATTTCAATCAGGTATTCATATACCTTTTTGGCACTTGAGATCGACAATCTTTCTTTGGGGGTGTGTATATTTGTAATATCCGGGCCGAAAGAAATAATATCAACACCTTCTATCCTCTTATAAAACACGCCGCATTCCAGTCCTGCATGAAACCCGCGAAGTCTCGGGTTATGGCCAAACATTTTCTGATATACTTCAAAAGCAGTTCTGCGAAGATTGGATTCTTCATGGAATTCCCATGCAGGATAGTCGTATTCTTCGCTTATTGTTCCGCCCGCCATTTCGGCAAGATACTCTATTTTGTCCGCCAGAGCCTCTTTTTCCGATTCCGCAAGACTTCTCATATTAACGATCAGTACAAATTCATTGTCGGACAACTGCATGATCCCGCTATTTAACGATGTTCTGACCAGCCCTTCGTTCTTGCGGCTCATCTTGATAATACCATCGGGTATCGTATTAAGAAGAAAACCTATGTGGCGTTTTGACTCACTGTCAAGGCACATAGCCGTATCTTCACCTTTGTTTTCCGCATATATCATCATATTATCTTCTATACCTTCGAATTCGCCGCAGATGATAGCGGAATATTTCTCAACTACGTTCTCCAACGTATCAATGTCTTTACTGTCAATGATTATTTCAGCCTTGGCTTCCCTTGGAATTGCGGAATCCGTCAGCCCGCCTCCGATATACTTGAGAGAATAATCCATATTCTTTGTGATGGTATGTAATAACCGTCCAAGAAGAAGATTGGCATTTCCTCTTCCTTTATCGATCTCCATCCCGGAGTGTCCGCCGCAAAGTCCGCAAACAATTATACTGTATCCGACACCGGATACTTTTTTGTATCTGACGGGAACCGTACACTTGACACGCTTACCTCCCGCACTGCAGGTAAGGAGCTCTCCGGAAATTTCATGATCAAGATTGATCAGAAGTTTCCCCTTGAGAACTGAAGTATCAAAAGCAAGTGCACCTTTCATCCCGTCCTCTTCGTCAACGGTAAACAACGCTTCAATTTCGGGAATATCAAGGCTGTCATCCTCAAGTATACTTAACATATATGCAACAGCTATACCGTCATCCGCTCCGAGCGTAGTACCTTTGGCATATATATAATCATCAAGGAGTTGAAGTTTCAAACCATCCCTGGTAAAATCATGCTTTGCTTCGTAATCATAATTCTTTTCGCAGACCATATCCATATGGCCTTGCAGAATAACAACAGGGCGGTTATCGTCTTCTCTGTTTGAAGGCTTTCTGACAAGAACATTTCCCAAACTGTCCTGAACATATTCCAGATTATGATCCTTTGCAAAATTCACAACATAATCGCTTATCATTTTGCATCTTCCGGATGGTCTCGGAATTTGGGATATTTCCTCGAAGTAATAAAAAACCCGTTCAGGCTCAAGCCCGGATAGAATACGATCCATATGCAATCCTTTCATTTACGTATGTTAATAAAAAAGCGAAACCTCCATGCGGTTTCGCTCTATATCAGGTCAAATAACACTAACAGCCTTTCCGCCGCCCTCTCCGTTGCCGCCTGCCTGTCCTGTCGGATAGCCCTCAAGTGCGGCAATATCGTTATCAAGTTCAACCTGCGGATACAACTGTGATCTGTCCTGGGCAATTATCGTTTCGCATTCACGAAGCTTTGCAAGCAGATCACCGTACTTGGCATCTGCGGTTCCTATGGCATGATCGATGATCTCCTGAAGTTTGGACAGTTGTCCGAAAGTATATTCCATAGCCGACTGCTTAACATTGTTTGCTTCAATAGTCGCCATATCAACGATCTGTTGGGCCTGTTCAGTAGCCTGTTTAACAACTTCTCCGGCCTGAGCATATGCCTGTTGCATGATCTCATTCTCATCCACCATCCTGACCGTCTCAGCCTGAGCCATATTGAGCATGGCATCTGCCTTATCTCTTGCATCCTGCAGAATACGCTCTTTATTGCTGATGATCTTCTGGTATTTCTTGATCTCTTCGGGTGTACGTAACCTCAGATCCCTTAAGAGTTCATCCATCCTGTCTTTATCGACAATTATATTTGTCGATGAAAAAGTCTGATATTTGCATTCGGAAATGAATAACTCTATCTCGTCGATAACCTGTTCTATCCTGCTGCTCATTTACACTCTCCTGTTTAATACCCCTTTTTTATTCCAAATTTCTCATGTGTCAGTTCTTCAACATATGGTGGTACAAATTTACTGATATCTCCACCGTAACTTGCAACTTCCTTGACTGTGGAGCTGGAAAGATAAGCGTATTTTAAAGAAGTTGTAAGAAAAACCGTATCTACACCGCTGTTTAATACACTGTTAGTCTGTGCAAGCTGAAGTTCATATTCAAAATCTGTTACCGCCCGCAAACCCCTTACTACAACGCCGGCACCGTTCGAAACAGCAAAATCAACCAGCAGCCCTTCATAACTGAGCACTCTTACATTCGGCAAAGAACCTAAAACCTTATTTAATATATTAACACGTTCATCAACAGAAAACAACGGAGTTTTAGCCTTGTTGTTAAGAACAGCAACGATCAGTTCGTCAAATATATCGGATGCTCTTTCGATAATGTCTATGTGACCGTATGTAACAGGATCAAAACTACCCGGATATATTGCTTTTTTCATACACCAGCCTCCGTCGGATCAACTTTTATATTGTATAAACACATGCTTATTGTTCTTGTATTCCTTGATTCTTACCGCATCAAAGCCCAGGTCGTCAAGATAATCAAATCCGGTAGTGCTCGAACTTTCCACGATTATAAGAGAATCTTTTTTTATTATATCCGATCCGGATAATAATGAAAGTACATCTTTCTCAATTCCCATCCCGTACGGCGGATCCATAAATACGATATCATAGCCGCCAAAAGTCTCAATATTGTTAAGACATGTCCTGACATCATAGGGATAGATCGTTGCCACATTTTCAAAGCCGGTAGTGGCAAGGTTCTTTTTGATACATGAAACAGCATTCCTGTCTTTCTCAATAAAAGTACACCGGGAGGCTCCGCGGGAGAGAGCCTCAATACCGATCCCTCCGCTTCCCGAAAACAGATCAAGGAATCGGACACCATATAATCTGTCGGCAAGGATATTAAACAAAGTCTCTTTTACTTTATCACTTGTCGGACGTGTTACATTCCCCTTTGGAGTTACAAGTGTGAGCCTTCTGGCGCTTCCTGCGATAACCCTCATGACGCTCAGCCCCTGAGTTTACTGCCTTTAGTGTCACGTCTTGCAGCTTTGAGTCTGGATAACAAAACTTCCCTGCTGCCGACTTTGACACTCGTATCATCTTCTTCAAACAGATAATATACATTTGAAACATGATCGTTTCCCGTCAGTTTAATTGCCCTGACTCCGATGGCACCTTTCTTCTTGAGCGGGATCTCATCAAGTTCAAACTTAAGAAATACATCAAATTCAGTCTGTAAAACGACATACTTTTGTTCCGTAACAGGAAATACACTTATAACTTCATCCTGATCGGCAAGACCGGTTGCTGCCACGGTACGTTTGATAACATCAAACTCGCTTCCGTATACCTGCTTAAACATTCCATTTTTAGTACCGAACATAAGCTTTTGAAGTACAAGGTCTCCCATTGGAAGAACATATATTATCCTCTCTTCGGATGAATTGTAATTGCTGACATTATCAATAGGTATTCCCTTATCCCTGAACTTTCCGAAGGGCAGATCCGATACTTTAACGGAGTGCATTACTCCGGTATTGGTAAAGATACATATCCTTCCGGTATTCAGGCACTTGAAACTTGTGGTAAATTCAGCATCGGCAGCATCCCTGTTGCGCTCATAGGTTGCAGTATCAACAGTTTTGGCATATCCAAACCTGTCCATAAGAAATACGACTTCCATCTCCTCTGTCTTCTTCTCTTCAAAGACAACATCCTCGGCGTTTTCTATGGCGGTTCTTCTCGGTCTGGAGTATTCCTTTTTAACTGCTTCAAGACCTTTTATTATAACCGAATCCATTTTTTCGGGTTTTGTAAGTATCTCTTTGAATTCCTTGATATCCTTGAGGGTCTTGTCATGTTCCGCGATTAGGGCATCCATCTCAAGTCCGATCAGCTTATACAGTCTCATTTCAAGTATCGCCGACGCCTGCCTGTCGGAAAACCTAAGCTGGCTTGCGATTTTTTCGGATATTCTTGATTTGAACTTGATGCCTTCCGTAATTCCGCCCGTAAGACAAGCTTTCGCGGTTTTGATATCTTTGGATCCGCGAAGTATCTCAATAATGACATCTATAACATCAACTGCCTTAATAAGGCCTTCCTGTATCTCTTTCTTGTCAAGTTCACGTGTAAGGAGGGTTTTATACTTACGGGTCTCGAGTTCCCTCATGAAATTAACATGGTGGGATATAATAGCCTTAAGGCCCAGTACTTCCGGCCTTCCATCGCTGATAGCAAGCATATTGACGCCGAATGTATCCTCAAGACGCGTTTTCTTGAGAAGCATGTTTCTGACGTTTTCCACATCGGCATCTTTTTTGAGTTCAATAACTATCCGGATTCCTTCTTTGCTTGACTGATTGGAAATATCAACAATATCGGTTGTCTTGCGTGTATCGATAAGAGATACTATATCAAGCATGAACTTTGAAATATTTGCTCCTATCATCGTATAAGGAATCTCGGTTATAACAAGCGATGGCTTACCGCCCTTTGCAACTTCAAGTTCTATTTTCCCGCGGATTTTGATCTTGCCGGTTCCGGTTTCATATATCTCCTTAAGTTCATCCTGATTTGTTACGATACCTCCTGTCGGAAAATCAGGTCCCGGCATGATCTTAAGAAGCTCCTCCGTTGTGATCATATTATTCTTCATATAAGCAACTTCGGCATCTATTACTTCTCCGAGGTTATGCGGCGGCATGTTGGTGGCCATTCCGACGGCAATTCCTTCGGAACCGTTAACAAGAAGGTTCGGAAATCTGCAAGGCAATACAACCGGCTCTTTATCGGTCTCATCATAATTCGGCACAAAATCAACGACATCTTTATCAAGGTCGGACAACATCTCTTCCTGGGCGATTTTGCGAAGCCTTGCTTCGGTATATCTCATCGCAGCGGCACCGTCTCCTTCTATTGAGCCGAAGTTTCCGTGCCCGTCAACAAGAGCCATCCCCTTTTTGAAGTCCTGACTCATCACAACAAGACAGTCATATATTGAGCTGTCACCGTGAGGATGGTATTTACCCATAGTATCACCGACAATACGGGCAGACTTAAGATGCGGTCTGTCGTACCGGTTGTTAAGTTCATACATATCGTACAGAGTTCTTCTCTGAACAGGCTTCAGACCGTCCCTTACATCAGGAAGCGCTCTTGCAATAATAACGCTCATTGCATAATCGATATATGATTTTTGCATAACATCGGAGTATTCTGTCTTAATTATGTTTTCTTCAATGATCTCCGGTGCTTTTTTTTGTGCCATTTTCAAACTCACTTTCCATACGGGTCAATTAGTAATCAAGTTCTGCTTCCTGCGCATGCCTGTATATAAAATCCTTACGGGGTGCAACATCATTACCCATAAGCATCTCAGTTGTATTGCTTGCAAGTCTTGCATCTTCGATCTCGACAAGTTTAAGCCTTCTTGCTGCCGGATCGAGTGTGGTTTCCCATAACTGCTCGGCATCCATTTCACCGAGTCCTTTATATCTTTGAAGTTTAAAGTTTGTATGATCTTTCCTGTATGCTGCAAGTGCTTTGTCATCATACAGATACTCATCTTCGCCTTTTGCCGGCATTGCTTTGTAAAGCGGCGGCATGGCTATATACACATGCCCTTCATAGATCAGTTCGGGCATGAAACGATAAAACAAAGTAAGCAGCAGGGTGGATATATGAGCCCCGTCCACGTCCGCATCTGCCATGATTATGATCTTGTCATATCGTAACTTTTCAATATCAAAATCATTTCCGTAGCCTTCCGAAAAACCACATCCGAAAGCATTGATCATCGTTTTGATTTCCGCATTGGCAAGGACCTTGTCAATGCTTGCTTTTTCGACATTAAGTATCTTACCTCTGATCGGCAGGATAGCCTGGTAATTTCTGTTTCTTGCGGTCTTGGCACTTCCTCCGGCCGAGTCTCCTTCGACTATAAATATCTCGCATTTCTTCGGATCTTTGCTTTCACAGTTGGCTAGCTTTCCGTTAGAATCAAACGAGTACTTTTGCCGTGTAAGCATGTTCGTCTTCGCCTTTTCTTCGCTTTTTCTGATCTTGGCAGCCTTTTCGGCACATGCAAGAACAGCTTTAAGCGCATCAAGGTTTCGGTCAAAATAGTGTTGTAACTCATCTCCTGTTATCTTGGAAACGGATTTGGCTGCATCCTGGTTATCAAGCTTGGTTTTGGTCTGTCCCTCAAATCTGGGGTCCGGATGCTTGATGGACACAATTGCCGTCATACCGTTTCGTATATCGGCACCTGTATAATTCTGGTCTTTGTCCTTGAGTATACCGAGTTCTCTTGCGTAATTATTCATTACATTTGTGAACATTGATTTGAATCCGGTAAGATGTGTTCCGCCTTCGGAATTGTATATGTTGTTGCAAAAGCCCAGTACTATTTCATGAAATTCATTAACATACTGAAATGCAATCTCTACATTAATTCCGTCGCATATCCCGCTAAAATATACAGGCTCGCAAACCGGTTCTTTATGATTGTTGATATCTTTGATAAACCCGATTATACCGTCGGGCTCATGGAATTCTTCTTTGTCGAAAGGCGTGACTCTCTTGTCACAATAATATATCGTAAGTTCGGGATTTAAATATGCGGTTTCGTGAAGCCGTGACTTGATATCTTCCTCTTTGAACCTTGTTTTCTCAAATATCTCTCCGTCCGGCATAAAATTGATCTTGGTACCTGTGTTCCTGGACTTGCCGATAACCGGAAGAAGACCCTTGTCAAGTTCGATCACCGGGATCCCTCTTGAATAACGGTCATGATAAATGTTACCGTCACGCTTTATCTCTATATCAAGATATTCGGACAGGGCATTTACGACTGATGATCCGACACCGTGCAGACCTCCGCTTGTTTTATAGACCTCATTATCAAACTTTCCTCCTGCATGAAGTGTCGTAAACACAACCCGCTCGGCGCTGACACCTTTTTCATGCATTCCCACGGGAATACCGCGGCCGTTGTCTTCTATAGTAGCACTTCCGTCGCTTTCAAGAGTTACCCATATGCTGTTGCAAAAACCCGCTAAATGTTCATCTACGGAATTATCTACAATCTCATAGATAAGATGATTAAGGCCCTTTGTGGTCGTGCTTCCGATATACATACCGGGACGAGCCCTGACCGGATCAAGCCCTTCAAGAACTGTAATAGACTTAGCATCATAATTTGATTTCGGTGACATATACTACCCCTTATAACTTACAATGACCGCCCCTCGCGATCATTACACATCCCATCCGGTAAATTATAGCACAATATATTGAATTTTCAAGCATCAAAACACAACTTGTTGTATTACATGGATGAGGCTATATCATTCAACCCTCCCTGTCTGAATACCGCTTCCCTCAGCTTTCTGTTTTCGGCACGGGAAAGATCGGGATCCGATCTCAGTATACGGGCGGCATCTTCTGCTGCCTTTTTTAACAGGCCGGAATCGGTATAAATATCCGCAAGCATGAACTTCATATCTCCTGACTGTCTGAGGCCGAACATATCACCGGGACCTCTTAATTTCAGATCCTCTTCCGCTATTTTAAACCCGTCGTTTGTAGATTTAAGTATTTCAAGTCTCTTGTTCTTCTCCGGATCTCCCGTCGTCATAAAAATGCAATATGACTGGGCAGCTCCTCTTCCGATCCTTCCCCGGAGCTGATGCAGCGCAGCCAGTCCGAATCTGTCGGCATTCTCGATCATCATAACAGTAGCATTCGGTACATTTACTCCGACTTCGACGACCGTTGTTGATACAAGAATATCGATTGCACCGCCTGCAAAAGATTCCATGATCTTCTGTTTATTATCGGCTGTCATTCTGCCGTGGAGCATTCCGATCTTAACTCTGCCCTCATAATAGTTTTCCAGCTCCCTTACCGTATCGGTAACATTTCTGGCTTCAATCCCTTCGCTTTCTTCTATCAGCGGACATATTACATAAACCTGATGCCCGTCTCTGATTTCTTTTTCGAAGAATTCATATGCCTTTTTACGGTAATTCTCTCCTACAACCGCATTTTTAACCGGTTTTCTGTGGGCAGGGATCTCGTTCAGCAATGAAATATCAAGATCACCATACAGGATGATTGCCAGTGTCCGCGGAATGGGTGTTGCACTCATAACAAGCACATGACAATTTGTAAGGTTATTTTTGGACATAAGCAAGCTTCTCTGGTTAACGCCGAATCTGTGCTGTTCGTCGGTTACAACAAGTGCGAGATCCTTGTATATAACTTTATCCTGGAACAAAGAATGAGTTCCGATGATAATACCGGCTTCGCCCTTTTCTATTAATGCATGTACGCTTTTCTTGGCCGCAGCCGACATTGAACCTGTAAGAAGAACCACTTTTACGTCAATCCGACATTTATCAAGGAGTTTTGTTATCGATTCATAATGCTGGCCTGCAAGTATTTCTGTCGGTGCCATTATCGCACTTTGATAGCCGTTTACTGCTACCATAACAGCGGCAAGAGTCGCAAGAATTGTTTTGCCCGACCCTACATCCCCCTGTATAAGCCTACGCATTGAATTGTCCGAACACAGATCCGAGCTGATCTCCTTCCATACGTTTTCCTGGGCCGCAGTCAGTCTGTAAGGAAGATTTTCAATAATTCTGTTACACTCGGCAACTTCTACTATATTAAAATCATTCTTTGCAGTCTCTTTTGCAGATTTTGCGAGTCGCAGCCTTATGATAAAAGCCAGGAATTCCTCATAAACCAGCTTATCCCTTGCCGCCTTAAGCGTTTCCTCATCCTGCGGAAAATGCATTTCATATACTTCTTTGTCATAGTTTCCGTCAAGATAATCAAAAGCTTTCTTTACCGTTGAGGTTACGGCATTATTCGTAAGACCTTTTGTAAGCGGATATAACGGACTGATCCGCTCACACATTTCTTCATAGTGTTCCTTTGTAAATATCTGGGGCTGGTCGATATGGTAGTGGTCACCCTTTACGCTTAATCTGCCACGGAATATATATGAGCTTCCTGCCTTTAAGCTTTGAGCAAGATACGGCATATTAAACCAGGTGGAAGTAACCGGTATTTTCCCCGCAACAAGAGTAGCGGTTGTTATTGAAAGCTTTTTTACCCTTCTCGTAAGCGGTCTTTTTACAATAACAGCTTCAAAAGCAGTAATAACATCCGTTTTAAAATCACATGATTGGGTAACGGGTTCGTATTTGATATAATCTCTCGGGAAGTAAAAAACAGCAGACTCTACGGTATCTATTCCGAGTTTACCGTAAAGTTTTGCTGTTTTTTCACCTATGCCGCGTAAAGCATTAAGTTCGGTCATATTACTCTACTGAAATTATGTAATAATATATGGGCTGTCCTCCAAAATGAAGCTCGACGGAAAGATCCGGATACTTCTTTTCCACAGCCTGAGAAAAATCATTTGCTATTTCTTCATCAACTTCATCCCCGAAATAAATGCTTATTACTTCGGATTCGTCATCGACCATCTTAACGAGCATATCCATTGCCGTATCTTCAACAACATTTCCTACGGCGAGGATCTCATGATCACCGATACCCATTATATTGCCCTTTTGTATATCGATACCGTTGATGGATGTATCTCTTACCGCGTAAGTGACCTGACCTGTCTTCACAGATGAAATTGCCGCATTCATGGCACTCTCATTATCCGATGCAGTCCCGTCATTCATAAATGTGATAAGCGCTGTAATACCTTGCGGAATTGTTTTGGTAGGGATAACTATTATCTCTTTGTCTTCAACAAGATACTGGGCCTGATTGGCAGCAAGAATGATATTCTTATTATTCGGGAGAATAAATACCGTTTTGGCATTTACCTTATTGATGGCATTTATCATATCATCGGTTGACGGATTCATCGTCTGTCCTCCGGTGATAAGGTAATCTACACCGAGACTGGTAAATATCTCGTCAAGACCCTTTCCGCATGATACAGCCACAAATCCCATTTCTTTTGCGGGCTCTTTAGGGCTCTCTTCTTTCTCACTGTTCTCGTTTTGAGACATATCTGCGGGGGCCGGAGCATCTTCCCGGGGCTTTGATACAACATCGGCCTTTCTTTCGATACATATTTCTTCTCCGCCGGTTGCGACTTTATCCCCTATCTCATCCTTATCTCTTGGTTTAACAATAACATCATCAATGGATCCGAAAGAAAGGCACTTTGAGATAACTCTTCCGGGTTCATCGGTATATATACAAACCGAGATTTTATCACCCTGATCCGATATTTTGGTACCTATCCCGTAAGCATCCGCAAATTCGGCAAGGGAATCAATATCACTATCCTCAAACGAACCACTTTTTATTATCGTCAGAGAGGTTTCATATGTTATGATTTTCTCCTTTTCAACAGGAGGGGCAACTGCCGGTTTGGAACTAATAAAGATCTCATCAACATCTTCACCCGAATAAGCGGCATATCCGCCCTTGAGTATTTCAATAAGTCCCTGTCCTCCCGAATCAACAACACCTGCTTCTTTAAGGACCGGGAGCATATCAGGTGTTTTCTTAAGGACTTCCTCTCCGTAGAATATTATTTCCTTGAAAAAAGAATCAAAATCATCGGCTGTGCCGTTGATCTCAAGAGCCTTCTGTGCCACTCCTTTTGCAACCGTCAGTATCGTACCCTCTTTCGGTTTCATGACCGCCTTGTATGCGGTCTCAACGGCTTTTTGAAGAGCCTGGGTGAAAACATCCATATCCAGCTCATCTTTATCTTTGATTATTTTGGTAAATCCACGGAACAGCTGGGAGAGAATAACTCCGGAATTACCTCTTGCACCGCGCAACGATCCGGATGAAATGGCCTTTGAAAGTGTTGCCATATTTAAATCTGCGATACTTTCAACCTCATTAACAGCAGACATGATCGTTAGTGACATATTTGTACCGGTATCCCCGTCGGGAACCGGAAAAACATTCAATTCGTTAATAATATCCTTTTCGGCTTCAAGCCTTCTCGCACCGGACAGAAACATCTTCGAAAATGTGCCGGCATCGATCTTATTTGACTGCACTTGACTATCCTCCTTTAATCGATAACCCGGACACCTTCAACAAAAACGTTGATTTTGCCGATCTCAAAACCGGTGTATTCTTCAACCTTGTACTTGACATTATTGACAAGATTAGATGCAACGGCTCTTATATTGACTCCGTAACTGACTATAACATGAAAATCAAGCGTAAGCTTGTCATTAATCATCTCTACATTAATACCCCTTGTCAGGTTTTCCTTTTTCAGCATCTTGGCTATTCCGTCACTCATACTCACGGCTGCCATTCCGACTATTCCAAAACACTCAACAGCTACACTTCCGGCATATTGAGCCACTACATCCACATCGATTATAAGATTGCCGGAACCTGTTGCCAAAGCTTCCTTCATATGAAACCTCCTTATATTTCGACCATTTTAGTCCTCATTAAAGCATTATACACACAAATATTATTAAATTAAACAGAAAAAATCAACAAGACTTATAAACTTTTACTTGCAAAGAATATAAACATTTGATAGAATACGAAAAGTCTTAAAGGAGGTTTATCAAAATGGCTAAATGTGATATTTGCGGAAAAGGCGTTCACTTCGGAAATAACGTGAGCCACTCACACAGAAGATCAAACAGGATCTTCCATTCAAATGTTAAGCGTGTAAAATGCATGGTTAGCGGGACACCTACTACTCTTCATGTATGTACAAGATGTTTGAAATCCGATAAGGTTGAAAGAGCATAGATCCGTTTTCGTTTAAATAAAAGAACCTCTTCGGAGGTTCTTTTATTTTGCCGTTAACCGGTTATTATTCCTTTTCGCTATCCTCTACTGCTTCCAAAACCTCTTCATCCGAAAGTTTGGATTCTTTTTTGGCAGTAATCTTATTCATAATCTCAGGAACCATATCGATGATCTTCGTAATGGAATCCTGATTCTTAATGGAAACAACACGGGTTGAATTATTCTGTATAACAAGCACAGCGGTCGGATTCATTTTCCCTGTAAGTCCGCCTGCACCGTTATCCTTTTTATCACCGCGGAATGTTCCTGCTCCGACTCCGAAAGAAACATCAACAAACGGAACAATGATGGTATCCTTAATAACAACAGGCTCCCCTACAACCGTCTTGCTTGACAGAAAACCTTTCATCCCGTCAAGAAGTGTATCAACAACCGAATTAAAACTACTTTCTGCCATGATTATCCTCCAAACTTATATATATTTCTATTTGTTCTTATGTTTTTTATACAGTCTTATCATTCGTTTAACGTCTTTGTTGAAATACAGCTTTATAAGGCAGAGGGCTATAACTATCAGGAAAATACGGCCTTTGATAACTATATTTCCGTAAATATCCGTATCGTTAAAACTCGGATCAAATACAAGTTTACGCGGAAGCACGGGATATATCATTGACAGATACATCAGCACTTTGCCGCAGGTTGCGGGATCTTCAAACCCGAAGTGTATAAACCCTTTGACTCTCCTGGGCCTTATCAGCCGAAGCAGTACGATAAGCTGCTTTTTAATAACATTAACCGCGTTTTGATTTTTGGAATCATTGATCATCCTGTCCCAAAATCTTAAATCTTTTTTTATTCTATCATATTTTTCCGATAAAGATTCAAATTTGGAGACAAAGGATTCAATAATTCTTTCGATCTTTTCGAATAATTCGTCATCCTTTGTGTCATTATCCGAAAAGTCATCATCTTTTACGGTTGTGTCATCCTTTACAGTAGTGTCTTCTTCATTCCAGTCTATCGTATAATCTTCGGGCCGGGCAGCGTCAGTTTCATTATTTGCCGGCGGCTCTTCAACATTTTCAGTTTTCTCTTCCTTCTTGGCCTTATTCCCGATCTTTAACTTAATCCCGAATACTCTGACACTCGTGTACAGTTCCTTGTCATAACGAACTGTAGCAGACAGAATATGAAGAAGAAAACTGACATTTACATCTGCCGTAAAATCATCCGCATCCTTAGATCTGTCGGCAGACACCTTATATCTGACAGGCACAAACAATACGAGGGCTACAACCAGCAACACAAATGCTATGATACAAAGCACCGTGATTCCTATGATCTTAAGGATTGTCAAAAATACAGCAAGCATTAAAGATGTTCCCTGATGAATCTCTCGTAAAATCCGCGTACATCATCCAGGTTCCCGCATTTATCAAGGCATTCTTTGATCATATTGCCTGTAAGCTCACGGGCCGAATCGATACTGTCTGCAACACCGATGATGATACGATCGCTTTTCCTGAAGTGTTTCTGCTTGAAAACCGCAGCCGGATATATATCAAAAATATCCTTATCGTTATCGGAAAGCGTAATAAAATGATAGCCAACCATACCGATACCGCAAGCCATTTTCCATTTAATACTTGAGATTTTGCCGGTTACCTTTTCGGTCAAATAGGGCCTGTCAACAAAACGAACCACTTTCCCACTCCGTAGTATTATATCCAAAAACTCAATTGATTATATCAAAAACAGGCAAAAAAGTTAATCCTTATTATTGACAATAAACAATGTGATTTTTATACTAGGCTTAAAAGGGGTATAAATCATGGAACTTAAAGCCGTAATATCTTTGAAACCCGGTGATGTCGCCGCCGAGGATGTTCTCGATCATAAGGGGAATGTAATTGTCAAAAAGAACACTTCCCTGGATAAATTTCTGATTCAAAAGCTTAATATAGCCAATATCAGTTGCGTAAACGTCAAAGAGCCCGAAGATTTTCTTACGACTTATTTTGAAAAGATCAAGGTAAGTAAAACCTTCAAGCAATTTTTCGAATTGTATTCGAAGAACTTTTTTGAATACAAAAAAATGATGGAACAGTTTCTGCACTCGCGTATTCCGCTTGACAGTACCAAACTGTTTGATATTATCGAGGATATTACCGCTCCCTTCAAACACAGCAAGATAACAATTCTTGATATGCTGTCTGTCCTTGAAACGGCAGAAGCCGATTTTTTGTATACCCATTCCATTAATGTAGCGCTTATATGCAATTATACCGCCAAATGGTTCAGGCTCAATGATGAAGATGCAAGATCTTTGGTATTATGCGGGTTTTACTATGATATAGGTAAATTTGTTATTCCTCTTGAAATTCTTCTCAAACAGGGAAGGTTGTCGGATGACGAATTTAATATGATCAAATCCCATGCCGCTAACGGATACAAGATCCTTCAGCCCCTTGAACTTGATGAACGGATTAAGTTATGCGCGCTCATGCATCATGAAAGGATCGACGGTACCGGGTATCCCAGCGGACTTGTTGATGAACAGATTGATCAGTTTGCCAAGATCATTGCGATTCTTGACAGTTATGAAGCCATGACAAGTTACAGATCTTACAGGGCTCCTCTGTGTCCGTTTACTGTCATAGAAATATTTGAAAAAGACGGGTACGGCAAATACGATACAGGCTACTATATGACTTTTCTCGAACGAATGGTTGAGGAGTACATAGGCAAGGAAGTTGAATTAAATGACGGTACGGTTTGTGTCGTCGTTCTAATTAACAAACAGAAATACTCCAAACCGATGGTCAGGACAACCGACGGCAAATATATAGATCTTGCCACACAGAAGAATCTGTCAATAAAAGCTTTGGTATGAACTTACCAAAGCTTTTTAATTCCATTTCTGCTCTCTTTTCAGTTTCTTGTATATATTATAGCCTTTTTCGAGGATCGCTCTTTCATTGTCAAATTTAAGCAGATGATATGCTTCATGATATTTATAATACCCGCTGTCACGGAAATACTCCTCCGACTGCGGGGAAGATTCGTAACTATCCGATCTCATAAGATACCAGTGAACCTCTTTAGAGACGGTATCTTCCGGTACAACAAAAGAATAAGTTGTTTTGTCGATATACTCAACTATTACCCCGTCAACTCCCGACTCCTCTTTTACCTCACGAAGAGCGGTTTTCTCAAAAGTTTCGCCTTCTTCAACGGTTCCCTTCGGCAAAACCCATCCTTCATATCTGTTGTTATAGTTCTTGTAAAGCAGAAGGATCTTACCCCTGTGGATCACAAGACCCCCGCAACTGACTGCTTCAATCATATTCAACCTCAATATTTGCAATAAACGAAATAAATAATATCATCAGTTAAAATATGCGTCAAATACTCTTTTTGCTATCGGAGCGGCAACAGCCCCTCCCGAGCCTCCGCCTTCAACGATTACGGTAACCGCAATTTCAGGCTCATCGCGGCCCGCAAACCCCGTAAACCAGGCGTGTGAAAGTGATTTGTTTGAGGAATATTCAGCGGATCCCGTCTTACCGGATACCGAATAACCGTTTGTGTCCAAAAGCCTTTTTGCAGTCCCGTTTACTACAACTTCCCTCATCATTTTTTGAAGGCTTTCAGTATATTGTTCATCTATAAGCTGTCCGTACTCGCGGACCCTTGTTTTGGTTATCACTCCGCCGTCAGCATTTTGGATCTCGGAAATAACGTAAGGTCTCATCAGTATACCGTTATTGGCAATGGCTGATGTTATCATAAGCATATGCACAGGGCTGATAAGTGTACGACCCTGTCCTATTCCGGTCTGAAGAAGGTCATCGGTGGAAGAATCCGGACCTATATCAGAATAAGCCACAGAATACTTAAAGGGCAGGGGAAGTTCACTGTTAAACAATAATTCATCTATTGTGCCGGCAAATTTTCTTTTATCAAGAGTAGACGATATATTGGCAAAGCTTGAATTACATGACTGGGCAAAACTGTCATCAAAATTGACCCAGCCATGACTTGTTTCATTAAAACAGTTTATTAATGAGCCTTTATATTCAAAGCTGCCTTTACATTCAAACCCGTAATCCGAAACATCCCCGTTATGCTCTTTTAAATATTCGAGAGCTGTTACTATCTTGAAGGTCGAACCTGGAGGATAAGAGCCGAGAAAAGCCCTGTTTAAGAGAGGGCTGTTTTCTTCATCACTATTCAGCCTGTCCCAGTGTCCGATAACTTCGTTGGGATCGAAATCCGGTTTGGAAACAACACACAATATCTCTCCCGTTTTGACATTCATGGCCACGACCGCTCCCTTTCTGTCATCCATGGCATCATAAGCGGCTTCCTGCATTTTCGTATCAAGGGTGGTATAAACGTTATTCCCATGATTTTTGCGGCCTGCAAGATCATTCGATATCCTGCTGACTATATTCGCATCGCACGTAAGAAGCGTATAGTTTTCCATGCTCTCGATACCGAGCACACCATGCGTCGAATAACCCACTATATGGGCAAATGTGTTTCTGTAGGGATAACTTCTGTAATATCCGCCGTCATTATCCGATCGGGTAGTGGCAAGTATATCGTTGTTCCTTGAGAGTATGTCTCCTCTTATAAGTCTTGATTCAAGCAGAGCCTGCCTCTTATTGTATGTATTATTGATCACAGTCTTGCTCTTAACCTGGGTAAAATATCCCAAATAGCCGAGCATTACAAGAAATACGGCTATAAACATGTATGTTATAAAACCGATCTCACGATTGGAATCGATATGGTGTCGGCCTCTTTTTACATTTGTATTCGGGGCATTTGTTTTGTTTCTAAACGTTATCATTTAATTCCCTTTCGAGGTCGACTATATTGAGGTTTTCCGTCTTAAAATCGTCCGGTGTAGGAACATAGGGCTTTTTGTTATCTCTGCCTTTTGCTATATAAAGCCCCTGTATAACGGCAAATACACAAAATGTCACAGCAACACTTGTTCCTCCGTAGCTGACAAACGGCAGCGTCACTCCGGTAAGCGGGATAAATTTAATGACGCCTCCGATCGTAAGAAAGACCTGGAAAATATAGGCAACCGACAGACCTAACGCAACAAGCTTAAAGAAGGGATCTTCAAATT
Organism: Lachnospiraceae bacterium UBA3762; assembly: GCA_002371615.1. Lineage (GTDB taxonomy): Bacteria > Bacillota > Clostridia > Lachnospirales > Lachnospiraceae > UBA2868. The sequence continues at coordinate 49,487 of DFGA01000011.1, read as the reverse complement.
TCATCGAAATGTTCATAAACATCACAAAACATGAGAGGCATAACAGAATAAGGCACATACCGAATACAACTCCGAGTTCCTCACAGATCGCTGCAAATACAAAATCGGCAGCTACAACAGGGATGTTGTTGGGAGCTCCTTCTCCAAGCCCCATTCCGAGCCATCCTCCGGTACCTATGGCAAACAGGCTCTGGGCGATCTGGTATCCTTCATTGGTAATCGTCCCCATCGGATCAAGAAAAGCCGTAACTCTTACTCTTACATGACGAAATAACTTGTAACCGGCTACGGAAGCTATTCCCCCTCCGGCAAATCCCGCCAGGAAATACACAACATTTCTTGTCGCGGCATAAAGCATGGAGATATACACTACAAAAAAAATGATAGCGCTTCCGAGATCCTTTGACAGTACAAGGATCATAATATGTATCCCTGCCACAACGGCGCTTATGATCACATCTTTGAACTGATGATTTCTTGCAAGGATCGACGCTATGGCAAATACAAAGATGATCTTAACATATTCCGACGGCTGAAAAGTGTAGCTTGCTATATTGATATTAAGCTTTGAACCGTTAACAACCGCGGAAAACATCAAAACCGCAACTAATGATCCGAGTCCTGCGGCAACATATATCCATTTGAATTTTTCAAAGAAACGTATTCTGCTGATTATAAAAGGAACAATGAAAGTTACCGCTGCCGAACCCATGATTATATAGAACTGTCTCATTGCCTTGGCATACGAAATCCTTGTCAGGATGATCAGTCCAATCGTAAGTAGCATACACATATTGTTGATTATCAGGCTGTTTGACCTCGGATATACCGTTTTATATGCTGCAAGTATTATAAGTACGCCTATCTGTTGTATCAGATATGCCTTGAAATACTTGATATCCCCATCCTGAGCATAAAGCGACAGAAACGACATAAAATGTATAGCGACCATAAAGAAGTTCTGTCGGAGATATATGCCTTTGCGGTCGTATTCATTCGAGAATCTGAAAACCGCAAAACACTGTATAGTATATACAGACATACAGATGATTATCAGATATCTGCAGATTTCGATTAAGATCCTGTCCACCCTTATTCGACTCCTCTTTTTATGTGTCCTCTTGTATATTTGTCAATCAACTGACCCCTCGTAGAACCGTTATCGTTTCGAAGATCATAATATCCGTCAAGAATACGTTTGATCCTGTCCCCATCTTCATCTGTAAAGCAAAACCTTACTGACGATGGACGTATCTCATCAAACAGCTCTTCTTCGTCGGTAATACATGTTGGAACACTGTTATAGATTACATTTGTACACTCTTTGCATATACGGTTTACAAACAATTTTTCATTTTTTCTGTCTGTAAGGTACATACCGCCTTCCCCGGCAGGTTCACAACCGTACAGAGTTTTGTAAATACAATTGGCACTTACCATAACAGGCGATCGGCCGTATACGATAAGTTCCTCAGCCTTTATTCCCCTTTTAATCAATTCTCTCCGGTTAAGTTCAACCGGAACCGTGGTTTTATCTACTCCGTTTCTTAGGAAAAAATCATACGCCTCATTATTATAAGCATATAAAAATACATCGGCAATAATCAAAGGTCTGTCGCTTATGTGTGACAGGATCCTGACTGACTCCAGGTTTGATACATAAAACCCTGCAATACGGTATTTTTTTAAAACATGCTTTACAAATCTTTCGATGTTCTCACTGCTGTTTTGGCGGCCTTCCGCCCTGATTATGTAAGGTAATTCTATATATAGTTCCTTATCCGGGGCTGATTTTAAGTTTGCCATGCAATCCTCGAAAATACACATAGGTATGGCAATCCCGTCACATTCGCTTGATAACACAGCTCCCAGCTGCCTCTTACTTACAATGCCTGCGATAACATTTACCTTCCCGGGTTTTGCTTCGGAAGAATAGTGATTTTTAGTTCCGGTGCCGGCAGCTGCAGCCGGACGTTTATATGGTGCAGTGACAGATCGTTTGAATGATTCGAGTCCTGCTCTTCTGATCTCATTTAATCTGCCTTTGGGAATAAAAATGTCATCATCACATTCGATCGTACATTCGTTAACACAAAATCCCGAGCCTTTGCATTTTTTCAGCGAAGCTGTTATTTCATCAAATGTAAGAGCCCTGGTAATGGCTTTATCGGCTGTAACATCGGTAACAGTCGTTGTTGAGTTAATACCGTCGGAAACAGTTATTACAGCATTTTCTCCGCACCTGATCGTACATTTGACATTAACATCCACATCAGGAACAAGGCTTTTAACATCATGCAGACTTTTGTCGGTTTCGGAAATATAGGACGGTGAGTCCATCGTTATCATTTCCCGCCCGTTATGCCTGAAATAGTACCCGTCACAGTTACCGCTCCTCGTGTACAGGGATATCAGCCTTTTGCGGTCATCATCACTTACGCTGTACTTTGACGAATCATAACAAATATCAATATATTTTCTGTATATACCGGTCACATAATAGACATACTCGCTGCTTTTCATCCTCCCTTCTATCTTAAAAGAGGATATACCCGCTGCGATAAGATCGGGAAGAATGTCAATGGTGCACATATCCTTAAGGCTTAAAGGGTATTGGCCCTCATACATCAGACGGCACGGCTGTGCACAACGTCCGCGGTTACCGCTTCTTCCTCCTATAAATGATGATAAAAGGCATTTACCCGAATATGAATAGCACATACTTCCGTGAATAAAGCATTCCAGCTCGAGTCCGGTTTCCTGCTTCATTTTACGGATCTCTCCGAGCGTCAGCTCCCTGGCGGGAACTACTCTTGTTACACCTAATGATTTTAAATACTCAGCACCCGAACTTTCGGTTATGGCTGCCTGTGTGCTTACATGAATGGGAAGATCAGGATATGCTTCGTGTATTACCGACATAGCACCGACATCCTGCACTATCACTCCGTCAAGCCCGGATATATACGGCTTGTACAGAAAATCACACAATTCGCCGATCTCACCGTCTTTCATAAGTGTATTGACGGTCAGATATATTTTTTTTCCGCGAATATGCGCAATATCGAGTGCTTCCGAAAGCTCGTCCATGGACAGATTCCCGGCATTTGCTCTTGCCCCGAATCTGTCAAGGCCAAGATATACCGCATCCGCACCGCCGGCTATAGCCGCCAGAAAACATTCATATGTCCCCGCAGGTGATAATAACTCAGCTTTTTTTTGTTCCATGACAGGTATGATCCCGTTTGATCTCCGTTATACTAAAAAAGGATGCCTTCCGACATCCTTTTGATTATTTTCCCTGAAAACTCTTAATCTGTTTTTCTCTGCTCTCAAGTTTGATCTGTGAGGCGATAAGTTCGTGCTTGAGATCATACAGTTCACGATCCTTGGCCTCTATCTCATCCTGAAGCGAATCGATCTCTTTTTTAACCTTGAAATAATCATCCGCAATGTTAAGGAGCAGTAAAACATTCTGCATATCTGCCGGCTGTCTTCTGAAAGAATCAACATTACTGTATTCGGCAATCTTGTTATTTATATATGATGCAACTTTCTGCAGGTATTCTTCGCTCTCGGAACCGCTCAGGGTAACAACTTTACCTCCAATAACGACTTCGATATCATTATTTCCGATCATCTTATCCTCCAAACAAATAATACATATAGGATTATAACCAAATCGATAAAATAAAACAACCTTTAAATCATCCCTCTTGCAAAGGGGCAATCGAAAAGTGTTCATAGCAGCGTGAAGTAATCACTCTTCCCTGCGGTGTACGGTTAATAAATCCGTTCTGAATAAGATAAGGTTCAATAACATCTGATATTGTTCCGGAATCCTCTCCGATAGCAGCTGCAATAGTATCAAGTCCAACAGGACCTCCGGCGAACTTATGTATCATAGTAAGAAGCAGGTTGCGGTCAGCCGAATCAAGCCCCATAGGATCTACACCCATCAGATCAAGGGCTTCCCTTGCTACTGTTTCGGTAATAACACCATCATAGCGAACCTGGGCAAAATCACGGACTCTCTTTAACAGTCTGTTTGCAAGTCTGGGTGTTCCCCGGCTTCTTCTTGCAAGTTCAAATGCACCCTTTGGTTCGATATCAACATTTAAAACAGCTGCTGAATTACCTATAATTGTTGCCAGCTCCTCTGTATTGTAGAATTCCAGGCGGCTTAGTACACCGAAACGGTCTCTTAAAGGAGCAGTAAGAAGTCCTGCTCTCGTAGTCGCCCCGACAAGGGTAAACTTAGGCAGATCAAGTCTTATGGACCTGGCGGTAGGACCTTTTCCAACCATAATATCAATCGCAAAATCCTCCATAGCAGGATACAGCACTTCTTCAACCTGTCTGTTAAGTCTGTGTATCTCATCGATAAACAGTACATCGCCATCGGACAGCCCGTTCAGAATCGCAGCGATCTCACCCGGCTTTTCAATGGCCGGCCCGCTTGTTATCTTAATGCCGACACCCATTTCATTTGCGATAATGCATGCAAGAGTCGTCTTGCCAAGACCCGGAGGTCCGTAGAACAATACATGATCAAGTGTATCCCCCCTGCCTTTGGCGGCTTCTATATAAACTTTCAGATTTGCCTTAACCTTTTCCTGACCGATATAATTATCAAGTTCCGTAGGCCTAAGACTCCCTTCAATCTTGATATCTTCCTCGGTAAGGTTTGTTTCGATAGTTCTGTTCATCCCATATCACCTAAAACTTTGACATATTGCTTAAAGCCGCTTTTAAAACCGACTCCACATCATTGACATCGTTTCCTACACTGCGAACCGCCCTGTAACTGTCAGACTGTGAATACCCGAGTGCTGTAAGTGCCTCAACGGCTTCTTCCCGTATAACCCCGAGAGTGTCTTTTTCCTTATTCCGGGCTGTATTCTCCGTTTTAAGTTCAAAAGCATCCTGAAGACTGACTTTATCCTTCAGATCTATGATCAGGCGCTGGGCTGTTTTGGGCCCGATACCCGGAGCTTTCCCTATCTGCTTTGCATCACCCGATAAAATAGCGAAGCGAAGATCATCGGATGTCATAACGGAAAGAAGCGCAAGTCCCCCCTTCGGACCGATACCGTTAACACTTATCAGGAGCTTGTACAACTCAAGATCATCTTTGGTAAGAAATCCGTATAGAGACAATGCATCTTCCCGAACAAGCAGATATGTGTATATTTTGATTATTTCCCCGACTCCGTCAATAAGATCAAGACTGCTTGCAGCCATGAATATATTGTAGCCGATTCCTCCAACTTCAAGAACGATCCGGTCTTCATATATTCCGGCTACTTCCCCTTTCAAATATCCGATCATATGCCCTCCTCATTAAAGATCATAATCCTGCGTAATCTTTTGTACATTATATCCGATACAAAACCTACAAGTAACCCGGCAAAAACTCCGATAAACATAAGAGGCGGGATATAGTACATGACATAGATGCTCCCCATCAGAATATATGCCACCACCGTCTGCACAATATTATGAACAACCGCACCCGCAACACTCACCCCGTATATCGAAAACCCGTGCCTGGATAATAAAACCATAACCACATACGAGAATGCCCCGCCGCACAGACTGTACAAAAAACTTGCACCGCTTCCGAATAGCATCGATGACAGGATAACTCTGACCAGTAAAATGCACCCGCCGTAAACGGGTCCTAACAGATACATGGCTAATACAACGGCAATATTTGCTATTCCTATCCTAACCCCCGGAATACCGACAGGCAGTACAATAAATGATTCAATATATCCCATGATCAGCCCGAGAGCAACAAAAGCCGCCGCCGTTGTGATTTTCCTACCTGGTGATCGCATCATATTCAGAGTCCTTTTCAGACTTAACAACTATCATGACACCGGCAGGGGCACAGCATATACTCTCGTTGTTGCCGCTGATCCGGCCGCTATGAACACACTGTCTTCCCGGACAGGTTGCATCTTTCATATATACATACCCATCCCCTATCACTATATCATCGGTTATCCCGTTACTGTCGATAATTAATTCCTTATGCTCTGCCAGATCATATCGTCCGTACAATTCTTTGTTAACGTATACAAAGGCCTCGGTCCCGCTCTTATGAAACAGAGTCGGAACAAATAAAACTGCGGATATTACAATAACAACAGCCAGTAGAATTATATCCCTTTTATTCATATAGAAAATAATACTACGCGAACATATGTTTGTAAACCGGTTTTTTGGCAGAAGCCTGATTATAAATCCACCCGATAATATGGATAAAACATCAAAAAACTGTTATAATATCAGCGATTTATATTTCGGAGGTATTGGGATATGCTCCAGAAATTAATATACGGACATCAGGATGATTCACAGACGAATTACGATGCAATCAGATACTCTGTTATGCTGACCGCTGTTGCCGTGATTCATTTTATCTTTATGGTCATATTCTATATTATGGGTGTTACCGTAATGGGGGTATACAATACGGCCATTGTGATCATGTACACATATCTGTCCAGAGTCGTATCCAATATCAGGCTTTGGGGCAGGCTGTATTATACTATGCTTGCGGAAGTTGTTATCCACTCATGTCTGTCAACTCTGTTCGTAGGGTGGAATTTCGGTTTCATGTTTTACCTGATTGCTCTTATACCGATATCTTTCTATCTTGCTTTTTCCATAACGGCCATGAAAAGAAAGCTTGTCTATCCGTTTATTACATCCGGAATTGTGTTTCTTGCATACATGGTTATGCGCGGCATTACATATGTCATCCCGCCGCTGTCAGGGAATCTGAAGATGGCACCGGAAATAATCCTTAACTATATGAATTTGATCACAGGGCTTGGGTTGACTTTTATGTTCTCCGCCCTCTTTGCCATTGAAGTCAATTCCATGCAGCTTAAAATGGAAAGCGAACAGGAAAGGCTTGAAGACGAAGCAAGTTACGATCCTCTCACCCATTTTCTTAACAGAAGAAGTATGGATGAGCGTCTTAACCATACTCACCGTAACGCTATTATCAACGATGTTCCGTATAGTCTTATAATGGCGGATATTGACCATTTCAAAATAGTCAATGATACATACGGACATGATTGCGGTGATTTTGTTCTCCAGAATATCAGTAAGATCATATCAGCCCAGATAAGAGCCAAAGACAGCGCATGCAGATGGGGCGGCGAAGAATTCCTGATCCTCGTAAATGACGGACCGGAAATTGCGGTTGAAGTTGCCAACAGAATAAGAGCGGCAATCGAGTCTTTTGAGTTCTATTATGAAGGTAAAAGTATTCATATTACGATTACCCTCGGAGTTTCCGGTTATTATTCTTCGGCCAAGGTTAAAACTCTGATAGAGATTGCCGACAAACGGCTCTATAAAGGAAAAGAGAACGGGCGAAACCAGGTCGTTTATTCCTGATTTCGTGGTTTTCCGATAATAAAGATCCGGCCTACAATATGTAGGCCGGATCTTATTATGCTTTATACTGTTAATTTATTCGGCATTTTCATCCGTAAGTTTGCTTGCCCTTGCCGCAACCTCCTTCTCCTGTACATCCGAAGGACACTGCTCATATCTTATGAATTCATATTCATATACGCCGCGGCCTCCTGTCATGGATCTGAGCACCGTACAGTATCCGTACAGTCCGGTCATCGGGATCTCGGCCTCAACTACCTGTTTGCCTCCTCCGATAGGATTCATTCCGAGCACTCTTCCGCGTCTCTTGTTAAGGTCTCCCATTACGTCACCCGTATACTGATCCGGAACAGTTACCTTAAGAGAAGCTATAGGCTCAAGAAGAACCGGGCCGGCTTCCATAAAGCCTTTTTTGAAAGCCTGAATCGTAGCCATCTTGAATGCCTGCTCCGAAGAATCAACAGGATGATATGATCCATCGTATAATATAGCCTTAACACCGACAACGGGATATGCTGCCATAGGGCCTTTAAGAACAGATTCAGCAAGTCCTTTTTCAACAGCCGGGAAATAATTCTTCGGAACCGCTCCTCCGACAACTATCTGCTCAAATTCGAATGCCTTCTCCATATTCCCGAGAGGCTCGAATTTCATCTTAACATGTCCGTACTGACCGTGACCGCCCGACTGCTTCTTGTATTTCGCCTCCACATCGGAAGTTTTCCTGATCGTCTCCCTGTAAGCAACTTTGGGCTGCTCAAGCTCTATCTCAACCTTGTATACGTTTGCAAGTTTACTTGCAACTATCTCGATTGCCTGATCTCCAAGCGCATATATAAGGCTCTGCCTGTTTTCAGCATCATTAACGTTTTTGACCGTAAGATCTTCTTCCATGATCTTGGAAAGTGCCGATGAGACTTTATCAATGTCACCTTTGTTCTTGGCTTTGTACCTCATGTATGTATAAGGCTTGCTGATCTCTGTTTTCGGATACTGGACCGGATTGGACTTCGTTGATAGCGTATCTCCGGTCTTGACACTCTGAAGTTTCGCAAGAGCACCTATATCACCGGCCTGAAGTTCTCCGACCTCAATAGGCTTGTTGCCGCGAAGAACGTAAAGCTTTCCTATCCTCTCCTCAGTATCCTTTTCACTGTTATAAAGTGTATCGTCACTCTTTAAGACACCGGAGCAGACTTTGATCAAAGAATATTTTCCGATGAAGGGATCAACGATGGTTTTCCATACATAAGCCGACTTGGGCTTGGAGAAATCGTAATTTGCTTCAAATATCTCACCCGTCTTCTGGTTGATACCGTTAAGCTGTCTCTGGTCAGGGCTCTTAAAGTATTTGATAATATCGTCCAAAAGCGTATAAACGCCACGGCACATTATTCCGGAGCCCATCGTAACAGGTACTATTGTTCCGTCATTGATATTTGCATAAAGAGCAGAACGTATCTCGGAATCAGAGAAAGTCTCACCGGAAAAATATCTCTCCATAAAGTCTTCGCTTGTCTCGGCAACAGCTTCCATAAGTGATTCTCTGTACTTGTCAAGATATTCACGGCTGTAATCGGGAACATCACATTCGTCCGCTTTACCTGCATCAGACCATCTGAATCCTTTTTCACTAACTACGTTTACATAGCCCACAAGTTTTTCATCTTCGCGGATAGGCAGATGGAACGGTGCGATCTTCTTGCCGTAGAGACCTTCAAGATCTTCAACGATCTTTCTGTAGCTGGCATTATCCACATCCATATCCGTAACAAAGAATATTCTGGGAAGCTTATATTTTTCACATATCTCCCAGGCTTTCTCCGTACCCACTTCAACACCGGCTTTACCCGATACTACTATGATCGCTCCGGCAGCAGCACCAACCGCTTCTTCCACTTCACCTACGAAATCAAAATAACCCGGAGTATCAAAAACATTGATCTTGCAATCATCCCACTCTATCGGTATAACACTTGTTCCTATTGAAAAATGACGTTTCTGTTCTTCTTTGTCGTAATCGCTTATTGTATTACCGTCATCGGTCTTACCCATTCTGGTGGTAATTCCGGCCAAATAAGCCATAGCTTCCGTCAAAGTAGTCTTGCCGCATCCGCCGTGTCCTAAAATAACAACATTACGGATCTTGTTGCTGGGGTAAACCTTCATATTGTAACTTCCTCCAATTATTGTATATTAGGCGCCTTCGCACCTAGTTAACATTATAAAAAAATACGGGTATGTTTGCAAGCAAATTATGCATTTTCCACAAACAAACCCGTATTTCCATATAATAATTATTAAATTTGATTATTTCCTGATCAGCAGTGATTTTCCGGTCATTTCTTTCGGCTGTTCAAGACCCATGCATTCAAGAAGTGTCGGTACGATATCCGCAAGACATCCTCCTTCACGCAGAGTGTAATCCTTATCATAATTAACAAGAATAAACGGCACCGGATTGGTCGTATGAGCCGTATGCGGCTCTCCTGTCTCAGGATCGATAAGCTGCTCCGCATTTCCGTGATCCGCACATACAAACATTACTCCGTCAACTTCCTTGATTGCTTCAAGAGCCCTGCCTACACACTCATCAACAGCTTCTATAGCTTTGATCGCGGCTTCAAGTACTCCGGTATGACCTACCATATCGGGATTTGCAAAGTTAATGATTATAACATCATATTTATCCGACTTGATGGCTTTGACAAGATTATCGCAAACTTCATAAGCACTCATCTCGGGTTTAAGGTCATAAGTTGCAACCTTCGGTGATTTTACAAGTATCCTCTGTTCTCCCGGATTGGGTTCTTCAACACCGCCGTTAAAGAAGAAAGTCACATGCGCATATTTTTCGGTCTCGGCTATTCTCGCCTGTGTCATCCCAAGAGATGCGAGATATTCTCCGAATGTATTATTGACACCGACTTTCTCAAAAGCAACGTATTTGTTTTCAATAAGAGGGTCGTAATCCGTAAAGCAGACATAAACAATATCAAGCTTCTTCTCACGCTTAAACGAACGGAACTCGTCATCGCAGAATGCATGCGTTATCTCACGTGCACGGTCCGGTCTGAAATTAAAGAAAATGATGGAATCATCATCATTTATAGTTCCTACCGGAACACCACCGTTAACTATAACGGTAGGCTTAACAAATTCATCGGTTTCGTCCCTTGCGTAGGATGCCTCAACCGCTTCTTCCGCATTTGCGGCTGTAAGCCCCTCTCCTTTTGTAAGAGCCACATATGCAAGCTTAACCCTGTCGTAATTATTATCTCTGTCCATCGCATAATAGCGGCCTGTAACCGATGCTATCTCTCCGATCCCGATCTGACGCATCTTGCTCTGAAGCTGGCGGACATAATCGATTCCGGATGTAGGGGGTGTATCCCTTCCGTCAAGGAAACAGTGAATATAAACTTTATTCAGTCCGTTTCTCTTTGCAAGTTCAAGCAGTCCGTACAGGTGAGTTATGTGGCTGTGCACACCTCCGTCCGAAAGAAGACCGTAGATATGAAGCGATGAATCCTTTTCTTTACAATTGTTGATAGCACGAAGAAGGTTCTTGTTCTCAAAGAAATCCCCGTCCTGTATCTCTTTGGTGATCCTTGTAAGCTCCTGGTATACTATCCTTCCGGCACCCATATTAAGGTGTCCGACTTCGGAATTGCCCATCTGTCCGTCCGGAAGTCCTACTGCCATTCCGCTTGCAAGTCCCTTTACAAAAGGATAATCTCTCATAAGCGAATCTACTACCGGTGTTTTGGCAAGCTTTACCGCATTACCTTCTTCGTTTTCGGATAGGCCGTAGCCGTCAAGAATCATTAATACTGTAGGTTTTTTACTCATCTTTTTACTCCTCTAAAATTACAGTTCAATTATTGGCAGCTTCGAACAGCTCATGAATATTGAACTTCGACGTGTCATTTTCGGGCATACCGATAAAGTTCGCCCCGTATATATATTTATCATCATTACTGTTATCAAACCTGACGATATTGACAAGTGCATCAACCACATCTCCGGTCCAGATCTTAAGCTGAAGCTTATATACAGAATTCATCTCAAGTATTTCCATACATGAAAAACCTATCCCGGATCCCGATACATCAATAACATTGATAGGTACAAGCCTGTTCTTGGTTCCGTCAACTCTCTCCATTGCGATCATTGCTTCAAGAACAAAACGTTTACTTTTCCTCTTCTCCTGCATAACAATCCTCTCCTTATTGTTTGATTAAGTAACCCTCAAAATATGATAATACAAAAGAATTTCAAAAACAAGTAGCGCTCATCCCCGCGGGAGTATGAACATTGCATCACCGAAAGAGAAAAATCTGTATCTCTCCCTTATAGCTTCGTTATAGGCTGCCATAATACGATCTTTTCCGGCAAGTGCGCTCACCAGCATGAGTAGGGTGCTTTCGGGAAGATGAAAATTGGTGACAAGGCCGTCAAGAACTTTAAACTCATACCCCGGATAAATAAATATATCGGTATTTCCGCTTTGGGCGATAACCTTACCGTCATTCGTGCAGGAGCTCTCGATAGTTCTGCAGCTTGTCGTTCCGACACAGATAACTCTGTTGCCCGCCTCTTTCGTCGAATTTATCACATCGGCGGCCTCGGGGCTTACATTATACCATTCGGTATGCATATGATGTGCGGAAATATCCTCAACCTTAACCGGCCTGAATGTACCAAGACCAACATGTAAAGTGACAAAACAGATCTTCACTCCCATACCGGATATTTTATCAAGAAGGGCTTTTGTAAAGTGAAGACCGGCCGTCGGGGCAGCCGCACTGCCGTCATATTTTGCGTATACAGTCTGATATCTGGTTTTATCCTCAAGGCTGTGTGTGATATACGGTGGAAGCGGCATCTGTCCGAGCCTGTCGAGTATTTCCTCAAATATACCGTCATACTCAAACCTGACAAGCCGGTTTCCGTCATCAAGGACATCGGTTATCTCACACTTAAGCTCGCCTTCACTAAATACAACTCTGGCACCTTTTCGAAGTTTTTTCCCGGGCCGTACAAGAGTCTCCCAGATGCCTTCTTCTTTTCTTTCAAGAAGAAAAACTTCAACTGTGGCGCCTGTATCCTCTTTGATTCCGATCAGTCTGGCCGGAATGACCTTCGTATCATTCAGTACAAGGCAGTCTCCGCTCCTTAAGTAATCCGTTATATCGCAAAATGTTCTGTGAGTAATCTTCCCGCTTTCCCTATCAAGCACGAGAAGCCTTGAAGAAGAACGGTCCGCAAGCGGATCCTGAGCGATCAGTTCCTTTGGCAGCTCATAGTAAAAATCGGATGTTTTCATTCTAAACCCTTAGAGTAACATTCTTTTGAGCAAGTTTATCAATAATGCTGTCTATTCTTGCCTGCACCTCTTCCCCTGTAAGGGTCCTGTCTGACAGAACAAAGGAAAATCTCATGGTTATACTCTTTGTGTCTTTGGAATCGTAAATATCTATAACCTTTACATTTGCAAGCTCGGGAATATCTTTCTTCTTCCAGCATTCCTGCATGTTTTCATATCTGATACCTTCCGGCACAACAAGCGACAGATCATAATCAACCGCAGGAAATCTTGAGGGTTCCTCAAATTCAAGATCACAGGATAATACTTCATCAAGAACATCCATATCGATCTCAATGCATACGAGTGCACAGTTTTTGGCAATCTTGGCAAGAGTTGCGGGATGGATCGTATTAATAATACCAAGGCATGTATCACCTGTTAATATTTTGGCTGTATTCTTCGGATGCTGCCATGCATGCCCGGGATCGGTCTTAACATAATTAACCTCCCGATGTTTGAGTTCGGAAATGAGTGTGTTTACGATATCGACTCCTTCCATATAGAGTGATTTTTCGCTCTTCTCCTTGCTGTATAGTACAGCCGCACACATACGCTTTTCATTTGCCGTACCGTCCTCATTGGTTCCGCAAACAACTCTGCCTATTTCAAAAATACCGAATGTATCCGAAAAGCTCCTGTTTTTGTATACAAGAGGGAGCAGGCACTGCATCATCGAGGTTCGTAATATACCGGTACCTTTCTCTTCGGATGAACCAAGGAGTCTAACATTATCCTCCGGAGCAAGTCCCAGGTTTCTCAGATCATCGGGATCGCACCATATCCTTGAATGAACTTCGTGAAGTCCGTAATTCTTGACAAGAAGATCCCTTGTATGGTTTTCATTGACCTTACGGTTTGATTTTCTTGCCGGAAGAAGCGGTTCATATGTTGTTTTGATCTCAAAATTGTCATATCCGTATATTCTTGTGATCTCTTCGACAATATCAGCCTGCATACTGACATCTTTTGTCGCACGCCACGTCGGTACGGTCGCCTTAAAATCATCCCCGTTTCGCCATACCCCGAACCCAAGGCTTTGAAGGGTTTTTTCTATTCTGTCCGAAGATATGTCGATACCTGTATAACGGTCGATAAACTGCTTATTAAACGGAACCTCTATCTTGGGGTATTTTTTGACATAAATGTCCGTGATTTTGGAAACGCATTTGCATCCGCTGTCTGCATCGAATAAAAGTTTTAAGAATCTTTTGACCGCAAGCATTGTCATTTCCGGATCAAGAGTCTTCTCGTATCTTGCAGATGCATCGGTCCGAAGCGCCATACGGCTTGCGCTCTTTCTGATACTTACTGCATCAAAATTCGCACTCTCAAGTACAAGTGAGTTCGTATCATCTGTTATCTCACTGTCAAGTCCGCCCATGATCCCGGCAATTCCAACCGGTGTTTTGTCATTGTAGATCATAAGCGTGTCTGTAGTGATTTCATGTTCGTTTCCGTCTAGTGTGGTAAAACGTATGGTCTCGTCCGGTGTCGAAACAACTATCTTCTCCACCTTATCACCGTTAAACGCATGCATAGGCTGTCCGAGCTCGAGCATTATGTAGTTGGTAATGTCCGCAAGAAGATTAATGGGACGTGATCCGCAATAATACAATCTGACCTGCATCACATTACTGCTTACGTGTTCTGTAATATTCTCGACCCTGACCGCAGAATATCTGTAGCACTTGTCTTCGTTGCGTATCGTAACGTCGACCGTATCTTCTCCCGTATATGGATTTTCGGCAACAGGGAGCGGTTTTAAAGGTCTGTCAACAAGTGCGGCAAATTCTCTTGCTATACCGTAATGTCCCCACAGATCCGGCCTGTTTGTAAGAGATTTATTATCAACTTCAAATATAACGTCATCTATCGGATAAATCTCTTTAATATCCGTTCCGTTTGCCAGACTCCCGTCAAGTTCCATTATTCCGGAATGATCATCGCTTATTCCCAGCTCCTTGGCCGAGCAGCACATACCGTACGACATTATTCCGCGCAGTTTTGCAGGTTTAATCTTCATTCCGCAAACATTACCGTCAACCTTGGCAAAAGCTGTCTTGATCCCGGCTCTCGCATTCGGAGCGCCGCAGACAACATCAAACACCTCGCTTCCGGCATCTACTTTGAGCACATGCAGATGATCCGAATCCGGGTGATCCTCACATGAGATAATTTCACCTACAACTACATTATCAACATCTTTTCCTTTGTATTCTATTCCTTCAACCTCGGCCGTCGACAATGTGAACCTCTGGATAAGCTGCTCCATGTCAAACCCGTCAAGATCAACAAAGTCTTTAATCCAATTCATTGATACAAACATTTAGCTATCCTCCCGAACAAATTCAGTTTATTTAGACACAAACTGCGACAGGGCATTTAAATCGCCTTCATTGAAAGTACGGATATCCTTAACACCGTATTTCATCATTGCAAGTCTCGTAAGACCGAGCCCGAATGCAAATCCCGTATATTCGTACGGATCTTCTTCGCTGTTTATACCACCGTATTTGAGAACATTGGGGTGTATCATACCGCAGGGACACAGTTCCAGCCAGCCTGAGTTTTTACATGAAGGGCAACCTTTTCCGCCGCAGATAAGACATTGTATATCCAATTCAAATCCGGGTTCGACAAAAGGGAAAAATCCCGGCCGAAGTCTGACGGTTACATCTCTTTCAAACACTTCCGAAAGCATGGTCTTCATAAAATATATAAGGTTTGATACCGATATGTTCTTGTCTATCATTATTCCTTCCATCTGGAAGAAAGTATTCTCATGACATGCATCAATTGCCTCGTTCCGGAAGCATCTTCCGGGGAATACCGCTCTTATGGGACGTCCCTTCTCTTTAAGGAGTTTGCCGTATTTATGCATAATGGCATTCTGCGCCGCCGAAGTGTGGCTTTTAAGCAATTGATTAGGTGTAGAAAGGTAATATGTGTCCTGCATATCCCTTGCCGGATGATACGGAGGAATATTCAAGGCTTCAAAACAGTGATAATCATCAACTATCTCGCTGTAGTCTTCAACATCGAACCCCATGGATTCAAATATATCTTCAAGTTCCCGCTGTACTAAAGTTATCGGATGATAAGAACCCTTCTCCTTTCCGGCCGGAAGGGATTCGTCATAACTCTCCGTGGAATTGATAAGACATTCTTCCTCGATCCTCTTTATCTCTTCCATTCTCGCATCAAACCTTTCCGATACTTCCTGTTTGAATGCATTGATAAGCTGCCCCGCCTCTTTCTTGTGTTCGTTGGGGATCTTGGCAAGTTCCTGCATGAGCATTGAAACATGGCCTTTTTTACTCAAAAAAGCAAGGCGAAGTTCTTCAAGTGATTTTTGATCGGAAACCGCCGCAAGTTCCTTACTGAATCTTTCCTTCAATTCACTGATTCGATCCTTCATAAATTCTACCTTTCCTGGAAGCTATCAGTTCATTTGCAAGCGCTCCCATAAACATAATATACATTCCCACATACAGCCATACGCCGATTATAAGTATTATGGCAAAACTGCCGTACATGCTGTATCCGTTAAACGTTGACAGATAAAACGAAAAGAGTTTGGTAAACAGTATCCATAATAATCCCGCACCGGCTGCTCCGTATATTTGAGATCTTACGCTGATCTTTCTTGCCGGAAGCACACAGAAGAAGAACATAAACAAAACAAACAAAACAAAAAACATGATTATGTCCTTGGCAGCAAGAATACCGGTAATCCGGCTCGGGATAATAACGTATCTTCTGACTATGGATGTGATCGTGTTGCCGAACACCGATATCACAAGCATAAGGATCATTCCCAGCATCAAAAACAATGTGCATATTGCACTTTTTGTACGTACATACAAATAGTTTCCGGCGTCTTTGGCACCAAATACTTCGTTAAGTCCTTTGGTAATGCCGAGAACTCCTTTGGCACTTGCCCATAAAGCGGCAAGTATTGATATCGACAGCACTCCCACACCCTGTGCATACATCTCATCAATAACATAGTTGATAAGACCTGACTGTTCTGCCGGAAGCATCTCCTCTATAAACATGACAAGATCCTGTTTTGTAAACGGAAGATACTTGACCGTTGATAAAAGAATGAGTATAAACGGAACAAAAGAAATAAAAATATAAAATGCCGCACCTGCAGAATACGTATCTATGCGTTTTTCCGAAACAACGGTCAGCAGACCGTTGATCACTTTATAAAATTTGCTCCCTTTAATCTTCTGCATCTTTGATTGACAATCCGAATGCTTATATATCAACTTAAGAATGATAGCATAATTACTCAAAAAATCAAACAAAAAAGATTCTATAGAAACTATAGAATCCATTACCCCGAAATGCCGATTCCTGTATTTTGACTCCTAGCGTATATGCCAGGTGGGTAACCGCAACCGGATCTTCTGCCTTCCACCGATATATGAGGCCTGACATCCGACCGGCAATATAGGAATCCCGTTTAAAGTGATGTAGGTTCAAAATTACAAGAATTTATTCGAACATTCCAGGTTAAGTTAATTATATCCTGAAACAGTCTGATAAACAAGTTTTATTTTTTCAGTTTTTCCCAGTGCTTCACAAATCTATTGTCTTCTCTACGATCGGTCACACTGTAGTTTTGTCTGATGAATCCGGCAAGATATCGGGAAAACTTTGTTGCTCCCGAATCATTAAGATGACTACCTTTATCCGGAGTATCATGGCTGTAGTCAAGTCCGATATCATCGTTTAAAGTGTCAAAATTAATATACTTAATTCCATACTCTTCCGCCTTGGATTCAATCTGCTGATCTAACTCATCGCTCCAATTGTCTGAAAATGCAGGTGTTTTGAACAGCATAATCTGTATATCGTTATCATTACACAGCCTAATAATCCTATCCAGATAGTCCATATTCTTCGGACCTATTCTGTCATCCGCTCCCCTGCTGTATATAAGCGTATCCGTTTCAGCAGGATCAACTTCATTATCGACTATATATCCGGCTACAGTGACCGGCTTTAAATACCATGCATATTTAAAATCATCAAGCGTTAACTCCTTCCATCTCGAATGGAATCTGAAGAGTGGATAAATATAATCGGCAATCTTCTCATCCGGCCCCATGGATGCCAAAACACACCTGATCTTGGACGATGACATTCGCATACCATCAAGAGCCTTCCGCGTACTCGGTTCTTCCACAAAATTGTCATTATACTTGATAAAAGTTACATCAAGACATACAAGTTCAGGTTTGTGACACTTTATGGCATCTTCAATCATATAGTATGATATCCACATGGTTTGAGAAGTGTTTGCACGAACATATGACGATATACCCTCATCATCCCATAAGACTAACGGATTGACAGCTGATAACGTTGTCGAAGGTCCGGCAAAAACCACATCGGTATACTTTGCATTTGGATAGTATTCCCGTGTAATGCGGCCATCCTGATTCTCAAATATATATTTAGGCATAAATATCCTATTAAGAGTTGCCAATAGAAAAATTATAAGTACGAGTTTACATACTGCCGTAATTATTTTTTTTATTTTATCAGACTTTATTATTCCACCCATTATTAACAATCCATATAATAGTATCAGATATTTCCATATATAAACGACGCGGCATCATAGCCCATCCCATAGTAACCGAATACTGAAACAGCAACAATAAGCAATGAAAGGATCAGCCACTGAGCCGTGGCAGGAAGAGCAAAAACCCTATCTCTTATGCTTCCTTTTCGTTGTATAAGAGAGAATACAAGCATTATGACTGCCGCAACAATAACAACAATAAGATCTTCCTTCGGAAGAAGCAGATCGGTGTATACGTTATCCCATGAAAACAATCCCCAATCTTCAAATGCGTATCTTACGCCATCAAAAGCGGCTTTTGTGTCATGACTAATATCAAATATCCTAAGAAAGGACATCAGGATAAACGTTTTACAAACTCTGTAAGAGCGCACAATGAAAGAATTCTCTTCAAGTCCTGCAGCTGTAACAATTTTATGAGAAATTGGTTCAAACTCCGTACCAAGTACGATAAAAACGAAATTACACAATCCCCATGCAACAAATCTTCCCGTAGAGCCGTGCCACATACCGGTAACTAGCCATACTGCAAGCATAGGGATATAGATCGGTAACTTTTTGGCACAGTATGTCATTCCTCGCTCTCTCAGCATTTTCCCGAGTTTAACCATGTATTTGTTTACAGACAAAGGGAAGAATATGTAATCCTTGAACCATGTACCGAGTGTAATGTGCCATCTTTGCCAGTATTCTGATATGGACTTTGAGAAAAAGGGCCTTTGGAAGTTTTCGGTCAGTTTTATACCGAACATTTCGGCTACACCGATGGCAACATCTATACCACCCGAAAAATCCCCGTATAATTCCAAAGAATAAAACAATAGCGCAAGAAGAATATATATCCCCTTGTAGTTTTCTTTCATAGACATGGTCGCAGAAATGTATCCGCCCAGTCTGTCGGCTACAATCAGTTTCTTAAACAGCCCCCACATCACTCTGTAAAATCCGGATTTGATATTTATAAAATCAAACGGAGCTCCTTTATACAGTTCTTTTGACAGTTCTCCGAATCTGCTTATGGGGCCTTGGATTATCTGTGGAAAAAAAGATACATAAAGAGCAAATCTAAACAGATTCTTCTCTCCTTCATATTTCCCGTAAAAAATATCAATCAGATATCCGATACTCTGAAAAGTATAAAAGGATATGCCAAGAGGCATAATGAAATTCTTGAACGGAAAAAAATCGTCGTTATGAAGTAAATTCAGCCTGAACATGTTAATATATGCAACAGACAGATTATGCACGGAAGTAATGTATGGATTAAAATATTTAACTGCAAGAAGAATCCCAAAGTTAAAAAGCACACAAATCCAAAGAATAAAACGCTGCTTACTCTTAGACGATGCTTTGATATTCTTTTTATCTTCCTTAGTAAGTGAATCTTTGTTGGCAGCTATATAATCATTCTGCCTTTTAGCAATCTTTTCAATCAAATAAGCGCCCAAATATACCGTTATTGTTGTAATAATGATATAAAACAGGTTTTGTAAATCATAAAGTGCATAAAAGGAATAACTTGCGGCCAGTAAAACTATCCATCGGATTTTTGAAGGAACAATATAGTATATAGCAAGCGTCGCAGTAACAAACGCGGCAAATTCGATTGAAATGAAGGACATAGTCTCACTCTTCCTCTAACTGTTCGACAAGTGCGGCTATAGTATCAGCAGAATTAAATATTTCCGGTATCATGTGTTCGGCAGTTATCTCAATATCAAATTCTTCAATGAGTTCGCCAACAACTGTAACAACATCAAAAGAATCAAATATCCTTTTATCAATCAGACCCTTTTCATTTTCGTAATCAACCTCGGGATGAACTTCCCTTAAAATCTCAATAACTTTGTCTTTGTACATATATCAACCTCCAAAATTGTTGTGATCACAGACTTTCTCTTAATTTAACCCTATCAACCTTTCCGTTGCGGTTTAGAGGTATGTGATCCGTTTTTTTGTACACATTTGGTATCATATAACGCTGAAGTCTCCGACTGAGTTCTTCACCAATACTTGACTCATCACAGGTATCACTTTCGTAGAACAATACTATCTTCTGTTTTCTGTCATCATAAAGACAGCATGCATTTTTCATCTCCGGAATCGCCATTACGGCTGTCTCTATCTCACCTAGTTCTATCCTGTGCCCCATGTGTTTTATCTGAAAATCCTTCCGACATATAAACACAAGATCTCCGTTATTGTCATACTTAGCAAGATCTCCTGTTCTGTAAATCAGCTCATTATAAAAAGGATTAAGTGGGTTCTGGGTAAAGACTTCATGCGTCTTTTCCGGAAAATTATAGTAACCCATGGATAAGCAACTCCCCTTTACGCATATCTCACCAGTAATGCCCGGCTTTGTAACCTGCTTATCATCTTCATCAAGTAGGAATACTTCCGTGTTCTTAAAAGGTTTTCCGATAGGTATCGTCTCGGAGTCATCATATTCTTCATTAATGATATGATAAGTGCAGACTCCGGTAATCTCGGTGGGACCATAATTCTGAACAAATACTGCATCCGGATAGTTCTCCTTCCAGTAATTGTATACCTTTGTCGGCATCAATTCTGCTCCGAATATAATCTTGCGCAGCTTGTTGGGCCTTATAGACTTAAATCCCTTAAACATAGAAACCATCTTCATAGCAGAAGGTACCCAACGTATAGTTGTGATCTCGTATTTTTGAAGAAAATCAAGGAGCCTGAGAGGCACCGAAAAATACTCAACAGGAACCATTCCCATTGTTGCTCCACACTTTAATGTACAATAAATATCAACAAGACTTGCATCAAAATAAAAAGGCGCCTGATTGGCTATTATGTCTGACTCAGTAATTCCTATCTCATTTGAAAACTGCTCTGTATAATCAATAAGTGATCTGTGACAGACAACAACACCTTTGGGGACTCCCGTTGAACCGGATGTATAGAGTACATACACCGGATCAGTGTCGATCGCAAGCTTTAGTCTGTCACTTATGAGTATATCATCCGCTTCAGTTTTAACGATTTCATCAAATATATATACCCTGTCCGAAAATTGCTTAGCTCGGTCGTAGTGCTCACTGTCAGTAATTATGGCAACAGGATTTAGATTGTCCTTAATCAGATTAACCCTTATATCCGGCATCTCCATATCAATGGGAACATAAAAATTACGACTTGCTACAACTCCGAAAAAAGCAGCAAGCGTCATGGGAGACTTATCCATAAAAATCATTACAGGGCTTTTGGGAACACTAAGATCACAAATGAGCCGTGTTGCTATACGTTTAACCTCAGATAAAAGATGCAAATAAGTGTAACTTGTGTCCTCATCAAAATATGCACATTTATCCGGGTATAGAGTTGCAGCCTCCTCAAGATATTCAAGGATATTTGTTCTCATATATCTGCTCATTTATATATTACCTTTTTGAAGTTCTTCTTTCCCTTTCTGATAACCCGTCCTTCTTTAAAATCATCGGCATTAAAAGTTTGGAAAGCATCTGTTATTTTATCCTTGTCAACACTGACTCCTCCGCCTTCAACACATCTTCTGGCATCGGATCTTGATGTTGCAAATCCGCATTTTACTAAAATGGCCTGAATGTCTATTTTCCCTTCTTTAAGGTCATCTTCACCGATCTCAACCGTTGGCATATCCACGGAATCTCCCGATGAAAATATAGATCTGGCTGCATTTTGCGCTTTTTCGGCTTCCTCCTCGCCGTGAACAAGCTTTGTAAGTTCGTATGCGAGGATCTCTTTTGCCGTATTCAGCTGGGCCCCTTCCCATGTATCCATTTTGTCGATCTCTTCAAGCGGAAGGAACGTAAGCATCCTGATGCACTTAAGGACATCGGCATCATTAACATTTCTCCAATACTGGTAGAATTCGTAAGGACTCGTCTTGTCAGGATCAAGCCAAACCGCTCCGCCGACTGTCTTACCCATCTTCTGTCCCTCTGAAGTCAGAAGAAGCGTAATGGTCATGGCATCAGCTTTCTTTTCCCCGTACTTTTTCCGGATCAGCTCTCTTCCTCCGAGCATATTGCTCCACTGGTCATCACCGCCGAACTGAAGATTACATCCATATCTTCTGTACAGTTCGAGAAAATCGTAGCTTTGCATTATCATGTAATTGAATTCAAGGAATGACAGTCCGCCGTCACGCTCAAGCCTCTGCTTATAGCACTCGGCACGAAGCATGTTATTAACATGAAAATCCGCGCCCACTTCACGCAACAGATCAACATAGTTAAGGGACAGAAGCCAGTCGGCATTATTGACCATAATTGCCTTTCCTTCGGAAAAATCAATAAATCTGCTCATCTGCTTCTTGAAGCACTCAATGTTATGATCTATTGTCTCCTTCGTCATCATCTTACGCATCTCGGTCTTGCCGGAAGGATCCCCTATCATACCCGTACCGCCCCCGAGAAGCGCGATGGGCCGGTTCCCTGC
Organism: Lachnospiraceae bacterium UBA3762; assembly: GCA_002371615.1. Classification (GTDB taxonomy): domain Bacteria; phylum Bacillota; class Clostridia; order Lachnospirales; family Lachnospiraceae; genus UBA2868. The sequence goes on along the minus strand of DFGA01000011.1, from coordinate 26,643 downwards.
CATCTGGAGTCTCTTCATAAGGCACAGAGCCATAAAATGTCCTACATGAAGGCTGTCCGCCGTTGGATCGAATCCTATATAGAAAGTAGCCTCGCCGTTATTGATAAGTTCTCTTATCCTCTCTTCATCGGTAACCTGTGCTATAAGGCCTCTGGCTACAAGTTCTTCGTAAATCTTCATAAACTAACCTCCATGTAAAACCTTAATATTCTAAACTTCTGAAATTATATCATTTACGCGTATTTAGTCAATATAAAACCCCCGCCAAAGATCAGCGGGGGTTGAATTCTTAATATAAGATCCGATTAAAGCTGGGGACCTGCCGCAACAAGTGCCTTTCCTGCTTCGTTTGTCTCATACTTCTTGAAGTTCTTGATGAATCTTCCTGCAAGATCTTTTGCCTTCTCATCCCACTGGGAAGGATCAGCATATGTATCTCTCGGATCAAGGATCTCTGTTGATACTCCGGGAAGCTCTGTAGGTACTTCGAAATCAAAGTAAGGGATCTTCTTGGTAGGAGCATTCTTGATGTCACCGTTAAGGATAGCATCGATGATTCCTCTTGTATCGGGAATAGAGATTCTCTTTCCTGTTCCGTTCCATCCTGTATTTACAAGATAAGCCTTTGCTCCGCTCTTCTGCATCTTCTTAACAAGTTCCTCACCGTACTTGGTAGGATGAAGCTCAAGGAATGCCTG
>DFGA01000011.1:0-25781 GCA_002371615.1 Lachnospiraceae bacterium UBA3762 | reverse complement strand
CAGGAGGAAGTACTCCGAAAGCATCGGCCGAAAGGAAGATTACGTTCTCGGCTGCAGGACCCGAAGAGATCTTGTTAACATTCTTGGCGATATTCTTGATATGCTCGATCGGATAAGAAACACGGGTGTTCTCTGTAACCGACTTGTCAGCAAAATCGATCTTTCCGTCCTTATCAACAGTTACGTTTTCAAGAAGAGCGTCTCTCTTGATTGCACCGTAGATATCAGGCTCGTTTTCCTTGGAAAGGTTGATAACCTTTGCATAGCATCCGCCTTCGAAGTTGAATACGCCGTTATCATCCCAGCCGTGCTCGTCATCACCGATAAGAAGTCTCTTGGGATCTGTTGAAAGAGTTGTCTTACCTGTTCCGGAAAGTCCGAAGAAGATAGCTGTATGCTTACCTTCCATATCAGTATTTGCCGAGCAATGCATTGAAGCCATTCCGTCAAGAGGAAGGAAGTAGTTCATCATTGAGAACATACCTTTCTTCATCTCTCCGCCGTACCATGTGTTCAATATAACCTGCTCACGGCTTGTTACGTTAAAGAGAACAGCTGTCTCTGAATTAAGACCGAGTTCCTTGTAATTTTCAACTTTAGCCTTGGATGCTGTATATACTACAAAGTTAGGCTCAAATGAAGCTTCTTCCTCAGCGGTGGGCTTGATGAACATATTTCTTACGAAATGTGCCTGCCATGCAACTTCCATGATGAAACGAACTGCCATTCTCGTATCCTTGTTGGCACCGCAGAATGCATCAACAACGAAAAGTCTCTTGTTGGAGAGTTCCTCTACTGCAAGCTTCTTGCAGGCATCCCATGCTTCCTGTGTTGCACGGTGGTTATCATTGGGATACTCTTCGCTTGTCCACCAAACAGTATCATGAGCCTTTGCATCATCAACGATAAACTTATCTTTGGGTGAACGTCCCGTGTAGATACCTGTCATAACGTTAACGGCATCAAGTTCGGTAAGCTGACCTTTGTCATAACCTGTAAGTTCAGGCTTCATTTCCTCTTCATAGAGAAGCTCGTATGAAGGATTGTAGACGATCTCGGTAGCGCCGGTAATGCCGTACTTGGTAAGATCAATGTTTGCCATAATATAAATCACTCCTTTTCTTTATATAAATCATTCCGATTTGTTAACCGATGTCGATTATAATACATAATCAGGCATTAAAGCAATAAAATCATTACTAAAAAATCAAAAATTCATATATTCCTTTGCCCATACTCTCTCATCTTCGTCAAGCAGCGGAAAAACCTTTTCTTCGATCAGTTTATTATAATGTAATAATATATCAATTTCTTCGTCGGATAGAATGTCAAAATCAATGGCATCTTTATCAAACGGTACAAGCGTAAGTGCTTCGAACCTGCACATACTGTAGCCGCTGTTTGCCTTGGCTTTTACAGTAAGTAGCAAATTCTCAAGCCTTACTCCGAACTTTCCTTCAAGATATACTCCGGGTTCATCACTGACAATTACTCCGGGAAAGAACGGTGTTTCACGTTCCGAGCAGCCTCTTGATATTCTTGCCACCGATTCATGGACCGAAAGATAGGCTCCGACTCCGTGCCCTATCCCGTGTCCGCAAAAATACCCGTTTTCCCACAAGGGAGTCTCGGCCGCCGCATCAAGCAATGAGCCTTTATACCCTTCGGGAAAAATCATGTTCATAAGCCTGAGATTCCCTTTTAATACAATTGTATATACCTTCTTTTCTTCTTCTGTCAGAGTTCCGAGGGGGATCGTGCGTGTAATATCCGTAGTTCCCTCAAACGCATACTGTCCGCCGGAATCAACAAGAAGAAATCCGGTAGGCTTTATTGAAGAGGCCCCGTCTTTTGATGCAGTATAATGAACGATCGCCGAATTGGGGCCGTATGCACATATTGTCTGAAACGAAGGCTGGCAGCTTCCGTTGTTTTTTCGCATATCATCGAGCATTCTGCCGGTCTCGTATTCATCGGTCAGGGCGTTTTGTACAGCCATCTCTTTGATCTTTTTGATAAATCTTATCATTGTCACCGCATCTTTAAGATGGGCATTTCTCATCCCGTTTATTTCCGAGCTGTTCTTTATGTGTTTTCTTATCAGATCAACATCCCTGAACTCACTTAGCATTCCGTTATCTTCAAACGCCAGAAGGATACGGCAGTTATTTGTATAAGGATCTGCCAAAACAATGTCTGTAGCTGTCTCATTAAGATCTTTATAAAATAACGAATACTCCTTTACGTTAATTCCGTTATCTTGAAGTTCTTCGTGAACTTCCCCCGGTATATTCTTCCGGCTTGCATATAACGTTGCCGTATATTTCGTTACAATCGCATATGAATAAGCTACCGGAACATGATCTATGTCACTTCCGCGAAGGTTAAAAAGCCACATTATCGAAGTAAGATCCGATAAAACATATGAATAACTGTCATTTGCGGTGTACTTCTCCTCAATTCTCCTTCGAAGAGCAGATAACTTGTCTGAAGCCGTTTTACCAGCAAAACTTACAGGCGCCGCTTCAATCGTTCCGAAGGATCTTTTCGGCAAAGTGGTGACACATTCTTTTAGTATATTTCTGCCGTCATAAATCACTACGCTTTTCGGAAGTTTTTCCTTCAGATCCTTATATTTTTTGTAGGAAAGAGTCGTATGGTCAAAAGCAATGCTCTGGCCTTCCCAGACATGATCCGCCAGGTATTCGTCCCAGTTTTTGACATTGTGGAGACCGTATTTGACCAGTTCTATACCGCTGCCACAAAGCTCTTTCTGGGCCTGGACAAAATATCTCGAATCAGTCCACAAAAATGCTTCCTGTGTATTTACCACGAGGACTCCTGCCGATCCCGTAAAATTTGACAATGCTTCCCTGTATTTGTCACTTTCCCCCGTATACTCTGACAAATGTCCGTCCTCGGAAAAGACTACAAACCAGTCTATATTGTCCCTGGCCATTAATTTTCGTAATTCTCCAAGCATATTGATCCTCCGGTTATTTATTTCTTTTAGTATTTTAATTATAAAACCATTTTAAGTACAGTCATTTCGTGTTAGAATTATATTTGCTAAAGACAGCAACGGGAGGTTACATTATGAATAAAGACTGCACAATTCTGGTATGTGATGATTCTATCCTTGCAAGGAAGAACCTTACAGCATTTCTTACCGGTTTCGGTTATACAAACATATCCGAAGTAAGCAACGGCGAAGATGCTGTTAATTACTGCCGTGACAACAAACCCGATCTTGTATTTCTGGACATTGTGATGCCCGTCAAAGACGGTGTTACCGCAACGCGCGAAATAATGAATGATAACCCCGATACAAAGATTATAATAGTTTCTTCGGTCGGAACACAGACTCATTTAAAAGAAGCCATTAAAGCCGGAGCTAAGGATTTTATCCAAAAGCCTATTGATGAGGAACTTCTTCGGCAGGTAGTGGAGAACGTGGATGGATAATAAAAAATCATATTCCAAAATACTTGAAGCCTCAAACTACGGTCATATAGACAATATGTCCGATTTTGTTAAAACTTATATAGAAAAACTTGTATATAACATCTGTATGTATGTTGATTCCGATTTTTCCCTCGGCAGTATTGAAATACTCAATACTTTCTCCGGCAAGATCGAACTGAGTCAGGCTATTACCGGTGTTCCAAGTGCATATTCGTGTATTGACGGCAAGGAAGAAGCTCTTGTCGCTTTTGCCGAAAAGTATTCCGGTCTCGGCATCACATCACTTGACGTACTCGCACGGGAAGCCATTCTTGACTTCCTGAATCTGCATAATGGTCTGTTTGTAGTACTGCTGAGCAAGAAAAACATTTGTGAACTGTCCCTTGATGTGCCAAAACAAAACGGGAATTTCTCCATCGACCTTGCGCAGTACAGATCGATAACAGTAATTCCCGTGATGTTCAAATTCGGAACCGTTAAATTCTTTTTATGTGAAGTATGACCGATCTTTCAGACCAGCATACTCTCCACCTGACCCTTCATCTCCTCCACGGAACATACTTTGTCGTGGAGGATTTTTGCACCCTTTAAATCACTGACTGCCTTGGGTATGGGAACCTTCGATACTTTCGATAACTCTTCGGCCATCGCAAAATCATCATCCGAAACAAGGCTAACGTCTATAGCCGCAAGTACACTTGCCATAAACTTATAGGGACTTGCGGTAGATACAACGACCGAGGTCCTATTGTCAGTGTCTTTGTATTTCATATCGGCAAATGCGGCAACTGCTGTATGTGTATCAATAATATAACCGCATTTGTCGTAAACAGCCTTTATAGTATCTTTAACATTATCTTCCGTGGCCCATATTCCGGCAAAGTCGTCCATATACTTCATGGCGCTGCCCACCTCATAACGCCCTTTCTCGGCAAGGTCACGCATCAGTGCGGCATTTGCTTTTGCATCATTTCCGAGAGAATGGTAGATCAGTCTCTCAAGGTTGCTTGATATCAGAATATCCATCGAAGGAGACGTTGTCAGTATGAAATCTCTGTTTTTATCATAAACACCCGTTTGGAAAAAATCATACAGGACTTTGTTTTCATTCGATGCACATATAAGCTTACCTACCGGTATACCGATATTCTTGGCATAAAAGGCAGCAAGGATATTACCGAAATTTCCGGTCGGAACCGTAAAATTCAGCTCCTCCCCTTCCGATATGGCGCCCATCTCAACCATCTTGACATATGCATATGCATAATAAGCAACCTGAGGGATGAGTCTTCCGATGTTTATGGAATTAGCCGATGAAAAACGGTATCCGGCGGTTGAAAGTTCATCGTTTAAAGCTTCATCTGAGAACATTCTCTTTACCGCACTCTGACAGTCATCAAAATTCCCAAGCACTCCTACTACCTTCGTATTATTTCCCCTTTGGGTAACCATCTGGCGTTCCTGTATACGGCTGACACCGCCCTTCGGGTAAAATACGATTATCTTGGTGTTCTCCACATCCGCAAATGCTTCAAGCGCCGCTTTGCCTGTATCTCCGCTTGTTGCAGTCATTATTATTACTTTTTCCCTGATATTGTTCTTTTTAAGAGCACAAGTCAAAAGATGCGGAAGAATGGATAATGCCATATCTTTAAAAGCGATCGTCCTGCCATGAAACAGTTCAAGAAAATACTGATCCCCGTGTTTTGCAAGCGGAGCGATAAGTTCGGTGTCAAACTTGGAATCGTACGCTTTATTGATGCAGTCCTTCAGTTCCTCCTCGGTATAGTCGGTAAGAAACAGTCTCAGAACTTCATATGCCACCTCTTTATAGCCTTTACCGACCAGTTTGCCCACAGGCATACCAAGAGTGGGAAACTGTTCTGGAACAAACAGACCTCCGTCCTCACAAAGTCCGCGTATTATTGCCTGCGATGCACTGTACTTACGCAGATCCCCTCTGGTACTTATATACTCCATTACTGATTCTCCTTACTCTTACTGCCTGCGTTGTCAGCTTTAGCATCTTTTGCGTCACGAAGTTTCTTGCCGCATATTACTCCAAGCACGATAACACCCATACTTATAACAACCAGTATAAGATAAGTCAGGAACATATTAACAAATGACACCATATAATTACCTCCGCATAATATTAAATAAGACTATATCATCAAATGGGAACATCGTCCAGAAGATCAGATGAAAGCGCAGCTTCTACCGCCATTTTATCACATCTTTCATTTTCGGGATGATCATTATGTCCTTTGACCCAGGTGAATTTAACATTGTGATCTTTTTTGGCTTCCAGGAGACGCTTCCAAAGATCAACGTTAAGTACGGGCTTTTTGTCGGATCTTTTCCACCCGTTTCTGATCCATCCTCCGATCCAGTCCTGGTTAAAGGCATCTGTAACATATTTGCTGTCGGATACTATTTCGACATCACAGGGCCGGTTAAGACTCTCAAGGCCGGCAATCACTCCCATCAGTTCCATCCTGTTATTTGTCGTCTTTTTGTATCCGGCACTTCGGGTGCTTTCATGAAGAATGCCTTTTGAATCCGTATAGTGTAGTATGACTCCGTACCCTCCGGGACCGTCCGGATTCCCGCGGGCGCTTCCGTCAGTATATATTGTTACTTTCATTTTATATCCGTCCAGTTTCCGGTTTGATCATAATGCTCAACAAGGCTGTCGGCCATATTAACTATGCGGCTGTCAAACCCTAACATTGCCAGAAGTCTTATGGCATTTGCGTTATTTGCAACACCGCTTCTGATAACAAAAGGAAAAGTCACGGAATCCTCGTGTATTTCCTCCGTGAAATGGTACATGTCCATCTCATCTTTCAGAAGGTGCGTCAGCTCACGATCATGGGTTGCCGCAAAACACAGCGCATTTTTGTTGCACAGGTATTTGAGGATATTCGCCCCGGCCGCTATTCTTTCCACCGTATTGGTTCCCTTTAAAACCTCATCAATGATAAACAGGCAATCCCTTCCTGCCACATCACACATACGTTTTATGGATCTTGCCTCCACAACATAATAGCTCTCTTTTCCGAGAAGATTGTCGGAAAGAGCCATGGAAGTATACAATCTGAACTTCCCGGTTTCAAATTCATCCGCAAATGCGATTCCGAAAGATCTTGCAAACAGAACATTAACGGCAACGGCTTTAAGAAATGTCGATTTTCCCGAAGCATTTGAGCCGGTAATAAGTATACCTCTTTGAGCCGAAAAATCATTATACACCGGAGTGGCAACGAGCGGATGATATATCTGTTTTGCATTTATCTGATATGCTCCGCTGACTTTTGCCCTGCAATATTTCTTCCCTTTAATGTATGAAGCCGTTGCAAGTGCACAATCAAGCTTACCTATATCACAATAAAGCGATTCAAGCAGTTCTATACAACCTGCGATCCGTGATATTTTAAGCTTATACGCTATAATATCTATGTGGGTTATCATCCTTACATAGTCAAACAGGATGGAAAGCGGACTCGAACTTGTCTGATCCTTTACGGATATAAGAAAACTTCCCTTAAGCAAAAGTTCGAGTTCCCTGTATCTGTCAAAAGCAGTGCATCCCGCTTTAGCCAGTCTTTTAGAACATGATACAGCCTTAAGCGCCGCGATAAAACCCTTAAGACTGTCATCCATCTGCCTCCTGCCTCTAAAATATCCCCAAATACACACACAGATCATAACAAGAGTAGCTATGATTCCAAAAACAGGCCACAAAGCAATGGATGCAATCGACAATGCAAGCAATACAAGCGGGATAATATCGGATACTATATTGTCCCCGGTTTTCTCCCTCAATTCCCTTATACCGGCAAACCCGTCATATTGTCCCCCTCCGGCAGCATCCTTCAATATATAAATGATCTCTACCGCTTTATCTTCACAACCGGCATACTCAACGGTCTGCTCGTACAGATCATCCGTATCGTCGGAAAGCAGCCTGAATCTGCAGTACAGATACTCTTCTCCCGCCTTTGTTACACATCTGTTCATGCGGCTGTACAGATCGCGAAGAGAAAGGTCGTTTACGGTAATATCGTCAATACAAAACGATTCCGGATATTTATCCTGCATATATCCGAATACAGACGGAGTCCTGTCAAAACATGTGGTCGGCCCGCAGAAGTTATCGCTGTTTCCGAAGTCACTTTTGATCTTATCATAAGTATTCTTACGAAGTTCTTTGCCGCGCAGTATTTGCGAGATCACCAGAGCCGACAACAGCAGGATGGTCAGTATCCAGAATACATATGTCCCCATTTATCAGTCCTTATATTTTGCCATTAATTCATTGGCAGTAGCATATATCTTCTCGGGATCTGCATCTACGTTGAAACGGCCGTCTTCATACAGTATCTTTCCGTCACACATAGTCATTTTGATATTGGTTTTGCTTCCGGAGTATACAATATTATCAACAATATTGTTAAGCGGCTGCATATTGGGCTGGTTAAGATCTATCATGATTATGTCGGCAAGTTTTCCCACAGCAAGCACATCACAATCATCCAGTCCCATACAACGGCTTCCGTTAACGGTTGCCATCTTGAGAACTTCTGTAGGTACAACAGCTGCTGCATCCATATCATGCAGTTTTGCAAGACCTGTAACCAAAAACATCTCCCTGAACATATCCAGGCAGTTATTGGATGAAGGTCCGTCCGTTCCTATAGCCACTCTGATACCCTCATTAAGGAAACGGGAAATCGGTGCGATCCCGCTTGCAAGTTTCGTATTCGAGCCGGGATTGGTCACTACAGTCAGATCATGCTTTTTGAATATCTCAATATCCTCATCGGATAAATAAACGCAATGATACCCGCCTCCCCCGTAACGGAACATATCAAGACTCTCAAACAGCTGGGTCGGGGTCATGCCATGGCGTTCGATACACTCTCTGACCTCTTTTTCGGTCTCAGAATTGTGTGTAAATATCGGTGATTTGAATTTTTCGGCTATTTCAGACAATTGCTGGAGCAGCTCCTTTGTACACGTATATTCGGCATGAAATCCGATAAAATATTTTGAAAAACCGTTATCCTTGTTCAGAGCTTTGAATCTCTTCTCAACTTCATCGAGGGATGGTCCGAATTTATTGATATCACAGCATCCGACATACCTAATTCCCATTTCTTCACAGGCGCGGGACGCCTCTTCCGGATGCATATACATATCAAACACACCGGTTATACCACTCGTTAAGTATTCAAGAATGGCAAGTCTTACAAACTCATACATATCATTTGCGGTAAGCTTGGCTTCAAGTGGAAAGATCTTTGTGGACAGCCACTCCCAAAGCGGCATATCATCCGCATACGATCTCATTCCCGTCATGGCGGAATGTGTATGTGCATCTTTAAACGACGGCATAAGTACATTTCCTTTGCAGTCTCTTGTAATATCAAACTTTATACCGGATCGTGCAATTTCTTCATCTGTCTTTGATTGTCCAACGTATGATATACGGTTGTTTTCTATATGTATCTCGCCGTCAAACAATGTACGATTATCTTCCATCGTAAGTATTCTTGCATTATAAAGTCTGGTTTTCATGAACATTTTCTCCTTTTAATTATTTTCACAGGTTTTCCGGGCCGAAACTGTTAGGAAGCAGTTCCGACAATGTGAATTCTTTATAATCATCAATGCTTCTTGCAACAATAACAATGAACTCATCGGGATCCGTAAACTCACGCATGACCTGACGGCATATGCCGCAAGGATACGCGTAATCGGTCAGATTATCAGTTTCAAGATGATTTCCGCCTGCTATCGCTATAGCCTTAAAATTCTTCTTCCCCTTTGCAACTGCCGAAAATATTGCACACCTTTCGGCACAAACAGTTGCAGGGTATGAGGCATTCTCTATGTTGGAGCCGCAGATAACCTCTCCTCCGTCGCAAAGAAGTGCGGCACCGACGTTATACCCCGAATACGGTGCATACGAATTATTACGGGCATCCATTGCATATTCAATCAGTTGTCTGTAGTCCATTGAACCCCTTCCTCCGATCCTGAAACTAATCAGTTAAAATCGATAAAAGTCACTTCCGTATTTACAAGGCTTAATTCATCACATGTTCCGATATCGGTTTTATTGTACGGAACGATCATCCCGTCAACGATATGGGAATAGATGGCATCATAGCTGGCTTCATCGAACTTCTCAAACCGCGACGTTTCCATAGGCAGGCATATACCGTTTGTTTTGGCAGTCATATTGGTCGTTACTCCTCCGGCAAATGTTCCGTCAAAGTATGATTTTACATCATCATAAACGGCAGAGCTGACGCTTTTCATTGCGGAAGTTATAACAGTTTCCGACTCTGAAGATTCGTCCCTGTCTACACCTATAACTTTACCGGAATGATTCTCCGCTGCCCGGATTATTGATTTGGATATGGCACCTCCGCATGCGAATATTACTTCCGTATCGTCATCGTACCAGGCACCTGCCATCTCCTCCACGGAGGCATCTTCAGAAAAAGTGCCGGTATATGTATATCTGATATGCACATTTACACCCATTTCGATTGCGGCATAATCAGCTCCCTGCACGAAACCGTATCCGTATCTTATGACCGGATCGACCGGTATACCTCCCATAAACCCGAGGCCCTTGTATCCGTCGCGGACTGCAGCATACCCTGCCAGAAATCCGGCCTCCTCCTCTGCAAACGTAATTGAAGAGACGTTCTTTTCCATTCTGAAATCCGCTCCTTCTTCATCATGCGGAACACCGTCGATCAGAATGAACGAACAGTCATCATATTTGGTCTGGGCGAGATAAACAGGAACCTCAAGCATGGAACCCGGGCACACAAAAAGCTTTGCTCCGTTTGATACGCCTCTCTTAAACTGCTCCATGATGCTTTCGGTATCAGTCCCTTCCGGATTATAGTGCTCGTAAGATATTGCATTTTCTTCGGCATATTTTTTAATACCTTCCCATGCCGACTGGTTAAACCCGTTATCTTCAACCGTTCCGTAATCCGTGATCAGCACCACATCCACCGGAACATCCTGTGGATATTTACTGTTTTTATCACATGCCGTAAGCCCTGACAATGTGATAAACGCACATATTATTGCAATGATCTTTTGTTTTCTGTGTTTTAACAAGTTATAAAGCTCCGATTCTGATTATTGTTTCCCTTACTATCTGCTTAAACAAGGGAGCGGCTTTTGCGGCAGCCTCCTGTACCTCATCATGTGTCAGCGGTGTTTCCGAAATACCGGCCGCAAGATTACATACACAAGAAATGGCGCAAATCTTCATCCCCATATGGTTTGCGGCGATCGCTTCGACAACTGTGCTCATACCTACCGCGTCAACACCGAGTTTGCCAAGCATCCTTATCTCCGCAGGGCTCTCAAATGACGGCCCTGTAAGCTGGGCATATACCCCCTTTTGCATTTCAATGTCAAAATCATCTGCCACCTGAAGAATTATATCCTGAAGAATAGGATTATATACCGATGACATATCCGGGAATCTTGTTCCTATCTCATCAATATTGGCTCCAATCAGCGGATTGGGGGCAAAGCTTGATATGTGGTCGGTGATCAGCATAAAATCACCTGCCTTAAAGTCCCTGTTTATACCGCCGGAAGCATTGGTAAGAAAGAGATATTTGGCTCCAAGCATCGCCATAAGCCTTACAGGAAGTACAACATCCGTAATCGGATAACCTTCGTAATAATGCACTCTTCCCTGCATGCAGACTACAGGCACACCTTCTACATATCCGAACACAAATCTTCCTGCATGTCCCGGAACCGTTGACATGGGAAATCCTTCAATATCCGAATAAGATATTTGGTCCACAACGTCGATCTCTTCGGCAAATTTGCCGAGTCCCGATCCGAGTACAAGCGCAACCTTTGGTTCAAATGAGGTTTTTGCCCTGACACTTTCATAACAATTTTTTAGTTTTTCATAAACCGGATTCATTATTCCTCCTTTTCAGATCTGTCAGAAGATCTTTTGCTTTGTGATAATCAAATATTTCCAGACTGCTCTTAACTTCCTTGAATACACTGTTGATATCATGTCCGTAGTTAACCCTCACACATTCGGATATGGCATCTTCGGTCTCTTTAATATTGAAATTTGATAATGCATTAATTATATTATCAAGTACCGTCGTATCAAGGGGTAACTCCTCACCTTCTGGCTCGGCGATATCGTTAACGCCCTCAAACATGCCGTTCTCGGTAAGATATCCTTTGACCTTATCCAGTACATTCCCGAAAACATTCAGCACATTATCGGTATGGCTTTCGATAAATTCGATATTTCCGGCTTTTCCGGCAAACTCGAGTTCCCGGAACAAAACAGCCATTCCATCGGCACCTATAGCGGCACTGCTTGATTTTAACGCATGAACCTCAATGATATAGTTCTTGATATCATTTTTCGAAAGGAGTTCCGATATGATTTGAATCTTATTAGTCCCCTCCCTGTAGTACGCATTGACTACCGAAGCAAAAGCCTCTGTCTGTCCGCCTACATTTGCAAGGCCGGTATCGTAATTGATAACCCCGGGATCCTCAGTCGGCTCTTCATCTTTACTCCTTGTATCCTTAGGACCCGCGTAAGAATCATCTTCGACTTCAATACTGACCGCAAGCTCGGGCGGCATGTACTTTCTGAGCATTCTCTCAAGATAGAAGCGTCTTACGGGTTTTGCAAGATAATCTTGAAATCCCTCATTCAAAAGCATTCTTGAAACTTCCGGTCCGAAATCCGCCGTAGCGCACAAAACAGGAACCATCGAATTGGCATTATCAAGTTTTCTGATAAAATGCAACAGTTCGATACCGTCCATTTCCGGCATTCTCTGATCCAGAATGATAAGATCGAACTCCTCCTTCTCAAGCACATCAAGTGCTTCGGCACCGCTTTTGCATTTTGAAATGTTCACGTTAAAAGTCTGAAGCATGCCTTCAAGGACTTTAAGATTAACTATGGAATCATCCACGATGATGATCTTACCTTCCGGATATGTTACTGCTTCGCGCTTTTGGGCAACCTTGTAGTTTGACGCATCCCACGCATTATTAAGCGCATTGGCTACACATATACAGGTCATCGGCTTTCTTAATATCTTACAATTATCAAAATCACTGTATATGCTCCCGGCCTCCGTCAGTACATACACCTCATCGGTTATCTGTGCGGACTTGATCGTATCTTTGAGCATCGGATAGAACATATCATCTATGAAAATATGTGTGTATCTTTTATTCTCGATAGCCTGTCTGAATGCATTAGGACCCGATACAAAGTTTGGATAAAGCGAAAAACGTCCCAGAATATCTGCCCATACATCCTGATCCTCGGGATTTTTGGTGTAAACAAGTATATTGTATTCTTTTAATGCACTTACCTTGACGAGCGGGGTATCCTCAATAATGTAATTAATGAATTCGAAATGCACCGACATCCCGACGCCTTCGACACTTTTGATCGAAAGGCTGCCGCCCATCAGTTCAAGGATCTCTTTACATATTGAAAGTTCGAGCCCCATCCCCTTATAGTCGCTCTTCTGCCGGCTGTCATATTTGGTATATGCCGACAGCATAGCCTCGATCTCCACCTCCGAAAGTCCGAATCCGGATTCGGCAATTGTTGCAGACAGCATTACCGTATTTGTTTTGGCATCAACTTCCCCCGTAACTTCCATGGACATACGGCTGTGTGGAAGTTTATGAACAGACGAAAACAGCAGGTACATAAATACCTGTTTGATTCTCAGGTTGTCACCGAAAAGCGTTTTGGGGATATTGGGATCGATCTTGGCAAGAAAATCGGTGTTTTCCGATGCGTACTCCGCTGAAACATCACTGATTATCTCGGACATAAGATCCCTGAAATCGTATTTTACCGGATACAGTTCCATTTTGTTGGAGTCAAGCTTGGAAAACTCAAGAATATCGTTTATTATCTTCAGAAGCTGATTGGAGGACTGTTTGATATTCTCCGCAAGTTCCCTTGATTCCGGATCAAGATCTTCCCTGAGTATCAGCTCATTCATGCCGATGATCGCGTTCATGGGTGTTCTGATCTCATGCGTGACATTAGCAAGAAAACGGCTCTTGTTCAGACGGGCTGTTTCTATTATCCTGCTGCTTTCCCTAAGCTGTCTCTTGGCTCTTTCATAATGCACGGTCTGGTATATAAAAATGAACATAGGCGCAATCGAAGCCGATATGAAGCCGACGGATATACTGTTCTGGTACGGCAGAACATCGGGAGTATTTGCAAACCTTTCAGGGTTTGCAAGCGGAAGTATCAGAATAATCGTATACCAGATCAGTTCGGCCGCAAAGAATATATATACTATCCTGCCGTTAAGCAGGAAAAACGTAAAGACTATACCAAGTGGGAAAAACAGTACCGTTCCGCTTATAAGAGCACCCGTCATATAAAACAGCAGCGGAAATATAATAAAATTGATAGCTATAATAACCGCATACTTTATCATTTCGATCTCATCATATCTGTTAAGCAGATATGCAATAAGGACGAAAAACAAAATGCTTGCGGAAGATGTCCAAATGGCGGCCTCACTTACCGGAAGAACTATAAATGAGATCAGATATCCAAGGTTTACCAGGATCGAGTATATAACGATCAGATAAAGGCTCTTTGCATCAAGAGAAACTTCATCGTTTTTCAGAAAACCTATGAAATTTGTAATACTGTTATTTTTTTTGCTCATGTTTATTTTACGTTTGACGTATTCCTGGGAACTATCAGTTCACGGCGAAGATATTTGCGAAGTATTCTTTCCATCTTGTCGATTGAAATCGGCTTGGCAAGGAAATCATCAAATCCCGCCTCCAAAAACATTTCCCGTGCTCCGCTGACAACATTGGCTGTCAGAGCTATAACCGGCATCGAAGCGATCCTTGATCCGGGTATTTTCCTGATCCTTTCCAAAGTATCAATCCCGTTCATTTCAGGCATCATATAGTCAAGAAATACCATATCCACTTCCTGTTCTTTGAGGATCCTCAGACAATCGCGTCCCGTCAGAGTCGTCAGAACATTTGCTTCATACTTTGAAAGAATAGCAGCTGCGACATTAAGATTGGTGTGATTATCGTCAACAACGAGGATAGTTGCCGTAGGACATGCAAATCCGCCTTTTCTTGCGTAATCTCTTACATACGAATTTGTTTCATTCTTGATAAGAGCGGCAATGTTAAGCATGTGTATCGGTCTTGTAAGTACTGTAGATGCTTTACTTATCTGGACATTGTCGTCAATTT
Organism: Lachnospiraceae bacterium UBA3762; assembly: GCA_002371615.1. Taxonomy (GTDB): domain Bacteria; phylum Bacillota; class Clostridia; order Lachnospirales; family Lachnospiraceae; genus UBA2868. Next base: position 11,006 of record DFGA01000011.1, on the reverse strand, counting down.
TACAGAATGCTACGATCTTCTCACTGACAAGTCTGTTGTTCAATACACTTTCACATTCGCTGTAACGCTCGTTTGAAATGAAAACATAACTGTATTTATTAATATTCATCAATCTTTCAAGATCCTGGGCTCCTCTGGCAATATCCGTCTCTATATCAAACGAATCAAGTATTTTCTTTACATGTGCCGCATTGTCTTCATCCTTTTCGAATACAAGGATTCTGTACGAACGGGGATCGGGTATATATGCAATCGTATCCATTGATGTGAACTTCTGCGGAATCTTAATTGTAAACGTTGATCCGGACATATACTCACTTAGTACCGATATCTCACCCTTCATTTCTTTTACGATCTCGGCGCAGATTGCCAGTCCGAGTCCCGATCCGTCAGAATTATAATTGTCTTTCTGTCCCGGTTTTTTATCGGAGCGTACAAACAGAGAATCCAGTTCCTCTCTTCTGATTCCTATTCCGGTATCTTCAACGTCCACTATCAGTTCTACGGAATCATTGTCAATAATCCGGTAATCAACCCTCAGGGAAATATGTCCGCTGTCGGTAAATTTTACCGCATTGTTAAGAATATTAACAAACAGCTGCCGGATCTTCGATGCATCTCCATACAGGAATTTCGGTATATTCTTGTTAATGTCGACATAAAAATCCAGATTGCTTTCCGTCAGCCTGACTGCCATCATATTTATAACTTCCATCAGCAGTTCGGATAAATCATATGTGGAAGCAAACAGCTCAATTTCTCCATTCTCGGACTTGCTTAAGTCCATAAGTTCATCCGTGATCGATAAAAGTGCATTACAGGAGTTCAGTATGTTGTATACGCTCTCCGAGACTCTCTCACTCACATCCTGATCAAGAAGAAGGTCGACATTTCCTACGATCGCGTTCATCGGGGTACGTATTTCATGCGACATATTTATCAGGAACATATCTTTTGCTATATATGCATCCATTGCCTCGGCTTTCAGCTGCTCGGCATTTTCATGTGCGGCTTCGTAAAACCTGAAGCGGAACCTTAGAATAGCTCCCGCGCAACTTCCCACTATAACGACAGCAACTACAGTTCCCGTGTATGATATAAACATATCCCGGGGACTTTCTTCCAATGAGGCAGGGACAAAGTTTCGCGAAAATGCCAGAAATGCACAATAAAAAATGATCTCAATAATACCAAGTATAGTGGCCGTTTTGGGATCAAGCAGCAGGACCGAATACATGAGCCCAAACAGAAAATAAACAGGTATAGCGTTAATATTCCTGTTAAACAGATAATACATCATCGGCATATACACGAGATTAAATATGACCGACATGAAAATAATACACCGCTTTATATTTCGCGTCCGGTTCCCCTCGGCCATGGTGAGAATGAACAGTACACTAATGCCAAGGGAAAGATAGAATGCCCTTATATCCGCAAAATACACGGGAATGATCGAACAGATAAGCAACATTCCGATAATGCAGATCGTATGTATTACATTAAATACATACATCTCATCGTTATTCTCTTTATTGTACAGCGATCTTATAAAAGCTCTCATTGGTTATCAAAACGTATTGCAGCAATCTGCCTTTCAATATTTACGAAAGCATCAACAAGTTCCGGGTCATAATGGGTCCCGCTCCAGAATCTGATCCTGTTAATTGCTTCGGTGTGTGTAAGCGGCTCCGAGCCGTCATTGGTAGTCCTGAAATTGTCATATCCGTTCACTATGGAAAGTATACGCGCTTCAACAGGAATATTGTTCGTCATCAGCTTATCCGGATATCCCTTTCCGTCCCATCTCTCATGATGATAACGGCACATATTATATGCATACATAAGGAAACGGTTATCGGACACAACCCCCATAACCCTCTTGATTGCATCTGCACCGAGTACTGTATGTGCATTATTGAATTCTTTTTCCTGAATACTCAGATCACCCATATCGGCAAGGCATCTGTCAGGCAGGCATATCTTACCGAGGTCATGTATCTTTGCCGCAAATTTAAGAAGTTGGACATCCCTCTCTTCAAGCGAGATCAAACGCGATTCAATAAGATAATCGATGAAAAAAGACATATACTTCTCAACCCGCGTACAATGTTCCGCTATGACAAAAGATCTGTTTGACATAAGCGATGTAAACATCTCAACAACAGCATATTCAAGTTCTACAATATTATGGATCTTCTCGGACAAAGCCTTCTGAAGCTTTTCGTTAAGCCTCTCACTTCGCTTCTGCTCTTCCACAAACCTGATATGGATGTCCACACGTTTGCGAAGAAGCGTTGCGGTAAACGGCTTCCTGATATAATCAACAGCACCAAGCGAATATCCTTCGATCTCCGTTGTCACATCCTCCTGGGCCGTCAGAAAAACAACCGGAATACGGGCAAGTTTTTCAACGTTTTTCATCTGAGAGATCACAAAAAAGCCGTTAACATCAGGCATGTCAACGTCAAGAAGAACAACATCGGGAGGCTCCGGCATTTCCTGTAAAAACTCAAGTGCGATCTTTCCCGACGATACCGGTATGATCTCATACAGATCCTCAAGCGCCTTTTTTGCCATTATCAGATTGGTCATGTTGTCATCGACAATCATTACTTTATGCATAGAACACCTCGCTAAGACTATGTATGGCAGTTATGATCTATTTGGTACGCATAAGGTATTTCATACCTTCCTTTAATCCCTCTACAGTCAGACGATACATGGAAAAAGTATTCTTGACTGCTGTTTCGGCTTCTCTCCAGGGTGCTGAGCCCGGTGCCATTTTGGGATTAAGCCATATTATTCGTTTAAAATGCTTTTTTAATCTGAGGAGCCATTCCATTCCAGAGTATCCGTCATTCGGCCCCCTGTAGTTTCCCGTAAGAGAATACAGTTCCTCCGGTGCCATTGCGGCATCCCCGACTATAATAACTTTATATTCACTGTTCAGGTTTTTAAGAAGCCACTCTGTCTCTATCCAGTCACCGTATTCACACTCCGGGGTATTGTATACATGAGAATAAATACAATTATGAAAAAAATAAGTCTTGATATCTTTAAAATGATTGGATTTGTTTACGGAATGAAACAATTCATTTAAAAGATTCGTATAAGGTATCATAGTTCCGCCGGAATCCATTAAAAGCAAAAGCTTTACCGTATTTTTACGCGGCTTTTGCATTTCGATCCGAAGATGTCCGCCGTTATTACACGTACTGTTAATGGTTCCGTCTATATCAAGCTCACTCTTTTCGATATCAAGTCTTGTCGAAAACTGCCGCAAAGACCTAAGCGCCATCTGGAACTGTCTGTTATCAAGAACCCTGTCATTGCGAAAATCACGGAATTTTCTCTCTCCGATAACCTGAAAAGCCGACTGATAACCGGTGGTTCCGCCAACTCTTACACCTCCAAGATGTCCGCCGAGGTTACCGTATGAGCTGTTTCCTGCAGTTCCTACCCATTGATTGCCGCCCTGATGTTCACTGTCCTGTTCCTTCTGTCGTTCCCTGAACTTTTCAAGAACATCTTCATTGTCGACAATGGGTATGCCTTCTTCCTCCAATAAGGCTTTTTTCTTCTCAAGGTCTTCCCTGAAAGCATTATACTCAGGTTTCTCAAGCCACTTGCGCATCTGCTCCGAGATATCGTCAAAATCGTGCTTAATTCCCTTAAAGTACTCTTCAAATATCATATCATACTTGTCGAATTCATATTCGTTCTTGACAAGTATCATTCTTGAAACAAGGTAGAATTCGGTAAAATTCGCACGGATCAGTCCTTTGTCCATGGCTTCTATAAGTGACAGCCATTCGGACAGACCTACATCCATTCCTTTTTCTCTTAGAAAATAGAAAAAACCGGTAAACATTTACACCCCGCTAAGGTTGATATGAGAAACAGTCTCCAGATCTTCGTCTTTTTTGATTACGGTTCCTATAAACGGAAGAGATGCCTTTATCCTGTCGGCACTTATCCCGCCAAGCTGTAGCGCGTTAACCCAGTCGATCAGTTCCGATGTACTTGGCTTCTTTTTGACCGATTTTTCTTCCCTTATTGCATAGAATACATCCATAGCTTCTTTGAGGATATGCTCATCGACCTTTTCAAAATGAGTTCTTACTATCTCATCCATAAGCTCCCTGTCGGGAAAAGCAATATAATGAAATACGCATCTTCGAAGAAAAGCATCGGGGAGTTCTTTTTCCGCATTGGATGTTATTATAACAACAGGTCTGTGTTTTGCTTTTATTGTCTCTTTTGTTTCGTTGATATAAAACTCCATCTGATCAAGTTCCCACAAAAGATCGTTGGGAAATTCCAGATCCGCTTTATCTATTTCATCGATCAGAAGCACAACCTGTTCATCGCTCGAAAATGCTTCACCAAGTTTACCGAGTTTAATATATCTGGAAATATCGTCAACGCCTTCTTCTCCGAATTGTCCGTCATACAGTCTTTGTATCGTATCATACATATACAGACCGTCCTGGGCCTTGGTCGTTGATTTGATATTCCATGAAATAAGAGGCATATTGAGCGACTGTGCTATAGCCTTTGCAAGCATTGTTTTTCCTGTTCCCGGTTCACCCTTTATAAGCAGCGGCTTTTCCAATGCTCTTGCAACATTTACCGCACTCATAAGTTCCGTAGAAGCAATATATGTATCTGTACTCTTAAATCCTCCGGCATTTATATCCATATCACATCTCCTGCCATTTTAATCCGTAGTATTCTTCTTTTCTTGCCCTGTTCATCAGTTCCCCGACGGCATCTTTGACGGATGCCCCCTCAAACAGTATTTCATTTACTTTTTCAATTATAGGCACTTCGACCCCGTATTTGTGCGCAAGAGAAAGTGCGGCTTTGGCAGAGTATACTCCTTCCACAACCATCCTGACCTCTTTCATCGCAGAATCCGGATCCATACCCTGTCCCATAAGCATACCGGCTTTTCTGTTCCTTGAATGCTTGCTTGCGCATGTTACAACAAGATCGCCTATACCTGTAAGTCCCGCAAAAGTCTCGGCCTTACATCCCATTTTTACCCCAAGTCTTGAAATCTCCGAAATACCTCTTGTGATCAGGGCTGCCTTGGTATTGTCACCATACCCCAGTCCGTCTGCCATCCCCGCCGCAAGAGCCACCACGTTTTTTAGGGCACCCCCGAGTTCTATCCCCAGCACATCAGGGCTGATATATACCCTGAAAAATTCGTTCATAAATATGTTCTGAACAAATTCGGCCGTTTCCTTGCATTTTGCTCCGACAACACATGTTGTGGGTATCTTCTCCCCAACCTCTTCCGCATGTGAGGGACCGGACATCACAGCGACTTTGGCCTGGGGAATCTCTTCCTCTATTATCTGGGAAAGGGTCATCAGAGTGTTCTCCTCAATGCCCTTTGCAACATTTACTATTACCTGGTCTTTTTCAACGACCGGACTCATCAGCACCGAAGTGCTTCTCGTATAGACACTCGGTACCGCAAGTACAATAAGATCCTTGTCATGGCACGCTACCTTAAGGTCCGTGGTAAATACCATGCTCTCCGGCAGCTTAACACCGGGCAGCTTTTCCTTATGTTCATGATATGTTTTTAACATCTCGATCTCGCTCTCCGATATCGACCACACGGTAACATTGTGACCGTTTCCGGAAAGGACAACAGATAAGGCGGTGCCCCAGCTTCCGGCACCTATGACACTGACATCAGCCATGTCCCGTACACCTCCTGCGTATTTATTTTACATCTATTTCCGGCCTTGAGCGTAAATACGTCTTGCGCTCACATCCGGACAAAAGTCGTTTAATATTATCCTTATGCCTTATAAGCATAAGTATCATCATAAGAATAATGACAATAATGTATTCGTTGTACAATCCCCCCATGTTCTCTTCGATCCATCCGTTTGCATCGGTAAACTTAAACACTACCGCACATACAACAAGTGAAACATAGAGCACGATCGACCCCAGCGATACATAATGAGTCAAAAAAAAGATGGAAAAGAACACAATAATACCAACAAGAGTCATAATATGAGGGAGTCCGAATATTATAAATCCGGCAGTGGCTGCAATTCCTTTTCCACCCTTGAAGCCCATATAGAAAGGAAAGTTATGTCCGAGAATAACGCCGAATGAAGTATACAGATACAACAGATCAAGAATATTTGAATGCACGTTTTGAAAAAGCATTCTGACGATAAATATCGCCAGACCGCACTTTAGGGCATCACCAAGAAGAACAATACCTGCATATTTAACACCCATTGTCCTTAATATATTGGTTGTGCCGGCATTCCCGCTTCCATGCTCCCGTATATCTATTCCTTTTATCTTACCGACAATATAACCTGTCTGAAACAGTCCGCAAACATAGCCTATGATAAGGCAAATCAAACGCTCTGTCACTTTTCTCCTCTTTCCCTGATAATAAACTTAAGCGGTGTTCCGCCAAAGCCGAAAGAATCACGAATACGATTTTCCATATACCTTGTATACGAAAAATGCATCAGTTCTTTATCATTTACAAATATAACAAAAGTAGGAGGCTTTACAGCTACCTGAGTCATATAAAACAGTTTCAGCCTGCGTCCTTTGTCGCTGGGAGGCTGCTGCAGTGCGACAGCTTCGGTCATGATCTCGTTAAGAACGCCTGTAGCTATCCTCATAGATGCATTCGCAAACACTGCCTCGGTAAGATCGAAGAGTTTATTCATCCTCTGCCCGGTCAGGGCCGATATAAATATGATCTCGGCATAAGGGATAAAGGAGAGGACACTTCTGATCTTCTTTTCAAACTTTGCGGTTGTCTTGGAATCCTTTTCAACCGCATCCCATTTATTAACGGCTACTATAATGCCCTTTCCGGCATCATGGGCAATCCCCGCTATCTTGGCATCCTGTTCTGTCACACCTTCCTCGGCGTCTATCACTACGATCGTAACATCCGATCTTTCTATTGCGGCAACGGTACGAACGACCATATACCGTTCAAGTTCCTCTTTGACGTTCTTCTTTCTGCGAAGTCCGGCGGTGTCTATAAATACATAGTCTTTCCCGTTATGCTTAACCACGGTATCTACGGCATCCCTCGTGGTTCCGGCGATATCCGAAACAATTACTCTGTCATCCCCAATGAGCCTGTTTATCATGGAAGACTTTCCCACATTGGGTTTCCCGACTATCGCAACTTTGATCCTGTCATCATCTTCCTCCTCCATCGATGCAGGCGGAAAATATTCAACAACAGCATCAAGCAGTTCTCCTATCCCCATGCGGTTGGCGGCTGAAATACTGACCGGCTCTCCTATTCCAAGATTGTAGAACTCATATACATCATTGCCGTATTTCTTTATATCATCAACTTTGTTAACGCAAAGTATTACCGGCTTCCTGCTGCGCCTTAACATGTCGGCAACTTTCGAATCGGAATCCACAAGCCCCTGTTTTACATCAACAATAAAAATGATGACGTCCGCAGTATCTATTGCTATCTGTGCCTGCTCCCTCATCTGTGACAAAATTATATCGGAACTGTCCGGTTCTATTCCGCCGGTATCTATTATCGTAAAATCACGGTCCAGCCATGAACCTTCGGCATAGATCCTGTCCCTTGTAATTCCCGGCGTATCCTTAACGATTGAAATACGCGATCCGGCCAGAACATTAAACAGTGACGACTTGCCGACATTCGGTCGTCCTACTATAGCCACAACGGGCTTACTCATAATCAGCCTCTTTCAGTATAAAATCAACTAAATCCAATCCGTTTGATTTTACAATATGTGATTTTACTTGTAAAGTGCTTTCAAGTTCTGGAATTGTTGTATTATCAAGGAAAATATCCTCATCGGCTTTCATCATGCAATCCGGTATCAGCAAATGCTTTCCCAGTTTCATACCCTTTAGCTGCTTTATAATATCCTGACCTGTTATCAGCCCCGCAACCGTAATGTTCTCTCCGAAAAAATCATTCCTTACGGCAAATACGTTAAAAGTTACGTTAGGAAAGAGGCTGCATATCCTTGAAGTAGCACTCATAACATATTCCTTTGCAAGCTGACCCGTTACCGCCGTAAATGAAGCAGTGTACTTTTGGGGATCTATAATCCCGGCCTTTATATCACATCTGACCTTCTCGTATGCCCTCTCGTACTCATCGTGCATAAGTCTTAGCATCCCGACCCCGTTTTCAAGTTGGGGATATTCATCATATTCGTCCGATTCCGGAAAAGGTCTTTGGGCCAGAATATATATTTCATCCGATGCATGTGCAAAATGAATTCCAAACCTTGCATAAGCTTTTGCGGCTACCTCGTCAATAATATCAAGAGCGGATTGTGCATCTTCTTCATCAATACTGTCAAGCGGATACAGCCCTTCCCTGTATTTCGTCAGCCCGACAGGCACAACAGAAACACTCTGCATCAAAGGAGCATACTCTAACAGGTCATATAGTGTTCTTTTAAGCTCTTCCCTGTCATTTACTCCCTTGCACAAAACGATCTGACCGTTCATGACGATTCCGGCGTCATATAGTTTTTGAATTTTGTGTAGAGCCTCGCCCGCAAAACGGTTATTAAGCATTTCGCATCTAAGGCTGGGGTTTGTAGTATGAACGGATATATTGATGGGACTTAACCTGTACTTTATAATCCTGTCTATATCGTGGTCGTCCATGTTTGTCAGGGTAACGTAATTGCCCTGCAGAAATGACAGTCTTGAGTCATCATCCTTAAAATACAGTGTCGGACGCATCCCCTTCGGCATCTGGTCAATGAAGCAGAAAATACATTTGTTCCGGCAGCTTCTGTATTCATCCATCAGGCCGGATTCAAATTCGATCCCAAGATCTTCCGCCTCATCCTTTTCTATGTCGAGTTCCCATTCCTCTCCGTTTTTCTTTCTGATCAGAACAGTAAGCTCTTCATTTTGTACGAAGAATCTGTAATCAAAAACATCTTCCACCGGTTTATCGTCAATACAAAGAAGAGCATCGCCGGATTCGACTCCCATCTCGTCGGCAATGCTTCCTTTTTCGACACTTTTGATTATATGACCTCTGTATTCCATCATTATTCCAACATAATCTCAGGATCTATCCGTACTCCCGAATCCGCCGTTTCTGACATCACTTACATCATCATCTTCCGTGATACCGTACGGGACAAACAATCCCTGCGCAAAACCCGATCCTGCCTGTACATCAACTGTTTTACCTTCATTGGAATCGTTTGTTATCTTAATGAAAATATGACCTTCATTATCCGAATAATAGTAATCGCTGTCAATTATCCCCACGGTATTGTTAAGCTGCAGCCTGTATTTAAATCCCAGTCCGCTTCTCGGAAAGATCATAAGAACCCAGTCTTCGTCCATTCTTGCCCTTATACCGGTAGGCACCTTGACGGTCTGCCCCGCTTCAAGATGAATGTCAAAAGGCGTGCAAAAATCATATCCTGCACTTCCCTTGGTAGCTCTTTTCGGAAGCTGCAGCAGGTCATACATCTCCTTTATCTTATCCGGTGCATCCGGATAATCCTCTGCAAGACTGTCACGGAATTGTTCGAAGCTTACTTTCTCAAATTTGGCAATTCTTTTCATATCATGTACTCCAAAGTGACTCCTTTACGGATAACCCGAATTCAATAATAGTCCGGACAGTAAATCACCGGTATTTCGGGGGTATCGGAAGCGAGAGTTGCTGCCACATCAATCACGCGCTGGTTCGCGCTTCCCTTCCAAAGCAGCTGTACATCCCACTCCTCTATATGAAATTCCCCGTCCACCAGAACGTCAATAAACTTGTTAATGGGATCATCCTTGAGATTTTCCCAGATCTCTCCCGTATACATCCATATCGTTTTGTTCGGGAACTTATCCTTTATCTCTTCGGCAAGACTTTTTATATCCTGATAATTATTACAGTACATCGGATCTCCGCCCGAAAAAGTAATTCCTGAAATATAGGGTTTGCGCAGTTCGGCAAATATTTCTTCCTTGGCATCATCATCAAAAGGCAACCCGCCATTCGGATCCCAGGTGGACGGATTCTGGCATCCCTCACAGCAATGAGAGCATCCGGCTACCCATAACACCACACGAAGCCCGTCACCGTTGAGCATGTCATCCTTAGTGATATTGTGATATCTCATTACATGCTCTTCCTTTCAGCGATCTCCGACATCTTGGCATCATTAAGACGCGTATCGCCATGAACTCTCGAATAGGACAGATATCCGTTCATCCTGTCTATCTTGGTCAGGTTCCGGCTGCCGCACTTGGGGCATACATCCATTTCAAGCTCCTGATGACCGCAATCATCACAGTATGCCAAAGACAGATTAACCCCTTCATACAGTCCCATATCCATCGCCCTGTTGATAAGTGTACGTATGGCTCCGAGATTATAATCGATCGGATAACGGACATACTGTATCTTGCCGCCGTTTGAGAGTTCCCAGAATCTGTATTCAAGATCCTGCTTCTGGATCGGAGTAATATCCTCCGTAACATGACAATGGAAACTGTTCGAAACATAATCTCTGTCCGAGACATTTTCTATGATACCGTATTTCTTCCTGAACTGTTTGACCTGAAGTCCGCAGAGATTCTCGGCAGGTGTACCGTATATAGCATAAAGGTTTCCGTCTTCTTCTTTGAATTCGGTAATCTTAGTATTAATATATTCAAGCACTTCAAGCGCAAACTGACCATCCTCGACAAGCGATTTACCGTTATAGAGCTCCTGAAGTTCATTAAGTGCCGTTATTCCGAATGAAGCGGTTGCATATTTAAGCAGAGGCTTGATCTTGTCGGTAAGTTTAAGATGACCCTGATAGAAACCTCCTTCACAATACGCAAGAGGATTTGTGGATGCACGCATTTCCCCGAGATAAGCATAGGTCCTTATATGCAGTTGTCTGATAAGGTTCAGATAATAATCAAGGACCGAATAGAACTCTTTGGATTCCTGTCTTGATTTTGCAAGAATC
>DFGA01000041.1 GCA_002371615.1 Lachnospiraceae bacterium UBA3762 | reverse complement strand
GGCGTGGCCTACGTGCTGCAAAGTTTTCATAGAAAACTTTACACCACCTTAAATACGGTGCATAGACTCAAATATCTCTTCTCTCTGACAATGAATAACAACCCCGATCTCTTCTCCGATCTGGGTCAGTTCATTTGCAATATCATCAAAAGGCTTGGAGGATTCTCCCAAATCTACTACCATCATCATATTAAAGAATCCTGACAGAATTGTCTGTGAAATATCAAGAATATTAATCCTGTTATTTGCAAGATACGTGCATACTTTGGCTATTATTCCAACCGTATCTTTTCCTACTACCGTGATTACTGTTTTTTTCATAATCTGACTCCTTATAGATTTTCAGAAATCTCTGCACCACCGATTAAACGGCAACCGGCTGCGACAATTCCGATCTTAGCGCAACCTTTATGTCAAAATCCGACGGATCATATTCACACTCATCCATCATAATCTCAAGTCTGACCGCTTCATATGCAAGTTCGGCAAGATTGTTCTCAGCGCTTAAATGCCCGAGAGTTATTGATTTGAGATCATCGTGCAGAAGCCTGCACAAGAGCCTTCCGCAATTTTCATTCGACAGATGTCCCTTATCCGACAGTATCCTTTGCTTTAAAATATAAGGATATCTGCCCACCTGAAGCATATTCACATCGTGATTGGCTTCAATAACGAGTGCATTTACTCCGGAGAATCCTCTAATGATCCTGTCATCGTATGTTCCAAGATCGGTGCACACTCCCACAGACTCTCCGCCATGGTCTACCCTGTATGCAACAGGATCAAGTGCATCATGACTGACTCCGACCGGCTTGACACACAGATCATCGATCATAAAACTGGTATCAGCCGATATCTCCTTGAATAATGACATATCGATCAGTCCGACACCCTTCTGGGATGTAATGCCTTTTATCGTTCCGGCCGTAGCGTACATCGGCAGTCCGTATTTTCTCGCCAGTACACCGATGGATGCTATATGGTCCGAATGCTCGTGTGTTATGAGAATACCGGACAGATCCGAAGTTGATAACCCCAGCTGATTGAGCCCTTCCTCAATTCTCTTGCCGCTTATTCCGGCATCAATTATGACATGGGTATTATCGCTCCCCACATATATGCAGTTCCCACTGCTCCCGCTTGCTATACTGCAGATCCTCATGATTTTCCCCTTATACTTTTTCTATATGAGTACGAACTGATTTATCATTTGCGAAAAAAGCTCATTCGTACGTAAACTACGACCAATATATGTCTAAAAAATCTCCCTCTTTAAGCTGCTCGGTAAACGTTGCTTTCTCCCCGTTGAGCTTTGTAACGATTCCCTTGCCCTCGGGTCTGTTCTTGAGATCAAAATCTATATAATCAAAAATATCAACGAATACATACTCAGGCTTTTTGTCCATGGTCACGGGATCTCCGTTAACGATCACGGTAACTTTTTTATACTGGCTTTCTTCCTCAAGACGTCTTGCTTCTTCTTTCTGCTGTTTGTACTCAACATACTCCTCATCAAGTGTTCCGTCATCTGCGTACTGACTGTTTTCAATGGATTCTGCCTCTACCGCATCCTCGTATGTCTCTATCTCCTTTTTCCTCGCAGGTGCCTTCTGGTTAAGGCTTGCCTTTGCACTTTCGGCCTCTTCATCGGATACATCCGACAGGCTCAAATCTTCCATTGTCCATATTACCGAGAAATTGTCGTAGCACTTTGTATCCTTATCGGCAGTCTTGTTATTGACGTATATATTCATTTCCGGATTGAGTATGACATCCATGAACTCAATGATCTGCGATACCGTATAGTAGTTAAGCATCTTGATATCATCGCCTTCTTTGATGTCATAGAACTCAGACTGAAGATTGCCGTTAACCTCGGCAAACTTCGGAAGTTCTACCTTCTTCTCGTTAACAATTACCGAAATCGTGCTTCCGAATTCCGGAAGTGAACCTATTGAAGCTGACGCAGCTGCTCCTTCCGTCGACTCCTCCACCTCTATCCTGTCTCCCGCAGTTATCGGCGAAGTAAGGCTTACTTCCCTGCCCTCAAGCTTTACAACCGCGCCTTCACCTACCTCGCCTCTTACAACATGAGGTTTACCATTCACTGTAAAATTAAGATCGGGACCGCGCTTCGGGAACAGGCCTTCATTGGGGAATCCCGCCTGCATAGCCGCATCGGCAACAGTCAGATGTCCGTTGTCATACAGCTTGATCCTCTTATCATTAAAAGTCACAAATATAAAGTTATTCTTCTGGTCGTAGAAATTAAGGCAGATACCGATCGGTGTAACATACAGGCTATCCTGCAAAGCTCCTTCGAACTGGTAATCAACACTCTTGAACGCCTCCTCGCCGCGAAGCGCCACACGCTCCGTCAAGATCCCCATCTCTTTTGCAAGTGCATCCGTAAATCCGGGAATCTTGCCGCCGCCGCCGACTACAAATACTGCCGAAACAGGCTTGCCACCATTTAGTTCCTTGATCTTATCCGATACATCCTTCGCTATATCCGCGATAACACCCTCAGCGATCTTATGCACTTCCTTCGGTTCGATTTTATGCTCGAGTCCCATAATATCCGTGAATTTGATCGAACCCTTTTTTGCGGAATCTATCTTAACATGCTCGGCTTCGTTGAAATCCAGAAGGAGCCCTTTCGCAATAACTTCCGTAAGCTCATCTCCTGCTTTCGGGATCATGCCGTAGGCTATTATGCTTCCGTCCTTTGTGATTGATATATCACTTGTTCCCGCGCCGACATCCACAAGCGCTATATTAAGCATCCGATACATGGAGGGAATTGCGGCTGTCATTGCGGCGATAGGCTCCAATGTGAGATTGGCAACTTCAAGATCAGCTATCTCAACAGCCTTATACAACCCATCGACTACATCATCGGGCAGGAATGTTGCTATAAGATCAACCGATATATTGTTTGCTTTATGTCTTTCCAGTGTCGATATCGGATATCCGTTCATGTAGTATTTTACAACCGTATAGCCAACACAGTAGAACTTCATATCGGTATTGTTTACTGCCTGGAAATCATCATACGCCTGCTCAACACCCAGCATCTCAAGTGTATATACGTGCTCTGCATCTATCGTAGTTTCTTCCGAAAACTCAAGCGTTGCCGATGAATTGATAGTACGAAGTACACGTCCGGCAGCTGCTATACATACTTCATAGAGCTGTTTGCCGATAATGGCTTCAAGGTCATTTTTAACACCTTTAATTGTATTTCCGACCTTTTCAATATCATGGATCTGTCCGTCAAGCATTGCTCTTGTTTCATGTTTTCTCTCGCACTGTGCAACAACATGAAAAGTATCATCCGTACGATAGCCCACAGTACCTACAATACTTCTCGTCCCTATATCAAGACCAAATACCAACTGCCCCGGATTCTTTTTCTTCTCTGCCACTTTATCTGCCCTCACAAATTAACACTTACAACAAATTCTCCAATTGCCTTCTCGTATATTCAAGCGTGCCGCTATTATCTATAATGACCTTGCAATATTTTCTGAACACTTCATCCGAACTTTGCGTCGCCATGATCCGATTGATCTTCTCATCCGAATACCCGCGGCTGTCGCGAAGCCTCTGTCTTCTTACATCCTCATCAGCATATATGTACCATAATTCATCAACTATCAGGTCATAATGATCTTCTATGAGAAGTGCGGCTTCAATGAAGAAAAACTCAACCTTTTTCTCGTTGTCTGCCTCTTTTATCATTGACAGGATACGCTTCTTTACCGCCGGATGAACGATCCCGTTAACCTTGTCACGAAGATTCCCCGATTCTTCGGCGAAAATCATCTGCGCCATTTTTTTCGGATCGATTTCCCCGTTTTCTTGCAGAACACCTTCGCCAAGCAGTTCTATAAGCGGATCAAAGCATACCTCACCGCGAACCTCGAGACTTTTGGCAAGCTCATCAGCTCTTATGATGAAACACTTTGTCATTCCATCAATAAGATTAAGTACTTCCGTTTTACCGGATCCAACTCCGCCGGTTATACCGATAACCTTCATCACTTTGCCTCATACCAGTTACTGCCGGTTGAAGTTTCAACAAGCAGCGGGACCGAAAATGATACCGCGCCCTCCATCTCTTCGTGAAGTATCGCCTCTGCTATATCCTTCTCATCGAGGGGGGATTCGATCAGTAACTCATCATGTACCTGAAGAATAACTCGTGACTTGAGCCCTTCCTTCTCAAGCCTTTTCTTGACACGGATCATGGCTATCTTCATAATATCCGCAGCCGTTCCCTGTATTGGAGCATTCATTGCCACACGCTCTCCGAAGGATCTTTGCATGAAATTGGAGCTCGACAGCTCAGGAAGCGGCCTTCTTCTACCGAATTCCGTAACTACATATCCTTCCTGCTTTGCCTTGTTTACGCATCCGTCAAGGTATTCTTTTACTTTCGGAAAAGTTGCAAAATATTCTTCTATGAACTCTTTGGCTTCCTTCTTGGAGATATTCAGATCTTCCGACAATCCGAATGAACTGATGCCGTATATTATTCCGAAATTAACAGCTTTGGCGTTTCTTCTCATTTGGGGAGTAACATCCGAAAGAGCTGTATGGAAGACTTTCGATGCCGTAATTGCATGAACATCCGCTCCCGAATTAAACGCTTCTATAAGCGATTCATCCTTTGACAGATGCGCCATTATACGAAGCTCTATCTGTGAATAATCACCGTCGATAAAACACATTCCGTCCTCCGGAACGAAATACTTTCTGATCAGTCTTCCCTGCTCCATTCTTGCCGGAATGTTCTGCAGATTAGGCTCCGTACTTGATATTCTGCCCGTTGCGGTAATTGTCTGATTAAAAGTTGAATGAATTCTTCCGTCTGACGAAACGCATCCGATAAGGCCGTCCGTGTATGTTGACTTAAGTTTGGCAAGTGCCCTGTAATCAAGTATTTTTTGGACAAAGGGATGATCCGGTGCAAGTTTTTCAAGCACGTCTGCTGCAGTGGAATATCCTTTCTTGGTCTTCTTGTCTCCGGGGATACCCATTTTTACGAACAAAACTTCTCCGAGTTGGATCGGGGAATTGATATTAAACTGTTCTCCGGCTTCATTGTGAATAGCCTGTTCCAATTCCCTGATCTGCGCTTCAAGTTTATTACCGTATTGGCGAAGTTCATCCGGCAATAGTCTGATACCAAGCCGTTCCATGTCGTAAAGACACGGAATAAGCGGCATCTCAATATCACGGAACAATTCTGTCATTCCGAGAGATTCAATATTGTCTGTAACCGGCCGGTAACATATCATACAAACATAAGCATATGTACATAGATATTCCGCAACCAGTCCCGGATTTGTCATATAGCTCTCAATAAGATCGCTTTTGCCAAACAACTCCTTCCTGTTCTTGATAACAAGATTACCGTATTCGTTTGCAACATCTTCGATGGAATAATCATTCTTAAGCGGATTGCACAGGTAGGCTCCGATACACAGATCCGTTACACGGTCCCGGGCAAAATCACATGACGCAAATTGCGGCATCAGCTTTAACTGACTCTTCAGATCAAAAGTACATACTTCTATTTTGGATTCCATCACGGTCTGTGCAAACCTCCCGCACAGTCCTTCTGCATCCCCGGGGGCCGGGGACGGAATAAATATGGTGTCATCTTTCGATAATGATATTGCAATTCCAACAGGTGATGCGATAAATGCTGCCATATCAGCCTTTGACAGGGAATCCAGTACACGGTTTGCACTGTCAGTATCTGCCGCAGTTTTGAATTTTTCGGTGTACGAATCATCAACTGCAGCGGCAGCCCCTTCAAACTTTGAAAGCATATTCTTAAAGCCCAGTTCCTTAACTATTAGATATGCTTCATTTGTGTATATATTTCCAAGAACGGCATCTTCTATTTTCAGATCGATATCTGCGTTTGTGTCGATGGTGGCAAGCTTCCGCGACATTACCGCCATATCAAAGTTTTCGGCAAGCGTATCTCTTACAGACTTCTTCGTGATCTCATCGATATGATTTTTCAGATTATCAATATCTCCGAATTGCTGCAGAAGCTCAGTTGCTGTCTTCTCTCCTATCTTCGGAACTCCCGGAATATTATCGGATGAATCCCCCATGAGCCCTTTGAGCTCAATGATCTGAAGCGGTGTAAGTCCGTACTTTTCTATAACGTCAGCTGTATGATAATCCTCAATTTCGGTCTTGCCGCCCTTTGTCTTGGGAATTCTTATAAGGATCTTATCGGTTGCTATCTGCAACAGATCGCGATCACCTGACACAAGGGTTACGTCGTATCCGGCTGCCTCGCCCCGCTTTGCAAGTGTTCCGAGCAGATCATCAGCTTCATAACCACCCTTTTCTATCGTAGTGATATTCATGGCCGCAAGAAGCTTCTTGAGATGTGGAACCTGCTCTCGAAGCTCGTCAGGCATACCCTTTCTGGTGCCCTTATATGCCTCATACATCTTGTGGCGAAATGTCGGTTCATGAACATCAAAGGCGATAACCAGGTTGTCGGGTTCTTCCTCGTTCATGATTCTGAACATTATGTTTAAAAATCCGTAGATTGCGTTGGTATGCAGGCCGGATGCGTTAGTAAGGTCACGTATACCGTAAAAAGCCCTGTTTATTATGCTGTTGCCGTCAATAAGTACAAGCTTTTTGCCCATATTCAATCCTTGATGGAATTACACTCAAAATACTATTCCGAAAAAATGTGATAAAAAACCAAACACTTCATAAACGATTATTATCATTGAAAAAATTTCAAGGGCACGTAAAACATCCTCGTTAAAGTAGTGGAAATACATCGCCCTTTTCGTGAACTTGATCTTCTGCTGAAGTTCCTTTTTCAGGTCTATAGTTTCCCCTGCTTCCAATCTTCCAAGTGCCTCAGCTATCAAATACCTCGTCTCAAGTTCTTCATAACACTCGGGGCATCTTTCAACATGAGTAAGAAACTGCCAGACATTTTCGCCGACAAGTCTGTTCTCTATGAAAGAGTTCATATTCTGTTCGCATGTTGTGCAGTTGATGTATTCCATAAAATAAATGCCCTTGAAACCGTCTAAACAGTATGTTAAAATCGCTCAAGGAGAAACGCGGTTCCCCCTAACAGCAATTAGCGGATGTGGCGGAATGGCAGACGCAGCAGACTCAAAATCTGCCGTAGGCAACTACATGTGGGTTCAAGTCCCACCATCCGCAGTAAGTAGCACAGATCTAGTGATCGAAACGACATATTGTGCTTCATCATTTTTTCAACACCAATATCTATGATACTCATTTCGCAAGACTATTTCAAGAAATATCTTCATATTTTATCAAACTGTTAAAAAATTATACCGCCATAAAAGATAAGCGCACAGCACCTGTTGCTAATTGTCAATAGTATCTCTAAATATGGGCAAGAAAAAAGGACCGGATTCTACTCCGTTCCTTGATTTAAGGCCATTATTTAATGTATTATTCCTATAAACCATCTTCATTCTATATCCATTTTTTTATTACTGTTCCTACATTACGCAATATTGCCTCTCTTATCACTGTATACTATTTCTGTTGTTTCCGTCATTAATCAGTCCACTGATATACGAGGCAGCATCTATAATATACACCTTTTCTCAAAGAATTTAACTATCCACAAATAAACTCTTTGACGGTTTCCAGTCTTTTGCTACTTCATCTGCTTTTTCAAGCCACCGTTTGATTCTTTTTTCAGGTGGAACACTTTCTCCCCAATACTCCACAAAAATCTTATCGTCCATCTCTAAGGCAGCTTTTCTCATCTCGTCTTCTATAAGTTTTAATGCCCGCTCAATATATATGCCTCCCTCGTTATCGTTCTGTGGGTTTGCCACACTTCCTGCCGAAAACAAATCCCTTGCTTGATGACACAAAACTCCGTGATAAGTCAGCAAATATAGAACAACATCATCATATTTGTTTCTGTCTCTTCCAGATTTTACAATTTTAGGGCACACCAAAGCCGCTTCTGCTCTAAGTCTTGTTTTTTCTTCAGTAGTAAGATTTGTATAAAGTCTCGCCTGTATGGGTATTGTATGTTCATCTGTATCTTTATCCTCAATCCACCATAGCCTTCCATCTGGATGGATTTTACGAGCATACGCACGAATATGCTTCATCTTCTCAGACATATCGAGCTTCCTAAATTCTTCATAGCATATACCCATCTGTTCAAAAAGTGATTCTCGTGCATTATCAGGATCAGCCGCAATTTCTACTTCAAATCTTGGAACATGAGAAGTGCGAACATGAACGACACTCTTTTCATATTCGCCCCACCTAACCTCTGGGGTTCCTCCCATTTTTCCAAAAACAACGTAAATGTACTTTACTCCTTCAACACGTTGTGTTTCTAAAACACTATTTGCTATGCTCCGCCAACTATCCGCAGTAGTGTATTTCACTTCCACTCCATATTCTCCCATAGCAATATCAGGAAATGCTTGAGCCGGCGAATTGAAATCTATCTCTATAGATTTATCATCGTCTGTCAAATCGGAAAGCACTTCTCTCACTCTGTCTTCAAAGTGTTTAGATGTTTTAAAACCTTTTGTTCTTGCTTCATCCGTCAATATTTCACAACAACGGTCAAGTATCTTTTCAAATTCTACTGTAGTCATAAATCTTCACCCTTGTATTACTTTTTTTACTGAATTTGCAACCTGCCATGCTAAAACAGGCGGAACGGCATTACCTATTTGCCGTTCTGTATCTCGTAATCCGCATGGAAACAAAAAGGTGTCTGGAAAAGATTGTATTCGTGCTGCTTCACGCATCGAAATACGTCTTGGCAACGAATAATGGAACTGAATATTACCATGACACTCAGCACGAATAGTGTATCCTGGTCTATCAGCAATCATCCTTCGATTGCCCTGTTCACCGCTTACATTCGCCCTACTCCAGATATGCGAAAAATCCTTATTCTCATCCATTAGTTCTAAGTCTTCAAGAGCTGTCTTAGCTGTAACAGGATCTTTCAATGTGGTTTCTACTGGAGGTACAAATTGAGGTAACCCCTTTTGAGTTCCTACAATGAAAACCCTTTCTCTCGTCTGTGGCACACCGTAATCCTCAGCATGATATAGGTGGCATGTTACATCATATCCCAACGAACCAAAATCCTTCATTATTTTCTCGTATGACGCCGCATTCTTCTTTAAGAGCAGACCGCCAACATTTTCAGCCACAAACACTTTAGGCTGTACTTTCTTTACCGCTTCTACAATATATTTATACAGGCTACTCCTTTTGCCGTTTATCCCCTGCATTTTTCCGTTTATAGAAATATCTTGACAAGGAAAACCGCCAATAATAACATCAGCCTCCTTAGGCATATTATCTATCTCTTGGCAAATATCTCCCTCAACGATATGATTTCCTATATTTTCACGATATGTTTTGCAGGCTGCAGGGCTTATCTCGTTTGCCCATATAATCTTGAATCCTGTCTTAGCATACTCTTTCCCCAGAAATCTAAAGTCCCCCAAGAAACCAAGATCCATACCTCCACATCCAGAAAACAATGATATTACTGTTATCGGCTTGTTACTCTGACGCTTCTTAACAGGATAGGCTTCTTCACTATCAACAACCCAATTTCTACCAATCTTCCGTGCGGATAATAGATTCCCATATTCAGCCAATCGCCGAACAGTGTCGCTGCTCTTCTCATGTAATTCTGCGTATTCTGTTAATGCAACCAGCATATTTACGCCCCCTTTCGCACTTTATATGTCATTATACACGATACCGTGTATAATGCAAGGTTCTTTTCAATTTTAAAATTTCTTTAAAATTTCTTTTCCTTGTTGAGTTTATTCATCGCAAACCTTTCTCTCGCTGCCTCCTGTTGCTAATTGTCAATAGTATCTCTAAATATGGGCAAGAAAAAAGGCCCGGATTTTGCTCCGTTCCCTTCAACTGTTCACACTTCCGCCGTGCTACCTTATTATTACTTATCCAAATCTTGAATTTATACGG
This sequence comes from Lachnospiraceae bacterium UBA3762, assembly GCA_002371615.1. Taxonomy (GTDB): domain Bacteria; phylum Bacillota; class Clostridia; order Lachnospirales; family Lachnospiraceae; genus UBA2868. Next base: position 21,076 of record DFGA01000041.1, on the reverse strand, counting down.
CGATTTAGATAGTTATTCATTCGATTATTTCCTTGAATAAATCCTCTAATGTAACCGGCTGTGCGTTTTTTATTTGGCACCCCTTTGGACACCCGGGTCAAACTGTTCGAAGATCGGGACAAATCCTTCATTTATGGCATTTTGGTAGTCATCATTATTCCTGATTGTCCATACCGCAACAGGTACGCCTCGTCTGATAGCAGCTCTGGCGGCAAATACATTCATATCCTCATATTTATATGCTATAAAATCCGGTGATATCTTTATATTGAACATCATGTTCTTAAGTATTATCGCCTGCCACAGCGGCAAGCCTTCGCGGTTCTTTACGAAGTCCTGTGAAAGCTGACCGACGGCTGTATCCGGAGACATCTTTCTAACTTCCATAAGCGCCCTCGGATCAAAGCTTTCTATCACGTAAGGGCCCTTGTATCCGGCAAGCCTGTTACATACTGCATCCGCAAGTGCCTTATGGTTTCCACCTGCTGCCTTGAGTTCTATGAGAAGCGAAAGTTGAGTCTTATCAAATAAATCAAGAACCTCATCAAAAGACGGAATCTTCTCATCCGTTCCTTCAAGGCGGTATTCTGAAAGCTCCGAAAAGGTTCTGTCCTCGATCCGTCCTTTTACCCCGGTCTCTCTTTCAAGATCCTCATCATGAAAAACGACCAGACTTCCATCTGCTATAAGATGCACGTCAAACTCCACCGGAAATCCGTGTTTAACAGCTCTTTCAAATGCCGCCATTGAGTTCTCCGGTATGGAAGGCTTGTCATGAAAGCCCCTGTGTGCGTAATTTTTTGCAAGATCACATTTCTTCAAAGACGTCAATTCCTTTCTTCACATCAACCTCGTTATCCCCGTGCTTGACTCTCAGCATGGTCACAAAGCTTGCCGCAACAAATACCGTCGCATAGGGAAACAGTATCCTGTAATCGACGTTTCTCATCAAAAATCCCGCAATTATCGGTGTTGCCACCTGTGCAGCCATTGAAGCCGTATAATAATATCCCGTGAACTTACCTATATCCGAGCCCTTGCACATCTCAACAACCATCGGAAGGGAGTTGACGTTTATCGCTGCCCATGCAAATCCCGTAAATGCAAATACGACAAACATCGCTGCATTAAGCGTAGACGATAACGTCGTGAGGAAAAAACCGGCAAGAAAGCATCCGGCAAGAATCGCAACACCAATGAGGATCGTACGTTTCCTTCCGATCCGAGACGACAGGCTTCCGATCGGGATATAGGATACGATCGCACCTCCCGATGCTATAAGAAGGCACGTCGAAGCACCGCCAAGCCCCTGGCCCATGACTTTATCTATATATGTGGTAAACCATGTCGTGATACCATTATAGCCTATGAACCAAAGCGCTATCGAGGCAAGAAGAAAAGCAAGACTTCTCTTTACATCCCCCGGAAGAACCTCTTCTCCCGATGAATCCTGCATGGCAAGGTTCCACTCGGGATGTCTGTTCTCAAGCTCCTGATTTTTGAGTGTAAGTTCCTTCTCGCGGATGGTGGCAAACATAACGATGACAGATACTGTCATAATAAAGGATACCGTAATAAAGAGCGGCCCGTAGTCAACATGGTCAAGACCCGCGATCCTGGAGTTCGGATACATCACGGCCGCAACCGCGAGGTATATGATTCCTCCGAGAGCGCCCATGAGATTGATTATCGCATTTGCCTTTGACCGAAGAGGCTTGGGTGTAACATCCGGCATGAGCGCGACAGCCGGTGACCTGTACGTCCCCATCGCAATGAGGATCAGTCCTAGAACAATGATAAAGGTGAACAGTTTGCCGGTTGACGGTGCCTTGTAATATCCGTTATCAAGAAACGGAAGACTGTTGATCAGCAGTACGGCACCAAACGTTCCCCCAAGAATGTACGGAGTACGCTTCCCGAGGCGCGTATTGGTCCTGTCCGAAAGCGATCCGAAAAATGGCAGAAGTACCAGCGCAAAGACATTGTCAGCCGCCATCACGGTGCCCGAGAGTGTCTCGTTTATGTGAAAAGTCTTCGTCAGCATGAGCGGGATGACGCTGTCGTACATCTGCCAAAACGCACATATCGACAAAAACGCCAGTCCTACCAGTATTGTTCGTTTATTGTTTAGTTTCATATCTACCAGTCACTATCCCAGTCCGAACCACCGGAATCCCATGAATCCGAATCCGAATCCCAGTCATAATCCGAATCGGATGAATGGTCATCCTGATATAACGTACTGTCTTCTACATCAGTAATATTCTTAATACTGCCGTCGCCATTTCTTGCAAGATCTTCATCTGTCGATTCCCAATCAACATCCTCATAGGTCCTGCCCATGAAATAAGGGTCGGTGTTATTTTCGTCATACTGTACGGGAACATCCGAATAGAACCAGTCATCGTAGTAATCATCGAAATAATACCAGTTTCCGCTGTCGTTATAATATACTACGTTTCCATAATTATAATAACCGTTATGCCGTCTGCTGATTGCCGGTTTGATAAAACCATCCAATGCAAATATGACAACAAAGGCAATAACAGCGATCGTTGATACAACGGAATGAATCCTTTTGAATTTGCTGTCTGTTTTCGACCGGCTCTTTCGGGAACTGTTTATTGATTTCTGATGGACTATTTCATCCTTCAGCTTCTGGTACAGTTCATCAACAGCATAAGCCTCGTCATTGCCCTTATACCTGATGGCGCGGCTACCGTCGGCTTTGTTTTTGTATACGACAAACTCTCCGGTGTTACCGTCCTTATAGATACCAAAAGCTCTGGGATCCTTATAATCAACTCCGATAAAGAATCTTGTAGTCTCCGGTGGCGGAAGTTGTCTGTCCTCGTACCATTTTTTAAGTTCTTCTATGGTATGAGGCTGTTTGTCACCGTCATGATGGGAAGGATTGGGAGCGCCGCATGACGGGCACTTTGGCAAATAATCCTCATAAGTATTGCCGCAAAAATCGCATTTTATCTTCATATTAACCTATTTACTCTCGATTTATTTGTCAAAAAGAACCGTCCCCTTTGACACCCTTTGACACGTTTATGGACAATAACGATACTGACGCATCCGGCTATGACTGCCGCCACGCCAAGTGAGATCAGCAGTATGGGTAGCCATGCGCCGGTCCATGCCCCCACGTCCGTCGGATCATCGGGATTATAGTCAACAGTAACCGTGGAACCAATCTTCATATTATCTCCGCTGTCAATTGACCCTTCATATTCCTGTCCGTCAACGGTGTATTTGATATAATTCCTATATACTCTGCTGTCAGTATTATCTTCTGAGTCATAACTTCCACTTAACAGTTCGAAATCAGTAACTGTTGCCTCACACCTTGGATAGTCCTTCCTGTCACCATAAATAGTACTTGCATAGATACCTATTGCAATCACTATTATTCCGATGGGAATAACAGATCTCGCAAAGACATAGTCCCTCATAAAATTAACAAATTTGCTCATCTTATCCATATTCTCCTCTTATCATATATTTCCTTCATGATTTTTCATTTTATCAAGTGTTCCAAGTATAGCTCCGTAGGTGCCGCCCCTGTCATCACCGGCTCCGCTTCTGGCAAAGGCCATAAGCGTAACAAACAGCAGATCGAGATATACCTCTGTCGTCCAGATACGATAAAAACCCGGAATAGGTATCTTGCCTTTCACTTTATGTGCGTCTGTATCTTCCTCATGCGGGAACTGACTTGTCTGCACAACGTGTGCAATTTCCTCTCCGTCCCGTAAGATCCGAAATTCCATTCCTACAAGCGCACCCTCACCTGCTGTGACTGATGACTCGACACTTATGCCGTTTTGCTTCAAATGCTTCCATATATCCTCGCCGTCAAATTCAAATGTATCATGAACATCGGCAAGAAGAGTACCCCAGGTGCTCTCAAGCACCTGTCCTACTAGATGCGGCACAGTCTTTCCGTGTTCATGGTCTATGAAATCAAATTTATAGTCAACAGCCACACCGAATTTTGTCATTTTTGCCTCATAAAGCACTCTTCTGTTTTCATCTTCAATTCGATGACCATACTTTGGAGTGCCAAGGTCAGTAAGGAAGTAAAGTTCTCTTTCCTCTCCCGCAACATGCGGAGCATAACCTGTATATCCACTTAATTCCTGACGTTCCTTGTTCTCCTGTCTTTCCCCTCTTCCCTTGAAAATGGAGATTAAAACAAAGGCCAGAATAAGCGGACAGACAATTAGCAGATAAATACCCATCCCGTTTTTGCCGTAGACAAGCTCCGGGTTTGTCGGATCGTATAAAACAGGGATCGTATTACCCACACTATCGGCTTTAGCAGAACTATCAAGCTTAACGTTATAAGTTTTGCCGTCAACCTCATACTCCACAGTGGGTCGATAGGTTGTATCATCGCCACTCCCCTCCTCTGTAAGATCTGTAATCACGGCTGTTGTTTTCTCAAAGCCCCGTGTCTGAAAAAAGGTGACATTCACACCAACGCACAGACCTATAATAGCCAGTATGCCGGCAATAATTTTGACCATAGACTGATGAAAAACCATATTCTTATCTTCCTTTCCTGTACCTTTCTATTATGAGAGCGGAACCGGAACCGGCGCCGGAGAAGATTTGGTTCCTTCGGCTTCGTCAACGAATTCGTCTATCAAATCTTCAATATAATTGCGTGCCGCTTCATAAGTTGCATCATCAAGAGGATCCACCCCTGCAATTGCAAGTAGTTCCGAAGGAGAGGCTGAATTTCCGGCCTTAAGGAACTGCATATATGCATCGATCTCATCTTGTCCCTTCTCTTCTACCTGCTTGCATATTGATGCGGCATATGTTATTGAAGTTGCATATTTGTACACATAATAATTGTAATATAAATGCGGTATCCTCGCCCAGTCTATTCCGGCATAATCCGGAATCGTGACATTGTCCCCATAGTACTTGCGCTGCAGCTGCAGCCACTTTTCGCTCAGGTCATCAGCACTAAGCGAGCCTCCGTTTTCAATAACCTTATAGCAGTAATCTTCAAATTCGGATATCTGCGCCTGAGCCATAAGTGTTCCCCAGAAAAGACCAATCTCCTGGTCAAGCCAGTACATCTTCTCATCTTTTGAGGATGCCGAATCAGCCATATAGTGCGCAAACATTATCTCATTGGCCGTTGAAGCAACTTCCTGGGTAAAAATCGTGGGATTGTTATTATATGCATTTTGGTTTTGAGCGGACATGCGGCTGTATACGGCATGTCCCATCTCATGAACAACTGTTGAAGTATAGCTCTCTGTCCCATCAAAGTTCAGCAGTACAAACGGAAGAGTCTCGTTTCCCATTAATGTCTCAAACGCACCTGTATTCTTTCTATCCGCAGGATATACATCCACATGTGGTGAAGTTATTATCTCGTCAAAAGCTTTTAAATATTCATCACCCCAAACCGAAATCCCTGCTCTTCCCATTGTTACAGCCTCATCATAGGACACTTCCTTCGGGCTGTATTTTGTCACCGGAAGCGATATATCACACGGCATGAACTTATCAAGGCCGAGCATATCCTTTTTGACCCTGTAATACTCGCTAAACTTTGGATCCATAGAATTGGCAAATTGTATGATCCTGTCATATACCTCCGGCTCTATGGCTTCTTCTTTAAGATCCATAGCAAGCGTAGAATCATAACCGTATATTTGTGCCCGTCCCCAGTTGAATTTCATCTGGCCGTCAAGAAGTGCGGCATATGTGTTTTTGTACTGCTGTCTTGACATGGAGCGCAACTTGTAAAGCTGCTCACGAAAACTCTGATCATATTTGTCACTGCTAACAACCCTGGAATAAACCGTGTCCGAAAGGACTCCGCGTGTACCGTCAGGATAAGTAAAAGAAGGCTGTGGTCTGTCTATGTAATCCAGAATACTGTAAACAGAAGAACTGTTATCTGCTGTCGACAAAACGGTAACAGCCCGTGTTTCCTCTTCACTTGGAATCCTGTAATCAGGATCGGTATAATCTCTGAAATAAAAGCTGTATTCGGCAAGACGTTTGTCCGAAAAAATGCGTTGGCGCTCTTCAATGGGCATTTCCATTATTTCCGGACCATAGAAAGAAAATGCCAGATCATATTTCTTTGCAACTTCATTAAAACGGCTCGACACCCCGATAACCATCGGATCGGATGCGTCAAGTGATTCCAACAGTTCCGAGAACATTGCTGCTTTGTCAAGAATAGCTTTCAGTTCGATTATCCTGGGATTTTCAACGGAATTAAGAATTCCTTCAACGCTGTTTAATGTTCCACGCAGCTTATCTACCTCGGGCAGAAGTTCCTCTGCACGCTTCATGTCCTCTTCAAAGACATCCAGATTCTCATAAATATCGGTAAGATCCCAGCTGGTGGGAAGCTTGGCGGCCACACCTTCAGTGGTCGATTTTTTTGTTTTGACCTCCTCGGCCGAAACCGGCAGTGCATTTATAGTTGATGATAATAAGGTAATACATAAAGCTGATGCCAGCAGTCTTCTAATGCCTGTGATTTTATTCATCGATAATCTCCCATTACCTAGAGAACCACGCTAGTAAGAGCGTGCTACTATTCAAACTTATAATCCGAAAAATCAAATGTTGCAAAATAATCCTTCGGAGTTTCCGCGCGTCTTATCATGTCAAAACTCTTATCGGGGTGCACAAGCACTTCCGCGCAGCGAAGTTTTCCGTTGTAGTTATACCCCATTGAATATCCGTGTGCCCCTGTATCATGAATATACAGATAATCGCCCTTCTCTATCTTTGGAAGTTTCCTGTCGATCGCAAATTTATCGTTATTCTCACAAAGGCCCCCGACAACATCATACGTTTCCGTGTTTGGCTCATCTTCCTTGCCAAGTACGGTAATGTGATGATAGCTTCCGTACATTGCCGGACGCATCAGGTTGACCGCGCACGCGTCGACACCTATGTACTCCTTGTAAATATGCTTTTCATGGATCGCCTTGGTGACAAGCGCTCCGTAAGGTCCCAATACATACCTTCCCATTTCGGTATAGATAGCAACATCCGTCATACCTGCAGGTACAAATATCTCGTCATATACTTTCCTGACACCGTCGCCGATTACAAAAATATCGTTTGGCTCCTGATCCGGCGTATATGGAATCCCCACACCTCCCGACAGATTGACAAAAGCTATATGTGCGCCGGTTTTTGCCTGAATATCGGCTGCGAGGGCAAAGAGTTTTCTTGCAAGCATCGGATAATAATCGTTTGTCACGGTATTGCTGACAAGAAAAGAATGAATGCCGAAATGCTTCACGCCCCGTGCCATCATAGTCTTAACGGCTTCATACATCTGTTCAGTAGTCATACCGTACTTTGCATCCTGAGGATTGTCCATTATTCCGTTACTAACAGTAAAGACTCCTCCCGGATTGTATCTGATGCTCATGGTCTCATTAAGGCCGCAAAGATTATCAAAATAATCGATATGTGTGATATCATCCAGATTTACGTTTGCGCCAAGTTCCTTGGCAAGACGGTAATCTTCAGCCGGTGTTTCATTTGACGAAAACATAATGTCATCACCCGAATACCCGACTGCTTTTGACAGCATAAGTTCCGTCAGACTTGAGCAGTCTACTCCGATCCCATGATTTTTCAGCAAAGTCAGTATATAGGGATTAGGTGTTGCCTTAACGGCAAAATACTCTTTAAATCCTTTGTTCCACGAAAATGCGGATTTAATGTTTTCAGCATTTTGAACTATCCCGGCTTCATCATATACATAAAAAGGGGTCGGGATTTTCTCATCGATTGCCTGTGCAACCTTTTTGTCAATAAAAGTGGGTTTTCTCATCATTGTTCTCCTTAGGCTCTTCCTTACTCCTCAATAAAGCCCTCAACTCCGCGTTTTGAGCCGTCGCTTGTCAGACTTTCACTCTTATCATCCGTCTGGGCTATTATGTACTGGCCCTTGACTCCCGATGATTCATTGCTGGATTTTGCGGCAACACCCGCCTCTGCTTTGTATTTAAACGTCCTCTTCTCACCGTTTCGCTTGACTCCCGTAAGGGTCATAGTTCCATCTTCGAGACCGTCCGTGTAATTTCCCGTTATCTCCTTGGTGGCAAAATCCGTAGCAGCTATCCTGTCTTTGAAATAATTTGACTTGGCTGTTCCTTCTCCATTCGGCTTGTCTTCAGACCACTCACCGTCAAATATAAAAGATCCGATTGATGAAGAATCGGAATAACTTGCACGCATCAGGACTCCGTGACCGCTGCGGACATCTTCATGGAACTGTCCGTAATAATAATAACCGTTCTCATACACGGCAATCCCATATCCTTCGCGTCGCCCGTCCAGATCATAATCGCCCGAATAATACGAATTGTCTCCGATCACCTCTTCCGAGAACGCTATATAATCATCTTCACGGAGTTTTTCCTTGAGAGCATCATAGTCTTTGGCTTCAAACAATTCCTTAAGAGGATCAAGCTTTGCCACTCTCGCCTCTTCTTCGGCTCGTTTTGCCTCTTCCTCGGCAATCCTTGCTTCCTCTTCCGCCTGAATTCTTGCACGTTCCTCCTCAACGGCGAATACCTTTGCATTCATGGATTCGTCACCGGTATCATCAAATCCTTTATGCAGAACATCCAGCATAGTATCCTCATCCCCGCGGTTTTCGTATATGTTGGCTATACTCCAATATGCGGTTTTATTATCCGGATTAATCTCAATAGCCTTCTGATAGCACAGAATAGCGTCATCACTGTCTCCGTACTGTGAAGCCATAGACATATAGGCCTTTACTATCGCAGAATGTATACGCTCGTCTCCTTCCTCATGCTCAAGAGCTCTTTCATAACACTCTATTGCCTCGGGATAGCACTCGGCTTCCATATATGCATTTCCTTTATTGATCAGATCGGCAACCTCATTAGCCGTTGACTTGTAGCTCGCATAGTAATACGTACCAAACAAAAGCGTTGCAACAAGCACTACACCGACAAATATTTTGAGAATAAGTGCCTCTTTATGTGTCATATGATAACCTTTCTACTACTAATGACGCTCGGGCATTTTAATTCGACTACGTCGAGGCCCTCGCGGTGTAGACAGGATCTTCCCGCAAGCGGGCCCCTCCTATCTACAAACGCCAATCTATCGGTTCCACACCATTGGCAACGAGAAAATCATTTGCTTTCGAAAAATGTCTGCAGCCAAAGAATCCTTTATATGCTGACAACGGACTCGGATGCGCGGCTTCAAGGACAAGATGCCTGGGGTTGTTAAGCATTGCCGCCTTCTGTCTGGCGTATCTTCCCCAAAGCATGAATACAATCGGACGATCCTGCTTGTTAAGAGCTGCAATAGTAGCATCCGTAAACTGTTCCCAACCTTTTCCCTGATGGGAATTAGCCTGATGCGCCCTTACCGTAAGAACAGTGTTAAGCAGCATTACTCCCTGATCGGCCCATTTGGTAAGGCAGCCGCTTTCAGGTATTGTAAAGCCGATATCATCATGCAATTCTTTATAAATATTTAGAAGGCTGGGTGGGATATCTATTCCCGGATTAACGGAAAAGCACAGTCCATGAGCCTGATTCGGTTCATGATATGGATCCTGTCCAAGAATAAGAACTTTTACCTTTGCAAGCGGTGTTCTTGAATACGCTGCAAATACATCCTGTTTGGGCGGATATATCGTGTATCTGTTATACTCTTCATTTACAAACTTATATAAACCAGCATAATACGGCTTCTTAAACTCCGCAGACAAGGGTTCGAGCCAGTCGTTATCTATCAATTAACTTCTCCTTACGGGTATTTTGTTATCACTCAAATAATCTTTAAGATCGCTTATCTCAAGCTCTTTGTAATGAAACAGCGATGCTGCAAGCGCCGCATCGGCAGCACCTTCCGTCAATACTTCTTTGAAATGCTCACGGCTTCCGGCTCCGCCGCTTGCTATTACGGGAATTCCGACGCTTTCCGAAACGGCTCTTGTAAGTTCGACATCAAATCCCGCTTTCGTTCCGTCGGCATCCATACTTGTAAGCAGTATCTCACCGGCCCCGAGTCTTTCGGCTTTCACAGCCCATTCGACAGCATCGATACCCATATCAACTCTGCCGCCGTTTTTGTATATGTTCCAACCGCCGTCTGTCCGTCTCTTGGCATCTATGGCAACTACAACGCACTGGCTTCCAAACTTGTCAGCTGCATCGGATATTAGCTGCGGATTCATTATTGCAGCCGAATTAACGGATATCTTATCAGCGCCTTCCCTTAGAAGCCGCTTAAAATCATCAACGCTTCTGATACCTCCGCCTACAGTAAACGGAATAAAAATCGTTTCGGCAACCGCTCTTACCATTTCATCAACCGTATTTCTGTTATCGCTTGATGCCGTTATGTCAAGAAACACAAGTTCATCGGCGCCGGCCCTATCGTATGCCGCCGCTATATCTACCGGATCCCCGGCATCTTTGAGGTTGACAAAATTCACACCTTTAACTACTCTTCCGCAGTTAACATCAAGGCAGGGAATTATTCTTTTGGTATACATATCACGTCTCTATATACTAATAAAATTCTCTAGTATCTTAAGTCCCACTGCGCCGCTCTTTTCCGGATGGAACTGACATGCAAACACATTATCATTCTCAACCGAGGCATCTATCAAAACGTTATAATCACAAGTGGCGGTGACACTGTTTCTGTCTGCCGCCTCAAGATAAAATGAATGGACAAAGTACACGAAGGCACCTTCATCTATTCCGTCAAACAATCTTCCTTTGTTGGGAAAAGCAAGAGAGTTCCATCCCATATGCGGAATTTTTTTGTACTCTCCGGCAGGAATTTTCTTAATAGATCCCTTAAGGGCGCCTATTCCCGCAACTCCGGGAGATTCTTCACTTTGGTCATACAAAAGCTGGAGTCCGAGACATATTCCAAAAAAAGGTGTCCCCTTTGAAATCACATCCCTTATCACTTCGGTAAGTGCGTATCCGTTAAGCCTGTTCATAGCATCACCAAACGCACCGACGCCCGGCAGTATTACTTTATCAGCAGAACGGATAGCATCGGCATCTCTGGTAATAACGGGCTCCTGTCCCAAATGCTTAAGCGCTTTTACAACGCTGAGCATATTTCCGGCATCATAGTCAATTACAGCGATCACAAGTTGTTCTCCTCTGCATTTATTACGGAATCATCATATTCTGCAGAAAAATCTTCCGTTATTGTCTGTTCTTCATGTATCCCGGATGTGTCGAGAAGACATTCATAAAGTGCACGGGTGTACTCGGGAGTTCCCTCAAGTCCGATCCATGATCTCGCTCTTTCGACGGTAACACCGAATGTATTATAAAGCTCATCATAAATAAGCCTGGATTGCTTGGAATATTTGTCATTAATACCAAGTCTTGCTGCTTCCTCGGCATATTTATCTATCATCTGCACGCCTTGAACCAGAGCATTTAAAGCCTCCATCCTGTATCCGAGCTTCATGTAGTTCTGATACGAATCATACGGCCTTTTGATCCTTAGCAGTGTAATTGTTCTGTCATAAAGGATCTTATCATCACTCGTAAGCTTATGTCCGCGCATGTACTCGTATGTCTTCTGATATTCCCCTGTTGTATAGAACTTCTTGGCCTTCTTGATATCCTGCGAGTACGGAAGAAGGAATGCAAGGAGGGTTATGACAATGCCTATCGTTATGCAAAACAGCGCGATTGCAACAACTTTCTTCCTTGGAAGCTTTTTCCCGGGAAGCTCCGGAAGTTTTTCCTTCTTTTTCTTTTCTTTCTTCTTTTTCTTCTTGGAGTCTTCGGCAGCTCCATCGCCTTCTTCGTCTTCCGACTCGCCGCCTTTGCCCTTCTTGTCTTTCTTTTCTTTTTTCTCTTTTTTCTTCTTTTCTTTCTTTTCCTTTTTCTTGTCCTTTGAAGCCTCTTCACCTTCCAGTTCGGAAATAATTGCTTCATTCTCGGCTGCGCCTTCCTGCGCAATCTCTACAGCACTTTGTTCTATGCCGGAAACACCTTCCTCACCCTCTCCGACTTCCTCAAAGAGTTTCGCAAAAAGCCGGGCAAAGAAACCGGGTTTCTTCTCCTTTATTTCTCCCTCATCCGGAATGTCGAAAAGTTCCGGATCGACAAGCATCTCTCCATCTCCGAGAGCTTCAACATTTCCTTTATCTTTCTTCTTTTTCCCGAAGAGGCTGAATTTCTTTTTCTTCCTGCCTTTCGTCTCTTCTTCCTCTTCATCTATAAGGTTGTCGATATCGAAAAGCTTATCCTCCGAATCGGACGCAAATAAAGCTTCTGCTGTTTCTGTATTCGGATCCACCAGCTCGGAGTTCTCATCCTTGCCAAGCATATCCCCAATATCCGACAGATCCCCGGACCCGTCGTCAAGGGAGCCCAACAGATCGGCCAGATCCGAGTCTTCCGAATTATCTCCTGACTCTCCTGCCTGCTCGGAATCCACTGAGTTTGTTACATCATCAAGCATTGCCGAAAGATCAGTATCGAACAGATCTATTCCACCCAGGTCCACTCCGGAATCATCTGCATTATCCTCAACTACTGCTTCATCTTCCGGTACATCTGATACCTCTTCTGCCTCCGCCTCTGCCGGCTCTTCTTCTGCTCCGGAATCTCCCGACAGATCATCGAGTGCAGACAACAGATCACTTATCTCCTGATCAGGCATAAGAGGAGCATCTTCTTCCTCCTGTTCGGGAATGCTGATTTCTTCAAGAGGGGTATCCCCCGCAAGTAATGCCGCTATTTCATCAGGGCTCAGGTTGTCGTCATCTGATTCTGATTCATTATTATCTATGATCGGCTCCTCAACAACCGGTTCTTCTTCAACCGGTTCCTCTTCCGATGCTATCTCTTCAGCTGCCGGTTCTTCATCTACAGATTCCTCAGCTACAGGCTCCTCAGCTGCAGGTTCCTCAACTGCAGGTTCCTCAATTACGGAGTCCTCAGTCGCCGTTTCCTCGGTGGCAGGTTCTTCTTCTGCCGTTTCTACGGTAGCAGATCCTTCTTCACCGTTCGCGCTTGCAAACAGGGCCGCAATCATATCAGCATCTAACGCTTTGTTACCGTCATTGGGGTCAAGGTCATCTATTGATAATACAGGTTCCTCATTTACGGATTCCTCTATTACGGGTTCTTCAATTACAGGCTCCTCAATTACAGGCTCTTCGATTACAGGCTCTTCGATTACAGGCTCTTCGATTACAGGCTCTGGGATAATATCAAGATTTCCATCCGGCTCTATAACCGGGCTATCCGGAATTACTACTTCTTCAGGACTGACAATCTGATCCTCCGATATTACCTCAGCAGCTTCGGGAGCATCAATATCGGGCAATAGTTCCTGGGGTATCTCTTCCTGGACGGGAGTTTCAAATTCTTCGGAAATGATATTTTCGGTTTCGACAGGAACAGGAGTCTCTGCCGGAATCTCAATTTCTCCTTCATTCGTAAATGAAGCATTCTCATCATATGCGTTCCCGAGGATCGCCGAATTGGATCCGGTAAGTCCGTCAATAGCTGCCAACAGATCCTCTCTGTCCGGATCGGCAGCAGGTACCTCGGGTTGTGGCTCAGGGTCCGGTATTCCCATTGCCTGTCTTAATAAGCTGTCTAAATAATCTTCAGTTGACTGTGACATATATCCTCCAAGGCTGAACAAAACATAACATATGATTTTATCAGCCGATAATTACATAAAATATCAACTTATACTATCATATTTTACAATTCCAAACAACCGAAAAAAAAGAAAACGGAGCCGAATTTCGACTCCGTTAATAACAATTCGATAATACTTGTTATTTATTCTGCTACTGCAGTTTTCCCTTCTGTCACAAGTTTGTCAACAATACGAACAAGATTTCCTATCTCAGGCTTACTAAGCTGCGCATCTGCGCCAAGGGCTTCACCTTTAATTCTCATTTCTTCATTTACAAGTGACGAGAAGATTACAACCGGAATATCCTTAAGCTTATCATCCGTCTTGATCAGGTGTGTAAGTCTGTGTCCATCCATCTGGGGCATCTCGATATCGGTAATAACAAGCTGTACTTTGCTGTCAAGTTCACCCTTATCCTTGGCCTCAAGAATATAGTTCCACGCTTCAAGTCCGTCTTCGGTTCTCTTGATATTAACGTATCCGGCCGTTGTAAGTGCATCATTTATAAGCTTGTTAAGAAGGTGAGAGTCTTCTGCTATAACGATCGGTACCGAACTTCTCTCTCTTTCACCGAGGGCTTCGATCTCAGTCATTCGAAGACCGGTCTCGGGACTGATATCGGATACGATCTTTTCAAAATCAAGTATGATAACAAGTCTGTCATCAAACTTAACTATACCTGTTGATACACCTTCTACCTCATTATTGACAGTAGCATCGGGTTTGATTATTTCTGTCCAGTTAACGCGGTGAATGCCCATAACACGGTCTACATGGAAAGCAACATCAAGTTTATTGAAATTAGTAATGATAAAAAGCCCGTCATTGCTATCATCATCGCCCATCTGCAATGCATTCTTCAAGCTGATGGCTGTAATCATTTTATCACGCGGCATAAATATGCCTTCTACAGAAGGATGCGCATTAGGAACCGGGGTGACCGGCTGATATGTGATGATCTCACGAATCTTGGCAACGTTTATTCCATAGGAATTCTCGCCAAGTTTGAACTCGAGTATCTCTAACTCGTTAGTACCGTTTTCCAATAAGATTTTGCTATCCATACCTTCACCTCATATGAAATATTTGCACATAGGAGCCTTACAAACCCAATCTGCGAGAACATTATATCATACCTTTTGGGAAAAATACACAAAAAACTTCTATAATGTTTTATCACTGACTTATTTGAAAAACTCCATCTCGTTAAGGAGTGTCTTGGACACATCCTTGAGTGCTGCCGCACTATTTGACAGGTCTGTAACAGTAGACATCATCATCTCCATTGATGCATCGGTTTCCTGAGTGGAGGCAGCATTCTCTTCCGAGATTGCAGAAAGCGAGTTCATTGCATCCACAATGTGTTCCTTCGATGCATTACATTCCTGAGTCAGGGCTGAAATGTTGTTAACACCGTCGATGGTCAGCTTAACATCCTCTATAAGTTTATCAACTACCGTAACTGTATTTGAAAGAAGCTCATTGGTAGACTGTCCCTGAGTCACTACCATCTCCGACTTCTTGGAAGCATTCGCCGAAATATTAAGCAGGTTCTGCATTTCAGCACGGATCTCATCAGCTGTCTGCGCCGATTCCGTAGCAAGTTTTCCGATCTCTTCAGCAACAACCGCAAAGCCTCTTCCGGTTTCCCCGGCTCTTGCAGCCTCTATTGAAGCATTTAATGCAAGGAGATTTGTCTGTCCGGCAATATTGGTTATTCCGTCAACCTTTTCATTAACCCTGTTTACAGCATCATTGGTCTCATGCATTGTTTGAGAAATATCCTCTACGGCAGCTGCCACTCCGTTCATATTATCAGACAGCTGTCCCAATGCCTCCGCACTCTTCTGTGAAGATTCATCCATCTCGATCATCATTTCTGCCAGTCTTTCGGCATTATCGGAAACATTCTGAATAGCACTTGAAAGAATTCCGATATTCTCGGTCGCCTGCTGTACCGAATCAGCCTGTTCCGTGGCGCCTCTTGCAATTTCTCCTATAGCGCTTGACACGTTTCTCGAATTATCGGAGATCCTCTCGGACATTTGTGCAAGTTCATCCGATGCCCCGTCAACATTTTGAGCACCGCTGACGATTTTACCTACTATAGTATCAAGTTTGTCCATTACGCCGTTTGTATCTTTGATAATAGACCCAAGTTCATCTCCACGGCTGTCGTATCCTTCAACCTTTTCAAATGCACCGTCCGTCATTGCCGAAAGAGAGCCGCCGACTGCCGTAAGAGGCTTCGTAATTGATTTTGCGTAAACATACGCAACAATTATACCTGCTATAATAAACAGAACTCCCAGAATGATCTGCATTGCAACCGTTCTGTAAGCCGAACCAAGAGCAATCTCCTGAATACGGCACGATGCCACGATCCATTCACTTGTCGGAAGCTTATCCCACGAAATAATCCAAGTATCTCCCATAAAGTCTGCAATGTAATCACCTTCTGTCTTATCACCTCTTGAATCGGTGTAGAATGGGTTCTCGGCCTGCATTTCGGGATCCTCAACATTAACTTCTCTTGCCGAATGTGCAACTACGGTACCTGTCCTGTCAACAACAACGATTTCCTGACGATCCTGCATTACCTCTCCGGCAAGCATGTCATGCAGAACTCCGCAATCATAGTTTCTCTGTACGATACCGATAGGTTTTCCGTCCGAACCTATTACAGGAACAGAAATTGTTGTGATGGCAGTTCCGGTTGACTTGGAAATGATAAGATCAGACACGTAATAAGGCTGTCCTGACATCGGAACCTTAAAATAATCACGTTCGGCAACATTTACAAGCTTACCTACGGTCCTGACCCTCTGCTCTCCTGTAGCGTCTGAGAGAGCTGTTGTATTACCGTCATTCATATTCTGGTCTATAACCTGAAGCTGTCGGAGGATCTCTGCCTCCGCAACTTCATCAGGCGCTCCGTTTTCAAGATATGAAATAACATTTTGAGATGAAGCAAATGATCGGAGCGACTCTATATTAGCCGTATAAATTCTCTCCAACTCCTCCCGAACAAGCCTCGCCTGAACCACATTAACCTCATCCGCAGCTGATTTTCCCTGATCCAAAGACACGACCATACCTACGATAGTAAGCACAAGTACCGGTACAAGTACAAGCAACGCCATGATGAAAACCAGCTTACCTTTGATACTGTTTAAACCTTTCATTTCCGTACACTCCTTTTTTTTGCAAGCCATGGCCCTTATATTTGTTTCGCAAAGTCATGGCTGTATGTGACAATTCCTGTCACATTTGCATATAATGTAATTATATCATCAAGTTATTCAAATGCAATTAAAATGAGCGCGATACTGTCTAATAATATGCGAGCAGGGTTAAAACTATGTTGGAGAAAATCATTCCAAGCAGTATAACTGCCTGTTTTACGCGATGTTTTGTCAGAAGTCCTATGAACTCCCGCACCGCAGCATTCGGCCAGAAATACCATTTTGTATCGGCTCCCATTCCTACCGCCCGCATCTTAACACGTCTGGCAAACAATCCGCTGCGGAATACATGATAATTGGTTGTTGAAAAAGCAACCTTGCCCTCCGGATCAATCTCCCAAATCTTGTCCTTTGAATAAAGCATATTCTCATATGTGCTTGTGGATTGATTTTCTTCTATTATCCTCTCTTCCGGTATGCCGTGCTCAATCAGATAACGTTTCATGGCACTGCTCTCCGGGATGACCTCATCCGCTCCCTGTCCGCCGGACGTAATAAACATAAGCTCCTTGCCTGTTCTCTCCTTCTGCTTACTGTAAAAATCAATAGCACGGTCAAGCCGTCCCTGCAGCAGAGGAGTCGGTGTTCCGTCCTTTTTCAGTGCGCACCCCAAAACAATAAGAAAGTCTTTATCCTTATCCGGCTCATGTATTGCAACTATTGCATCCGCAACGATAGTTCCTATCAGCATACATTCAAAATACAGATATACCATGGAAAAAAGATTCTCTAACAAATACCGGGACATTGTCTCGTTTCCGCTCATAAGGTATTTTTTGTCGAGGGCTATCATAACAAGTGCGCCTGCAAGAAGCAGCATACCAAGAATGCTTCCGAGAGTATTTGTAAAGCGTCTTCCCTCATGGCGTATAAGCGCTATATTCGATATGAATAAACCTGCCGAAAACATCAGAATAAACGGCGCCGACAATCGAATGTAGTTTTTTACGCTGTCCAAAACCGTATGAACTATAGTATTCCCCGTATATAACTCAGGATATATTTTCATATTGATATACAGATACATATGGGTGATCATTACTGACAGCGCAAAGAGTGCAAATCCCAGATAGAAAATCGTATTGTAAGAATACGGATTGTACCTGAGTTGTTCACGAAAAGCCCACAAAAGTGAAAGCACTGCGACAAGAGAATGCACAGAAACTATCAGGCAACAGGTTGCTGCATATTTTGATCCGTCAATAACGGAAAGCACCGTTATGGTCGCAATAACTGCTACCGTCAGGGCAAGCAGAGAATATAGTTTTGGTTTTTTATCACGTGTGTCAAATTTCATTACGAATACAGCGCCCTTATTCTTCCATTAGTTGATAACGTACCAGTTTCGCAAACCTCCCGTTTTGGTTTATAAGCCGATTGAAAAATCATATTACATATTTACGTACTACCCGTATTACTGATGATAAATACGATCCTCCGAACAGGTTAAGATGGTTGAGCAGATGGTACAGATTATACAAATCTTTTCTGTCCTCATATCCGTCCGGAATAAGATTCTCTTCTCTGTATGAATCATAAAAGGCACTGGAAAAACCTCCGAATAATTCCGTCATAGCAAGGTCTGCTTCAAAGTGTCCCACGTATACTGCGGGATCAATAAGCACGGGCTTCCCGTTTGATGCAACCATGAAGTTGCCGTTCCACAGATCTCCATGAAGAAGTGAGGGGAATCGCGGCTCAACAAGGAGATTGTCAAGCCAATCAAGTAATTTGGTAATGCGCTTTCGATCCGCATCATCAAAGAGATTCCAGGCCATCTTAAACTGAATTCCAAGTCTGTTCTCTCTGAAGAATTCGATCCATGAATCATTCGGGGTGTTATTTTGGACACCTCCTCCTAAATAGTTATCAGAAGAAAATCCGAATCTATGCTTCGGGAGTATTGCGGATGTATCTGCTCTATGCATCCTGGCAAGCCTCTTCCCGAATACTTCCCAGAACTTCCCCTGTCTGCTTCCCGTCTCAATGTACTCAAGCAACATATATGCTGATCTGCCGTCATATCCTGTCGCAAGAACCTTTGCTGTATCAATCGTATTGGTAGAAGCAATGGCAGCAAGACCGGCCGCCTCCGCTTTAAAAAAATCCTCTTCCTTCGTATAATTCCTCTTAAGGAAGACTCTTTCATCGTTGGACAGTTCAAGCAGATATGCTTCGTTAATGTCACCGCCCGGAACAGGACTGTGATTCTTAACATAAACATCTTTTCCGTATATTTCTCTTATAGATTTGGCAACAAACCGGTCCATATACTTACCTGCATAACCATAACTTTTAGTGAACAAATTCAATTCGTTCGTACTACATTTGGGGATGTACCTATAATTCTCTAAGCACAAGTTCCGTTATCCCCGGATTACTCCCGGGTTTAACCCTGATAACTTTGTCATTTCTGCCATAGGAGAATTCATCCATTATGGCACTGCGAATGCTTGTACCACCGTGATATCCATGGATAACGCGGATGGTATATACGGAACGCGGCGCTTTATTCACTTCGTTCTTAACTTTACGTATGGCTTCATCTGTTCTAAGCCCGTGAAGATCTATTTCTATTACAGCTGATGAAAGCATAATGCAGATTACCTCGTATCAAATATTTACAGTAATTATATTATATCAGATCATAATATCTGTATATGTCAATTTCTACGCTTATTGTCATACTCTCCATTTGGCGTTTTTCTATTATACTTCATATAACAGAAAACAAGCCGGAAAAAACCGGCTCGTTTTCAATAAAACTTCTCAATATGCTATTATATTTGATATTTATTTCAGTCGAACCGATCCGAGGACTCTTGCAAGAATACGGCTGCAACCTCTGTAAGTGAACCCTCCGGAGCCACTGTTGTTAAGCTTGTCGGACCATATATTACTAATGACCATAAAATTTTTATTTATCCCTTAATACTATGCTTCTCCGAAAAGTAAGTCTACTAATCCGTCTTCAACTTTCTTCGTAGATTCGCTATATGTTCCAAAACCATCTCTGAAAATGTAATCCATGGTCTCATAGAATGCTGTCAGAATCTTTTCTTCAAAGTCTGCCTTAAGACCTTCCTTACTCTTATCTTCTCTATCTGATTTGTATTTTTTTAGGCTGTCGAAAAGATATCTTCGCCAGTTGGATCCAAGCAGCTTTTCACTGTACTGTTTATCAAATTCAAAGAGTGCAATACAGATATCCAGAGGTATATCCATGTAATAATACTTTATCAGGCTTTTGGTTTCTTCGTGATATTTATTAAATTCAGCGATCTTATCATCATTAAGTGCATCTATATCATCAAAATATCTCTCGTACAGTCTCATATACCTGATATAGACTCCTCGCAGGATCGTTATCAGCTCTTCTGTTTTTTGCGACTCCTCGTGTAGAATCTGATCGACTCTTTCATTACTTAATTCAACCATAACTATTCTCCCTTTTAAATTAATCCATTTTTATTACCCACTATATTAAGAAAGGCTGAAAATCACCGCATATCGACACCCCCGGGCTTTTTACACTACTGACACTATGTGAGATACAGTGACTGTATTTGGAGGATATCCTCCCAAGACAGCCCCAGTCCGTCCCGTAAAAAGCCGCCAAAGCTGCCGTATTTGCTCTCTATCGTCTGATAATACTCTTCGATATAATCCCTTTCTGCTCCGAAAAGATACTTCAGCGCTTCCTCCGTCACAAGACCGTCCTCTCCGGCCTGTGACTTTACAAACTCCGTCAGAAATGCAATGTCTCCCTGCAGGTATTTATTTGTTGCGAGGTAATCGTCCACGACAGCATTCCTCTCCACGCCCAGGATCTCTTCAACAATCGCCGCGCCTATTCCCGCGCGATCCTTCCCGGCCGTGCAGTGCCATACAACAGCCCTTTCGTGCGGTTTCATCAGAATCCGGATAAACTGCGCATACCCGGCTGCGGCGAGATCACTTTCCGCAAAAGAATGATACATGTCGCACATATACCGTCTTGCCTTATCCGGTTCAGCCCCGAATCTGGAAAACACATTCCGGTCGGCGGCCTTCTCGCGGGTAATCCCCGCCGTCAGCGAATCAAGGACCGGAATGTGATGATAACGGATATCCGGTATCTTTATATC
>DFGA01000063.1 GCA_002371615.1 Lachnospiraceae bacterium UBA3762 | reverse complement strand
AGCATTTCTCTCTATCATAAGCAAACCCTCCATACTTTTTAGAATATTCTAAATTATATGATTAGGATATTCCAAAGTCAATATATAGGTTATTCCAAAGTATTTATTCAGGATATCCTAAAGTCTGATCAAAAGTCTTCCTCGGATGAATTATCTATATATCCTTCTGTTTCAAAGATACTCCCTATAGTTTTGCCCCAATTAAGGACCAGCTTTTCCACACTCCATGCAGCATTAGCCGGACTGGTGGAGGGAAGGCAATCTGCTTTAATTCCAAGTTCCTGCTCGATATATCTTTTATAATATTTTTCTGCTGTTTTTCCGTTGACAAAAATGCCATGAATATCAGCCACTTTCAGGATCTTCGAAATGTCATTGACTATTACGTTATCAATGCTTGAATCGGACGATCCTTCAATATCACAGGAACCGATCACATCCCACAAAGCAACATGATGTACTCTCAAAAAAGCCTTCTTTTCGGGAACAGTATCAGGTTCCTTATCAGAAAATACCGCCGCGATCACTTTCCAAAAACGGTTCTGAGGATGTCCATAGAAGAACATTTGCTCTCGCGATTTCACAGACGGAAAGCTTCCAAGAATAAGTATTTTTGAATCCTTGTCATAAAATGGCGGAATCGGGTGTAATATGTGTTCCTTCAATTTCTTCGTCCTTCCCTGTGAAAAAAGAAACCAAGATTGATCCGGACTTCCCTCCGTCCTATGTCATTATTTGTGTAACAGCAGGTGTCAAATCCGATCAATTCAAATCCCTGATGAAGGTAAAACCCGATGGCATTTGTATTGCATGACTGAGTTTCCAGAATGATCGCACGACGATCCTGTTTTACGGCAATTTCTTTAGCCTTATCCATAAGTCTTTTGCCGAGACCCTTTCCCTGCAGTTCATCGCACACCCACAGTTCTGTTACCATCAGTCTGTTAGACCATTCCTCGGGAATATCATAGAAACTATCGCTCCTCATCTATCTGTTTTCCACCTTTTCTGACTCTTTTATTCTATAGTAATCTTCGGCATCTATCCCAATCTGTATATACTCCTTCGCGTTCCTTACCCGCTCAAGTAGCGTGGCGACTTCAACATGTACAGTTCCCGGAAATTGATCTATCGGGCAGATCTTCACAGGCATATACCCACGCCCCATCATGTACCCGAGATCCCTTGCAAGGCTCGACGGCTTGCATGATACATATATGATATTATCAACACCGTAGTCAATGATCTTGGCCAGCGCTTTGGGATTGATCCCGTCTCTTGGCGGATCTAGGATTATAAGATCAGGCTTGTCGTCAATATCATCAAGAACCTTCAAAACATCACCGGCTATGAACGTGCAGTTATGTAAACCATTCAGTTTGGCATTCTCATTCGCTGCCTCCACTGCTTCCTCTACGATTTCGATTCCGATCACTTTGTCGGCATTAGTTGACATAATTTGTCCGATCGTTCCGGTTCCGGAGTATAGATCATAAACAACATAGGGCTTATCGCTATCACGTTGGTTGACATAACTTTCGTTGTGACTTCGTGAGTTCCCGGCTGCCTCAACATATTCTCTTACCTTCGAATATAACACCTCCGCAGACTTCGTATTGGTCTGAAAGAACGAAAAAGGAGTGATTTTAAATGACAGCCCCAAAACCTTTTCATTGATATAGTCCCTGCCATAGAGGATTCGTGTGTCATCCCCGGTAGCAACATCAGCGACCCCGTCACCTGTCGTGTGCAAAATACCGGCGATGCATCCCGACAGTTTTAGTCCCAGCATTGCCTCCTTCCAGTCATCAAGGAGGCTGACCTCAGTACACATAGTGTCCTTCGGTATCTGCGAAGTCGTCACAAGATCAATGAGTATCTCTCCCGTAGCCGATGCCTTTCTAACTACAAGATATCTAAGAAACCCCTCATGTGTCCGTTTGTGATAGTACGGTGTCTCCTTCCCCCGAAAATACGCAAGGGTCTCCGCCAAAATCATCCGATAGTCTTCATCGACAATCCTGCATTTTCCGACAGATACGATATCATAAAAGCTTCCCCTTTTATGTAAACCTAACTCCAGGTCTCCGCCAAAGCTTGCATCCCCGAAGGAAAACTCCATTTTATTGCGATACTCAAACTGTCCGGGGCTCGGGACTATCTGTTCGAACAGCCTACTTATGTCAACCGATTCATGTTCGTTTACTACAGGCTCCAGCAGCTCATGAACCTGCCTCTCCTTTATAGCCAGCTGCTCCTCGTACGGAAGTGTCTGGTAACTGCACCCCCCGCATTTATCAAAATGAGGGCAGGAGCTTTCGATCTCAAGCGGTGATTTTTCAATCACTTCAGTCACATAACCCTCGCAGTTTCCTCCCCTTTTCCTGTTGATCTTCAATCTGATCTTTTGCCCCGGGATAACACCCTTAACGATACAGACCGGCTCATCAGGCTCATCTACCCTTACAACGCCCTTATTGGGAAATTTTATCTTTTCCACAGTTCCGGTGTATTCCTGTCCCTTTTTCATTAAACTCTACCTTTTACCATTTCCTGATAGCCTCGCCATTTACCGCAAGCTGAACTATTACTCTATACTACATCTCTTGGCAGTTTTAATACGAATTAAGAAAACAATAGCCGGCACACAGCCGGCTATAAGTAATCGTGTTCTGACGCAGTTAACGCTTCCTACTTATCCTTGTCTTTGTCATTGTCTTCGTCTTCGAAGAAATCATCATCATCAAACTCTTCATCCTCGAAGTCATCTTCGAAATCTTCAAGATAATCAGGTGTAAAATAACAATACAGTCCGTAAATAACCGCTGCAACTGCAATAACACCTACGACAACAGCAATAAGAAGTCCCCAGTTAAATTTCTTCTTCTCAACCACAACTTCCTCCTTCTTGAAGAAATCCGGAACCGGAATATCCGGAATCTCAACGTTTCTGACATCTCCGAGAATACTCTTTGCTTTGGCCAGTCCCAACTCTTCCTGCGCTTTTACTATATCAAGTACTTTTTCAAGTTTATCTAATCTGCTCATATTATAGTCCCTCCTGTAAGCATATTATCATATCTTACTCAGCTTTGCAAAGGCTGCAAACATCTTTTTGGTGCCGAATCCGTCAAAATCAACCGTCACCTCATAATCCCTCGCTCCCTTTTCAACATTAAGAACAGTTCCGGCGCCGAATTTCATATGGCTGACACGGTCTCCAGGACCGTAATCCGGTGCCGCTGCGCTGGCAATATCCGCTCCCTTTTTCAGGCTTGTAAATGCCGTTGCCCTTGCAATAAAAGGCTTTGGCGCAACAACGGGTCTTGAAGGTGTGCTAGTTGCCGGGGCTGTCTTCCTTGTAGCAGCTCCCGGAGTAGAGTATTCGAATTTTCTAACCGGCTCCTCCTTTGAAGGTCTGACGGGTCCCCTTCCCTCAAACAGTTCATCCGGTATCTCTTTTACAAATCTCGACACTGCATTATACTGTGTCTCGCCTCTTATCATTCTTGACCTGGCTGCTGAGATCGTAAGACGGTTCATAGCCCTTGTTATCCCGACGTAGCAGAGTCTTCTCTCTTCTTCTATCTCGGTCTCGTCATCGGAGCAGATCGACATGAATCCCGGGAACAGTCCGTCTTCCATTCCAGCAAGATAAACATTGGGAAATTCAAGTCCCTTTGCCGAATGTAAAGTCATAAGCATTACTTTGTCGGCATTCTCGTCAACATTATCAATATCCGCAACAAGCGCTACCTCTTCGAGAAACTGCGAAAGGGTTGGCTCATCCGTCTGCTCCTCAAACGATACTGCTTTGTTGATAAGTTCACCGATATTCTCCATCCTCTCCGCTGCATCGTCCGGGTCCGACTCGGTAAGCATTTCTTCGTAATCCGTCCTGTCTACTATATCATTGATAAGCTGCTCTATTGTAATGAATTCAAGCTTTGACTTAAACAGACCGATCAGGCTCACAAATTCCGATATTTTGTCCGCCGCTTTTCCATGGCCTAATATTTCTTCCGCACGTATGCAGCAGTCATAGAAATTAAGCCCATGCTCGGTTCCGTAGTCGGCAAGCTTTCCTATTGTAGTAGCTCCTATACCGCGCTTCGGAACGTTTATGATACGGCGCACCGCAAGGTCATCCTTGCCGTTATCTATTGTTTTTAAGTACGCCAGAATATCCTTTATTTCTTTTCGCGAATAGAAATTAACTCCTCCAACTACACTGTACGGGATCCCGGCCATGATGCACTTTTCCTCTAGGATACGCGATTGTGCATTTGTCCTGTATAGTATCGCATTGTCCCTGTACTCGCACTTGCCCGCTCTCTTTTCACGGCAGATCATATCGACTATCGTCTCGGCTTCTTCGTATGCCGTATCCGTATTAATGAAACGTATCTTCTCTCCCTCGCCGCGATCCGTCCACAATGATTTTGGCTTACGCGATGAGTTGTTTGAAATGACCGAATTGGCAGCATCAAGTATCGTCTGTGTCGAGCGGTAATTCTGTTCGAGTTTTATGACCTTCGCATTCGGATAAACCTTTTCAAAATCAAGGATATTGCGTATATTGGCACCTCTGAACTTGTATATTGACTGATCGTCATCACCCACAACACATATGTTTTTATTCTTGTCCGCAAGCAGACGGATCAGCTCAAACTGTGCAGTGTTCGTATCCTGATACTCATCGACCATTATGTACAAAAAGCGGTTCTGATAGTTTTCAAGTACCTCCGGAAATGCCTTGAACAATTCCACAGTCTTCATTATAAGATCGTCAAAATCAAGGGCATTGTTCTTACGGAGAGCATCCTGGTAGTCCTTGTATACCTTCGCGTACAGTTCGTCCGTATAATCTCCCAAAGCCTCTTCCATCTCGTCTTCCGGAGATGAAAGCTCATTCTTGCACGATGATATCCAATTAAGAAATCTCTTGTCCGGATACTGCTTGGAGTCAACCTCACGGCGCTTTAATATCTCCTTGATCACGGATTTTGAATCATCGGTATCGTATATCGTAAAGTTATTGTCGAATCCGAGAAGATCGATGTGCCGCCGCAATATACGCACACACGTCGAATGAAAAGTCGCAACCCAGATGCTCTCGCATCCCTGCCCCACAAGCCTGTCAATTCTCTCCCGCATCTCATCGGCAGCCTTATTAGTAAATGTGATCGCAAGAATATTCCACGGACTGATACCTGCCTCATCTATCATATATGCGGTGCGGTTAGTAAGGACCCTTGTCTTACCGGAGCCTGCTCCCGCAAGTATAAGGACGGGGCCTTCAAGCTGGCCTGCCGCTTCTTTTTGTTTATCGTTTAATATCTCAAGAACACTCATTATTCTCTCCTGTACTACCTAAAATAGGGATTGCGTATGCCACTTTAACGTGTTAAAATTTAAAAGCGTTAAAACTTTGTCACTTGAAAGGGGCAACATCATGAATCCGAAAATCAGAACCGAAGCTGTCGACTATCTGTTTGATGCTATCATGGAACTTAAGAGCAAAGAAGAATGCTATATCTTTTTTGAAGACATATGCACTATCAATGAACTGTTATCGCTTTCCCAGCGTTTCGAAGTTGCAAGTATGCTGCGCGAAAAGAAAACATATCTTGAAATAGCGGAGCACACCGGCGCATCCACAGCAACAATCAGCCGCGTCAATCGTTCACTTAACTACGGAAATGACGGATACGATATGGTGCTTGACCGTATGGGTGCCCAAAAAAAGAAAAAGAAATGACTGTCTAAAGCTGAACTCCGAGCCTTGAAAACAGTTTCTCAAGTGATTCACTCTCAAGTGCAAGGATCATGTTACTGCTTATATGTTCATCGTCTATCGTAAATTCTTCGTCAACGACAAGAACCTTTTCTCCGGGCTTAACAAACTCATTAAGAGGAAGTTTGATGATCTCACTTACCTTACCCGGAATCTGATTCGGGGTTCCTATATTAACAAACAGGCTCGTAAGTGTTGCGATCGAGTTGGCATAAGCACCGCTTGTGATGTTTGCCATTTCATTCAGAACAGATGAATCCATCTCGTCCAGATTTGCTATGTTGTCTATCTCTTTTGCATAGAACGTATTAATGATACGTTCCGCAAACCTCTTCTCAACTACATGAAGCATCAATCCGTCAAGGTCACCGTTAACCTCCACCTTAAGGCCTATAACTATGTTATCTTCACCGCCGAGAAGTTCCGTCGTTGTCTCATATCCGAGAAGTTGAATACGCGGCACCGACATATCTATAGTTGTTCCGAGAAGAACGGAAAGTGCTGTACACGCATTACCGGCACCGATATTTCCGATCTCCCTCATTACATCCAATTGCAAGTCATTAAGGTTTTCATATGCAACCATTATTCACCTCAAAAATTCATAATCAACCGCATCATAAATCGAATGCCTAAACATTTTAGCACAGCGGTTTGACTTTTACAAGCATTTGCGCTAGAGTAACTGTTTGGATTTAGAATCGTATTATAAATAAGGAAGGCAATCAAAATGCAGACATATGACATATTCAGATCCCTTGCGATCATAATAATATTTGCAAAACTGTTCGGTATAGGTGCAAGAAAGCTTAAGGTTCCCCAGGTAGTCGGAGAAATAGTAGCCGGTCTTCTTATCGGACCTTCCCTTCTTGGCTGGGTGGACAATACTGCATTTATCAGCCAGATGGCCGAGATAGGTGTCATTCTTCTGATGTTTTCCGCAGGACTCGGAACAGACCTCAAGGAGCTTAAGAGAACCGGTCCTGTAGCATTTCTTATTGCCTGCTCCGGTGTGTTCGTTCCTCTTGTGGGCGGTACGGTCTATTACATGATTTTCTACGGAGTAAAATCACTCTCATCTCCGGATTTCATAGAAGCTGTTTTTGTCGGAACGATAATGACCGCAACAAGTGTTTCCATCACAGTTGAGACACTCAAAGAGCTTGGATTCCTAAAGAGCAAAGTCGGCACGACCGTAATGGCCGCCGCCATAATCGATGACGTCATCGGAATTATCGTACTTACATTTGTCATAAGCTTCAAGGACGCCGACGTAAAGCTCAGCAAGGTCTGCTTCCAGACCGTTATGTTCTTCATATTCTCTATCGGTGTCGGGTTTGTAACATATAAACTCTTCCAGATGATAGACAGGAAATACCCGCACACAAGGCGTATACCGATAGCCGGTCTTGCGCTTTGTTTTGCAATGGCCTATATAGCCGAGGATCTGTTCGGTATCGCCGATATCACAGGCGCCTATGTTGCCGGGATCATCCTTTGTTCAATAAGCGATTCCGATTACATCGCGCGGAAAATGGATATCAATTCTTATATGCTCTTTGGACCGATATTCTTTGCATCCATAGGCCTTAAGACCGATCTGGCTGATTTTTCGACTTCGATCCTCTGGTTCTCTATCGGATTTGTTATCGTGGCACTTGCGTGCAAAATCATCGGATGCGGACTTATGGCAAAGTTTTGCAAGTTCAGCTTCCATGACTCACTCATATGCGGAGTCGGCATGATGACAAGAGGCGAGGTGGCGCTTATAGTGTCACAAAAAGGCTTATCAGTCGGTCTGATAAGCCCTGTCTATTTTTCAGCGGTAATACTGCTCATTCTTGTATCGAGTGTGGCTACACCCGTTCTGCTGAAGCTGCTGTTTGCAAAATCATCAGCCAATCAGCCGGCTGACATAGAGGAATAGATAACCGTTCACTCCCTCCCGCTCTTTAACGGACGCACCCGGTAAACAACAACTATGTCTTCGGCAACGCGCTCTTTCGCTGCTGATTTTAGCCTCTCAAGTACCCTGACAGCATCCTCATAACTCTCTGCCGGGAACATTATCGCGATCTCATAATCCGATTTTCTGCATATTGCATCTCCGAGTCTAAGCATTCTCTGGCAGCATGACAGCACGTCCTTCATTGTCTTCTCGCCATACAGCGGATCACTTGAGTCCGACTCATCATATCTGATATACACAAGTCCCAGGAAAATCGTTGCCTTGGACCGTGACTGGATCCTTCTTTGGACATTGTACAGATCCTTAAATGTACCGTAGTCACACAGATATGCCTGCTGCTCCATTACATCTTCCTGAAGTTCCGCCTGCATCCTGTCAGCCTCATCCTGAAGTTTTACCGACAACTCACGGACCTCATTATAATATGAGATAACACTGTCTTTTGCGGATGCATCCGGATCGGCGATCGTCAGTCTTGCGATCTGTGCTTCAAGTTCAAGAAGTTCCGATGTTCCGGCAAGATCAAGGGCTTTTTCGCAAACCTGCACAATCTTAGCCGGCTGATTATCCAGCTTCAAAATATCTATGTACGCCATTACTGCTTCGATATAGGTGTCGCGATATGATGCCGACTTGGCTATAAGCCACGGCTCCGACGAAAAATCAGGAAGGAGCGGTCCCGAATACATATCAACTGCTTTGGCCAGATACTCTTTCCTGCGCGATGCGGATATGGTAGGGTCAAGTCCGGCTTCCGCAAGAGCGTGAAAATCAAGAGCATCAATTGATATGTCCAGATCCCTGTTCCACTGGTATGTGCCCCTGTGCGAAATAATGGCACCCGCAAGCGCATCGGCACCTTCATTGTCAATCATGGAACGGAAACGGTACAAAAGTGTACGAAGTGCCGTTGCAGGATTTGCATAGTCTTCTCCCGACCATAAGAGTTCAAACAGTTCCTGATGTGTTATCGGTCTGTCACGATTAACAAGCAGGTACGCGACAAAAAGCTTTGTCTTTCTTGTATTTGACAGATTTTTCAGGATCGGAGTGTCACCTCTCCGTATTTCAAATCCGTCAAAAAGTCTGATGCTGATCTTGTCACTCATAGTTTTAATCCTTTCAATTAAATGTTTCTTTTATTGCCGGTACGGGACTACATAATGGTCAGGGTCCGTTAGTCCGGCTGTCTTCATACCGCCAATGTAGTCGCTCACTTTAATCCCATACTCTCCGTCCATTTCGGATGCTATTATGGTCCTTGCAACCGACGGATTGGCTACAATGTTATTGTTTCCCATTGCATAGATCCGATCCCCGCTTAATATGATCCCCTCGAAGTTAACATCACTGTCAATAATCACATTTGCCGGAGTTGCAACAATACCTGTAAAATCATTTCTGATTTCCACATCCGAATCCGAGAGAAGTTTTCTGTATTTTCCGTCGTATCCCCCGTCATTATCGGAATCGTAATACATGGATATCCCGTCCAATCCCGAAAGCGATGCCTCAACCAGTCTGACAGCCTCCCTGTATTTTGCGAGCGGTACCTCATCCATAGTATATGTAGGATATAGCTTACCCTCCATTGAATAGCTTGTATTTCTGGAAAACCCTTCTATCTCATTCAGCCGCTGGGCGAAGCAGTCCAATTCTTCCGTATTAGGGGCAAAGAGCACAAACGAGCCGTTTAGATTAATATCTCCCAGGCTGACGATCGTGTCTGATTTTATCCCGAGCTGTGTCGACAGAATATTCAATCCACCGTATGTTCCTGTCTCACCGTATACTATCTCCGCATCTCGGCATTCCTCCGGCGAATGCCTGCCGGCAAAAATATCACCTATTATAGAGGAAGTCATTCCGGTGATGTATATACCCTTTTTTGAAACGATACAATAGCGGAAGAGTTCATCGGAGCCTGCATGAAAAATCGCATCCGGAAACTGTATATTGTAGCTGACAGTATCAATTTGTCTTCCGAGGTCCGGATCATCATAGCAAATTGTCACGTCTCTGATACGAAGGGAAATAACATTGCCGGCATCATCTGTTTCTTCATCTATAGTCGTCCGTTCACTTGTATCGACAGATACATTCCGAATACCCGTAGCGTTAATGTACGAGTTCAAAGTTTCGCAGATGCTGTAACTGTCCTGTCCGATCTCGTCTCTGATAAGATTAACATAGCCGGCCCTGAATAAACTCTCGAGTTCATCCTCTGAAAGCTCGTTGTTGCTTTCATGCCTGATCAGCTCCGAAATACGGTCATACTGCACCCGTCCCGCATCTTTTGCAATCTGCGATATTTTGTCCATGATCAGATCGGAAGCATCCGCAATGCCCTGACTGCTCCTGGCGGCAGCTTTTTGCATAGCAGTTTCCCGGTATATCACATAATAACCTTTTATGCCCGCAAATGAGGCTGCCGAAAACAATGTAACGATCAGAAGCAGCAAATACAGCCTGACCCAATGAAACTTTTTCATATCTGATATATTAGCCTATTTGTGACAAAATCGCAAGGAAACCTTAGATTATGATTTTAACTGAGAAAAGGTATTTTTCGAATCACATTTTTTATACCGTGTGACGTTCTTCATTTATGTATTGTCAATTTGAACAAAAAAAGAGGTCACTCAATCGTTTAAGAATTCTGAAAATTTGTAAATAATTACGATATTAACAAAATAATGACCTTGCTGTATGCTATTACTGCATTTCAAAATCAGCAATTGGAGAAGGCATTTCTATCAATCTTATTGAGGGGGTCTCCGGAGATAAAAACATCCACTATTATATTCATGTTTTCCGGAGACCCACACGTCTTTTTCGGCAATTGCAATCATCACACAAGCTGAGAGGTTCGCATCTATGAACAAAACCAAAACTACTCTACCATCCATTCCGAATTATGAAACAGCCACCGGGGAAATCAGATTTAACCTGACTAATGATTTTATGTTTCATGTAGCGTTTGAAGAAAACAATCATTGTAATATCATTATCTTTTTGTTATAGTTGGTTTGAGCATATATTCCATGGCAGATGCCACACTTCATTATCAAATTAGAAAATTCGATTAACATTCTTAAGAATCTATGCTTATCCAATCAATCAATATTCTAATAGGCAGGATTCTTAACAAAAACAAACACGGATTCCTGCTTTAATCATCAACAAGGAGGAATCTTATGTCAGAAAACAGAGAATACAAAAGTGACGTGTTTTCCATGCTTATGGAGGACAAGAATAACGCATTACAGGTTTACAATACGCTCAATGAATCAAATTACAGTGATCCGGAGCAGGTTGAGATTGTAAAACTTGAGCGAGGCATATCGTTAACTATCCGAAATGACTGCGCATTCATAGTGGATATGAGCCTGAACATTTATGAGCATCAGTCGAGTTATAACCCGAACATGCCGTTGAGATCTCTGATATACTTTGCATCGTATATCAGGCAGATGACCAAAAATCGTGATCTTTTCAGCTCTAGCGTTGTAAAAATACCCACGCCACACTTTGCCGTTTTCTATAACGGAATAAAAGATAGACCTCCGAGAGAGATTGTAAAGCTTTCATTGTCTTACGAGAAGCCAACGGACGAACCCGAACTTGAGCTCATTTGCTCCGTTTATAACATAAATCCCAGCAAAGATGAGAAGCTTCTCGAAAAATGCTCTGTACTATATGAGTATATGCAATTTATTGAGACAGTTAGAAGCTACGAAGCAGATGGTATGGCTGAACCAGTTAAACAAGCCATCGATTACTGCATAAAAAACCATATTCTGGAAGAGTTCTTAAAGGGACACAGAGAAGAGGTGTTAAAGGTCATGACTATCGATATGACATTTGAAAAACGTGAAGCTCTTATGCATGAAGAGATAGAACACGAACGGAGGCGTGCCGACGAACAGGCTAAGCGTGCTGATGAGCAGACAAAACGAGCCGACGAGCAGAAGAAACGCGCTGACGAAGCCAATTCAAGGGTCAATGCCATAGCTGCAGAATTTGCCAAATACAAGGCAGAACACCCATAATCTATTATTTTCTTAACGTTTTGTTATGTAAACTTACCAGCACTCATATTTTTATTGTTTAAACAGACACCATATGGCGGCTGTTTACATCTGTCAAAAAGAATGTCTTCAAATAAGTGGCTATTCAGCATCTTATTTGTCACTTACCAGCAATGCTTCCAATTCAGCAACCCGCCTCTCGGCAGATTCAGCGCGTTCCTCAGCAGTCTTACGTGCTTCCTCAGCATACTATTTCTTGCGCTGTAACAATTGCACAAAAAATGAGAGCCCAGATCATTGATATCCGCTCGATTTTTGTTTATATTTCCGATATTAACACTTCTCTGTATTAGAAGTATACTGAGCCTATAAATCAGTTCTATGTTTCACGAAAGTTTCCATGACCGATTCCGGTCAAAACTCCACTTGAAACAGTAATAACGTAATCATATAATTATAGGAGAAGCACTTGAGAGAGAAAAAATCAAGGATTAACTGGCATAATGGCTTTGTGTCTGCCATGAAGCTTGATCTTGCAGATAACGAGAAGGATCTTCAATACAGTAAGGAGTATTATCTTACAGGCAAACACCAGCGCATTGACCTGCTCATTATCAAGAATGAGAAATCGGCAATTATTCATAACCCAATAGGTGCCGTATTCTCAAAGTACAACATATGTGAGTACAAGAGTCCGGGGGATTCGCTGACATACGGAGATTTCTTCAAAACACTGGCTTACACCGGGTTGTACCTTGACGAGAGAGAAATACACAGTGATCATAAGATCAGTGATTATACAATGACCTTTGTAAGAGAGGGACACCCATACAAGCTCTTTGGCAGATTGTTGAATGACGGCATCATCATAACAAAGACCGTCTCTGGCATATACAGTCTTAAAAACAAACTACCGTTTACTACGCAGGTCATCGTTACATCCGAGGTATCAGGCACGGATTGTCCGTGGCTTAAGTGCCTTACCAGACGTGGAACACGTCAGAATCTTGATAACATAGTAACAATAACGCCGGCTCTTAGTAAAAGCAATAAAACGGAAGCCGACACCATAATGGATATATTTACATCCGCCAACCAAAAACTGGTTAAACACGAGAAGGAGGTCGATCCGAATATGTGCAAGGCAGTAAACGAACTCTTCGCTGATGAGTTGAAAGAAATGGAACAAAGGATGAAGCTCATAATCGCCGACAAGGACTCTCTGATTGCCGATCAGAACTCTCTGATTGCCGACCAGTCTGCCATAATCGCCAAGCTTCAAGCCCAGCTAGAGCAGTACGCTAAAAACGCAAATAACTTACAAGGCACGCAGTAACTGCGCCAAATTTTGTTTCCATCCTCAAGCCATTCTTTAGTCAAATCGGATAATACAATGAAAATCTGAGTGGAGTATACTGTAAGTCCTCAAGCGGTTCTTTCCATAGATGGTTGATA
>DFGA01000067.1 GCA_002371615.1 Lachnospiraceae bacterium UBA3762 | reverse complement strand
AAAAATTTCTGAATAAAAAGTCATTTCTGAAGTATCGTTTGAATAGGGAGGTTCTTGAAGAGGGGATAGCTTATATTCCATGTTATGTACAGAATATGGACGATATCATATGCAAATACAGCATTAGGGATTGTGTGAGCCTTAACTCTGAGTTTTCGGATTATATTATTGATTTTATTGAGTGTATTCCGATAAAGTATCCTATCGTTCTTGAGATATACGGGTCAAAGTTTACCGAGGAGCAAAAAAAGATCATTGTTGACACGATCACTTCGGACGGAGACTATGAACTTGGCAGGATTATACAGGAGAACAGACATCATCGGCTCGTTTTTGGAGAAATGGTGATTGGTACCGTAATCTCAGGCATTCTCCTTGCATTAATTGGAAAATACCTTGGTGATATTCCACAGGAATTTTTCTATGTGTTATTCTGGTTGTTTGCGGATTCTTTAGTCAGATATATTTTTATCGAAAGAGGAGACTATCGTAACCAAAGGATCGGCGCAGGGAGAATTGCAAGCATGAAGGTGGAGTTTATAGAGGACGAAGATAACAGCCTCTGTCTTTCGCAGCAGTGAATAGTTATCATTTTGTTTCGAAGGAAGCGGCAGCCTTGTCTATGTGGGCGATGAAGAGGATGTGAAGGAAATGAAGATAAGGCTGATAAAGATCGATAATAGGACATTCTGTTCGGTTGTGTCCGCTGTCATGTGCTTTTTAACACTTTTTGTCATTGCGGTATCGGTGAAAAGTGACATTTTCAGAGACTCAATGTACATGGTAAGGATCATCGATCTTATCAGTCTCGTTTTTTTGACATTTCTGTCAGGATATCTGTATTTCAGAAATAGCCATATCGGAGCGAGGGGCTATTTTACTCTCTTTCTTTTTAATCTTTTTATTGCGGTCTTCTTTAAGGAGCTTGCAGGCAGTGTATTCGGGATGCCGGAGCATATCCGCTCTATTGCCGTGCTTACAGGCTTAAGTTATTTTTTTTCCATGACCTTTTTTCTGACCTTATGGCTCTATCAGAAGAGATTTCTTGAAGAAACGTTCATCACACGCATGATTACCGTGCTGATCTCTGCCGGGGTTATCATTTATTCCATTGCCATCCTCGTCAACGGATTCAGGCCGGTTCTTTTTCTTGTCACAGATGAGGGATTATATTCTGATGTCATTGAGGATCATATCAGCATTGTCATGGGCTTGTTTTGTCTGATATTATTGTCGGCTGCTACCCTGTTCTCCAAATTGAGCAGAACCCGGAAGCTTTCTTTTATATGCTGTATCTTTTCTCCCGTACTCTTTTCCGTGCTGTCCCTGAATCTTGACAATTTAACCATATATGTCTCGGTGTTGGGTATGGAGACGGTTGTATTTATGATGCCGATCTGCCTTATGTTTTTTAACGCTAATGATGAACTTGAGAAGGATAATCTAAGATACGAAAAGGAACAGGTTAAACTTCAGGTCTCAGCCATGATCTCACAGATGCAGCCACATTTCCTTTATAATTCTCTGGCGGTCATCGAAGCCTTGTGTGAGGAAGATCCGGGGCTTGCCGCCAAAGCCATCGGTGAATTCTCGGAGTATCTTCGTGAGAATATTGATTTTGCAGATAAAAGTGAGCCTGTTTCTTTTTCGGAAGAGTTGAATCACATAAAAACTTATGTATGGCTTGAAAAGCTTCGTTTTCCAAGCAAACTGAACATTGAATTCGATATAAGCTGTACTTCTTTCCCTGTACCGGCGCTTTCGGTCCAGCCTATGGTTGAAAATGCAATAAAACATGGTGTCTGTAAGAAGAAAGACGGAGGGACTGTGAGGATCGGATCGTTTGAAACGGGCGAGCACTATATTGTATCGGTAGACGATGACGGAATCGGATTTGATACTGCAGTGCATACGGATGATGGGAGAAAACACTTAGGGATAGAAAATACCCGGTACCGGATCCGGGAAATGGTGGGTGGAAGTCTTACCATCGAGAGTACTCCGGGCAAAGGTACAAAGGTAACAATAAGGATTCCCAAAATAAATGAAAGGCATGGAAAATGAGAATACTTGTTGTAGAAGATGAACCCATCCTGTTAAGACAATTGACCAGACGTGTTCAAGAGGCTCTGCCGGAAGCTGAGATAGTGGCTTTTGATAATGCCGAGGATGCGATTGCAGCCTTACCTTCGGGAGTGATCAATATTTCTTTTCTGGATATAGCGATAGGAACTGTGACTGGCGTTGATCTGGCAAGGTGTGTTAAAACTGCATATCCCAGGTGTGATATAGTTTTTACCACCGGGTACAGCGAGTATGCTCACAAAGCCTTCGAACTGGGAGCCAGCGACTATCTTATGAAGCCTGTTACGGTAGAAAAAATTGAGCACGCATTATCTCAGCTTCGACATACTACCCTTAAAGAAAACATGGGGAAAGGATTGTTTATCCGGTGCTTTGGTGATTTTGAAGTATATTATGACGGAGAGCCTGTCGTATCATTTACAAAACGTTCGAAAGAACTCTTGGCTTATCTGGTATATAAGGCCGGCGTTCTCTGCCCGGTCACGGAAATCTGTAATGTTATATTTCGGAACAGTTCCGACTCTTATATACGTGTCGCAAAGAAGGACCTCATAAAGACCCTGTCGGACATAGGGGAGGAGGATATTCTGATCAAAGGATGGGGAGTGTTGGGAATCGACAGGGAAAAAGTACAATGTGACTACTTTGACTATTTGGACGGAAAGCCGGGGGCACTTAATCTGTATCATGGTGTTTACATGTCTCAGTATGACTGGGCGTATGGAAACAGTCTTTCAAAACCCGGGAATTAGTCAACCCCCTTTTGGTTTTGGTGAGGTCGCATTAATCGTCTTAAATGCGGGAGACGGTTAATGCGGCT
This sequence comes from Lachnospiraceae bacterium UBA3762, assembly GCA_002371615.1. Taxonomy (GTDB): domain Bacteria; phylum Bacillota; class Clostridia; order Lachnospirales; family Lachnospiraceae; genus UBA2868. The sequence continues at coordinate 428 of DFGA01000067.1, read as the reverse complement.
TTTTTTGTGAGATTACTCCGAAAATGATACGAACCAGTAACTTTTTCATTTTAACGGACTTTTAACACTTTTATTTGTAAAATATCTGTCAGGTGTTGTAACTACTCAGCATTATGAAAGGAGCAGCTATGAAAGCAGATAAGATTATTAAAAATGCAAAAATCTTCACATCGAACAAGGACAGCCTGCGGGCTACAGCCCTTGCGGTAAAGGATGGCAAATTTGTTTATGTCGGCGATGATGCCGGTCTTTCGGATTATGAGGGCGAGGTGACGGATCTTGACGGGAAATTCATAATGCCGGGAATCATCGACAGCCATGTTCATGTTACCATGCCCGTCGGATTTGAGTATAAGGATATGGGCGAGTATATCGTGTGTGACAGCAAAAAGGAAGCCCTTGGCTTTATAGCTGATCATATTAAGAAC
>DFGA01000061.1 GCA_002371615.1 Lachnospiraceae bacterium UBA3762 | reverse complement strand
CCATCCCCGCCGCCGACAAATGGAACTTGTTCTGCAGCCTGCCCCCGGCAATAATCTATCTCACCATCTCCTGATATATCTGCGCTGCCACGCTATCTATGTTCCTGCTGCCGATATATCCAAATGGTATATTCCGCTCTCTGGCAATAGCTATAAACTTCTTATAGCTGATATGGTTGATGTAATCAGTAAAAAAATATACCTTTTCCTTATCTTCCAGCATTCCGGCATTTACAGTCTTATAAGCATCAGGATGAACAAAGATCCATTCCGGGAACATCTGCTTCAGCTTATTCTGCCAGTTGATATGACCGCCTATAATTACAATCTTTTTATCAGCTATCGCTTTCACCATATCCGGAAGTTTATCCTCTGATATGGCATCATCCTCATGTTCAGAGTTGTAAGCATACTCACGTAAAGCAATCAGCTCACGCCTCTCAGCCTCATATTTTCTGACAAGTCCATCCGTTTCCTCCGATGAGCGCTTTGCAGCTCTGTACTGCTCACGAAGATATTTGTTCTCCTGCTCTTTTTCATTTAGCTTCTTACGAAGTTCTTCTATCTCCGTAAGATAATCCTCTGCGCTCACATCACCTTTACTTACCGGAGCCACATTAACAGCAGGCTTCTTGTCCGGCTTTTTACTCCTGACATTTACAGTCATCTTTGCAGGATTAAAAAGAGCATCTTCTACATCGAACGGGTCAATCTCATCACCGATAAGATATCCGGCTTCATATTCAAAGGTTTCTGCTACGTCTGTAAGCGCAGCTGCAAGATCGTAAATATTTGTATAATGCTGAACTTCCTCAAACGTAAAATTCCTCTTCGGCTTCCAGGTTTTAAGAACTGCAAGAGTTCGAATCATCTGCATCCTGAGTCCCATATTATTTTCAAGGCACAGCTTATGAAAATCCTCCACGTACCCGTGCTGCCTTAAACATCTGCCTATAAATCCGAAGGCTTCCCAATATTTTTCATTATATTTGTTACGAGGCAAATTCTTCTTGGACTGTTCTGAAAGCCACTCATCAACCTGCTCTGTGCATTCATTGAACAGGTCATCATCAAATATTTCAAATTCAGTCTCGTAATCTTCCTCAGCCAGAAACTCTGCTCTCTTATTATTGAGAAGCTTGTACATAAATGAACAGTTCTCATGAAGCGATATATCCATAAAAGGACACATCCCCATAATCCTGCCTATAGACGAATAGTCGCTGTCAGTATAATCATTTCCTGTAAGAGAAAAGATCTCATCCGGGCTGATAGTCCTGAATCTCTTAAGCTGGTTGTATTCTTTCTTGTGGTAGACCTTATACAGATTCTTAATCAGTTGGAGGCAGTAATCGTCTCCTATTTTCGCACCATTGTAGATGAGCCTCATTACTGCGCTCTGCATTGCATCAAGCGGTCTGTTAGTTCTGAAAGAGTTTTCTCCATACCACCCCGCCTTCCGGAGTTCATCAAGCTTCCCTCTGCAATTCTTAAGAAAATCCTGCTCGATAAGAGCAAAGTCATCAGCCATGTCTGTAGTAATAAAACCCATCAGAAAGAAGAATCCCACACCGGTAGTATCCGGTGCTACCACTTTTCCGCTCTCCTTACTCAGAATGTCCTCAAACATAATCGCTGCCAGCTCTTTTTTCTTCTGGAGATCCACATAATCAGGATAGTCAAAGTCGTCTGTAAACTCTATATTTCTATGTTTTTCATAAAATGGATCACTTAACGGTGCTTTCATATATCTCCCAACTTTTTGAACCTTAATAAGTATTCATGCCAATACCATCCTGTTCTGCAGCCTGCCCCGATGCTCTTAACAGCTATCCGATTCTCACCACAGCACCCGAAGTTACTGCCACGTCTTCCACACATCCGGTGCATACCCGACCGTGGCCTGACGGCCGTTCCGAACAATCGGCTGCCGGATAACGCTCTGGTTTTCCATCACCTTTTCCGCGCGTTCATCCGCTGAGATGTATGTAACCAAAGCTAACAAATCTTTATCCTTGCAATCCGGATCGATCATCGCGTCCACACCACCGACAGCCTGCATGACTGAATTGAACTCGCCCTTGCTGAGCCCCTTTTCTTTCAGGTCGATGGATTGAAATTTAATGCCTCTCTCCTTGAAGAAACGTTCTGCTTTACGTGTTTCGGAACTTTTCTTTGTTCCAAAGATCTGAATATTCATTGCAAATCATCCCTCCGCCTTTTTATCATCCGCCAATCGATCATACTTTGCAGCGCTTCCTCTGGCCTTTTCCACCGGATACTTGGCCTCGTTCTGCGCCCTGTAATCATCTAATCACGCCCTCAGTGTACACCAACGAGTCGGTAGCCTTCGCTGTGCCCAGATCATGGTGATTTTTGTAAAATATATTCCTCAGCGTCTTTCGATTCAGATATATTTCATTACCGCTTATCAAAAAAGGAAAACCTTAACGGACTCTCCCGTTAAGGCTTTAACTCTAAACGCTATAGAACAAAAACGACTTTATCGAAGCTCCCTATCTTTTCAAAGTGATTTTTGAAGTTGTTTCACAATAATAGCGCGATCTTTTCCTTGTATATTCAGAGCATTTAGTGCCTGTTCAAGAGGAAGTTTTAAACTCTCCATTAACGCCTTTATATTTTCCACCATTGTGTCTATTCTACTCTGCTGTGCACTCTGCTCTGCAACCTTGTCTGCCAACCTCTCAAACGATTCACACATAATCTCACGTCCTTCCTTCGTCTCCTTGAAGTGTCTCACTCCATCTGCAAACGGTTTATAAAAAATATCGTCCGCCTTCTTGCAGTTAAAGTCATGAGCCAGCTTACCAAAACTATCTTCTATCGTTTTGTTCTCTTCTTTC
>DFGA01000044.1 GCA_002371615.1 Lachnospiraceae bacterium UBA3762 | reverse complement strand
CGCTCTCTCTCTTCCGGAGCCTTGTCGATGTTCGCGAAATCTACGAACTGGTTGCCCGGGCACGGAACTCTCTTAGCAAGAACTTCTGTGATAGCTGCTGTAAGAGTTGTCTTACCATGATCTACGTGGCCGATTGTACCAATGTTAACATGCGGTTTAGTTCTCTCAAACTTCTGCTTTGCCATTTTTTGTATTTCCTCCTTAATGACTTGCTCTTCTCATTATATTTTATTCAGAGCACACAGTTTGTTCAGCGCCAAAATGCTAAAGATGATTATATTTCAAATCATGACGCTTTGCAAGTAGTTTCTAAGTTTACTTTATCCATTTACCCGCCGTGCCGCTAATGGCACAGCAGGGAAATCTTACTGATTGATCACTCTCCGTGGGAAAGGATCTTGGCAGCGACATTCTTCGGTACCGGCTCATAACGTTCAAAGAACATGGAGTAGTTACCGCGTCCCTGTGTTCTGGAACGGAGATCTGTCGCATATCCGAACATGGCTGACAGCGGAACGTAGCCGATTACCTGCTTACCGTTACCGACATCTTCCATGCCTTCAATACGTCCGCGGCGGGAATTGATGTCGCCGATGACGTCGCCCATGTATTCTTCAGGCATTGTGACCTCAACCTTCATGATCGGCTCAAGAAGAACAGGCTCTGCTTTCTTCATAGCTTCCTTGAAGCACATAGAACCTGCAACATGGAAAGCCATCTCCGAGGAGTCAACTTCATGGTAAGAACCGTCATAGCAGTTGGCCTTGATGCCTACTACCGGGAATCCGCCAAGGGTACCGCACTTCATAGCATCCTGAATACCTTCATCGACAGCCGGGATATATTCCTTCGGAATAGCGCCGCCCGTGACAGTATTTTCGAATACATAGAGATTGTCCGCATTCGGATCTGTAGGTGTAAAGATGACCTTGCAATGGCCATACTGACCGGAACCGCCGGACTGCTTTCTGTGCTTGTATTCCTGATCGACTTCCTTTCCGAAAGTCTCCTTGTAGGAAACCTGCGGTGCACCGACATTTGCCTCCACATGGAACTCACGCAGAAGTCTGTCTACGATGATTTCCAGATGAAGCTCGCCCATGCCGGCGATGATTGTCTGACCCGTTTCCGGATCTGTATGCTGCTGGAATGTCGGGTCTTCCTCAGCAAGCTTAGCAAGTGCTGCACCCAACTTGTCCTGGCCGGCTTTGGTCTTCGGCTCGATTGCGAGCTCAATAACCGGATCCGGGAATTCCATGGACTCAAGTATGATCGGATGCTTCTCATCGCACAATGTATCGCCTGTTGTTGTGTTCTTCAGACCGATTGCAGCTGCGATATCACCGGAATACACCTTGTCGAGCTCCATTCTCTTATTTGCATGCATCTGAAGGATACGTGCGACACGCTCTTTCTTTCCCTTGGTAGAGTTCAGAGCATAAGAACCGGAGTTCAGTGTACCGGAATATACGCGGAAATAAGCAAGTTTTCCGACGAACGGATCTGTCATGATCTTGAATGCGAGTGCTGAGAACGGAGCCTCATCGGAGGACTCGCGTACATCGTCGTTTCCATCCAGGTCAGTGCCTGTAATGGCCGGTACATCGACCGGACTCGGCATATATTCAATAACAGCATCCAGCATCTTCTGTACGCCTTTGTTCCTGTATGCAGAACCGCAGCACACCGGAATAGCTGTACCTTCGCAACATCCCTTTCTGAGGGCTGCCTTCATCTCCTCGACGGAAGGCTCCTCGCCTTCAAGGTACATCATCATAAGGTCCTCGTCCAGATCGCAGATCTGCTCTACGAGCTTGCTGCGATACTCTTCGGCCAGATCCTGCATTCCTTCCGGGATCGGCTTGACAACGACCTGAGCGCCGTCCTTGCCTTCATAATAGTAAGCCTGCATCTCGAACAGATCGATCAGACCCTCGAATTCGCTCTCAGCGCCGATCGGGATCTGCAGACAAACCGGGTTCTTGCCGAGACGTGTTCTGATCTGGTCGACAGAGCCGAAGAAGTTCGCACCGATGACATCCATCTTATTGATGAATGCCATACGAGGTACGTTATACTTGTCTGCCTGACGCCATACGTTCTCGGACTGGGGCTCTACGCCGCCCTTGGCATCGAATACGCCTACTGCGCCGTCAAGTACACGCAGTGAGCGTTCTACTTCTACGGTGAAATCGACGTGGCCAGGAGTATCAATGATATTGATACGATGCTCGAGAGCACCCGGCATCGGCTTGCCTTCCTTCTCCAGCGTCCAATGGCAAGTTGTAGCAGCAGATGTGATTGTAATACCACGCTCCTGTTCCTGCTCCATCCAGTCCATGGTAGCAGTACCGTCATGAGTCTCACCAATCTTATGATTGATACCGGTGTAATACAGTATACGCTCTGTCGTTGTGGTCTTACCCGCATCGATATGAGCCATGATACCGATATTCCTGGTTCTCTCCAATGGATAATCTCTTCCAGCCAAGACTTTCTCCTCCTACTAGAATCTGTAATGCGCAAAAGCTCTGTTTGCTTCTGCCATCTTGTGCATATCTTCTTTTCTCTTAACAGATGCGCCTGTGTTGTTGGCTGCATCCATTATCTCTCCCGCAAGGCGCTCTTCCATCGTCTTCTCGCCTCTCTTACGAGAAAACATTGTCATCCAGCGAAGAGCAAGAGCCTGACGACGATCGGGGCGAACTTCGATAGGTACCTGATAGGTAGCACCACCGATACGTCTGGCCTTAACTTCGAGAGCAGGCATGATATTGTTCATTGCCTCTTCAAAAACTTCAAGAGCAGGCTTTCCAACCTTCTCCTCTACTGACTCGAATGCACCGTAAACAATCTTCTGGGCTACGCCCTTCTTGCCGTCAAGCATGATGTTGTTGATCAGCTTTGTAACGACTTTGCTGTTGTAAACGGGATCTGCCAGTACATCTCTCTTCTGAATATGTCCTTTACGTGGCACGATTCTTCCCTCCTTAACTATAATTGTTAGATCTTAGGTACTCACATTAGAAACTTCTGTGTCTCGCGCTGGTGATCCAAATTCCAACACTCAACAGTTCCTGTGGTAGCCCACCTTACTTCTTAGGACGCTTTGCGCCATACTTTGAACGGGCCTGGTTTCTGTTTGCAACACCCGCCGTATCCAGCGTACCACGGATAACATGATATCTTGTACCGGGTAAGTCCTTTACTCTTCCGCCTCTTACAAGAACAACGCTGTGCTCCTGAAGATTGTGACCTTCTCCGGGAATGTAGCTTGTAACTTCGATTCCGTTTGAAAGACGCACTCTGGCGATCTTACGAAGAGCCGAGTTAGGCTTTTTGGGGGTAGCTGTCTTAACAGCGGTGCACACGCCACGCTTCTGCGGTGAAGCAGTATCAATAGGCTTCTTGTGAAGAGAGTTAAATCCCTTACCGAGCGCAGGTGCGGTTGACTTCTTAACTGAAGTCTGTCTACCCTTTCTGACTAACTGGTTAAATGTCGGCATTCTTTTCACCTCCTTTAAATAGTCTGTATTTTGGGCAACGAAAATAAGCGCATTTTCGTGCACGCTAAAAAATTATAATTAGTAATTTAGGGGATGTCAAGGATTTTTTACGCGAAATACGCCTAAAATACTACTTGTTCAGAAGGCTTATCTTCTTCTGGAGAAGTTCGGCATTGGTCGCATAGGTGAGCGCGGTCTTATCCGTGATCTTTCCATCCTTATATAAATTAAGAAGACTTGTGTCCATAGCGATCATGTCATCAGCCGCGGACGCATAGATCATTCCGTCGATCTGATGGACCTTGGACTCCCTGATCATGTTTCTGATAGCGGGAGTAAGCGTCATTATCTCAAATGCCGGAACGAGTCCGCCGTCCGTTGACGGAACAAGCTGCTGGGATACAACTGCCTGAAGTACCATTGAAAGCTGTAATGCGATCTGGTGCTGCTGGTTGGGCGGGAACGCATCGATAATACGGTCTATAGTATTGGAAGCTCCGATGGTATGAAGAGTGGACAAAATCAAATGACCGGTCTCTGCAGCCGTCATTGCGACATTCATCGTCTCATAGTCACGCATTTCCCCGAGAAGTATTACATCCGGGCTCTGACGAAGTGATGCACGAAGAGCGGTAAGATAGCTTTCCGTATCGGTAACGACCTCTCGCTGGCTGACAATACTCATCTTATGCATATGAAGATACTCAAGAGGATCCTCAAGGGTGATTATATGTGAATGCCTCGTTGAGTTGATATGGTCAATCATGCAGGCAAGCGTAGTTGATTTTCCGCTTCCGGCGGGTCCCGTAACAAGGACCATGCCTTTCTTTCTGTCGGCAAACTCGATTATATTCGCAGGAATATTCCTCTCTGTCGGATCGGGAATCCTGAAAGTGATAACACGGATAACGGCCGAGAGCGAACCCCTCTGCTTGTATGCATTTATACGGAACCTTGCAACACCCTTTATCGCAAAGGAAAAATCATCATCGCCTGTTTTCTGAAGACGGGATATATCCCTTCCGCCTGCAAGTTCGTAAATCTCCGTGATAAGGACCGCGGTATCCGTAGGCATAAGCTTCTCGCTGCTTTCTTCAACGAAAACTCCTTTTTTCTTATATGAAAGAGGAAGACCGGCTACTATAAAAATATCCGATGCTCCGTCCTGTGTGATTTTTGCCAGGGTTTCTTCTACTGCCATAATTATTCTCCTTAGCTAATTAATAAGAACCGATCCGTTTACTGACTGTTGCAGCTAAAACAACAGCTTCGTTCCCGACTCGCCTTCCGAGCCTTCCTTGACGCTGTCAAGCCACTGCCGGTTAACGCTTGTTGACCATTTTTCGATCTTAAAAAGACTGTCATCATTAATATCAGGGTAGTGCACAGTTAATACCACGCTCAGATTTTGTCCGTTTGTTACGGCGATAACATACGACAGCTTCTTCGAACCGTCTTCGCCGTCACTTACTTCGATCTTCTCATTGTCGGCAAAAAGATCGTTAACACCCTCAATGTATTCCTTCTCGCCATCGCACCTGCTCTTGTGCTTTGAAAGAAGCGCTTCGATATTCGCAAGATAAATCTCCGCCATTCTGTTGGCGTCATAATAACTTGCCGTTCTGTCAGCTGCTTCCTTTGACAGGACATAATCCGACCTTGCCGACATGTACGAAAGGGCAGCAAAAGTAACAAGTGCCAGCAGCACAAATGTTACAAGTATAGAACTTGTTCCGATATTGATCCCTCCGGAATGTTTCCTGTCCATCAGTTACCCCTTTGTTTTGTTCATGTATTTTGTAACGTTAAGTGTGTATATATCCCTGTAATCCGATAGCCTTACAATACGTACTTCCATGTTCTGTATCGCTCCGTTCGGCGTCATTGTTACGTCGGAAACGTACACGGCTTCCCCGTATTCGCATGGTTCAAATTCCTCGTCATAGAACACTTCGAAAAATCCTGCATCACCCCGTACCGCTTCCGGATAATGCTCTATAACCGAATCAATGTCACCGTTAGTTCCGCGCATAACTTCCGCAAATCCCTGCGCGATCGAAACGGCCTCGTTAAGCTCCACTGTTTCTTTTGTCATCACGTAAGAGGTGACAAACAGCTTCACGCAAACGGCACCGCATGCCGCAAACAACAGTATCGTTATGATCAGTTCCATCAGGAACAATGATGTTTTGGATTTAAGATATTTAGTCATCCGTCTCACCATCCGTTCCGCTGTACAGCGTTACAAAGAATTCGGTCTTTTCCCCGTTTGTATCAGTGATATTAAAACGGTAGAGCGAATCATTTTCCTTCTTGACCGAGAAATCTTTTATTGCAAGTATCTTTGTTCCCGCCTTGTAGTCAAAATCATAATCTTCATCTGCTGTAAACTCTTTTAGGTAACCGTCAGCTACAAACAGATATGTTACATATTTTTTGTCACCGGTGGTCTGATAAAGTTTAAGTATAGAGCCCGTTTCATCAACATTTACACCATCGGTGTAATCATGCGATCTGATCTTCTCGGTAACATATGACATGGCAGTACGCTTTTCGTAGTTGCTGTTCATATTGTTCACGGTACTCTCGTATATCCTTGCACCGAAAAGCACAACAAAAAGAGCCGTTATGGCAAACGCCCCAAACAGTGCGAGTATAAACAGAAAATCCACTATTGATTTGTTCCTTTTGGCAAAATTCATTTTCCGTGTATCTCCACGATCGTTACCGAAGGCATAATATTGTCACCTACCGGAACATAATCAACCAAATACTTTGATTTATCGTATGTGAGCCCGTAGTGTTCTTCAATATAAGCAAGGCTCGGGGGATAATATCCCTCAATTGCATAGCAATGAATGATATCCTTATTAACCGCATCCGTCAGTACCTGCTTCTGATCCCTGGATGATGTTGATGCGATAAAGGATATACCTATCAGAAATACGGCAATGATGAGCACAAAAAAGAATACGGAAAAGTTCATCGATTCTATTATTCTTTTTTTCAATCCGGGTCTGTTAAATCTGTTGTTCATCCTATACTACCCATAACTCCCATAAGAGGTAACATCACCGACAGCAGAATGAGGCACACAACTACCGACAGAATTATAACAAGAGTCGGCTCAAGTACCGAGATGAGGTTTGACATCTTCTCATCGACCTCCTCATCATATCCGACCGCTATCTTTTCAAGAACTTTGTCAACCGATCCTGTTCTGAATCCAACGGATATCATTCTTGAATACATATTGGAGAATATACCCGACATGCTCAAAGCGTCAGCAAATGATTTTCCCTCCGCCATATACTCTTTGCTCTTATTGATCTTCTCGATCATATCGCTATTATCAACAAGATTGGAAACCATCGCAAGGCTCTCATCCGTATCGAGTCCTGCGCTCATCGTTAGGGCCATACCCGAAGCAAATCTTCCGGCTGCGATCTTATCATAGAGACCTCTTGTTGCAACAAATTTGGATAGGAAACTGCGAAGTTTTGCTCTTCCTGCCGCTGTCTTGGTAAGGATAAATACTGCAACAATAAGAACCGCCGCAACTATAACAATAACAAGTGCATATCTGCTGACAACCGCTCCGAAATTGAGCATTCCTTTCGAGAAGCCTGTCATCTCCGTTCCGAGCTGTTTGAACACATCATTAAAAATCGGGAGTACCTTGATAACAAGAACGAGGATGACTATAAGCATCATACCGACGATCATCATAGGGTAAGTAACCGCACTCTTGATGCCCCTGGCAACATTTTCTTCCCTGTTGTAATGGAATGCCAGAGCCCTCATTACCTCTTCAAGCTTACCGGACTGTTCTCCTATCTCAATCATATCAAGAGCATACTTGGGAAATACCTGGGAGGCCTCAACCGAATGATGGAACGTATCGCCTTCGTTACACTTGTCAAGAATCGTCTGAAGGATCTGTCGTCCCTCGTCCGTTGTCGCATCATCAAGCATGATGGAAATACCCTCCATCGGAGAGATTCCCGCATTCAGTATCATCGCTATCTGATCACAGAACATAGACAGTTCCTGATTGTTGAGAAGCTTTTTCTTGTCGCTCATTTTTTCCTCCAAATCCATTAGAATTTATAAAGTGTCACCCACTTCCGTGGGTTCCTCCTATCAGCATCTAATATGTATACTTAGTAGTGTAGTTATTTCCGTCGCCTATAAAGCTTTTTATCTTTTTGGTTCCGGCATTCGCAGCGAATGTAGGATCCATAAGTGTCCAGTCCACACCGTCAAATTCTATTATTCCGTTTATCCAGCCTTCGTCTTCTATATATGCCGTGATCCATGCATGATAAGCATCCCCTGCATATCCGAATTCAAGCTTGGTCGGGATCCTCTGGCTTCTTAACATAGCTGCCATAAGAGCGGCATAATCAAAGCAGATACCCTTTTTCTCTTTAAGTACCGAATCGACACTCGGAACGTAGTTCGGCTTAACGGTTGCTGCTCTTTCATGATCATAGGTTATATTCTTGATCACATAATCATATACTGCGGCAACAACTTCTATGTCAGTCGCCTTGCCTTCGGCAAGATCTTTACCCAGAGCTACTACGTCGGAATTAATATCGAACTGGACATAACAGTTGGGGTATAAAAAGGGCAGATACGGGTCAGGCATCACAACATTGATATCTTCAGCAAACTTTGTTGCATACATGCCTTCTTCTCCCATTCCTTCATAGGCAATAACCGTATAGGTTCCGTCCCCCAAAGACAACGGTATTACCGAATCACCGTCCGGAATGATGTATGTATATGTCACGCTGTCATTACAGGCTAACTGAATCTTAACATCATCAACTTCTCCAGTATTTTTGACATACAGGTAGCCTTCATCGGAATTTGAAGCATCTACCGTAAGTTCACCGCCACCGAGTATCTGTTCACCTCCGGCAACCGGAGTCAGGCACTTGGGCTCATTACTCCTGTTCTGCGTAGACCCGACCTTTGAGATCTCAACTTCTGTCTCTTCAGGTCCGTCATTGCAGGCACACAGTGTTACCGCCATTAAAACAGCACACATCAGGGCTATTATTCTATTTGGATAAAACTGCCTGGACAATTCCACCCTCCGTATCGGGAATATAGATATTGAGTGTGCCGCTTTCAAAATGGAACCTTACGGTTCCGTCCGGCTCGACCGATAACGGATATATCACCGATCCGTCTTCCTTTTTGGCATATATTCCCTCGTAATATATATCGTCTCCACTTAATGTCATCACAAAGCATTGATCTGCCTCGTCGATGTGATGCTCTGTTACCTTAATATCCGTCTTTCCTCTTACATCTTCAGGCTGCTTTCCGGCTATATAAAACACAAGCGGACACAGCATGATAAGTACAAGCAATGCGACTGACAGCCACTTCCCAAGCTTTACAAGTGTTGTATTTGCTATGTTTTTGAAAAGCAGCACATCAAGTGACTGCGTATTGGGAGTCTGCTCACAAGCGGCGAAGACATTTTGAAGTGCTTCGTTCGCTGCTTTTCTGTCGATACTGTATATTTTATTCCTTCTAAACATCTTCTCCCTCCTTTCTGAGCATCTTATTAAGCCTTTCTCTGGCTGTTATCAGGTATCTTTTGACACTGCTTCTTGAACATCCCAGTGCCGAGGCTATATCCTCGAGTTTCATGTCGTTATAATAACGCATGACGACTACCTGCTGCTCGTTGAAAGGAAGGGACATGACCGCTTCTTTCAGTCTTGATGTCTCATCCGTTGTTTCGGTTTTATCTTCCGGGTTATGATCAATATAATCATCACTCAGCAGTTCCAGCAGTTCGGGATTATTCTCCCCATATTCCTGCCGGTTTTTGCGTTCCATATCATAGCACACCCTGAAACAGATCTGGTTGAGCCACGCAACAAACAATGCCGGCTCTTTGATCCCTCCGATATTACGCAGGGCAAGGATATATGTTTCCTGCAATGCATCCTGTGCCAGATTGGGATCTCTTAAATAATGTGCAGCATAATTGTATGTGTGCTGATATGTTATGGCATACAGTTCGGCAAAAGCATCACTGTCGCCCCTTTGCGATTTTTGCACCAGCCGCCCTATATAGGCATGGTTAAAATCAGCCATTATTACACCTTGGCAATCCCGTACAACTTAGCCACAAGCTCACGAAAATCCTCAAGGCCGAAGTCTTCGTTAAGTGCTTTGGACAGCCTGATCCGGATAGCGTATCCGCCTGAAGTTTTGTTGTATATATCCATTTCTTTTTGAAGTTCCGTGGCAAACCTTTTCATTTTATTACTGTCACAGTTTTCTATAACAACCAGAAACTCGTTTCCGTTGTTTCTGCCAACAAAACCGTAATATGCACTTACTCTCTCCACCACCGAGGAAAACTCCTTGAGAGCGACGTTTCCGCTTGATCTTCCATGCTCCCTGTTAATCTCATCAAGATTGTCGATCATAATAAGAGCACATCCGAGTTTTGATATGTCCGCTGCATTTTCATACTTTTCAAAAATCTGATCGCAGGAAAATCTGTTGGGAATTCCGGTAAGCGTATCAACATATACAGCTCTCTTTAGCACATGGTCATGAACTATATGGCCTTCGAGAAGCCTGAAATCCATAATAATACACGCAACACTGTAGAGCATAAATGCCCACAAAAAAACACATATCGTAAGAAGTACCTTGTTCGAAAAAACGCTTACCCTAAGACTTTCATCCAAAAAAATAAACAGAAAAAAACAGATAGCGAAAATCACAAGAAGTGCAAGTTGAACAAATTTGAACATCTTATAACTCTTGAAATAATCCTCACTCATTTCCTTCCCCCGAAAATCCTTATATAAATCACATGATTAACGAATTTTATTATAAACCTTGTAACAAAAAAAGAAAAGTTTTCTGAACCTTTTTTGATATTTCAAGTGTCTTTACTGTTGAAAGGGTAATTGTGTTTTATAAGAAAAGAGGATTACAATGTCACTTAAACGTAAAATCACTGTATACACACTTGCAACTATAGCTTTTATCGCATTGCTTCTTTTACCGCTTATAGGCTTATCTGCCGAGAAGACACAGGCTAAGTCTACCGAGCAGGCAGTTTCTGCGACGGGCGATTATATTTTCTATATCGTTGAAAACAATGATGTGCCTCTTTCTGCTGCACCTTCTGCGGATGCTGCGGTATATGTTTTTTGGATTACACTTGCAGCTCTTGCAGTCATGATACTTTTCGTTTATTCAACATGGTATCTTTCCATTCGAAGGAATCTTTTCGAGTTGTCTAACAGACTCTCACTTACTGAGCGCAGATCCTACAGTATACCTTGCGGTTTCCTGCATCCCATCAGGTCATACCGGCTTGAGAGAGAAGCGGAAGACATAGTTGTTTCGAGATATTCAAAATATATTTAAAATATTACTTTAATAGATAAAATCGAGTAGGAGGAATTTCTC
>DFGA01000051.1:27959-58096 GCA_002371615.1 Lachnospiraceae bacterium UBA3762 | reverse complement strand
GATCAGTACCATAATCTGTCCGGCAACGGAAAAGCATCGCTTGCCCACTCGCTTTCGCACTATGAGGGGATCGGGTACTGCAGTCTGGATATCGAATATTTAAGCTCTGTACTGGCTATAATCTATAATTGCAATTCCGGCACGGATTTTGAGAGATGGGTACAATACCAGCTGCTGAATTCTTTTGCGGATAATACAGCTATAGGTTATACCGTTGTCGGATCGCTTTCGCAGATTAAAACAGGTCTGGACTGCCTGTTTCCCTATATGGACTGGAATCTGTCATTCGAAGACAACGTATTGATATCATATCCGAAAATCACAAAAGTACAGACATCGATGTGTATTTATCCACAGGATCTTGAAGCAAAAATGAAGTCTGCCATATGTGCATCGGATCATAACAAGGAAAGAGAGATCCTAAGAGCGTTCTATGATTATTACAGAGACGGTAAAGTATATGACCCTCATGAGGTAAAAGAGAGTTATGTGCGTTTTATGTGGGCAATCATTGAAACGGCAAAAAGTGTCGGTAATGACAGAGTGGGAAATATCAAACAGCAAAAGCTGCTCGACCGGATCATGAGTGCAAAGACACGTAATGAGTTATCGGAAGTCTGTGATTTTATCGCCGATAATCTGGATTGCCAGGAGACCCAAAACGAATCTGACAATCTTACTATCAAACGCGCCAAAAGTATGATCGGTGAGTTCTACAATGTGGGGATCACACTGGACGAGATCGCATCCAGACTGAACATTACCCCTGAGTATCTCGGGACACAGTTTCACAAAGAGACCGGTGTTACGTTCAGTGCGTATATCAAAAATTTCAGAATTCAGAAAGCCAAGGAACTGCTTATCGGCACCTCATTAAAGCTCTATGAGATAGCCGACAGGGTTGGATATTCCGACCCTAAATACTTCAGCAAGGTATTCAAGGATACTACCGGACAGTTACCGGCTGACTACAGAAAATCATATAAATAAGCATTAGATAATTCCCCCTTTTTAAGATTTATCATATTTATTTGATAACCTTGATCTCATAAAATGTGTATGACAAGAAAAATCACCATTAATACACTGTTACGAGACAGGGGGAATTATGAAACGTATTAAAGACTTCTTTCGTTACGATAATATCGGATTGCTATTCATTCTGCCCGCATTCATTTATATGATGATCTTTGTGGGCTATCCCATTATCAGTAATATTATTCTAAGCATTCAGGATGTTTCGGTAAGAAATCTGGTAAAAGGTCAGAAAAATTTTATCGGATTGGCAAATTATATCGAGATATTCCATGATGCGGTATTCAGGAAGGCCATGGGAAATACCCTGATATTTACATTGGCTTGTCTGCTGTTTCAGTTCCTGATCGGATTTCTTCTTGCATTGTTTTTCAACAAGAATTTTACATTTTCCAAGACCGTAAGAGGAATGACAATGATCCCCTGGATGATGCCTATGACGGTTACGGCATTGATGTTTAAATTTATGTTTTCGACGGATGTGGGGATCGTCAATTATATTTTGAGGTCCGCGGGTTTTATTAAGGAAAACATTGAGTGGCTGACCACTCCGGGAACTGCAATGATCTCGGTAGTAGCGGCAAATGTATGGATAGGAATACCTTTTAACACGATACTTATATCTACCGGGCTTACAACTATCCCTCAGGAACTGTATGAGAGTGCATCCGTTGATGGAGCCAACGGTTGGCAGAAACTGACAAAGATCACGCTTCCGCTGCTTAGGCCCACAATAGAATCCGTTCTGGTACTCGGGTTCATATATACGTTCAAGGTCTATGATCTTGTGTATGTAATGACTGAGGGAGGTCCGGTTAACTCCACACATTTGCTTTCTACGTATTCGTACAAATTATCCTTTGATATGTTCCAGTACAGCAAGGGGTCTTCGGTGGCAAATGTTTTGTTCCTGATATTGTTGCTTGTAGGTATGTTGTATTTAAGGATTACTATGCAAGGTGAGGAAGACTGATGGAAGATAAAAAGTTAAATAAGAAAAAGAATATAATTTTTTGTGCGATATCATTAATAATACTTATATTATTGCTGTTTCCTCTGTTTTGGACACTTATAACTTCATTTAAGACCGAAAAAGAGATATTTATGATACCTCCGACATGGTATCCTCATGTTCTTAATACAAAATCATATGCCGCACAGATTGAGACGGGTGATTTCAATATGTTCAAGTCATTCTTTAACAGTTTTATGATATCTCTGGGGGCAATGCTTATCGCTGTAATACTTGCTGTACCCGCATCTTATGCAATTGCCAGGTACAGATTTGTCGGAAGACGTGCAATGCTCCTCGGATTTCTGGTTACGCAGATGCTTCCTGTCTCTGTACTGTTGACACCGATGTTTATCATGTTCAGAAACATGAAAATGTATAACACATGGGGTGCAGCGATCCTGGCTGATGCTACAATAGGAATCCCGTTCTCGGTGCTTATTCTCAAAAATTATTTTGCATCGATACCTAAAGCACTTGAAGAAGCAGCTTATATTGACGGGTGTACTAGACTATCCGCATTTTTGAGGATCCTGATTCCCGTAGCCAAGCCCGGAGTTATTGTGTGCGCGATATTCTCCTTCCTCTATGCATGGGGTGATCTTGCATACGGAATGACTTTTATTCTGGATCAGGAGAAAAGGCCCATTACTGCCGGAATATTTAATTTCATGGGGCAGTACGGGACGAAATGGAGCTATCTTACGGCGTTTGCCATAGTTGCGATCATACCCGTCACACTGATATTCATCTTTATGCAGAAATATATAATCAGCGGAATGACAAACGGTGCCGTTAAAGGATAGAAAATATTTGAAAGCAAATACAGGCAGTACTATGATAATGATCGGGAGTATTATTAATATCTCCCGGTCATTTGATTATTGAGGAAAATAATATGAAGAAAACGAGCATAAAAACCAGACTTGTGATTTTGTTTATCATAACTTCGATCATTCCGATAATAGTTGTCGAGTTTTTTTCTTTTGTTAATATTTCAAGAACCCTCAGAGAGAATATGCAGGTCATGTCCCACAGCAATTTGGGGCAGCTTGATAATAATCTGAATCTTGGACTGGAATCATATGAGGATCTTTTGTATCAGATATACACCGATGATGACATGGTCAAATGGGTCGGTAATCTGGATAACGATATTGATGAGGCAGTGACTGTGAACCAGATGAGGAGACTGTTCAGTGCGCTTCTGTATTCCAAGGAATATATACGGGCAATTTCCGTTATAACTCCGAAAGGTGAGGTAGTAACATACGAGCAAATGACTCCGGCGACATACAGAAGTTCATGGCTTGAAGGTTTTAAAATAGGGCAGGACGGGTTGTACAGGGATGTTATAAAAGATTATGATATGCATATTTATCCCACCGAGTACGGTACAAATTTTGCAAATAAAGACTACTATCTGCTGCACATAGCGCACAGGATAATCGATTATAAAAACCTGGATAAAGAATGCGGTATAGCGATACTGAGCATAGATGAAGAACTGCTTCAAAGCATATGCAACAGATCGGAGCATGATGGGAAGGTATTTAATTTTATCGTTGACAAAAACGGACGTATCATTACATTTGGTGACGAACCATACAGAATAGGGGATGTGGTCACGGATGTAAATAAAGATGATGCAGTAAAGGGTGAGGATTACGAACTATATTACAAAAAAGCAACAGGACTTCCCTCATCCGCATTCGGAATATATATTCTTCACGATGACGAACTTGATTGGGATATCGTGAACGTAGCCGACATGAGCAGCCTTAGCGCTTCTTTGACAAGACAACTCTTCCTGATGCTGATCGTAGGAATAGCAGTGATCGCTATCGTTTTATTCTTATCAACAAAAATGTCAAAGGATCTGATCAGATCGGTACGACAGATTGTGAAAGGGATGGAACAGACGCAGGACGGAGATCTTTCGGTCCGCATATACAAGGACACAAATATGCCGCTTGAGATAGAGAGCATTGCAGACGGATTTAACGATACTCTGGAAAAACTCAATGAAGCGATAACAAGGCAGCAGGAAGCACAGATAGTTGCACTGGAGGCTCAGATCAATCCGCATTTTCTGTACAATACCCTTGATACAATAAACTGGATGGCGATCGACAGGGATGAATATGACATAAGCAATGCGATAAGTTCTCTGGCTACGATACTCAGATATGCCATAGTCAACAGCAATGCCGAAGTGAGCATCCGTGAAGAGTCCGAGTGGATCAAAAAGTACATATATCTGCAACAATACAGAGTAAAAAACCGTTTCTCATGTTCAATAAATGTAGCGCCCGATACTATGGACGCGGGAATACACAAACTGCTGCTGCAACCCTTTGTGGAAAATGCGATCGTTCATGGTTTTGAAAAAGATATTCAGGATGCCGAGCTTGTTTTAAATATAGAAAAGAAAGATGAAAACGTAGAAATACGGATTGAAGATAACGGCTCCGGAATGGATGATGAACTGATGGAAAAAATCAACAATGGTATTTATGAGGATACCGGATCCAAGTCCAGTATCGGATTGAAAAATGCTGCGACCCGGCTGAAAATGTATTACGGAAAAGCAGGAAGTCTTCGAATAGAGAGAGCGAAACCGGAAGGGACAAGGGTAATTATACGGATTCCATTCATGATTAAATCAGATTAGATTATTCCCCCTTTTTTAGTTTTCTTGAGTTTTCTGTTTGCGATTTTCAACAGATAATGATCTCGTAAGGAAAACAACTCTTATTTAAGGAGGTATTTATGAAAAAGAGATTTTTAGCAACATTTGTCAGCGCAGTGATGCTGGCAACAGTACTGGCAGGATGTGGAGCTGCAACGCAGGCACCTGCACAGGAGACGGCCGCAAAAGAGGAGACAGCCGAAACAACAGAGGTTGCAGATACTCAGACAGAAGAAGCCGTTCCGGCTTCGGAAGATGCATCGGGGGATGTTACGATCTGGTATTACTGGGAAACTGCCGGCCATCAAGAAGCACTTGACCATATCATTCAAGAGTTTAACGGACAGCAGGATAAGATCAAGGTTCAGGCTAAATATGTTCCTTTTGCTGATTTCAAGAAACAGCTTTCGGTCGGAGCATCTGCAGGTGAACTTCCGGATATAGTTATTCTTGATAACCCGGATCATGCATCATATGCAGCGATGGGAATCTTTGCAGACATAACGGACAGATTTGATGTAAGCAATTATTATCCGGGACCCGTTAATTCATGTACACTTGACGGAAAACTTTACGGAGTTCCGTTCGGAAGCAATGACCTTGTTCTTTTCTATAATGAAGACATGCTTGCAGAGGCAGGATGTGAAGTTCCCAAAACATGGGATGAGCTTCTCGATGTAGCAACTAAGACAACAAAGGGTAACGTATACGGATTTGCTCATTGTGCACTTCAGAACGAGGAAGGTACGTTCAACTTCCTTCCCTGGGTATGGTCAACAGGTCAGACATCATATGAGATCAATTCGGAAGGCGGAATCAAGGCGCTTGAGTTTGAAAAGAGTCTCGTAGATGCGGGTGCATTCCCCAAAGAGGCTATCAACTGGACACAGGGTGATACTATGAACCAGTTTATTTCCGGTAACCTTGCCATGATGATCAACGGTACATGGCAGATTCCTACAATGCGTCAGGAAGTTCCCGACCTTAAGTGGAATGTTGCCCCCATACCTCAGGATAAGCAGCAGGCATCCGGTCTTGGCGGAGAGAACTATGCGGTTATCGCCGGCGGAAATGAAGAGGCAGCTATCGCTTTCCTTCAGTATGCAACAAGTAAGGACACATGCCTGTACATGATGGATCATATGGGATATATCTCATCCGATTCAACCATCGCAAAAGACCAGTTCAAGGGTGATGCGGTTTACCAGGTATTCGTAGATGAGATGCAGTATGCAAATGCAAGAGGTCCTCTTCCCGAATGGCCTGATATTTCAGATGCAATCTCACTTGCTTTCAATAAAGTCATTACCGGAGACAGTGATCCCGCATCGGCAGCTGCGGAAGCACAGGCTACAATAGATTCGATCATAGGTAAGTAAATACCATGGTATAATAATGGGGCCAAGATCTTATCTTGGCCCTATTTTCACTAAAAGAGAGGATTCCCGCAATGAATAATGAAACAATGATTCACGATACTTTTTGGAACAGGTACCGTAAGCTTGTTAAACAGGAGATGATCCCCTATCAGTGGGATGTGCTTAACGATGCGATCGATATCAACATTGAGAAGGAACGTGATGATGATTTTATTCCGAACGAGAAAAGTCATGCCATAGAGAACTTCCGTATCGCGGCAAAAAGATCGCAGGGGGATCATTACGGCTGGGTATTTCAGGACAGTGATGTCTATAAATGGCTTGAGGCTGTTGCTTACTCTCTTGAATATGAATGGGATGAAGATCTGAAAAAAACAGCCGACGATGTTGTAGACCTTATTAGTGAGGCACAGGAGGAAGATGGCTACTTAAATACTTATTTTACAATCAAGGCACCCGAGAGGAAATACAAGCGTCTGGGTGAGAGTCATGAATTGTATTGTGCAGGGCATTTTATAGAAGCGTCGGTTGCGTATTACGAAGCAACAGGTAGTGAGAAGGTATTAAGTGTTGCCCGAAAACTTGCCGATCATATATGTTCTGTATTCGGAGAGGGTGAAGGAAAGATCTGCGGAGTTGATGGTCATGAAGAGATAGAGATAGGACTGATGAAACTCTACCATCTGACCGGGAATGACACTTACCTTAAAGAAGCGGAATTCTTTCTTCGCCAAAGGGGAAAGGATCCGGAATTTTTTGACAGGCAGAAAGCGGCAGATGCAAAAGATCCTATCATAGCAGGTGTTTACACATTTCCTAAAAAGTATTTTCAGATGCATGTACCGGTTGAACAAATGGACACAGCAGAGGGCCATGCTGTAAGGCTCGTTTACATGAGTACGGCACTGGCTGATCTTGCAGCAACCACAAACGATAAAGGTCTTGCGGATGTGTGCAGGAATATATGGCGTAATATTGCAGACAAGAGAATGTATATAACGGGAGGAATAGGGTCCACGGTCATCGGCGAGGCATTTACACTCGACTATGATCTTCCGAACGATACTATGTATTGCGAGACCTGTGCTTCGATCGGTCTGATATTTTTTGCCGGGCAGATGCTCAGGATAGAGTCGAGATCGGAGTATGCCGACATCATGGAAAGAGCATTGTATAACACCGCACTTGCGGGAATGGCATTGGACGGAAGGCATTTCTTCTACGTTAATCCTCTCGAAGTTGTCCCCGAAAAGTCCGCAAAAGATCCGGGTAAGAGTCATGTCAAACCGGTACGTCCCGAATGGCTCGGATGTGCGTGCTGCCCGCCCAACCTTGCGAGGATGATCGCTTCAGTCGATAAGTATATTTATACCGCAAAGGAGGATGAAATTCTCGTCAATCTTTTTATCAGGTCGGAATCGGAATTTGAGCAAAAAGGGCAAACTGTCAGAATAAAACAGGAGTGTGATTATCCGAGAAGCGGCAAGATCACATTTTTGGTGTCCAACAAAGGAACTAATCCGGTAAATCTGAAGATACGAATCCCCGGATGGGCTGATGATTATGCAGGTAAGGTAGACGAAAAGACAGCAGATATAGTTTCGGATAACGGTTATTGGAACGTTGCCATCCCCGGTGGAGAACACTGCATAGAATATGACATTCAGATCACCCCCAAGAGATGGTATTGTAATCCGAAAGTATCCGAGAATACAGGCAAAGTGGCAATCGCAAGAGGACCTCAGGTTTACTGCGCTGAGGGGGCTGATAACGGAACAGGACTTCACAACCTTAATCTTCCGGCGGATTCGGAACTTAATTATGAGTGGAAGGAAGATATCCTTGGCGGAGTCGGAGTGATTGATGCCAAGGGAACAAGAACCGATGCAAATGATTTTGGAGAAGCCCTTTACTATACTGCTAACAGACCGGGAGAGGTAGAGTGTAATATAAGGCTTATTCCGTACTATGCATGGGCAAACAGAGGAGAAGGCGAGATGCGTGTGTGGCTTAATGAAGCGAAGTGAGGAGGTTACGGATGATAACAAAGTCGGACAATAAACTTATCTACCGGTATGATTCGGAGACGCTGTGGATCGAAGCGTGGGGTGAAAATGCTGTAAGAATAAGAGCAACAAAATGTGCCCAAATGCCGGATGAAAACTGGGCACTTACCATACCTCAGAATTCCAAAGCAGTCATTGAAAACGATGCCGAAGGCGGAGTTCTCAAGAATGGAGAGATACTTGTCCGCATAACTCAAACGGGAAAGATCAGTATCAGCCGTTCCGACGGAAAAACAGTCCTTGAAGAGTACTGGAGAAACCGCCGTGATATCAGGGATCCAAAGTGCAGTGCCATAGAAGTTGAAGGCAGAGAGTTTAAGCCTCATCCGGGAGGAAACTATCATCTTACTGTTCGCTGGGAATCTCCTGATACGGAAGAAAAAATATACGGAATGGGACAATACCAGCAGGATTATCTGGACCTTAAAGGATGTGATCTTGAACTGGCACACAGGAATTCACAGGCAAGTGTTCCGTTTGCCATCTCATCTTTGGGGTACGGACTTTTGTGGAACAATCCGGCGATCGGAAGGTGTGTTTTCGGCAGAAATATTACAACATTTGAAGCATACAGTACAGATATAATGGATTACTGGATCGTTGTCGGAGATACTCCGGCGCAGATCGAAGAGGCTTATGCAAAGGTTACGGGTACCGTCCCTATGATGCCGGAATACGGGCTTGGATTCTGGCAGTGCAAGCTTCGCTACCAGACACAGGAAGAGTTGCTGGATGTTGCAAGAAGATACAAGAGGGAGAACATACCTCTTGATGTTATAGTTGTGGATTTCTTCCATTGGCCAAGGCAGGGAGAGTGGAAATTTGACCCTGTGTACTGGCCGGATCCAAAGGCTATGATAGATGAACTGGAGTCAATGGGTATCAAACTGATGGTATCTATATGGCCTACAGTCGACCGCGAAAGTGAAAATTTCGAATACATGTTGGAGAAGGGTTTTCTTGTACGTACAGAAAGAGGTTTCCGTATTGGTCTTAATTTTGAAGGTGCCACTATCCACGTCGATGTTACAAATCCCGAAGCAAGAAGATATCTGTGGGACACGGTTCTCAAGAATTATTACGAACTCGGAGTAAGGATATTCTGGCTTGATGAAGCTGAGCCTGAGTACAGTGTGTATGATTTTGACAATTACCGTTATTATCTCGGACCCGATCTTATGATCGGAAATATATATCCCGTTGACTATGCCAGAACGTTCTATGAAGGAATGAAGGAGATGGGGCAGACAAATATCGTCAACCTTATAAGATGTGCCTGGGCAGGTAGCCAGAGGTTTGGTGCACTTGTGTGGTCCGGTGATATAGCTTCAAGTTTCGAAAGTATGAAAAACCAGCTGGTTGCAGGACTTAATATGGGCCTGGCGGGCATACCGTGGTGGACTACCGATATAGGCGGTTTCCACGGAGGAGATCCGAATGATCCGGCATTTCGTGAATTGTTTGTCAGATGGTTTGAGTGGGGGACATTTTGTCCGGTCATGAGGCTTCACGGTGACAGAGAGCCGAGGCAGCCCCAGGTCGGAACGACCGGAGGAGCAACTTGCCGCTCGGGAGCCGCTAACGAAATATGGAGTTACGGAGAAGAAGTATACGAAATATGCAGGCAGTATATAGATCTTAGGGAGTCCATGAGAGACTACATCAGGGGTCTGATGAATGAAGCCCATGAGAAGGGAACACCGGTCATGAGAACTCTGTTTTACGAGTTTCCGGATGATAAGAAGGCGTGGGAAGCAGAGGATGAGTACATGTTTGGTGACAAATACCTTGTGGCTCCGGTTTTTGAGGCGGGTGTAACCAACAGACAGGTCTATCTGCCGAAGGGTGCCGGATGGAAGAACCGTGATAATGAAACGGTCTACGAAGGAGGATGCACAATAACTGCTCAGGCTCCTCTGAACGTGATTCCCGTGTTTGAAAGACTGGATGAAAAATCATAAAGTTTTCCCTATCTTCAGCCGATATAAATATTAGTTAAATACGACTACGGAGAGCACATTTTTCAATGGATTGAAATTGGAAAATGTGCTTTTTACATCTATCGGCAGGAGGGCATTGTATGATCGGACAGGCAGCTGGATTTGCGGGAAGTTACGGCGGATATTACAACTATCGGTATACAAACAGGCAGATAAATGAGCCGTTATCTGATGATGCCGTAAGCAAGGCGGAGGATAAAGGCAATCAGACTAAAAGCAGCACCGTGATGTCCGATTATTACAGGGAAAATCCCGGCAAGAGAGCAGAGCAGGAGAGCCGTGTCAATGAGGGGCGAAAGCTGCTGAAAGAGGCAGGATTGTATCCCGAAGATATCAATAATCTTTCTATGGACTGCTTTAAGGATTCGGTAAGCAGGCTGATCTCCAATATACCATACAGCACAACGAGACCCTTTGATGAGGAAACAGTAGTCATATCCGATGCCGGATGGGAAAACATGAAAAGCGATCCGGATTATGCGTCGTGGGTAGCGGGATTTATCAAAGAAGACCGCTCTGCCGCCAATTCCGTAAGTGACGGTGAGGATAAAGGAACGTACTGCGTCCACAATTTCGGCGCTACTCCCGAAGAGTACAGAGGGCACAGTTTCAGCAAGATATTCGGCGGAACCGCAGCCGGGGCAAGAACGATGTACATAGCGGAAAGCGGAAGCGAAGGAATAGTAACCCGTGCTCCGAGAGCCGACAGGCAGCCACAGAAGAATTACAATCTCTGGAATACCATGAGAAGATCCGGCCTTAAGAGACAGCAGGAACTTCTTGAAGAAAATATGCAATTCAGGTTACAGACCAGGAAGCAGATCAGTGAGACCGCCTGATAACAACGGCAAGAACGGTTACGAATAAAGTGCCGCATACTATGAGCTGGATGCACATGGCGGACCATACACCGACAAGACCGTAAGATGCGGACAAAAAAGCCGCAAGGGGTATCCTTACAAACCACATTGTGGACAGGTTTAACAGTGTGGAGAATATCGTTTTGCCCATACCCCGGAATATTCCGGTCGTAACTATGGATGCGGCAAAGAAAGGCTCGGCAAACGCTTCTATACGAAGAATTTTGGATCCGATATCTATGACAAGAGGATCGGGAGACAGGAGTCCTATCATCTCCGCGGAAAATATATACATAAGACACCCCGTAACTGTCATCATGACCATCGCAAGTGCTATCGTCATGTATGACATCCTCTTTACGAGATCATTTCGTTTTGCCCCGACACTCTGGCCGATAAGGGTGGTTGCCGCAGCGGAGATGCCGTAGCCCGGCATGTAACACAGGCCCTCAGCCGTAATGGCAAACGAATTGGCGGCGATGGCCACTGTTCCGAGGGGTGCAACGATTTTCGTAAATGCCACATAGGCTCCTCCCGTTATAGCGTTTTCGGCGGCGATCGGGAGGGCGATAGTTATGGCTTTTTTCAGTTCATCCGCATATCTTGTTTCATATGTTTCTTTCCGAAGATGCAGCATTTCGGAGCGTACCAGCAGGAAATAGAGCATTGCAAGGGCACATACCCCTTCGCTTGTTACGGTTCCAAGGGCAGCACCGCGTACACCGAGTCCGAGCCCGGGCATATAAAACGATATCCCAAATACGTTTTTCGTCCCCGAAGGGAAAATAAACAGAGCATTAAACAGCACATTCAGAAAGCACATCGCGATATTGATTATCCCCGGAACCCGCATATTTCCGCTGCACTGCAGCATACTGCCCGAGGTATAACTTGCTGCCATAAAAGGCATTCCGACAGACAGGATCATAAAATAAGCCGATGAGTCGCGGATTATGTTGGCGCCGCCCCCAAGCCATATAGGAAGATACCTGCTGATGATCATTGAGATAACGGCCATGAACACACTTACCGCAAGCGCAGTCATGAGCCCGTGCCGTGTAAGTGATCTTGCGTCCTTTATGCGTCCGGCGCCTATACGGTGCGCCACCTGAACGGAAAATCCCGTGCCTATTGCAAGTGTTAAGCCGTTTATCAGCCATGTTGTACTTGTAACGAGACCTATGGCAGCCCCTGCATCGCTGCCGAGATGCCCTACCATTGAAGCATCGCAGTACTGCATCGCTACGGTCGTGATCTGGCTGAGTATCGCAGGGATACTTAGCAGTATAATGGTTTTAAGCTCCTGTGAGGCTTTAAGCTTTTCGCCGTTGCGGAGCCATTCAAGATTATCTTTTGCCATGTGGGTATGATATCACACTTTCATTTTTTTTGTATCACTGATATAATCTTTAAATCCGAAAAAGGGTTATGACTATGGATATATGGAATTTACTTATTGAATCTTTTCCGAGAATAATACTGCCGGGTCTTGCGATGACTATACCGCTCACCATTATCTCTTTTGCACTGGCACTCGTTATAGCGGTCATAGTTGCACTCATTCAGTATTCAAAGGTTCCGGTACTGACACAGATTGCGAGAGTATATATTTGGATCATTAGAGGTACACCGCTTCTCGTTCAGCTGATGGTGGGCTATTACGGACCTTCGGCTTTCGGCATCAAGCCTAACGGCTTTGTTGTTGCGGTCATTGTGTTCGCGATAAACGAAGGAGCATACTGTGCTGAGACTATCCGCGGCTGTATGGAAAGTGTTCCGAAAGGACAGCTTGAAGCCGGCTATTGCGTAGGCATGAGCTACCCCGGGATCATGTGGCATGTGATTTTGCCTCAGGCGTTTCGCGCAGCGTTCCCGGCGCTTGGCAATTCTCTGATCAGCATGGTAAAGGATACTTCGCTTGCATCGAATATCACGGTTACGGAAATGTTCCTTGCAACGAGACAGATCGCAGGCAGAACATATCAGTTCCTGCCGCTGTATCTCGAAGTTGCGTTTATATATCTGATGTTCTCGACAGTTCTGGAAGCATTCCAGCGTCGCGGAGAAGCAAGACTTGGAAGGTATGATCATGGCACTTCTGGAAGTTAAGAATCTTGTAAAATCATTTGACAGGGGTACTGTCCTTAAAGGAATAAATCTTACCGTTGATAAGGGAGATGTTATGGCTGTGCTAGGACCATCGGGTTCTGGCAAGACAACGATGCTAAGATGCCTTAATTATCTTGAGATTGCCGATTCAGGCGAGATGACATTTGACGGTGTGACATATGACCTTAGTTCGTCATCCAAAAAAGATATAGCCGCTCTTCGCAAACAGACGGGATTTGTATTCCAAAGCTATAATCTTTTCTCAAACAAAACCGTGCTGGATAACGTGACCCTCGGTTTAACATCGGGAAGAGGGACAGACAAAAAGATTGCTGAAGAGACAGCGCTTCGGGAACTTGAAAGAGTGGGGATGGCTGATCACGCAGACAGGTATCCGGCGCAGCTTTCGGGAGGACAGCAGCAAAGAGTGGCAATCGCCAGAGCACTTGCAACGGACCCGAAGATCATATATTTTGATGAGCCGACATCGGCGCTTGATCCGGAACTGACAACGGAGGTGCTTGATGTAATCAGGGAGCTTGCCGGGTCCGGTATTACGATGGTCGTTGTTACACATGAGATGTCATTTGCGAAAGACGTAAGCTCCAAAGTCGTATTTATGGAGGACGGTCTGATTATAGAGCAGGGAAATTCCAAAGAATTTTTCAATGATCCTAAGGAAGAGAGGACAAGGGAATTTCTGAAACTGAACATATAGAAATGGTGGTGTAAAGTTTTCTATGAAAACTTTGCAGCACGTAGGCCACGCCTCCACGAAGTGGACTTTGAATGGCGTGGCTCTCAAGAAATAAAGGAGGAAGAGTATTATGAGAAAATCACCGGTTATCTTTTTATCATTGCTGATGGTGTGCATTCTTGCAGGCTGCGGGTCAAACGGTGCATCAGGGGATCATCTGGAGAAGATCAAGGCAGCGGGCAAGATCACTGTCGCAACGGAAGGTGCGTGGGCACCTTTTACATACCATGATGAGACAACGAATGAGCTCGTCGGGTTTGACGTTGAAGTTGCAAGGGAGATTGCAAAACGTATCGGCGTTGAAGCAGAGTTTGCCGAGGGTGATTTTGACGGAGGACTTACGGGAGTATCGCAGGGTACTTTTGATATGATGGCAAACGGAGTTGATGTCACTGAGGACAGACAGCAGACGTTTGATTTTACCGATCCGTATGCATATGATCATGCGGTTGTTGTTGCCAAGGCAGATAATTCGGACATTGCCTCGTTTGACGATCTTGCCGGCAGGACTACAGCCAATTCGGTAGGATCAACTTATGCGCAGATGGGAGAAGACCACGGAGCAACTGTTGTAAATGTTCCTACACTCGGGGAGACGATGGAGCTTGTTGCAAACGGAACGGCAGATGCAACTATCAATGCAAATACTTCCGTGCAGGATTATTTCAATACAACGGGAAATACTTCTCTTAAAGTTGTTGCAACCGATGAAGAGACAACAAATTATGCCATACCTCTTAAAAAGGGTAAGGACAACGATACATTAAGAGAAGCTATCAACAAAGCGATCGCGGATATGAAGGCGGACGGAACACTTTCGGAGATTTCAGTGAAATATTTCGGATCGGATATTACCAAAGAGTAAGAAGGCTTCAATCAGTAACGGGAACTGTATATGTACGAGTATAAAAAGAGAATAGGATTCAGTGAATGTGATACGGATCGAAGACTGTCGGTTACCGCGCTTATAGATGCGTTCCAGGATTGTTCAACGTTCCAGTCGGAAGACTCCGGAGTCGGATTTGATGTGCTGCAGAAAGAAAATCTTGTATGGGTAATAAACTACTGGGAACTTGAGATCAACTCCCTTCCGTACCTGTGTGATTATGTTACTGTAGGAACTTTTCCGTACAGTTTCAAGGCATGCTTCGGGCTCCGTAATTTCTATATGAAGGATGAGATGGGTGAATATCTTGTCAAGGCTAACTCGATGTGGACTCTTATTGATTCCGTTGAGGCCAAGCCTGTTAAAGCGCCGGATTTTATCCATGAGGCATATACCGTCGAGAAAAAACTTGAAATGACATACAATTCACGGAAAGTCCTGATCCCTAAAGAGGAAGGTGTAACAGTGACGCAAAGGGATCCGGTGCATATTCAGATACATCATCTTGACAGCAACCATCATGTGAACAACGGACAATATGTAAAGCTTGCTCTTTCGCAGATAGGAGATCCGGAAGTGTCACATCTTCGTATTGATTACAGGAAGCAGGCAATGCTGGGGGATGTGATTTATCCTGTTGTCTATTCAAACGGGGAAGAAAGAGTGGTTGCACTTAATGACGGAGAGGGTAATCCCTTTTCGGTATCCCAGTTTATTTTGAAATAAATCTATTTACAGAAGAAGTTGAAAGGGATTGGCTCTCAAGATTAAACGGAGGTTACGGGATGATCGACAAAAACAAGAAACAGTTCTACAAAAACCAGGCGGAAACAATCATCAAGAAGCTGAAACTGCGCAAGATGGAAGGGTATTATGCCGATACAGTGGAGGAGGCGTACCAAAAAGTGCTTGAGCTTATCGGAAAAGCGCCGGCGAGCATCGGATATGGCGGATCAATGACGATCGACAATTCCGACCTCAAGGAAAAGATCAAAGAGGCAGGACATGATCTTATCGTAAGAGAAGATTACAAGACGGATGATCAGGTCAAAGAGCTTAAGGCGAAGATGATAAATGCAGATACGTTCCTTATGAGTACGAATGCCATTACACTTGACGGAGAACTCATCAATATCGACGGCAGAGGAAACAGGGTATCATACCTTATCTACGGACCGGATCAGGTCATCGTTATTGCGGGTATGAACAAAGTTGTGAAGGATGTACAGTCCGGGATCGACAGGACAAGAAATGTTGCTTCTCCGGCAAATACGGTCAGGCTTAACTGTGATACGCCCTGTGCACAGATAGGACGCTGTGCGGACTGCCTTGAGCATACGATATGCTGTGAGATAGTCGTAACAAGAGCATCAATGGTTCCCGGCAGGATCAAAGTTGTACTTGTTGGCGAGGAACTGGGGTATTAACTGCAGACAGGGTAGGGCCCCTGTCTGCACCGCGAGGCCCTCTCCGAAGGAGAATCAAATGGCCGAGCGTCCTTAGAACTGCAGATAGGAGAAAAATAGGAGGGATCCGGAACAGGACCCCTCCATTTTTGTAACCACCGTTTATTATGACAGAAGCACCTTCTCATATGCTTCGAGTACTGCTTTTTGAAGTGTCTCTCTCGCTTCATGCGAAATGGGATGGGCAATGTCGCGATACTCTCCTTCGGGAGTTTTGCGGCTCGGCATTGCGATAAACAATCCCTTATCGCCTTCGATGATCTTGATATCGTGTATCGCAAATTCATTATCGAGAGTGATCGAGGCAACAGCCTTCATATTTCCTTCTTTCGTCATCTTACGAATCCGAACATCTGTAATATTCATTATATTGATTCAGTCCTTTCATACCGGAGTGATGCAGATCTAGAACACGTAGCGATCACTCTTCTCAATAACAACTTTAGGTCCATCCTCACCCTTGTAGTAAGAGTTGGCAAGTATCGTGCCACCGCTTTCGACAATGCAGTTTTCAATGTATGTATTGTCGCCGATGTAGACATCGTTCAGGATGATAGAGTTCTTGATCGTACAGTTACTTCCTACGAATACCTTCTTAAACAGTATCGAGCCTTCCACAGTACCGTTGATGATCGTACCTGATGCAACGAGACTGTTGACCACGTTTGACCCTACGTTGTACTTTGCCGGAGGCAGGTCATCAACCTTTGTATAAACATCGGGATACTGCCTGAAGAAATAATCGCGGACATCTTTTTTGAGAAAATCCATATTTGTACGATAGTAATCATCGATGGAAGCTATGTTACTCCAATAGGATTTTATCTTATACCCGCAAATCTTCTTGACATTCATGTAGCGGATAAGAATGTCTCTTACGAAGTCGAAACGCTCTTCCTCGGCACATTTCTCAATGAGCTCAATCAGAAGTCTTCTTCTGATCACGTATATTCCGCACGAAACAAGAGTTGACTTGGCAGCTATGGGCTTCTCTTCAAAATCAACCACCTGCATCTCGTCGTTAAGCTTAACCATTCCGAAGCGCTCGCAGTCCTTCGGATCATGAATTTCGGAGCATACGAGAGAAATATCGGCACCCTTTTCCATATGGAATTCAAGCAGTTCGTTGTAGTCCATTTTGTAGATTCCGTCACCGGATGCAATTACAACGTACGGCTCGTGACTTTCCTTGAGGAATGCGAGATTCTGGTATATGGAATCCGCAGTGCCTCTGTACCAGAAACTATTATCGCTTGTTACGGTGGGTGTAAATATATGCAGACCACCCTGCTTACGTCCGAAGTCCCACCATTTTGAAGAACTTAAATGTTCATGGAGACTTCCCGCATTGTACTGGGTAATAACCCCGACTTTGGTAATACGCGAGTTAGCCATGTTACTCAGGGCAAAATCAATCGCCCTGTAGTTTCCCGCAACGGGCATTGCGGCGATGGCGCGCTTTTGTGAAAGTTCTTTCATTCTGTATGTGTTGCCGCCCGCTAATATAAGTCCGATCGCTCTCACAGTTCGTCACCTGCCTTTATCAAAGTTTTGCCGCTTCCCAAAGCGTTATTCTCAAAATCATTCTTAACAAGGTTTCCGGAGATCACACTGTTCTTGCCGACGCTTACTCCGTCAGGTACAACGGTGTGTTCACCAACCGTAACGATACCGTTTGTATATATCGAAGGATCGGTTTCGTTAGGGGCTTCATCTCCCGTGCCGAGAGTAACGTTATTGCCTATATTGACATCCTCTGCAATAATTGCCTTTGTAATATCACATCCGTCGCCGATCACGGTATTGTTCATTATGATCGAGTCTCTTACGATCGTATCTTTTCCTATAGTGATATTGCAGCCGATGACCGAATTGTATACCTTACCGTATACATATGTTCCCTCTCCGATTATTGAGCGCTCAACTACGCTGCTTTCGGAAATATACTGCGGAGGCAGGGTCTCGGAACGTGTATAGATCTTCCAGTATTCCTCATACAGATTGAAGTCCGGAACGATATCGATAAGTTCCATATTGGCTTCCCAGTATGAATGAAGTGTTCCCACATCCTTCCAGTAGCTGTTGAATTCATATGCAAAGCATCTTCCGCCTTTGTTGAAAAGGTAGGGAATGATATGCTTACCGAAGTCCAGATTGGGCTGGTCGGCCATAGCAACAAGGGATTCGCGAAGTGATTTCCAGTTGAAAATGTATATACCCATCGAAGCAAGATTACTGCGGGGCTTCTCGGGCTTTTCTTCAAATTCTGTTATCTGACGGTTTTCGTCGGTGATAAGTATACCGAATCGTTTTGCTTCTTCGATAGGAACAGGCATAGCCGCGATCGTTATCTCGGCATCGTTGCTCTTGTGATAATCGAGCATTACCTCGTAGTCCATCTTATAGATATGATCACCCGACAGGATCAGAACGTAGTCGGGATTAAATGTCTCCATATATTCTATGTTCTGGTAAATGGCATTTGCCGTACCGGTGTACCATTCACTGTTTGTACTTTTTTCGTAGGGGGGAAGAACAGTAACTCCGCCGATATTTCTGTCCAGATCCCACGGTATACCGATACCGATATGGGTATTAAGACGTAGCGGACGATACTGTGTCAGAACGCCGACGGTGTCGACACCTGAGTTAATGCAGTTACTGAGAGGAAAATCAATAATACGGTATTTTCCTCCGAATGAAACGGCCGGTTTTGCGACCTTTGATGTCAGTATGCCCAGTCGGCTACCCTGGCCGCCGGCAAGCAACATCGCAATCATCTCTTTCTTAATCACGTTACCACCTCTGTCTTTCCAAGCTGTAATCCGGTTGTAAAAATCACACCATGGATATTTTATCACAGTTATTTGATAAAATAAACAAAAAATGTCTTAAAAAATAAAAAGTATTTGTAAAAAATTACAAAGGTTGAGTTTTTTGTTCCGATGGACTATTATTAAACCTATGTATACGATAGATTTTTCAAAACCGATAAGGGTGCATTTCATTGGAATAGGTGGGATCAGCATGAGCGGTCTTGCCGAGATACTGCTTAATGCCGGCTTTACCGTATCCGGGTCTGACAGAGCTTCTTCGCCGCTCACACAAAAGCTTGAGGATGAAGGTGTGAAGGTCTATTACGGGCAGAGAGCGGAAAATATCACGCAGGACATACAGCTCGTTGTATATTCCGCTGCGATCAAAGAAGACAATCCCGAGTATGCGCAGGCAAAATCATCGGACGTACCTATGCTGACAAGAGCACAGCTTCTCGGTCAGATAATGAAGAATTACAAAACAAGCATTGCCGTATCGGGAACTCATGGCAAG
The DNA here is from genome assembly GCA_002371615.1 of Lachnospiraceae bacterium UBA3762. Classification (GTDB taxonomy): domain Bacteria; phylum Bacillota; class Clostridia; order Lachnospirales; family Lachnospiraceae; genus UBA2868. The sequence goes on along the minus strand of DFGA01000051.1, from coordinate 38,504 downwards.
ACTACAACGACCTCGATGATCACTTCGATACTGCTTACTGCGGATGCGGATCCTACTGTTTCGGTGGGCGGAATGCTTCCGATGATAGGGGGAAATATCAGGATAGGAAACTCGGACTGCTTCCTGACAGAAGCCTGTGAGTACACTAACAGTTTCCTTAGCTTCTTCCCGACGGTAGCGGTTATATTAAATATTGAAGAAGATCATCTTGACTTCTTCAAGGATATTGATGATATAAGAAATTCTTTTGCAAAGTTTGCCAATCTTCTTCCCGAAGACGGACTTCTTGTTATAGATGCCGATATAGATGATATAGACGGGATTACCGGGAATGTAAAATGTCCCGTAGTTACCGTATCCGAACATTCTGAGGCAGACTATACCGCAGATTCGGTTACATATGACGATATGGGATGTGCGTCATTTGATGTTATTAAGGATGGCAGCGTATATACAAAAGTAAAGCTGTCAATACCCGGCAAACACAACATTTCCAATGCTCTTGCGGCAATAGCGGTGTGCGACCGGATCGGGATAAGTGCGGAAGATATTGTAAAGGGCCTTAATGATTACGACGGTGTTGAAAGAAGGTTCCAGTACAAAGGCAGGATCGGAGGAGTGACCATTATCGACGATTACGCCCACCATCCGACAGAGATTGCGGCAACACTGTCCGCTGCGGAAAACTATAAGCACGAAAAACTGTGGCTTGTATTCCAGCCCCATACATACACGAGAACCAAAGCACTTTTTGATGATTTTGTCAAGGTACTTAGCAGAGCGGAAAATGTAGTGCTGGCTGACATATATGCAGCCCGGGAGAAGGATAATCTGGGCATTTCCTCGGAGGATCTGTGTGAGGCTATAAAAAATAACGGAACTTCCGCTTACTATTTTGGTTCATTTGACGAAATTGAGAATTTCCTGCTGCAGAATTGTTCACCCGGTGATTTGTTGATAACTATGGGTGCCGGAGACGTGGTAAAGATTGCAGACAGCCTCCTCGGGAATTAGGTTATTCACATTATCCACAGCCTGTATAAGCCTATGTTGCTGACCGGGACTGTGGATTTTTAATTTACATAACGGAAATGTGACAAAACATGTTCAGGTTATGGTATTAACCAAATCCGGGCAATGTCAGGCAAGTTTCCATAAATAGTTTGCATCTTGTTATCCACATTATCCACAATCGCGAAAACCCTTGAAAACACTGGGTTTGCGGCAAAATCAACTGTTTCATTTTTCATCTTGCGGTGCTATAATCTGACACATACTTGATTGCTTTTGCAAATACATTATGAAACAGGTGATTTAATGGAACAGATCACGTTAAACAGTGATTTATGCTGTGACGCGCTCGTGATTCCCGGTGCCGCTGTCGAGAGGTGCCTTAAGGAAGCGAACGAATCGCAGCTTAAGATATATTTGTATCTTTTGAAAAACGGAGAACAGAATCCTACGGTAAGTTCCATAGCGGACTATTTTAACTATTCGGAACAGGATGTTAAACGTGCGTTAAGGTTCTGGAACAACAAGGCCGTTGCGGACAAAAATACTACCGGAGGAAATGTTGTGGAGTTTTCTGGGAAGCCGACATACTCAAAGGAAAAGATCGCCCAGTTTATGGGTAAACCCGATGTGGGACAGCTTTTATTCATTGCTGAACAGTATATGGGACGTCCCATAAGACCCGATGAAGTTACTTCGATATTGTACATATATGATGAACTCGGTTTCGGGACCGATCTTGTGGAGTATCTTCTTGAGTACTGCATCAGTAACAACAAGAAGAGCTTTCGCAGCATAGAAGCTGTGGCTAAAGAGTGGAAGGAAGCGGGAGTCGGAACGCTCGCAGCTGCCAAGAAGCTTACAAGGCATGTTCCCAAAGAAATGAAGGCAGTCATGGAAGCCCTTGGTTTTCCTAAGGATCGTCAGCCCGTTGAGGCAGAGGTTGCGTATGTGCGCAGATGGACCGAAAGATACGGCTACGGAATGGATATAATAGGTGAAGCATGCACCAGAACGGTTCTTGCAACCGGAAAGCCGAGCCTTCGTTATGCGAACGGAATCCTCAAAGGATGGCATGACGCAAATGTTACAAAACCGGAAGACATCCTTGCTCTTGATGAGGAGTTTCACAAGAAAAGCATGAAGGAATCCTCGCCGGCGGTATCATCCGTCAAGACGGATAAGAAGAAGTCCTCGGCCGGGAAGTTTAGGAACTTTAATGAGAGGCAGTACGATTATGATGCCCTCATGAAGGATCTGATATAGTATATTAAGGAAACGGAGCTTTTATGGCGCTCACACAATCGCAGTATGATGAGATAATGCGCGGATATGAAAGACGCCGCGAAAGATCGCGACAGGAAGCGCAGCAGGCGAAAGAACTGGTCAGGGAGAAAATCCCCGAGTATAAAGCAATCGAAGAGAAAATAACGGATCTGGCAATGGAAAGTGCCGCCCATATGTTTGACGGTGATACCGGTGTCATATCGAAGATGAGATCCGAGATGGGAACCCTTACCGACCGGCAAAGGGAACTTCTTGTGTCAAACGGATTTCCCGAAGACTTTCTTGAGGAAAAATATGAGTGCAGCGATTGCAAAGATACTGGGTATATTGACGGTATAACAAAATGTCATTGCCTTAAGCAGGCAATTCTTCGATATACATATCGCCAGTCCAACATAGAGGACGTTCTTCAAAGAGAGAACTTTGATACGTTAAGTTACGAATATTATACCGACACCGAGTGTGTGAAAATGAAAGAGATCATCGCGCAGTGTAAAAGCTTCGCCGATGATTTTGGCACTAAGTACGAAAACATCCTGCTTCAGGGTAATGTGGGAGTCGGAAAAACATTTCTTACAAACTGTATGGCAAAGGCCGTTCTTGATAAAGGATATTCAGTCATATACTTTACATCCATGCGGTTGTTTGATACACTTTCCCGTGGGATTTTCAGATATGATGATGACGAATCATGGGATCTTCAAAAAGATATTTATTCATGTGACCTGCTGATAATTGACGACTTAGGAACCGAGAGCGTCAATTCTTTTGTTGCGTCCAGACTGTTTGATATTCTAAATGAAAGAGACCTCAGGAAGAAGTCGACTATCATATCGACGAACCTGTCTTTTGAGGACCTCGGCGGAAGATACACCGAGCGTAACTTTTCACGGATTTTCGGTAACTATAAAATACTTCGCCCCGATGTTGAAGATATCAGGATAAGAAAGAGGAGAAAATGAGAAACCAACACGAAGAAAAACGTAATCTCGAAACCATTCCTGTAGGCTCGCTTCGTATGATACCTCTTGAGGGCTGCAAAGAGCTCGGCAGGAAGATCGACGCATATCTCGTTAAATGGAGAACAGAGCGTGAGAACGAACACAAGGATTCGCTGGCGTTTTCAGGATACCAGAGAGATTCTTATATCCTTGATGCGAAGATAGCAAGGTTCGGCTCCGGAGAAGCAAAGGGAGTCATCAATGAATCGGTAAGAGGAACCGATCTGTATCTGATAGTTGATGTCAACAACTACAGTCTTACATATTCTTTGTGCGGTATACAAAACCACATGTCACCTGACGATCATTACCAGGATCTTAAGAGAATAATCGCTGCCGTCGGCGGAAAAGCAAGAAGGATAACCGTTATTATGCCTTTCCTGTACGAGAGCAGACAGCATAAGAGGAGCACGAGAGAGTCCCTCGACTGCGCACTTGCACTTCAGGAACTTGTGAGAATGGGTGTTGATAATATAATTACGTTTGATGCACACGATGCAAGAGTCCAGAATGCGATCCCTCTTAACGGATTCGAAACGGTACAGCCCACATACCAGTTCATAAAGGGGCTTCTCAAAGAGGTCAAGGATCTTAACCTTGACTCCGATCACATGATGGTGGTAAGTCCGGATGAAGGCGGTATGAGCCGTGCGATCTATATGGCAAACGTCCTCGGACTTGATATGGGTATGTTCTACAAGAGAAGAGACTACACAAGAGTTGTTGAAGGGCGCAACCCTATAGTAAGCCATGAGTTTTTAGGATCAAGCGTTGAAGGCAAGGACATCATAGTGGTTGATGACATGATATCCTCCGGTGAGAGCGTTATAGAGGTGGCCAAGCAGCTCAAGAAGAGAAATGCCGGAAGGATATTCATCGCAGCAACGTTCGGTCTGTTCACAAATGGTCTTGCATGTATGGATGAGGCATATGAGCAGGGTATGATCGATAAGCTCCTGACGACGAATCTTATATACCAGACACCGGAGCTTCTCGAGAGACCTTACTACATCAACTGCGACATGAGTAAGTACATAGCATATATTATAGATACTCTTAATCACGATATTTCGATCAGCGACCTGCTTGACCCGAATGAGAGGATCCAGGCGGCGATCGCTGCTTACAGAGAAAATCGCGAAGATGACGATGACTGATGAAGATGCCCCTCAAAGAAGAAAAGGAGATGTAAAAATGGCAAGTGAGATCAAGGATATTAACTTAGCACCTTCGGGTGAAAAAAAGATTGAATGGGTAAAGAGAAACTGCGACCTTTTAAGGACTCTTGAAGAGGAGTTTGTTAAGACCAAGCCTTTTGCGGGCAAGAAGGTTGCTCTTTCGGTGCACCTCGAGGCGAAGACTGCATACCTGTGTAAGGTCCTGGCAGCGGGCGGTGCCGAGATGTACGTAACGGGATCCAACCCACTTTCGACGCAGGATGACGTTGCCGCAGCCCTTGTTAAGGCAGGACTTGAAGTTCACGCATGGCACGGCACCACACCCGAAGAATATGAAAGTCACATACGTGCGGTATTATCTCCGGGCCCGAACATTATAATCGATGACGGTGGAGACCTTGTTCATATGGTTCATACCGAGATGCCCGAACTGATTCCGGGCATTATCGGAGGATGCGAAGAGACCACGACAGGTATATTAAGACTTCGGGCAATGGATCGCGACGGTGAGCTTAAGTTCCCTATGGTCCTTGTTAACAATGCGCAGTGCAAGCATTTCTTTGATAACAGATACGGTACGGGACAGTCTGTATGGGACGGCATTAACCGTACTACAAACCTTATCGTTGCAGGTAAGATCGTTGTTGTCGCAGGCTACGGATGGTGCGGCAAAGGTGTTGCAATGAGAGCTAAGGGCCTTGGCGCAAGGGTTATCGTTACCGAGATCAACCCTGTTAAGGCAATAGAGGCCGTTATGGACGGATTTGATGTAATGCCCATGAAGGAAGCCGCAAAGTACGGTGACTTCTTTGTAACCGTTACGGGATGCGATAAGGTAATAGACGAGGAAGATTTCGCCGAGATGAAGGACGGAGCGATCCTCTGCAATGCGGGACATTTTGACTGCGAGATAGATATGGCAAGACTTCGCGAGATTGCGGTCGAGACAAAAGAGATGAGGAACAATATCATAGGGTACAAGCTTCCCACAGGACAGCTCATTAATGTTCTCGGAGAAGGAAGACTTGTTAACCTTGCATGCGGCGACGGACATCCCGCAGAGATCATGGATATGTCTTTTGCGATCCAGGCACTTTCGGCAAAATACCTTGTTGAGCATGAAGGAACACTTGATAAGATGATCATCAATGTTCCCGATGAAGTCGATAACGACGTTGCAACGAGAAAGCTTGCCTTCCTCGGCAAGAAGATAGATGTTCTGACTCCCGAGCAGGAAGCTTACCTTAACAGTTCTGCGGGCTGAAAATGTATATAATAGTCGGTTTGGGAAATCCGGGAAGTGAATATGCCAAAACGAGGCACAATGCCGGTTTTGAAGTTATAAAGATACTTGCCGACCGGTTTGATATCGCCACTGATTTTATAAAGCATAAGGCGGTATGCGGCAAGGGAGTCATCGATGGCAACAAAGTGATGCTTGCCATGCCCCAGACATTTATGAATCTTTCGGGAGAGAGCGTAAGGGAACTCACCGGATATTACAAACCGGATATCTCTTCGGAACTGATCATAGTTTACGATGATGTTGATCTTGAACCGGGAAGGATCAGGATCAGGCAATCGGGAAGTGCCGGCGGACATAACGGGATGAAGAGTATAATCTCATGCCTTGGTACGAATGAGTTTATACGTGTACGTGTCGGAGTCGGAGCAAAGCCGAAAGGATACGATCTTGCGGATCATGTTCTGGGGACCTTCACGAAAGATCAGGCAGATATAATGGGAGGCGCGTTCATCGATGCCGCAAATGCCATCGTATCTATCATGAACGACGGAGTAGATGCGGCGATGAACACATACAACAGGTCAAAAAAGGATGACGATGAAAGCGTTTGATTCTCCTTTTTCCAATCTTGCGGAATATGAGACACTAAGAAGCCTTATAGCACGCGGCAAGGGTATCGTTGCTGCAGACGGTTGTGTCGATCCGCAGAAACTTCACATGGTGTACGGAATTAGCGATGATTTTGATTTCAAAATCATCGTTACTTTTAGTGAAACAAAAGCACGGGAAATATATGATGATTACAAGTTCTATGACAAGGATGTTTACCTGTTCCCGTCCAAGGATCTGATATTCTATCAGGCTGATCTGTCGGGAAACGTTGTAACCGAGCAGAGAATGGAATGCATCAAGGCGATCTGCGAATGCAGGGAATGTACTATCGTAACTACGATAGATGCGTTTATGGCACATATGGCACCGCTTTCTTCAATAGAGGACAGTGTGCTCTACATTGATGAGGGAGGCACCGTATCCGAATCGGAACTGTCGGAGGAACTCATTAATGCGGGATATGTACGCAATTACCAGATCGAAGGTAAAGGTCAGTTCTGTGTACGCGGCGGGATCGTGGACATCTATCCTCTTACGGATGACAATCCTGTCAGGATCGAGTTGTGGGGAGATACTGTTGACTCTATCAGGACATTCGATGTATTAAGCCAGCGCTCACTTGATAAGTTAAGTACTGTTGCCATATATCCGGCATCCGAAATGGTCATGGACAAGGACCGGATGGAAGAAGGTCTTCGGAAGATCACAAAGGAAGCATCTGAGGTGCGCCAAAGATTCCATGACGAATTTAAGACGGAAGAAGGTGCAAACGCATACAGGATCGCAACGAATCTTAAAGAAGAACTTGAGATAACGGGAAGGTGTGCGGTAAATACAGACAGTTTCATAGAGTATTTCTATGATGATACGAAAAGCCTCTATGATTATCTGTCGGCAAAAAAATGCATATATTTTCTTGACGAGCCCGGGAGGCTCGCGGACAAGGCATTTGCCGTGGAGACTGAATTTACCGAGAGCATGAAGATGCGTCTTGAAAAAGGATATGCTCTACCGACACAGACAAAGCTTATATATTCAAAAGAAGAGGTATTCGCCCGTTTTGAAAGATCCGCAGGGGTCGCAATGTCAACCCTTGCCATGCCGTCGGGGATCATGAAGACTGCCGCAAACGTTAACCTTGTAACCAAGGCAATGAACAGCTACAACAACAGTTTTGAGGCACTTGTTTCGGATCTTAAGGGGTTCGCCAAGAATTCGTACAGTGTTATCCTCCTGTCCGCATCAAGAACAAGGGCACAGAGACTTGCAGAGGATCTGCGGGACGGCGGAATCAATGCATTCTACTCGGAAAACACCGAAAGGGAAGTATCCCCCAAAGAGGTAATGGTCACCTACGGGAGACTGCATCAGGGATTCGAATATCCCCTTATCAAGTATGCCGTTATTTCCGAGGCGGACATATTTACCGAAAGACACAGGAAAAAGAAGCGCAAGACCAAATTTGAAGGAAGCCACATAGCAAGCTTTACCGAGCTTAAGATCGGTGACTATGTAGTCCACTCAAGCCACGGACTCGGAATATATCAGGGAATAGAACAGGTCAGTGTCGAAAACGTTACGAAAGACTACATGAAGATCTCCTATCGTGACGGAGGAAACCTCTACATTCCGGCAACCGCACTTGACACTATCCAGAAGTACGCGTCTAAAGATTCACATACTCCGAAGCTTAACAAACTCGGTGGTCAGGAGTGGACGAAGACCAAGTCCAAGGTTAAGGAAGCGGTAGATGTCATTGCGCAGGATCTTGTAGATCTGTATGCCGCAAGATCTTCCAAAAAAGGATACATATACGGTCCGGACACGGTATGGCAGAGAGAGTTTGAGGAACTGTTCCCGTTTGAAGAGACCGAAGACCAGGAGCGGGCTATCGAGGATACAAAGCACGACATGGAATCCGACAAAATAATGGATCGCCTGATATGCGGAGACGTTGGATACGGCAAAACGGAAATTGCGATCCGTGCCGCGTTCAAAGCTGTCCAGGAAGGCAAGCAGGTCGTATATCTCGTTCCGACCACCGTACTTGCCCAGCAGCATTACACGACCTTTGTACAGCGTATGAAAGATTACCCGATCCGGATAAGTCTTCTGTGCAGGTTCAGATCCGCATCCGAGATCAGGCAGACCGTGAAGGAACTTGCAAACGGAATGGTGGATATAGTAATCGGAACCCACAGGGTACTCTCGAAGGACGTTACGTTCAAGGATCTTGGACTGCTGATAATAGATGAGGAACAGCGTTTCGGGGTTTCCCACAAGGAGAAGATCAAAAAACTCAAGGAGAACGTTGATGTCCTGACGCTTACCGCAACGCCGATTCCGAGAACACTTCATATGAGCCTTATCGGAATAAGAGATATGAGCGTGCTTGAAGAAGCTCCGCAGGACAGGATTCCGATACAGACCTTTGTTATGGAGTACAACGAGGAACTTGTCAGGGAAGCCATAAACCGTGAGCTTGCAAGAGGAGGACAGGTATTCTATGTGTACAACAGGATACAATCTATTGCCGATATGACAGCAAGCCTTTCGGCTTTACTTCCGGATGCACGTATCTCATTTGCGCACGGCCAGATGAAAGAGGCGGAGCTTGAACGTATAATGTATGATTTTGTGAACGGGGACATTGATGTTCTTGTATCGACTACTATAATCGAGACCGGACTTGATATCCCGAATGTCAATACGATGATAATCCATGATGCGGACCGTATGGGACTGTCCCAGCTATACCAGCTTCGGGGAAGAGTCGGACGGTCAAACAGAACAGCGTATGCGTTCCTTATGTACAGCCGCAATAAAGTGTTAAGAGAAGTTGCGGAGAAGAGACTTCAGGCGATAAGGGATTTTACGGAGCTTGGAAGCGGCTTCAAGATCGCGATGCAGGACCTTGAGATAAGGGGTGCGGGAAACCTTCTCGGAGAGCGCCAGTCGGGACATATGAATGCGGTCGGATACGATATGTACTGTAAGCTGCTAAACGAGGCGGTAAAGCGTAAGCGCGGAGAAGAAGTGCCCGAAGAAGAGCCGGTTTCCGTTGACCTCGACACCGATGCATACATTCCGGATTCATACATTACGGGAGAAAATCAGAAGATAGACGTTTACAAAAGAATATCGTGCATTGCTTCAAAAGAAGAAATGGATGATATGCGCGATGAGCTTACCGACAGGTTCGGGCCTATTCCGAAGAGTGTTGATAATCTTCTGTCGGTCGCTTATCTTAGGACAGTGGCACAAAAAGTATTTGTTACCGATATATCGCAGAAGAGGGACTCAATAGAGTTTAAGGTAAAAGCGGATGCTAAATATGAGCCGAAGGAGATAGCACCGTTTATTGCGGGATACAAGGGTAAAGTCAAGCTTATCGCCGGAGCAAAACCATGCTTTATATACAGATTTTCAGGCAATGAATTAAGCGGACACATTAATCCGCTTGAAGTTAGTTTAAGGTTATGTGAAGCAATGAATACACTTGTAGTCGAAAAGGTTTAATGCTATAATTTTTGACGGTGATTTTCCGATAGTATCGGATCATATATTAAATATTACAGAAAGGATGAATAGTTATGTCATTAGTTACCACAACCGAAATGTTCAAGAAGGCATATGACGGCGGATACGCAGTAGGTGCTTTCAACGTAAACAACATGGAGATAGTCCAGGGTATCACAGAGGCAGCAGGCGAGCTTAAGAGCCCTGTTATCCTTCAGGTATCAAAGGGAGCACGTGCTTATGCCAACCATACATATCTTGTAAAACTGGTAGAGGCAGCTGTACAGGAGAATCCTGATATTCCCATCGCTCTTCACCTTGATCACGGTGATACATTTGAACTTTGTAAGTCATGTATCGACGGCGGATTCACATCAGTTATGATCGATGCCTCTTCCAAGTCATTCGAGGACAATATCGCCCTTACAAAGCAGGTTGTTGAATATGCTCATGCAAACGGTGTTGTTGTTGAGGCTGAGCTTGGAACACTTGCAGGTATCGAGGACGAAGTTGTTGTTGAATCAGGTAAGGAAAGCTACACACGTCCCGAAGAAGTTGAGGAGTTTGTAGACAAGACAGGATGTGATTCACTTGCTATCGCAATCGGTACTTCACACGGTGCATACAAGTTCACGGCTGAGCAGTGCACAAGAAATGCCGATGGAATCCTTGTTCCCCCTCCGCTTCGTTT
>DFGA01000051.1:0-27896 GCA_002371615.1 Lachnospiraceae bacterium UBA3762 | reverse complement strand
GTTCTTGAGGAGTGCATCAAGAGACTTCCCGGATTCCCTATCGTTCTTCACGGTTCATCATCGGTTCCTCAGGAATTCGTTAAGATGGTTAACCAGTACGGCGGAAACATGCCCGATGCTGTAGGTATCCCCGAGGAGCAGCTCCGTAAGGCAGCTAAGCTTGCTGTATGTAAGATCAATATCGACTCCGATATCCGTCTTGCAATGACAGGTACCATCAGAAAGTACTTCGCTGAGCATCCGGATCACTTTGATCCCCGTCAGTACCTTAAGCCCGCACGTCAGGCAGTTAAGGACATGGTTGCTCACAAGATCAAATACGTTCTCGGATCAGACGGTAAGGCTTGATCGAAAGAGCACATTAAAGATAATAATAAAGGCTGTCGCATTTGCGGCAGCCTTTTCTTTATATCAGTTCTGTTTTTGCTTTCTGTGTTTGTATGCCACATAAGTATCAATCAGGGCACAGACGTAGGTTCTTGCATAGAATACTATCCTTTCGGAAAGTGTATATTTAAGATACTTACCACCCTGCCGGAATGCACGGATCTTGGCTCTGACTATCCGCTTCTGGTCAACATCGCTAAGTCCGCCGTTCTTCTGGCGGTATGCGGTTCCGTATCCTCCGGAAAAATAAAAAGGACATTTGGATAACAGCTTAAGTGAGAGATCCCAGTCCTCAAACAGCTTCATGTCATGGACAAAACCGCCTACCTCTTTATAGGCTTCAAGCGGGAAGCATATATCTCTTGCAACGTATACCCCTATAGTCTGTGTAATGGTTCTAAAGCGGAAGTCGGTCTGAAGATCGTGAAGTGTCATATCTCCGGTAACACGTCCGTCTTCGTCGGCAAAAACCGTCTGAGAAAATGCACATGCGGGAACATCGGAAGCATTTATCTTTGCCATCTCCCGCGAAAGCTTTTGGTAATCATAGTAAAAATCATCTGCATCAATTGTGGTGACATACTCTGAAGTACAGGTACGGATCGCCTGGTCTCTTGCTATCGATACACCACGGTTTTCATCCGGAAGTATCAGTCTGATATTCGGGTGCTTTTCGGCATAATCTTTGAGGATCATCCGCGAGTCATCCGTGGAACAGTCATCGTATATGACGATTTCCTCAAGCGGGTAATCCTGCGCAAGAACACTTTCTATACATTGGGCGAGATACTTTGAATTATTGTAGTTGGGTATAATAACGGATAAAGTTTTCATGAGTCTATTCTATCAAAGCGCACGGGCGGCCGCAATAACAGCCAGTCGCAATGTTTGATAATAGGGGCAATTTATAGTATAATTTGTTATCTGTTTGTATATATTTGCAGTCAGTTAAGGACGGTTGTAAATGGAGCTTCTGAAGAAATTCAGTTACATATTCGACACAAAGAGAAAAGTGCTTTCGGTACTTTTATGTATCGGTCTTTTTATCGGTGCCCTGATGGAACTTGCCGGGGTATCTCTTATCGTCGAACTGGTAAAACTTATCGAAAAGCCGGGGACGATACATACAACAAAGTGGATGAGCCGGCTGTATGAGATAACAGGAGCGTCTTCTGACAGACAGTTCTTCCTCTATGTCGTACTGGTTCTTATAGGTGTATATCTGTTCAAAAACCTGTACCTTATATTTATCAATTACATCAAGTATACATTTATATACAACAACCAGTTACGGCTCTCGGGACGGCTTATCGACTGTTATCTCAAGAAACCCTATACATATCATCTTGACAAGAACTCCGCCGAGATGATCCGTTCGATAATGCTTGATGCCGAGCGTTTTTTCCAGATGCTGCTCACGATATTCTCGGTATTTTCAGAGGTTATGGTGTCGGCACTTTTGTGTATATATCTTCTTATCGTAGACTGGATGATAACGGTCTCGGTTGTTGTGATACTGCTTGTATTTTCAGGACTGTACCTGCTTATATTCCATGGCAGGACGAAGGAGAACGGCAAGATCTCACAGTATAACGACGGTAAGATGCACCAGGCAATCAATCAGGCTCTCGGTGCTGTCAAGGATATCAAGATACTGCACAGGGAGGAATACTTCGTCAAAGCGTTTACAAAGCGGGGTGCCAGGAAGTACACGGCGGTAAGGAACAACGAGATATTAGGGCAGATCCCGGCATATCTTATCGAGACTGTATGCGTAGGTGCGATATTGCTTGTGCTTGTATATAAACTGTACAGCGGGCAGGATCTGAACGATATGGTTCCGCAGCTTGCGGCATTTGCTATGGCGGCTTTTAAGCTTCTGCCTTCGGTCGGCAAGGTGGATAATTATCTCAACCTTATAGTGTTCCTAAAGCCATCGGCAGACCTTATCTATCGCGACATCAAGGACACGGAGGATATGCTCGGTGTTATGCTTAAAGACAGCGATGATTCGGCTATGAATCCATCCGATATAAAGGTTGAAAATGTGTCGTACAAATATCCGAACATGACAGAAAACGTTCTCACGGATGTAAGCTTTACCATTCCGGACGGTGCCTCGATAGGTCTTGTGGGACCGTCGGGTTCCGGAAAATCAACTATCGCCGACATCATCCTCGGGATACTGACACCGACTGAAGGCCGCGTTATGTATGGGGATATGAATGTGCATGAGCATCCTATCAAATGGTCACGTAGGCTTGCCTATATCCCACAGGCAATATTCCTTGCCGATGAGCCCATAAGGAATAATGTTGCATTCGGAATAGAGGATGAAGATATAGAAGAAGATAAAGTATGGCAGGCACTTCGTGAGGCACAGCTGGATGAGTTTGTAAAATCACTTCCCGAAGGGCTTGATACGATGGTGGGTGAGCGGGGTGTCAGACTTTCCGGCGGACAGAGACAGAGAATAGGTATAGCAAGGGCTCTCTACGGGGATCCCGAGATAATGGTATTGGATGAGGCAACGTCAGCCCTCGACTCGGAGACTGAGGCTGCCGTCATGGATGCCATTGAGAGGTTCCAGGGCAAGAAAACCCTTATCATAATCGCACACAGACTGACAACGATAAGCAACTGTCAGATCATATACAGGGTAAGTGACGGGAATATAACCGACTATACGGAAGAGTTCAGGAAAGAGAACGGCTGATGGATTACAAGCTGAGTGTAATATTTATAACATATAATCACGCCAAATACGTTGAAAAAGCGCTTATGAGTGTTGTCAGCCAGAAGACGGATTTTCCATTCGAAGTCGTTGTCGGAGATGACTGCTCCACGGACGGCACGCAGGAGATCCTAAAAAGGATAGCTTCCGAGCACCCTGAGGTAAAGCTTAACCTTCGTAGCGAGAATACCGGAGGCAGGCCCACACTAAATGTATACGAAACGACGAAGAAGTGTACAGGGCAGTACCTTGCGTATCTTGAAGGCGATGATTTCTGGACGGATGATCGCAAGCTCCAGAAGCAGGTTGAGTTTCTGGAAAATCATCCGGAGTATATGGGGTGTACCCACTCCATGAAAATGGTGGATGAGAACGATGACGATATCACTGATCCGGATGTACTGTCAATAGGAGCTCTTTATGACTGGAGCGGGGATTTTACATACGAGGATTACTGCTACAGCGGTAAGTGGCCCGGACACTATGCAAGCGTTGTGTGCCGTAACATATACAAAGATGAGAAGTACGACTATACGATACTGTACCGGGCAAGTGATTTTACGGATGATGCGCTGATCAATCTGTTCATTCTCATGCAGGGTAAGATATACCGCATGGATGAGGTTATGAGCGTATGGAGATACGTGAGGAAGGCAGGTGCGGGCAACTGGAATTCCATTGCAATGAAGCGCAATATCGGGAAGGAAGACTGCTATCTGTCCAAAACCGTGATGCAGTGGGTAGAGCAGTACAGGCCGCTTGGAGATTATTCAAGGAAGCGGTGCATGGGTGATTTCGGGCTGGCCCTCAAGGAGTTTCTTAAGAGACCGAATAGGGAAAACAAACAGTTCCTTCGGGATATGTATGAGTATGGTATCACCCACGTGGTTTTAGGGGATAAGAGGAGTTCGCTGTTTGGGTACAGCGTCAGGTATATTACAGATAAAGTGTTTGGGAAGAATTGATATGAGAATAAATGTTATAAAATCATCAATGCCTCCTTTCGAGGAGTATGCCGAGGCGATTAAGCCCTTATGGGAATCGGTGTGGCTGACCAACATGGGAGTCAATCATGAAAAGCTCGCGGAACGTTTGTGTGAATATCTGAAGGTTCCGAATGTTTCGCTGTTCGTAAACGGACATATGGCACTTGAACTTGCCCTTCAGGCAATGGATCTTGAAGGCGAAGTCATAACGACCCCCTTTACTTTCGCGTCAACAACTCATGCGATCGTAAGGAACGGGCTGACACCGGTGTTCTGTGATATCAATCCGAAAGATTATACGATGGATGTAAACAAGATAGAAGGTCTTATAACCGACAGGACATGTGCGATCGTTCCGGTCCATGTATACGGATGTCTGTGCGACGTTGAAGCGATAGAGGATATTGCGAAGAAGCATAATCTGAAGGTCATATACGATGCCGCACATGCATTCGGAGTCGAGTACAAGGGCAGAGGTGTTGGCACATTCGGCGATGCATCCATGTTCAGTTTTCATGCCACAAAAGTGTTCCATACCATCGAGGGCGGAGCGATAACGACGGATGACAGGGAGCTTGTGAACAAACTCTGGAAGCTCAAGGACTTCGGAATTAAGAATGAAGAGATTGTGGACGGGATCGGTGCGAACGCCAAGATGAACGAGTTCTGTGCAGCCATGGGATTGTGCAATCTCGACCACATAGATGAGGAGATCGCAAAGAGGGAAAAGGTTACAGGGCGTTACAGGCAAAACCTTTCGGACGTAAAGGGTATTACGATCCTGCAGCCTCAGAAGGATGTGAAACCGAACCATGCCTACTTCCCGATAGTAGTTGATGAGAAGGGGTTCGGTGCGGACCGTCAGGCGATATACGACAGATTAAGAGAGAATGACATATATACAAGAAAGTATTTCTATCCGCTTACAAGCGACATGGACTGCTACAGAGGAAGGTTTGACAGCAGTCTTACACCCGTGGCAAAGCAGATAGCCGAGAGGGTGCTGACACTTCCCATGAGTGCCCATTTAACCGGGGAAGATGTGGACAGGATATGTGATATCATAAAGGACTGCAGGGGTACGATCAATTGATAATCGTAAGATTTACATCCGGGCTGGGGAATCAGATGTTCCAGTATAATCTGTACAGTTTCTTAAGGGAGAGGTATCCCAAGGCACAGGTCAAGGCTGATGTTACGTGGTTTTATACCGATGACGAACACCACGGATTCGAACTGCGCAGGATATTCGAAAATGTCCCCGGTTCAAAATTCAGGCTTGATGAAGCAACGACGAAAGAGATATATTCGGTATCGGGACAGATTCCGGCGCCGATAAAGGGACCGCTTGCAAGAACTGTTAAGTTTCTGTTAGGTCCTGTGAACCGGAAGCTTCGTGAGGCCGGAAAGTGCGAGAAGAGCGGCACGACCTTTGATGCACTCTCACAAAAGATAGATTACGAAGAACTTTGCAATCTTGATCCCGGGAAGAACTATTATATCTTTGGATTTTTTATCGAGGAAGACTATTACAGGGACAGAGTGGACAAGCTTAAGAAGGAGCTGGTATTTCCACCCTTTACGGGAGAAAATCACTCGTTTGCCGATAAGATGGAGAGTGAGAATTCCGTTTCCATCCACGTACGGCGCGGTGATTATCTGTCGCAGACATATGCGGGGCGGTTTTTGTGCCTTGAGAGGGATTATTACGAAGAAGCGGTCAGGATCATCCGTGAGAAGATGGAAAATCCTGTATTTTATATATTCTCGGAAGATGAGGACTATGTAAAGCGGGAATTCTCATGGCTTGATAACAAGACGATAGTAAACATCAACAAAGGGAACGACAGCTTCAGGGATATGCAGCTTATGAGCAAATGCAAGGCGAATATCATCGCAAATTCAACCTTCAGCCAGCTTGCTGCGATCCTTAACGACAATCCCGGGCATATAACGGTCTATCCTGCAAAGTATATGGCGGATGAAGAAACGGAAGTCCGCACCATGCCGGGCTGGATCAGAGTGTAGAGTGGAGATATAGCGGAGGAGAAGCTTCATATGACACCGATGGTATGGCTTATCATACTGATCATATGTCTCGTGATCGAGTTTGTCAGGATCGAGCTGATAGGCGCCTGCGGAGCGGGAGGCGCTCTTGTGGGGCTTGTCCTTAACATACTCGGGCTTAACCCGCTATTTCAGATAGCAGCCGCTGTAGCCGTCGCGGTATTTTTGTTCATAGTTGTCAGGCCTGCCGGAATGAAATACGTGATTCGGGCACGGCGCGAGAAGCAGCTTATGGAACTTGAAGGAAGAGATGCGATAGTTACGGTCAGGATAGATAACACAAATGATTCGGGAGTTGTCAGGATCGGTAACAAAAACTGGTCCGCAAGGAGCAACCGCCCCAACGGAATCATAGCTGAAGGTGAAGTAGTAACGGTTGTGGCAATGCGGGGAAACGTGGCATATGTTGACCGCAAGAGATAATAGCAAAAACATGATCATGAGAGAAGAAAGGCAGATAAGATGAGTTTAAAGGGACGGGATTTTTTGACGCTCAAGGATTTTACGAAGGAAGAGATCGAGGAGTTTCTCGACCTTGCCGCGGAGCTTAAGGAGAAGAAGAAAAAAGGGATATTCGACAGACAGTATCCGGGCAAAAATGTTGCCCTTATATTCGAGAAGACCAGTACGAGAACGAGATGCTCGTTCGAGGTTGCAGCCCATGATATGGGAATGGGCGCCACGTTCCTAGACCCCAGGGCTTCACAGATCGGCAAGAAGGAGAGCATTGCCGATACTGCCTGCGTGCTCAGCCGCATGTACGACGGCATAGAGTACAGAGGCTTTGAGCAGTCCATAGTCGAGGAGCTTGCAAAGTATGCGGATGTTCCGGTGTGGAACGGTCTCACAAACGAGTATCATCCGACGCAGATGCTTGCCGATCTGCTCACAATAAGGGAACACCTCGGCACGATAGAGGGCAGAAAGCTGGTATATATGGGAGATGCAAGATACAACATGGGTAACTCCCTTATGATCGCCTGTGCCAAGATGGGAATGCACTTTGTTGCGGGAACGAGCAGGAAGTATTTCCCGAATGCAAAGCTTGTTAAAGAGTGCGAAGAGTTCGCAAAGATCTCCGGCGGCTCTGTAGCTTTTGAAGAAGATGCATACAAAGCCGTAAAGGATGCGGATATAGTGTACACGGATGTGTGGGTTTCCATGGGAGAGCCCGATGAGGTATGGGAGGAGAGGATCCGCGACCTGACACCTTACAAGGTTACGATGGACCTTATGAAGCATGCCAAGCCCGACGCCATCTTCCTGCACTGCCTGCCTGCGTTCCATGACCGCAACACCGCCATCGGACGGGAGATGGGCGAGAGATTCGGAATTGCAGATATGGAAGTTACCGACGAGGTATTCCAGAAATATGCAAATGTCGTATTCGATGAGGCAGAAAATCGTATGCATACCATAAAGGCCGTTATGGCGGCAACACTGGGGTGATATGAATGAACACTGAGATAATCGATTACATCAAGGCACTGTCAAAGAAGGAATTCTTCTATGTAAGCCTTGCGGATATGGTATTTTCCATAACGATAATAATATGCGGGGCAATATCGCTTGCTACCGGAGCCACAACGCTTCTGTATATGATAATGTTTGCCTGCGCAACGGCGCTTCTCGGGTTTAACAGCTACAAGTGCTTCAAGCGGGGCTCGAAGAACGGATGGGTGTTTGCCATACTCGGAGTAGGGTTTGCCACAATTACCGGCATATGCGTCTATGCCCTTATCGGAGGGATCTAGATGGATACTTCGAATGTGATACTGTGCGGGGCAAATTCATATGAGCAGAAATATTACTTTAACGAGAAGTTCGCGAAGATCCCCGAATCAATACAGGAGGAACTCCATATAATATGCGTGCTCTTTACGGAAGAAGTGGGCGGAGCATTCATGATCGGATTTGACGAGGACGGGTCGGTGATGCTCATTACCGATGCCAACGAGGACGACATATTATATGATGAGATAGGAGCAGGGCTTCTGGTAAAGGAAGTTCAGAAGAGAAAGAGCGAGCTCTTTGAGAGTCTCGAAATGTTCTACAAAACATTTATTGATACGCAAAACGGAGGAGAATGATGTTACTTGTACTTGATGTAGGAAATACAAATATAACATGCGGAATATATGATGGTGACAAGCTTGCCCATACATTCAGGATCATGAGCAAGACCCCCAGGACTTCGGATGAGTTCGGGGTTGCCATATGTGATCTTGCCGCAAGGCAGGGTGTGGATACGAAAGATATAGACGGCGTTGCAATAGCTTCCGTAGTTCCAAACATAATGCATTCACTCATCGCAAGCGTGAAGAAGTACTTCAACATCGATCCGCTTGTAGTAGGCCCGGGAGTAAAGACCGGCATCAAGATAGACACCCCCAACCCGAAGGAGATAGGCCCTGATCGAATAGTCGATGCGGTTGCGGCATACGAGAAGTTCGGAGGCCCTATACTGGTGCTTGATTTCGGTACAGCAACAACCTATGACCTTGTTACGGGCGACGGGAGATTTACGGTGGGGATCACGGCACCGGGAGTCAGGATCAGTGCCGAGGCATTATGGATGGGAACCGCAAAGCTTCCCGAGATCGAGATAGTAATGCCCAAATCGATACTTGCAAACGATACGATATGGTCTATGCAGGCGGGACTTATGTACGGCCAGATCGGACAGACCGAATACATAATCAAACAGGTGAAGAAGGAGACCGGCTACGATAAGCTGAAGGTGGTTGCAACCGGAGGCCTGGGCAGGATCATCTCCAATGAGACCGACATGATCGATGAGTACGATCCGGATCTGACACTTGAGGGTTTGAGACTCATATATGCTAAAAATAGGTAATGTTACACTTCCGAATAAATGGATCTTGGCACCGATGGCAGGGGTAAGCGACCTGCCATTTCGCTTGTTGTGCCATGAGGCGGGAGCAGGCCTTACATGCATGGAGATGATAAGCGCCAAGGCTATATACTACCGTAACAAAGCCACGGATGAGATGATGGCCATAGACCCGGATGAGGGCATGGTATCGCTCCAGCTCTTCGGGTCCGACCCCGATATAATGGGAGCTATGGCACAAAAAATAGAAGAGCGCCCCTTTTCCATACTCGACATCAACATGGGCTGTCCCGTACCGAAGGTCGTAAACAACGGCGAAGGCTCCGCACTTATGAAGGATCCCGCCCTTGCGGGAAAAATCATACGCTCGGTATCTTCCGCGGTAAGTAAACCCGTGACGGTGAAGATAAGAAAGGGTTTCGACGACGATCATGTAAATGCCGTTGAAATGGCAAAAGTAGCAGAGGAAAACGGTGCCGCCGCCGTAGCCGTACATGCACGCACAAGAATGCAGTACTACTCCGGGAAGGCAGACTGGGATATCATCAGGCAGGTAAAAGAGGCGGTAACAATTCCGGTGATAGGAAACGGAGATGTGGATTCATACGAGAGTGCATGCCGTATGCTTGATGAGACCGGGTGCGATGGCGTTATGATAGGAAGAGCGGCTCAGGGGAATCCATGGATATTTGAGGAGCTTGTGGCAAAGAGTGAAGGACGGGAGTGGAATAAACCCACACGTGAAGAGGTGGCTAAGATGATTCTGCGCCATGCCGCGATGCTTATAGACTGTAAGGGCGAGTACATAGGGTCTCGTGAGATGCGAAAACACGCGGCCTGGTACACAAAAGGCTACAAGGGTTCATCCCAGTTTCGGGGTAAGCTTAACGAGGCAGAATCTCTTGAGGATCTAAAGCGCCTGATGGATGATTTTCTCTCATGAGAAAGTTTATTGACGGCGGGAAATGCTTGCGATATAATTCGTTTATTGTTTTGAGTAGGGGGTATTATACTACCTCAAACAAATTATGAAGGGATGGGTTTTACAATGGAAGAAAAAAAGAACCTGATGTCTCATGAAAAGCTTCTTGAACTTGAAGCGGAGCGTGACGAGAGAAAAGAGGTCATAAGGGCTCAGATAGCACAGAAGATCAAGGAGGCACGCGAACAGGGGGATCTGTCCGAGAATGCGGAATACGATGCCGCAAAAGAAGAGCAGAGAGATAACGAGCTTAGAATAGAAGAGATCGAAGCTATCCTCAAGAATGCGGAAGTATATCTTGAAGAAGATATAGCAAAGGATGCGGTAGGACTCGGAAGCACGGTTACACTTCTCGATGTTGAATATAACGAGGAAGTCGTGTACAAGATCGTAGGATCGACCGAAGTTGACAGCCTT
The DNA here is from genome assembly GCA_002371615.1 of Lachnospiraceae bacterium UBA3762. Lineage (GTDB taxonomy): Bacteria > Bacillota > Clostridia > Lachnospirales > Lachnospiraceae > UBA2868. Next base: position 17,469 of record DFGA01000051.1, on the reverse strand, counting down.
AACGGCAAGATCTCGAACGAGTCACCGGTAGGACGTGCACTTGTGGGAGCCAAGAAGGGTGCTACGGTTGAAGTTGAGACACCTGCAGGTGTGCTGAAGTATAAGATCGTAAAGGTTGAAAAACCCGCTTCGGCAAAGGGTGCCAAGAGTGCCAAGAAGGCAGCCGAGAAACCTGCGGCAAAGGATGAGAAGAAGACGACCAAAAAGAAAGCAGCAAAGTAATGGGCAACGAGAACCAGAACAAGGCCGAACCCGACCTTAACCAGATATTAAAAAATAAGAGAGAAAAGCTTGCAAACCTTCAGGCGGCGGGCAAGGATCCTTTTGTTATAACAAAATATGACCAGACGGATCATACTGCCGACGCAAAGGCAGTTTATGAAGAGCTTGAGGGAAAGCTTCTGGCAGACCACAAGCCCGTCGTTATAGACGAGAGCCTGCCGGAAGAAGAGAAGAAGGCTCTTGCCAAGGAAGACTATGAGAAGAGACGCGAGATAATGGATGCGTCCCCGATAAACGTGAGCATTGCAGGACGTATCATGCTAAAGCGTGTAATGGGCAAGGCTTCGTTTATAAATGTCAAGGACCTTAAGGGCAACTCCCAGGTGTATGTATCAAGGGATTCACTGGGGGAAGAAGCTTATGCGGACTTTAAGAAGTTCGAGCCCGGAGACATAGTCGGTGTGAAGGGATATATGTTCAGAACGCAGATGGGAGAGGTATCTATCCATGCCTCAAGCGTTATACTGCTGTCGAAGAACCTGGTTCCCCTTCCCGAGAAGTTCCACGGCCTGACAAACACGGACATGCGTTATCGCCAGAGATACGTGGATCTCATTATGAACGACGTATCAAAGGATACGTTTATCAAGAGGTCGAAAATCATATCCACGATACGCAAGTATCTGGACGGTGAAGGCTTCATGGAGGTAGAGACTCCGATGCTGGTGGCAAATGCCGGCGGAGCTGCGGCGCGTCCGTTTATGACGCACTTTAACGCACTTGATGAAGACTTAAACCTTCGTATATCATTGGAGCTTTACTTAAAGAGACTTATAGTCGGCGGACTTGAGCGTGTATATGAGATCGGAAGAGTGTTCAGAAACGAGGGACTCGATACGAGACATAATCCCGAGTTCACCCTTATGGAGCTGTATCAGGCATACACGGACTACAACGGAATGATGGACCTTACGGAAAATATGTTCCGCTATGTGGCACAGGAAGTGCTGGGTACGACGAAGTTCAAATACGGCGAGATCGAGCTTGACTTCGGTGAGCCTTTCGAGCGCATTACCATGATAGATGCGATCAAGAAGTATGCCAATATCGATTTTGACGAGGTAGCCGATACAGAGGCAGCCAAGAAGCTTGCCGATGAGAGGGATATCCATTACGAGCCCTATCATACAAAGGGCGATATAATCAACCTCTTCTTCGAGGAATACGTTGAGGAGAATCTGATCCAGCCCACATTTGTTATGGATCATCCGGTTGAGATATCACCTCTTACAAAGAGAAAACCCGACAGACCGGACCTTGTTGAGAGATTCGAGCTGTTCATCAATACATGGGAGATGTGCAACGCATATTCGGAGCTGAATGACCCCATCGACCAGAGAGAGAGATTCAAAGCCCAAGATGCCGCTGCGGCAGCAGGCGATGAGGAAGCAAACCACACGGATGAAGACTTCCTGAATGCTCTTGAGATCGGAATGCCACCCACAGGCGGAATCGGATACGGCATCGACAGACTGACGATGCTGCTGACGGATAGCCCGGCGATAAGGGATGTGCTGTTGTTCCCGACGTTGAAGACTTTAAGTTAGTCTTTTGTTGAAAACAGGCTATTTGAGGGTTAGCAGTTCTGCATAATTCACATTTACTTATGCAAAAAATAGACTGAATCTACTGGGAAGGGAGTGTATACTCCCTTCCCATTTTTATGCTTAAAAACACCGTTCATTAGACATTTGAATGGTGTATTTTTTTTGAGAAAAATACAGAGGTATATTTTTCAAAACCCTGAAATATTGGGGCTTTAAGACATATAAAATATAAAAATACAAAAATATGGAAGGAGAAACGTATTATGAGATTCAAAAATATATGCAATATCATTAGAGTCAGAAATATTCAGCAGGAGGACAATAATATATCTGGAGTGAAACATAAGGATTATTCACGCTCACGAGAGATGTTCTGTGTCTGCACAGAAGATAATAAATATCAGAAGCTGTATAGATATAATGAAACTCAGAATATTTTGTCAGAACTCTTAAAAGCAGGATATATTACTTATACGGATTATTATGGAACGCTGGAGGAAGATATCGAACCATTCAAAAAGGGGCAAAGAAAGTATTTGTTACTTGAGCATGAGTTGAATCAATGTCTTGTTGGAATATCAGCAGATGAGTTTAGTGGCATCAGCTATTGCAGAGAAGAGCTCGGCTGGTATCAGAATCGGTTGTGCGTTGTTCATGGTGGTCAAATGCACTGGAATGGACAGAACCTTCCAGCGTTTCAGTATCGTGACAGCATGGATAGCAAGCTTGTGAGAATTGAAAAATGTATAGGGGATGTGGAGCTATTCAAGAAGGATATCAAACCATATATAGAAGACTTCCCCTTGGTTCAGTTGATTTTTTCCTATTATATGTCAGGTGCAGTACGTCAGATACTGGAACATACAAGCGAGGGCGTAGGTGAATATGGATTGGTAGCCTGTGTAACGGGCAAAACTGGGTCTGGCAAGACAACTGTAACGACCACGTTACAGAATGTCTTATTTGGGAAGGGAAAGACGGTGACGAACAATATTACATCATATTACCTGTACAAGATTATCAGAAGCAGTGGTATATGTCCTGTTGTTCGTGACGACAGCAGTACAGACACCCAGAATTCTCTTTCGCATCTGAAAGAGAAAGTACTGGATGTATATAATATAGCAAGCGGAAGAGTTCGGCTTACATATAATACTGAAGATGACACCCCATTATATGCTCCCTTTATTGAGAGCCGTGAAGAAAACTGGGGCTTGGCGGATGTAGTAAAGTCAATAAGACAAGTTGAAGGCTATAAATATAGAATATTAGAACTGTATTGCAACAAGGGAGACCTAACGAAAGATGCACAAGCAGCTAGAAGATTATCTGAATTAAATGGGAAATACAGTGGGATGGCAATAGTATTCCTTGATTATCTTGTTGATAATTATTCAGAGCGAGAGATTCAAGAAATGTATCAAGGATATATAAAGGATATGGATGATATTCTTACAGAAAATGAATTAGAGTCCAGATATGCAAATCGAATGGCGGTAATACTGACTGCTTCTAGGATATGTGAAGAAGCATACGGGATTCATATGGATTTGAGCAGTATCAAGAGAGTAATGATATCTGCAATTCATTCATTTGAGAGAAGGCTTGTTGCAACGTCTGAAAACTGGGAGCTCAAGCAGTTCTACAAGAGATTTACAGAAAAGAATTCAAATGGTCTGGGAGTGAACGACCAGTTTATAGTGGATGCTAAAAAGCATTATAACCACAAAAAGCATTATGTAGCATTCTGTGAACGGAAGCCAGACATATTTGTTATTCCAACAGAGCTTATGGGCTACTTCATTTCAGAAGAGCCACTACTAGAACCTGCATTTTGGGGGTATGACCGAAATAAGGGAAAAACAGACATAGGAGAACTTAAAGGAGACCATTGGGATTCAGTTAAGAAGGAATGGGTATCACAAGGAATTATGGTTTCACAGAAAGATGGTTCAGCTACTCAGACAGTAGATTTAAACGGAATTAATACTACTTGTTATATCTTTAATTGGAGAAAGATAGCTCAGCAATTTGGTGATAATAGAGTGTTAGACATGACCAGATTTGCTCATGATAATGAAGAAGAGACAAGGAAAGAGCAGGAGGAGCTTTGGAACAATTTCTGATGACAGATATTTGTTAAAAGAAGCATAATTGGATGAAAACAGGGCGTTACGAATAATTTGTAGCGCTCTCTTCATGTAATTTTCAGATAGCTGATAAAGTGCAGATTTTGGTGGTGATTTCTGGTACAATTGCCCTCACTCTGATAAGGGAAAGAGGTGAGAAAATTGGATTATCAGCAATTTGAAGAAAAAATTGTAGAAGGGATACAACAGAGGTACTCGGGATGTGAAGTAAGTGTACATAGTGTTAACAAGAATAATGGAATTAAGCTCAGAGGACTAAGCATTAGAGAACAAGGAGACGTGATATCGCCGACTATATATTTGGAAGACTATTATCGTGGTATGGAAAATGATAGTGACATGGATGATATTATTTCTGAAATCTGCAGGGTATATGAACACCATAAATGTCCTGAGTCAGCAGATGATATATTATTTGGTATCCGCGATTTGGGATTGGTGACAGACAGAATCTATTATACAGTCATCAACAAAGAGAGGAATGACGAACTGCTCTCGGAGATTCCACACAGAGATATCTTGGACTTGGCGGTGGTATACAGACTGTCAATCAATATGGGAGATAGTATATGCGGTTCTGCTCTTGTGAATAACGGTATGTTAGACCACTGGGACATTACAGAAGATGAATTGTTCAGTATAGCTTCTAAGAATACTCCTATCATGCTGGGATGTGAGCTGAAGAATATGTTGGAGCTACTGTTAGAAATCTACAAGAGGCAGGATAGTTATAAGCTTATATCGTTACTGGCAAACCAAGAACCATATATGTATGTGGTCTCCAACAGAGAAAAGAGCTATGGTGCAGGCGTTATCTTTCTCAATGATGATTTCAGGGCAGAGGTCAGGAGAAAGCTACGGTCTGATATTGTAATAATTCCATCGTCTATCCATGAAACTATTGTGCTTCCTTACAAAAATGATGAATTGAATAAAGAGTCACTATTATATTTGGTACACGAGGTAAACAGAACAGACGTCCAGAGTACCGAGGTATTATCAGATAATATATATTTCTGTGATGAAAACGGTGTACGTATCTGGAACAAGTGAGTAAAGGATAAAGGCTTCGGGGCTTCCGAAGTCTTTATTTATAGGATGGGATACTCAAAAGTTAATGCTTTTGGGTAAAAAAAGTGATGATGAGTTCAGTGGGTTTTAACGTTGTCGTATGAAAGACTCATAAGTGAGGTTTCAAAAAGAGGTGAAAAGTGATGAATGTAGAGAGAAAAGGAACGGTCTATGGCTATTGTAGAGTGAGTACCAAAAGACAAGGCGATGGGAATAGTCTGGAAGCTCAAAAAGAATTGTTGCTTGCTAACGGAGCAGAAAAAATCTATGAAGAATTGTTTACAGGAACGAAAATAGACAGGCCAGAACTGGACAAGTTGATAAATTCTGTTCAGCAGGGAGATACGATTATAGTTACGAAGTTAGATAGAATGGCACGTAGCATATCTCAAGGAACAGAGTTAATTGAAAAGCTGATAAACATGGGAGTCACGGTAAACATATTGAATCTTGGGGTTTTAGATAATACCCCAGCTTCTAGGCTTGTAAGAAACATCTTCTTATCATTTGCAGAATTTGAAAGAGATATGATAGTTGAAAGAACACAAGAAGGAAAGGCTGTAGCCAGACAAAAACCGGACTACAGGGATGGCAGACCCAAGAAGTTTAAGAACGGTCAGATAGAACATGCTGTAGGTCTGCTCAACAGTTATTCATATAATCAGGTCGCTGAGATGACAGGGATATCCAAGTCTACGCTTATTAGGGCAAAAAGGGAGATATCGTGAGCGTCATCATTCCTCCCCCTCAATACCTTCATTGTGCTGGACTCAGATTTCTGCATATAGATGAATTCTTTTTAGTCCAGCACAATGAAGGATAAGGAGTTGGAATGGCAATAGGATATTGATATATCTGAATAAGGGATAAATAAAACATATATCAAGTATAGAGAACAGTATGGATGAGCAGAAAGCATCGTTGTACTGCACAGAATGATACATAAAAATCATTTGAAGTATCTATTATTTTATTAAATGGAGGATACAAAAATGATTAAGGACGGCACCGGATTTATTGATAATACAATTATCGAATTGAAGATTACTCTGGGATTTAGGGAGATAATCATATCAGGAGATAAAGTAGGATTGTTTATTGTTCGTGGTTTAAACAAGTGCATGAGCAAAATATCCACTGTGAAATCCTGTTATATTGCTGATGAGCTTTTACTTGAGATTCATAGAGACGCAGTAGCAGAGATAGAAATGCTGTTGAAGAATCTCAATATACAACAGGGAGAGGTAATAGACAGCATATCGGTAGAATGTGCAGACTCCTTGGGAGAAGAGAAATACTATGTTTATGACGCATATAAAAAGTATAGATGCCATAGGGTCACCAGTATGGGCGACCTAAGGATTATGCTGGGGTCATCTGATAACTGGCCAATGGTCGATACTTTTGAAGTATCTCCTCCTTATTTCTTTGATTGTGACAATAGAGGGATTGGAATATATGCAACTGTACCAGAAGTGCAGGCAAGGAATTATAAAGAAGCAGTTTATAAGAGAATGAGGAAGACTGCATCAATAATCAAAGCGATGCAGAGAGCTTCTGGTATAGAGGCAAAGGGTGAATTCTATACCCATCCAAGATTTGTGCTTTACTTGGCTATTTTTGATAAGTACATACAGTATAAGTATGCTGAACACTTATATATATCGCAATATACTTATTATGATGAGTGTGATAATCAATGGAGAAACATAAGAGTCGATAACCTGTTTATGTGGTATCCCAAGGTGGATGACACAAAAGCAGTTTATCAAGAGGAGATGCAGTATATATGTCTACTGTTACAGTCTATGACAATTCAACAGCTTGCTATATTGCTGTTTGAACTTAGCACTTGCGACAACGAGGAGGAAGAGACATACGTATGGAGCAAGCTATGTATTCAGTAATAGAAAAATCTGTGGCACAGGCATGATTGACGATGGCGGTTGTGGTGATGATGTTTATCATAGTCGTTGCGGTGACTGCCAATGACCATCATATGCTGATACTCTTGAGAAAGAGAAAATGTAGCAATAATGAAAAATCGCGATGCATTTTACTATTGTAGTAAGAACAGTGTTGACCATGGATTTACATTGAAACCGATAGAATGTAACTTGGAATGCTGAGCAGGTTGATACAATGAAAAAGAAGGTGAACTTATTATGATAGGAATAAAGAACACAAAACTGGATATGAATGACTTGCGGAGAGTATTAGAGTCAGCGAATAGATGGATATATAGCAAGGAAGAATATATAGCATTGCTTAATATGTTTATCGAGCAACTTAATAAGAATTCTGTTATAACGCCTCTGAAAACTGTGGTATACGAGGACACTATATATATTAAAGGTGCTGGAACGGTCAGTATACCGCAGGAAAAGAAGAAGAACATAGTGCATAAATATGATATAGAGGTGGAGAAGAGAAGAATTCTGCTGGGAAGAGAGCGAGACACAGACCCATTGACACCAGATGAGGTTGAGACCATACAGAGGCTGTTTAAGGACAAATATAGTAAAGCTGAGATAGCAAAGGTGTTTGGTCTATCTCGTAACACAGTCCACAAATACTGTAAATGATATGAGAAGATAATATTTTTAGGACCAGCGGTGATTATACTGCTGGTCATTTTATTATTTTCTTATGGAGTCAATAAGGACATGAAGAGACTTTATCTGTTCAGGCGAAAGCCCTGATACATCTATAAGGTTTGGCTCAGGCTTTTTGTTTATACCCAGAAGATAATCTGAACTACAATGATACAAGCCAGTTAATTTGAACAGAACTTCAGTACTGGGCGTTTTCTCTCCTGTCTCATATCCACTTATGACAGATGGAGACAAGCCCAAAAGGTCTGAGAGCTCCTTTTGGGAGTAGCTGTTCTGTATTCTTAACTGCTTAAGCCTTTCTGGCAATCCTTGTATCATATGGTGTAGACCTCCAACACTTAAAGTAAAGTTTATAGACGAGAGCGACTCTTTGGGAGAAATCCAACAGCCCTAAAAGAGTTGACACAAAACACTCTATGAATTACTCTATATGAAGGTTAACTGTATATTTACACACAAGGATTGCTTATGAAAAACAAAGAAATCATTACAGCATTAGGAGTGTCGGTAGCATTATCCATGACTGCTTGTGGGGCTGAAGTACAACAACCAGCTCCAGTAGAGGAAGTTTCAGAGGTGTCAGAGGAAGAGCCTACCCCTACCCCTACGCTTACCCCATCCCCTACGCCAGCTGTTGAAGAAAAAGAGGTTGAGGAAGAACCTGAGGTCAGTGAGAACGAAACAAAGACTGAAGCTGAAGCACAGGAAGAAGAAAAGGCAGAGTCTGAAGAAGAACCAGAGTTTAACATTGAGGATATAGACCCTGTTGTGATGTATGGGACCCAGACGGCCAATGTCAGGAAGGGCCCCTCTACTGAATATGATATTGTCAGGCAGATTCAGCAGAACGAAGAAGTGACCGTCATAGGAAAGGTCACAGCAGACAATGGAAAGGTTTGGAACGTGCTTAAGACAAATGATGACAGCATAGAGATGATATCATCAAGCCTCTTGTCTTCAAAAAAGGTAGGCACAGCGAAACCAAGTAATAATGCGGGGAATAGTGGAACTGTAGCCCCTGCATCAGATTGTGCAGCAGGGGATTGTGAGGAGGAATGGGATGGAACATTCTGTGATTTCACAGATTGTGGTGAGTTTTTATTACATTGCGATTGCTATGCCTACTGCGATTGCAGTAATACATGGTGTGCACAAGCGGAATAGAAAGAATGGATATTCATTATGAATAACAAAGAACTTTTATCGGCTTTAGGTTTATCAATATCTCTTACAATTACTGCCTGTGGTGCACCAGTTCAACAACCGGAACAAATTGAGGAGCATGTTGAGGTAACGACAGAGCAACCAACAGAACAGCCAGCAGAGGTTGAAGAATATGAAGAAGAAAAGGAAGAACCCAAAGAATCTGTCATAGAACAACAAGAAGAAAAAGAGGTAACTGTTGATAAAGTTGAAGGGGCACCTGAATATGAAATAGAGTCCATGGATGATACCACTATGTGGGCTAAACAGCAGAGTAATATACGCAACAAGCCCAGTGTTGATGATAGTAAAATCATCGGAGGACTAAAGGCTGGTCAGCAGGTAATAGTAAACGGCAAAGTGGTTTACAAGGAAAAAACATGGTATGTCCTTAAGAATGAAGATACTTCTGAAGATAAGGAGACCGAGTTTGTAAGTGGGAGCCTGTTGAGTGACAGCAAGCCAAGTTCAGGCAATAGTGGAAACAGTAGTTTGACAAAGCCAAGCGCAGGTATAGTAACACCAGCACCAAGCGATTGTTCAGTAGCAGATTGTGATTATGGTGATTGCGAGGGATACTGCACAGCAGACTGCGGTGGTGGCTGGTCAGATTGTGGAGATTGCTATTCACCAGCAGACCCTGGTTCATACTGTGCAGCAGCAGAATAAGTATAGAAAAAGTCTTATAACCAATTTTAATAGCCTGTCCGGGATTGGGCAGGCATTTTTGAGATAAATGGAAATGGGAATGGAAAAAAACATATACAAGTACTCCCGATATAATATTGTTGCTCAGGATACAAGGGATAAAGTGCTGTTATACAACGCATATAGTCTGAAATACAGATATATACAGAGATATGATTTCCTTGATATCTATAATAAGTGCAATATAGATTTGGGGGATGTTCCTGTATTTTTGGCAGAAGAGGGATTCATAGTTCCTGTAGAACTGGATGAAATTCAAAAGTTAAAGGATGATATACACAAGTATCAAGAAAATGCAGACTTCATGTTCCTATCAATATTTACCACTTTGTCCTGTAATTTCAGATGTGTATACTGTTTTGAACAAAAGCAACTATGTCAGACAGAGAATCTGACCACAGAAACAGCAGATGAAATCATCGCTTTTATCAAAAGGCGATATGCAGAACATCAATTTAAAAAACCACTCAAAATAAAATGGTTCGGAGGAGAACCTTTACTCAATATGGAAATCATAAGATACATTTCCAATGAGCTTCACAAAAATAAAATAGATTACAATGCAAAACTATATACAAATGGAAGACTGCTAACAAGGGAATTGGCGCTGGAATTAAAGGAACTTGGCGTGACCGATGAAGTGGTAATCCCGATAGATGGTTTAGCATCAACATATGCAGCACTCAAAGGCTGTAAAGAAGAAGACTTCTATGAGGTACTGAATAACATAAAGGACTGTGAAAACACGCTTAGGATAGTCATTCATATCAATGTATCAGAAGCCTCAAAAGAAGATGTACAGCCCCTGTTTAATCTTTTGAAAAATGATTATGGCATAAAATCAAAGATTGTAGCAGTAAGGGTAGCGCCTCAAAATACGGATACTATCATGGATACAAATGATGTTAGTTTTGAGGATTATCAAAAGGCAACAGATATTGTCAAAGGCAACAGACGATTTGGGAAGAAACGAGGTTATGGTTGTGAAGCTCGGCTTCCAGATTACTATGTTATTGGAACAAAGGGCGAGTTATATATCTGCGAGCACCTGATAGGTCAGCAGGAATACATGGTGGGAAATATCAAAGACCAGTCAAAGAGAATAAACCGGACAGATACTATTTGGGATAGTAACAGAATCATAGATGATTGCATAGAATGTCCTTTACTTCCATTATGTGTTGGCCAATGTACATCCATGAGATTTATTGATAACATCGACTGTCAGAAAGAACTCAGGATAGAGGATACAAAAAAGCGTCTGCTGGAGTTTTATGGGGGTGATAATATCAGACATTATGAAGAGGACAGAAAACCAGAGAAGATATAACTAGTCATACCGGTAAAAATATGCTATGTAAATCACGGGAAGCCAGATGAAACGAGGAAGTTCATTGATAATGCTTTCAGGGATGGAGAGGTAAAGACAACAGGCACGGATATAGATAAGATAATGCCACCTGTATCACGGTTCGGCGGTGGTAGGGCTGTAAAGAAGCAAGGGGTTATTGCAAGGTTACTGGCTTATCTTGAGAAGTTCTATGGTATAGGAGTAAGTGAGTCCTTTGTGGATAATGATAAGGCAGTAGATTAAATAATAGCATAATAGAAAACTGGGCAGGGCGTATCTCTTTAGATGGGATATGCCCTATATTTTATTTTTTTTATTGAAAGCTAAAAAATTTCCATCATTGTCCAAAGCTTATTAGCATGGCGGTTATCTGATAGTAGGACTAGTGAGAAAAATGAGATGGCATTTCGTAGGCATTGGCTGTTTTCCTGCTTTTCTCAAAAAACTATATCCAATCTGAATAAGTTATGATATGCAATTCATTATTCTGTGACGTGCAAAATTTCATGCTTTATGAGAGAGAATCTGGGCGGTATCCTTTCAGTATTTCAAAATATGATTTCAGAAAGGAGCTGTGCGCATGAAAGTAGAAAAAAAGATTCTGGATAAACTTCTTAAAGGGGAGGATTTTTCTATAGCAGGAGGAGAGCTAGTTATTACAACAAGGCTGGCAAGGGTAGTTTCTGGAGTAAAAGTATATAATATTGTATTGGAGCATCATACTTCCAGTGCCACCGAACTCCCAGATCTTAGCTTTGATAGTTTAGACCAGCTGATGGAATATGCTAACGGCAATGCTGAAGGTACAAGCCTGCATATATGCAGTGAGTGCGGTGATATACCAACAGAGACTGGCTATTATATTAACAATGAGACAGGTGAGGAGTTCTGCTGTTACAACTGCCTTATGAAGAACCTTAATAAGAAATATGGGTTTACTTGGAGTACAATGATGGGAGATTCTGATAGCTTCGAAGTATGGTTGAAGATTCCTAAGAGTGAAGCTGAAGACTTGGAAGATTATAAGAAGGTCGACGGGGAGTACTGGCGCAGAGCGGATATTGAATATATATGTCCCTTTGAGAAAGATGGCGGTATCGATGAGATATTCGGGGACTTTAGCTTTGAAGAGGTTGATGACGTACTATTATGACCAGAAAATAATATAACAGTGTTCATAATATACTACACCCATATGCACCTCTTACTATGAGAGATTCTATATGTCCTCAAGGGACAGATAGAGTCTCTCTTTTTGTATTGAGATACAGGGACATATGTGTTTATTCATTTTCAAGCCATTTTTTCAAGCTATTATGAGTATGAAAAAAGCGAGATAATAATGTTCAATAATAGTATATAGATTGGAGGGTCAAATGGAAGAATATATTATCAACAAAGACTGGGCGGTCGATAATTATATGCTTTTTCATAAGATAAGAGGCATTGTCCTGAAACACATCAGGAACGAGATGATTGTTAATGTTCATCTCAGTAGCTGTCCATATAATGGCAACAAGCAAAGGATTTATATTAAAGAGTTTTATAATGATGACAGGGAGACCTGCTTACCAGTACTTGGTGAGACACTGGATGATGTTGATATCGTAGCGTACAGGTTTGATAATACTGTAGTCTATGCTTTAAAAGAAGAAGCTGAAGCACTTGCAGGCATTTGATTATGTATGAAGCCATTGTAGTAGTCAGTAGTGATTGTTACAGTGGCTTTTTATATGGAGAAGAAACATGGACTATACAATGACGGTTCTTATCATAATCACGGTCATACATATTAATATCGCATTGGCACTATACATCAAAAAATCGGTAATGAAGAGTATCAAAAAAATTATCAGAAAAATATCAAAAGAAATTATAGAATAGGTCTTGCTTTTCAAGGATTTCGCGTTATCATACCCCCACTTCAAATAAAATGTATGTTTTTGAGGAAAGGTAGGTGTGAGAAATGTACATTGCTACTGCTATCATGGCACTTGGGTATACGCGTACCAACGGCGTTATCGCCTATAATCAGGGCGATAAAAGCTTCCCTTTATTGACTCCAGCAAGAGCGAAAAAAATGATAGACGCGGCTGAGCTTAAGGGATTGTTATGGGAGAAAAATGAGGACACAGGACAATTGGAATTTATTCCAGATAAGGAAGGATGGAATCTGGGGAATATTATGGTTTTGTCAGGTCTTACTTATCGTCCGTGGCATGAGGATATAGGAGAAACTGTACAGAACACAATATTCTCTGTGGTCAGGGTCATTGAGGATGAAAGTACTTCATATGAAGTGGTTTCAAACACATTTCAAAGGCTGGAAGGGCTGACAGAAACACAGATAAGGGGATTGGCTTCTATCACGGAAGTGGGCGGTATAGTCATTGACGAGGATGATAATATCCAAATCCTTGATGGTGTTATCGTTGAGAAGAAGCAACCTGCAGTAGTTGAGCAGGCTGAAACAGAAAGACCCGAAAAGAAGCCAAGAGTGAGCAGACGTGCAACAGGTGATTCCGGTTCTAAGACTGCTGGCACTAAAAGGAAGCAAAGTACAAAGAAGAAATAACAATATATACTGCACATATTGATACCTCTCATAGATGATGAAATATAAATCTATGAGAGGTTTTTTATTTGAGGAGAAAAATGGTGTCACCAGAACAAATTTAAGGTGAAGATTGTGTTCAGTTGAGTATTTTATAGTGTGAATGGATTAAAGGGGTTCCACGAGGACCCCAGCAAGTCAGAACGGTATTTGATTTGATATAAAGCAGGAGGTGATTATTGTGATTATGAAGTTTGATAGTTCAAGTGATGCATCAGAAGGATATCTCTTCATCACATTTAGCAGAGAGGAGTTGGATATCGCCCAAGGCTCATTTCTGATAGTGTCATATGAGCGTAAAGAATCAGGTTATGAAATTATTATATGCGTAAATCATGAAGATAGTGAGGATGTGAGACAGATTGATGCTCATATATTAGGCTGTCGGTATCCTGAGTTTAGGTTATATCTTGAAAATTACATTAGGAATAATCTTCCTCTCTGGTCGGATAAAATCAGAAAGATTATTGAGTATATCACTCGCCCTCCACTGTATGTTATAGAGGATGCTGTAAAGACGTACGATATAAGGTTTCGCAATGGGATGTTGTTTAGGGCACTAATAAGAGAGGACGGAGCAACCATTCAAAAGGAAAATGCTTATGGGATGGATATTTATCAGCAGTTAGAAGGACATTACGTAATAGAGAGTATACTTGGCCTGATAATGGAGAAAGAAGGAATTGCCGAAACAAAACTAATCATTTGAGACTCGGGGTACATGTTGAATGATAATACTACAGCTGGCTGTTGACCGTTTGTCACAGCCAGCTTTTTCTATATATGGAATTTATACAATCAGCGAAGAGCATGGATGGTGAAAACAACATATTATGAGTTCCCAAAGCATTAATTATTGTGCTAAGTATCTGGGGTATTTATGAAAATAATATAAATAATGTTTTATGTGTGATATCAGGAGACCTATTGAGAACTGGTTGTATGATGTAAAGATGTTCTGTCTAAGGGAGTAGCCTATTGGGATTGAATAGGATAAATCAGTTTTTCAATATATGAATGATTTTGTGCTACATTCTATGAACTAGTTGATAGAATGGTTTTCTTGAAAATATATAGGATTGAAATATATCATGATGCATTACTCGAACAAGTTGGCAAAACTGTGATACACGAAGATATGTGCGTCGGCATTATAATCGGGAGAAGCATTTAGCTTTGAATATGGGAGCAAATTCATGAGAAAAATACAAGCTGGATTCTTCTCCCCAATGCGGTTATATATCAATTGAGAAAACCCATATTTTTGTGTCTCGAATTAGGAGAGGTTTTGATAGTGGATTTTTGTCTTGAATTATGGTTATCGTGCCAAAGTATATCTTGATTATTTTTTGATGAAAAAGCTGTCTGTAATTGCAAATTGTTATTGTATGGAAAAATGAGGTGCAATAGTAAAAGGTAAAATGGGCTGTAAAAAGTGTGCCCCAGAATCGACTGGTTGATAATTCTTATCGGCATCAAAAAAGATGATGATTCGTATGTTGAAAATCGACGACCAGTTAGGGCTATGGAACTCGTGATATATGGAAGAGCGGATACGAGATAATGACAATAATAATGTCCAAGTACTGATGCAATCAAACAAAGAGTGGTTGCAATGGTGGAAAACATAAAAAAAATAGATAAACAATTTGTTATAGCAAAATATTGCACAAAAGACTCGTGGCTCTTAGCTTTTCGAATATAAATGAAAGATTTCATTTATTTTTTAAACTGTCATACAGCGTTAATTGTCAGACTTTTTTATTGTGGAAAATGTGGACATTTTTATTGTGTAATCTACGAATAGACTCTGGTTTTTGGCGGTGCTATATTGCAAGCGTAAGCAGGGGGTGGCCACCTCACACTTTGACAAGACGGAGGTAACACGAATGGAGGCAGAACAGGAGCGTGTAGTACAACCGTTTATGCCATATTCTATATCAACCAAGGAAGCATCCACATGGAGTGGTATAGGAATCAACAGGTTAAGGTCGATAATGAACGATGAAGACTGTCCTTTTGTCTTTTTCATAGGGCTTAGAAAACGTGTCAGGACTGAAGCGTTCAAGGAGTGGTTAGATGCTCAGCCTTCTGTATGATGGTATAACAGTACTACATAATAATCAACAAGAGTTGCCGCCGCATTAGCATCCGATGTGAGCGGCAACTCTCATATTATAAGGAGATAAGACAATGGGTAGAAGGAAAGTAAAATCCATATTGGAGAATGGAAGAAACATGACTTTAATGAAAGGAGAGACCAGACGTAAAGATGGTATGTATATTTACTCATATACTGATAAAGACCATAAGCGACGATTCCTATCATCATCAACACTCGTTGGCCTTAGGAAAAAAGAGGCAGAGCTAGACAGGGATAGAATCGAACACATAAGGACAGATAAGAGCAGAATGTCTCTTAATGAAGCTCATGTAGAGTGGCGTAACACTATTACTGTTGAAGAAACAACAGCATCAAATTATGATTGGATTTATCAGGCATATACTGAGAAAGTATTTGGCAAGAAGCCAATCGGTGATATCACGGAATATGATGTGATTAAGTATTATAAGAATCTTTTGACAGAAAAACATCTATCGGTAGCAACGGTGGACAACCTGCAAACAGTACTACAGCAGGTGTTTATATATGCTGTTAAATGTGATTATATTCGTAAGAATGTTTGTGAAGGGATTATGAAGCCACTAAAGAAACAGTATAAAAAATCCAAAGAAGTGGTTGCACTTTCTCAGGCAGAGCAAGCAAGACTGCTTTCGTATTTAAAGACATATGATGAAGAACATAACTCCCATTGGTATCCGCTCTTTGCTTTTATGATGACGACAGGACTTCGTGTGGGGGAAACGGCAGGATTACAGTGGGAAGACATAGAACTTGATGAAGAAACTGTAACAGGGACAATAAACATTCGTCATAATCTTGTATATTATAAGAATTTCGATGAACGTCATATGAAGTGGAGCATACACCCACCTAAGTCAATAGCTGGAAAAAGAAGTTTTAAACTTTCCAATATAGCTGTAGAGGCATTGCTTATGCAGAAGAAGCTAAATCTGTCATATAAAGGAGAGCCAATCGATGGTTTCAAAAACTTTGTATTTGTAAATAAGCAGGGACTTCAGTTTCAGCAGGGGCCTATAAATAGAACCTTAAGCCGTATTATTACAGCAGCTAATATTGATGCTATGGAGAAAAATGAAAATGGGGGAAACATAGTAATAATAAGACCAATATCATCTCATGCACTTAGGCGAACTTTCATAACCAGATGTGCAGAGGCTGGCTTGAATATAAAAGTCACAATGAAAATGGTTGGACACAGTGATATGAGAACCACAATGGATATATATACTATGGTTGGTAAAGACTGGGAAGCTGACGAGATTGATAAATATAATAAACACATGGGTGATAAGATGTAATATGTATAAGTTCATCAAATACTTATGCAAAAAACAGTGAAGTTATGTTCCAGATGGTGGCAAAACATGGAGGATGTGATAGAATAAAAGTTGATAAATACGGTGTTTTAAGCTATATACAGGGAATAAAAGATTGGATGTACCTATTCTCCCGACGCTTAAAACCTTAAGCTGAGAAATGCAGTATTCATGGGAGTTTAAGCGTTAATAACCTCACGCGATACGCCAATCTTACGCCAACAGATGTAAGATTTTTGAGAAGTAATAAAACAATATGACGCTTGAGAAAGAGGCAGAATGATTAAAATCCCTACAGCAATTAGCTGTAGGGGTTTTTTGTTTTAACGATCTTTTCTATACACTATGGACATATCAAAGTTAGATGAAGATGAAGATCTAATAGGTAAGTGAAGCATTGACAGGTTGAGATATATCTCATATAATGATTACAGAAGAGGGATTTTAATGGCATTTGAAATCGAAT
>DFGA01000032.1 GCA_002371615.1 Lachnospiraceae bacterium UBA3762 | reverse complement strand
CTGAAGGAATTACGATATCCTTTACGTTTTCCTTAATTGATATCAACGATCCAGTTTCTATATAATCGTATCTGCCATCTGCAACAAGATACTTTATTGCAGCTCTGGCCTGCGGAAACATCTGTACTTCATCAAAAATTAGCACAGACTTTCTCGGGACAAGATTAACACCATAATACGTGCTAAGTAGCATGAATAAATCATCCAACTTATTAAGGTATTGATTAAAGTATTCTTCTACAACTTTATCCTTTTTCGCAAAGTCTATAAGGATATATGATTCATATTCTTGCTTGGCAAATTCCTCTACAATCGTTGATTTACCAATACGTCTAGCGCCCTCTATCATTATCGCTTTTGTGCCCAGACATTCGTTTTTCCAATTTAGCAATTTGCTATAGATTTTTCTTTTTAAAATCATAATCGTTCTCCTCATCTGCTATAATAGTGCTTCTCTTTACACTCTTTGACTATGCGCAGTATGCGCATCTGTATTATCTTTGATTATGCGCATATTATACCATTGCATTTGATTATGCGCAATATTGCTAATGTGCAGATCGTGATTATGCGCGTATATCCAATACCCCTTAATCATAAACCAACATTATCTCCGAAAGCTAAAAAGGAGGTCGTTACGACCTCCTTCACAGTGTCTATTCACTAATTGTTTTATTAAAAAAGAGGGGCTCGCATAACTAACCCTCAATTGCCTCATCCTTCCTCTGTCTCATAAGACCTTTATAGTATTCACTCCTCGGATTATTCCAATACAATCCGTGTCCAGAATACTCTCCACTCAAGAACTCTTCCATCCGCTGTAATGCTTTACTCTCCATTTCCTGTGCAGCTTTAGCTGTTCGGAGGATTGTCTGATCGTCGGTCTTCAGCTTTTTAGTCCAGTTGTTTTCGTGATCAACACCGGGATCTTCCCCGACAATAGCCTCTGTTTCTGTATCTTCTTCCGTTTCGGATGTGGTTCCTCCAAAGAATCCGTTTGCCGCTACATCAAGTGCTGCCTGTGAAGCTGCTACAGATTTAAGTTCAGAAGGAGCCTCTGCCGCTGCTTTAAGCGCTGCCTCCTGCTGTTGTCTTATCATTTCACGAAGTCTCTCCCGGAACGCTTCAATAAACTTATCAATACCTTCCAGCATCTTATCCCAGGCTTCATCAGACATTGTACGCCAGTCATCAGAGTCTTTAAGATCCTGTGATGTCATCTTATTGTTTTCCTCAAACAGCGCAAGAAGATCAGCGGCCGTGATTTTCTCTCCTGTACGTACCTTTTCAAGAGAAGTATCAGATTCCGACAGGGCTTTTGTCCAGTTCATCTTCTTGTTCAATATGTTATCAAGACTGCCGAAGTCCATTCCATCCATAGGAGAAACTATAGATTTCAGAGCGCTCCAACTTCCGCCCATGTGCCCCTTTATACCTTGCCCGCATGCATCCTTATATTCACAATAAGCAAACATTTCAACAGCCGTCGCATTCTTCGGATCGAATTCTGAGAGATTTACGTCTATGGATTCGCTGTTACCGCCACCCTTTGCCACATTTACCCTGATGATCACATCATCCGATCCGGGAGTTGTTACAAGAGAAGCTGACATCCCATATCCCATCATACCGGCATTCGCAAATCCGATACCAAGTGGTGTAAGTTCTTCTTCAAGTTCTTCATCATCAGAGGCGATCTTCTCGCTTGATAATGCTTCGCTAACTTTTTCGGGGATCACCGGAAGATCTTCTTCTGCCGTATTCTCAATATCAAGCGTCAGCAACTGGAATCTCATCGGCCCTATCACCGATTCAATACCTGCTCTGACATCCATAATCCTTCCGATCTCATCGAGAAGCCTGTTGGCACAGTCAAACATTGACTGTACCCTGTCAAAGATACCAGTATTTGCAAAATTTCCAAGAAGTCCTAAATAATTACGTTTTTCAAGGATATCGTCAGTCTTGAAATAGTCATCAGCAAGAAGATCTGCTGTTTCATCTGTTTGCTGTATATACATACACAGAGCGGAAAACTCCGGCAGATCAGCATTCTCCGGATCTACCTCATACGGATCAAATTCCCTTTCAAAAGGATTACCATCCTTGTCGATCCCGGTGATCTTATACGTTTTATTCTCCCCATCGGATTCTATACATATCTGGAAACTCTGTTCACTTGCAGAATATGAATAGATCATCTCGCCGTTTGCTGCAATGGTAGCCGTCATCTCTTCGGTCTTGATATTTGCAGTGATAATCCTTGTATACGGTGTGGACGGCAATGCTTTTTCTCTTGGTGCAAGTTCAGTCGTCTCACTATTATCACGAGCAAGTAGACCACTGAATGAAAAATCATTCCCAAGGTCTCCGGCTCCCCTGCCCTTACTTACCGCAGCAAAGAAATATGATGAGTTGTTATAAGTTCCTAATCCCGGTATTGACATAGTCCGTTCCCCCTGTTGTTATACTGTGTTTTGCAATAAAAAACGCATCCTCAAATGATCACTCCATTGAAAATGCGCTGTCCTTAGCTATATTCATATAAAGTATATATCGGCTGTATATGCTGATTCCTTTAGCATGGCCGCTTATGCATATGCGAAGTTGCGGGTATACTCGTCAGAAGCATGCTTCATGAATTTTGTATCAACCTCATCTTCTTTTAGGTTGTTCTCTTTATCCTGTATCTTCTCCATAAGATCTTTTCGCTTCTGTTCGCTTTCCTCTATCATCTTCAAATATGAATCGATCAGATCATCTGTCATTTTATCAGAGTCAAATTTCTGTGTTTTGTTCTGATATGCCCTGATCATATCTTTTGTTTCTTCTTCCGTTGGGAACCTTGATGAAGAATGCCATCTTGATCTTTGAAGTCTTC